>NZ_BAAILM010000015.1:0-40060 GCF_054589175.1 Pseudomonas sp. 3A(2025) | reverse complement strand
TGCAGACCTGCGTCGCTGCGCTCCGACTGCCTGTCCAAATGGACGTGGATCAGGTGTCCAAATGAGCATGGAACGAGTGTCCAAATGGTAGCGGTCTGAGTGTCCAAGTGGCGTGGAATGCGCACAGAGCCCCCTCCTACAGGTCCCATGTTTGCTGCGCGACAGCGCGGCGCCATGGCGACGGGCGATCTCTCATCAAACATAAAATAACTTATTGATTTTATTAAATTTAAAAAACTGATGTAGGAGGCAGCTCTGCTGGCGATTGAGCGCGAAGCGCTCACGGAAATCGTCGAAACGCTGCAAATCTACGACTGCTACGCAGCCGATCGCGATCGGTCCGGCATTCCGGCAGAGCTCCCTCCTACAGGTCCCATGTTTGCTGCGCGACAGCGCGGCGCCAAGGCGGCGAGTGATCTCCTACAGATTCGGCGCCAGACGAAATGTCTGGCGAAAACCGGCTTAACTGATCGGCATTAGGCGCTGTGCCTGGCTTTCAGATGCATCCTACAACCTGTGACGTAAGCGCCTGATCCAAAGCCAAGGTTGCCTTGCTTTACTCTTGCGACTAAATTTAGTCGCTTGAAAGGGGCAATATGTCCAGACATGCCAAGCTGCTGGCGAAGCTGCTGAACCTGCACGATGGGTTCACCTGGCCTGAGTTGGTTACTTTGCTCAAGGGGTTCGGATATCGCTTGATAGACGGTGATGGCAGCCGGGTCAAATTCGATAACGGCAACCCGCAGGCAATGATCAACCTGCACAAGCCACACCCAGGTAATGAACTGAAGGCCTATATCAAGCGACAGGTCATTGAGCGCCTGAAAGCTGGAGGATTGATTCTATGAACACGCTATTACAGCACCGGGGTTATTACGGCTCTATCGAGGTCAGCCCTGAGGACAATTGTCTGTTCGGCAAGCTTCAGTTCATTCGGGCTTTGGTCAGCTACGAGGGTGAAACAGTCGCCGGGCTGACGGAGTCTTTCAGAGAGGCCGTTAACGATTACCTTGCGACGTGCGCATCACTTGGACAAACCCCGGAAGTTTCCTGCAAGGGATCTTTTAACGTCAGAGTAGGGCACGACCTGCACCTGGCGGCCAGTATTGCCGCCAGTCAGCAGAATGTGTCCCTGAACGATCTGACCCGCAAAGCGCTTAGCCAGTATCTGGGGCACCGCTCGTAGGAGTGGTTCCCGGTTTATGAGGCCCGCTGCAACGCCCGTCGCCGCGCTTCTTCCCTCACCGCCGGAATGATCCAGCGGCCGTAATCCACGGTGTCGTACAGCGGGTCATAGCCCCTGTTCAGGAACGTCGTCACCCCAAGGTCAACATAATCGAGCAACGCTTCTGCGACGGTTTCCGGTGTGCCGACCAGTGCGGTGGTGTCGCCGTAGGCGCCGACCGCGCTGGCGGTGGGCATCCACAGGGCGCGGTCGTGACGGTCGCCGGCGGCGGCTGCGGCGAGCAGGCGTTCGCTGCCGGTGCCTTTGGTGCGGTTGCGCCACGGGCTGCCTTCGGCGAACTGTGGGTTGGCCTTGATCTGCGCCAGAATCTGCTCGGCGCGTTGCCAGGCGAGGTCCTCGGTGGCGCCCAGAATCAGCCGCACCGACAGGCTGACCCGTGGCGCCGGCTTGCCTTGTGCGCTGGCGGCGGCGCGCAGTTTGCCGATTTGTTCGGCCACGCCGCTCAGCGGCTCACCCCACAGCGCGTACAGGTCGGCGTGTCTGACCGCGATCTGGTAGGCGATGTCGGATGAGCCGCCAAACGAGATCGGAATATGCGGTTGTTGCACGGGTTTGACCGGCGAAAACGCGCCCTGGATCTTGAAGTACTGGCCGTCGAAATCGAACGGCTGCTCTTCGGTCCACAGGCGACGAACGATTTCCAGATACTCGTCGGCGCGCTTGTAGCGCTCGGTCTTGTCGGCGAGAAAGTCGCCTTCCTGCGGTTCGGCGGTAATCCCGGTAATCGCATGCAGGCGCAAGCGGCCGCCGCCGGTGGTGTGGTCGAGCGTGGCAAACGCGCGGGCGGCCACGGTCGGCGCGGTCAGGCCCGGACGGTGGGCAATCATGAAGCCCAGGCGTTCGGTCTGCGAGGCGGCATAGGCGGCCACTTGCAGGCTGTCGGCGCTGCCCGGCGCGCTGGCGATCAGCACCCGGTCAAAGCCTGCCTGTTCGTGGGCGCGGGCGTGATGGCTGATAAACGGCAGGTCAAAACCTGCGGTACGCTGGCCGTGGGTTTCGGACCACTGGCGCGGGAAAATCATCCCGACGAATTCGATCGACATGCGGTGCTCCCTGGAAAAAATCAGAACTGGTAATCGACCTGGGCCAGCACGGTGCGGCCCTGCATCGGTTGCAGAAAGGTGTTGGTGGAACCGGCCAGGCCACTGACGAAGTTCAGCTCGTCGGTGAGGTTGAGCACCCGCAGCGTGGTGCTCCAGGTCGGCTGGCGGTAGTAAATGGCCAGATCCAGGTTGTATTCGTTGGGGATCTGCACGGTCTTGCTCAGGTTCAGGTACCACTGGCTGGTCCACCAGCCGGACAGCTCGGCACCAAAGCCGTTGTCGAAGCGGTAATCAACAAAGCCACTGGCGGTGTACTCGGGAATCTGCACCGCATCGAACTTTCCGGACGGGCGCTGGTTGAACGCGTTGTTGTCGCCGAACACTGTGCCGTTGTCGGGCACAAAGCCTGCCGAGGCAAAGCCTGCCTGCGAGGTGAATTCGTTGTAGGCCTTGAGTTTCGACAGGTTGATGCCAGTGCGCAGGTGGTCGGTGGGCTGGTAGCGAATGGTCGATTCGACGCCCTTGATGATCAGCCGGGCGATGTTGTTATTGCTGTCGGGCGACTGATCGCGCTCCTGCTTGAAGCCGGCCAGCGAGAAGAACAGTGTGTCGGGGATCGCGTCGATTTTCAGGCCGACTTCATGCAGCACCGAGAGGCTCTTGAACTGCAACGGGTTGAGCAGGTTGGCACCCGCGCCGCTGCCCCAGCCGATACCGTTTGAGAAGAAGCCGGTATTGACTGCCAGCGAGCGGTCGAAGGTGTAGTACAGCGTGCTGTTGTCGGTGGGCTTGATGTACGGGCTGACCTGCACCGAGAACAGCCGGTAGTTGTCGCTGTCCTTGCGCTGGCTGGCGCCGGGCAGGGCGAACGGGTTTTCGATGCGGGCATCGATCCAGCTGCGGCTGGCGCCGATGTTCAGGCCCACGCGCTCGTTGAAACGCAGGTTGTGTTGGCTGAACAGGGTCTTGGTGGTCCACACGCTGTCGGCGGTGTAGGGTGCCACCGATTCGGCGTACAGGCCGTGGCCTGCCGGGTACATGGCCGGCAGGTTCAGGTAGCCGTAATAGTCAGAAAATTGCGCCATGCCGGGCTGACCGATCCAGGCACCTTCGCCGCCGGCCGGGTTACTGCCGGTCAGGCCGAGCAGGTCGCCGGGGTTCTTGGTCGAGGTGTCCTGAGTCAGGTCGTAGGCGTAGATATTGCCGCCAAAGCTGTTGTTGGCGGCAATCGACTGGTTGGACTCGCGGCGGTAGATCAGCCCGCTGTTGCTGTCGTCGACCACCTTGATGCCGAACAGCTCGCCTTCGTTGCGCCAGCGAAACTCGAAGCGGTTGTCGAAGATGTTGTCCTTGGACTGCACGTTGAACGAGCCCACCGCATCGGTGATGTCGTTGGAGCGTTCGTAGAACGTGCTGTTGGCTAGGGTGATGTCCGGCGTCAGGTCCCATTCGGCGCGCAACTGGGTGATGAAGCGCCGCGAGCTGCTCTCGTCTTCGGCGCGCTGGCTGGTCTGCGACGACAGCGACGTCAGCTCGTTGCCGGCCAGGTTCGGATCGTAGACCCAGCCGCGCACGCTGCCTGGGCTGGCCTGGGTGTTGGGCGATGCGCTCTGGAAACTGTTGTTGACCACGGTGTACTGGCCCTGGGCGTTGCGCTGGCGCTGCACCCAGCCGGTAACCGGTGCATTGGCAGCGCCCGATTGCAGCACCGGTGACCACAGTGTGTTGCCGTTCTGGATGATCGGCGTGGCGCGGCCGGCGTAGTACTTGCCGTGGTCCACCAGGTCCTGGGTGGCGCGGTTCCAGCCGTGGGTGATGTTGTAGTCGTAATAGTCGTCGTAGCTGGCGTTCCAGTTGACCCGCACGCCGTCGCCGCGCCAGGCGAAGGCGCCGTAGAAGGCGTTGAAATTGTTGTCGACGTTGTCGTAGTAATCCTGGTTGCGCTGCTGGGTCATGCTGAAACGATAGGCCAGACTGTCGGACAGGGGACCGGTGGTGTCGACGCTGTATTTGCCCGAGCCGCGTGACGTCGCGCCGGGGTTCCAGCCGCCCAGTTCGGCGCTGATGCGGGTACGCTGTTCGTCGAAGTCGGGCTTCTTGCTCAGGTAGTTCACATAGCCGCCGCTGCCGGTCACCGAGCCGTAGGTGACCGACGAGGGGCCGGCGACGATGTCGGCGCCTTCGATGCCGTTGAAATTGGCCGGATGCCGCACCGCATAGCCGCGCTGGCCATCATGAAACACCTCGGAACCCTGACCACGAAACTGCGGCGCCAGCCCCGAGTTCTGGCCGCCGCCACGGGTGATGCCCGGTGCGTATTTGACCAGGTCGTCACTGCTGCGGATCGGATCCCTGGCCAGTTGTTCGGCGTTGACCTGGCTGACCGAGCGCGGTGTGTCCAGCACACTGGCCTGCAAGCCGCCATACACCGACGTCGGTGGGCGCACTGGCACGATGGCGGTGTCGGGGTCGGCTTTCTTTTCAGCCTCGACGGTGACCACGTTCAGGGTCGGCGTGCTGCCCTGTTCGGTGTCGGCCCAGGCCAGCATCGAGAGTTGCGCGAGTACGACAACCGACAGCAGGTTGCGGGTAAAGCCCGCCACGTCGGGGGATAAGGCAATTGCAGGCATTGAGATTCTCCGTGTCCTACGGGCGCGGTGTGCAGGGGATTCAGGTTTTGGTGTTCAGCCACAGGTTGTCGAAGCGCCAGGTGCTGAACTGGGTGTGTTCGGGGCCGGCGCCGCCGACCTGGCGGGTGAAGCCGTCGAGCTGGTCGGTGTAGCCCCAGATCAGCATGCCGCCACGCTCGTACTGGATACGCTGCAACTGATGAACCAGCGCTGTGCGCTTGGCGAGGTCCGGCTGGGCCATGGCCTGCTGAAACAGGCGGCTGAATTCGGGGTCCTGAAACTGGGTCTTGTTCGATACGGCAAACGGCGCGTCGGTATGAATGGCGCTGGCCAGAAACGGCGCGCCGATGCTGCCGCCGGTGCTCAGCGGCCATTCGGTTTTCTGCGGGCCCTGGAAGGTCGGCAGGTCGACCTGCTTGACCCTCAACGTCACCCCGGCTTCGCGAGCTTGTTCGGCCAGCACCAGGGCGGCCGACAAGCCGCTGCCGGGCGTGGTCACCAGCTCGACGTCGAGGTGTTCGTGGCCGGCTTCCTTGAGCAGCCGGCGCGCCGTTGCAATGTCGAACGCACGTGCCGGAAGGCTGTGGTCGAACGTCGGGTCGCTGGGCGAATACAGGTCGTTGGCGACCCGGCCCTGACCGTTGAGCGCACGCTTGACCAGGTTGTCGCGGTTGGCCAGCAGGCGGAAGGCCTGGCGCACGCGCGGGTCGTCGAACGGCGGCTTGGCGGTGTTCATGTCGAACGACAGCCAGTTGCCGGTCACCGAGGTCACCAGTTTGATGCGCGGGTCGCGGTTGAGCACATCGAGCTGTTCGCTGGGCATGCCGTTGGCCATGTCGATCTGGCCTGCGCGCAGCGCGGCCAGGCGTGAAATCTGGTCCTTGAAATCGATGATTTCCAGCTCGTCGGCGTACGGTTTGCCGGGCTTGAAGTAGTTCTCGAAGCGGGTGAACACCGAGCGCTGGCCGGGGGTAAAACTCTTGAGCTTGTAAGGCCCGGCACCGACCGGGTTGGTTACCGGGTGGTAATCGACCGGCACGATGCCGCCAAAGTTGACCCAGGTTTCGGCCAGCGGGAAATAACTGCGCCCGTCGCGAAAGCTCAGGCGGATGGTGCGCTTGTCGAGCTTGACCAGGTTGTCGCGGTCGACCCAGTGCAGCAAGGCGGCGTACGGAGAAGCCAGTTCCGGGTCGGTGAGGCGGCGCACCGAGAAGATCAGGTCGTCGGCATCGATGGTCTTGCCGTGGTGGAATTCCAGGTCCTGGCGCAGGCGCAGGGTCCAGGTCTTCGCGTCCGGGCTGACCTCGGTTTCCTCGGCCAGTGCCAGCCGTGGCTGCATGTTTTCGTCCCACTCCCAGAGCTTGCTGTACAGCGCAAAGCCGCGCACCACGCCGCTGCCGACCGGCTTGTGGGCATCGAGGTTGCCGCTCTGGTTGCCGTCCAGAATACCCAGGCGCAAGCGGCCGCCGTACTGCGGCTGACCGTTTGTTTGCGTACCGCTTTTGGCTTGAGAACCGGCGTCACAGCCGCTGAGCAAGCCGCTGCTTCCCAGCATCAGGCCCGCGCCGAGCAGGGCGGAGTTGTTGAGCAAATGTCGGCGGCTGATCGGGTGGTCCATGCCTGTTCTTCCTTAACGTTCTGGCTTCAGTTCGCGCTGACCGCGTGCAGGGGCGCCACGCTGGCCGAGCTTTTCACCAGGGCGGCACGCTCGTGCTTGAAGTGCGGCAGGATGTGCTGGCCCAGTCGATAGGCTTCTTCGAGGTGCGGGTAACCGGCGAGGAAGAACAGCTCCAGGCCCAGCGCGTTGTATTCGCGGATGCGTGCCACGACGTTGTCGTAGCTGCCCACCAGCGCACAGCCCGGCGGCACGCCGATGTAGCCGAAGCCGGCCCAGACGTTGGGGTAGATGAAGAAGTCGTCGTACGGCTTGATGTCTTCGCGCTGGCCGAATTCTTCTTCGTAGCTGAGCTTGCGCGCGGTGCGCAGGCCGGCGTGGGCGGCCACCGCCTTGGCGGCGCCGCGCCGGATGCCGTCGTCGAAGAAGCGCTTGGCTTCGGCGTGAGCGGCTTCTTCGGTCTCGCGGGTGATGACATCGATCGACAGGCCGAAGCGAATGTCATGCCGGCCATGCTTGAGCGCCCGCTCACGCACATCACTGATCAGGGCTGCGATCTGCTCGGGGTGTTCGGCGCGCATCAGGTAATAGTCGGCGTGTCTGGCGGCGAATTCACGCGCGGCAATCGAGGAGCCAGCGGTGCAGATGACCGGTAGCTCGGCCTTGTTCAGCGGATGGCGCAGGCCACCGCCTTCGGCGCTGTAGTACTTGCCCTGATAGTGGAAGTTCTGGTTGTGCCAGTAGCCTTTGACCACATCGAGAAATTCGCTGGCGCGGTCATAGCGCTCATCGTGGCTGCTGAAGTCGCCGACCTGCCGCTGCATCGCGTCCGAGCCGCCGTTGATGATGTTCCACACCAGGCGGTTGCCGGTGGCGCGCTGGTAGGTCGCCGACTGCTGCACTGCGACCCACGGGGTGTAGTGGTAAGGCTGAAAGGCGGTGACGAATTTCAGCGTGCGGGTTTCACGCGCCAGCAGCGAGCACACCGTCCATGGCTCTTCGCCGCTGGGCGCGTTGACCATCAGCACGCCGCCGAATTTGTTGATCTCGTTGGCGCGGGCGATCTGGCCGAGGTAATCGATGTAGGTGAACGGGTCACCGACCTCGAAATCCGACACGGCGCCGGTGCCATCGCTCGGGCCCCAGTCGCCACGGTTACGCGGGTCGCCCGGCAGGTATTGGGTTTCGCCATGCAGCGGCAGGCGGCTGAAGAACTCGATGCTCATGATGATGTTCCCGAAATGAAATGAAGGCCCGCTCGATCAACCGGCGGTGGGTGCGCACACCGGCGTGATCGGCTGGTCGGCGATCACTTTTTTCGCAAACGGAATCGAGTCCTTCAGCGAGGCATTCACCGTTTCGCTGTGGCCCAGGCCCTTGTACAGGTGGCCTTCGACCACGGAGCCGGCGTCGCAGGCGTCCTTCATCAGCTTGAGCTGGGTCTCGGCGGCCGGGGTCTTGTCCTCGGCGCCGGTTCCGATGAAGATCGGCTGCGCCAGCTTGAGGGTCGGGTAGGCGATCTGGTCCTGCCAAGGCTTGAGCCTGGCGCCATCGTTATCCTTGCGCGCCTGCGCCGGTGTCAGGCCCAGCGCCAGCACATCGCTGGTCAGGGAGGCCAGGCAACTGGTGCGCGCCTGTTCGAACAGCGGCAGGGCGCGGTCGGTGTAATGGTCTTTAGGGTCGATGCCCGGGTCGTATTGCTGCGCGGCAAGCAGGGTGTAGAAACCATAGGTCAGTGCGGCGTCGACCTTGGTCTGGTCCTGATTGCCGACGCTTCTGGTGCCCACGGTGTAGATCACCCCGGTACCGACGCTGCCTTTCACGCCCAGGTCCGGCGCATAGGTGGCGGCATAAGCGCCTGCGGCAAAGGCACCGGCGCCGCCTTGCGACTGGCCGACGATCAGCACTTTGTTGGCCAGGCCCGGTACCGATTTCGTCACCGCACGGGCGGCGTCGAGGATGCCGTAGGCGGCGGTGCGTGCGTTCAGCAGCGGATGCCCGCCGGGTACGCCCAGGCCCTGATAGTCGGTGGCGACGATGGCGAAACCTTCACTCAGCCAGCGCGCCAGGTACTGCACGTCGCGGTACGAACGGCCACTCCACGACGGTGCGCAGATGTCGGCCACGCCCACGGTGCCGTGACCCCAGCTGACCACCGGCCAGCCGCCGGCCGGTGGCGTGCCCTTGGGAATGAACAGCGCGCCGGAGACCACGATTGGCGTCTTGCCGTCGATGCCGCTCAGCGAGCTGTAGAGAATCCGTTGCTGCGAGGCGGCACCCGGCAGGCTCAGGGTGGCGTCCAGCGGCTCGCTGCGCAGCAGTTTGCCGGGCGTGGCCGGAATCACCTCTTCCCAGGTGTAGAACGCCGAGACCCGGCCGTCGCCTTGCAACGGGTCCGGCTTGGGCGCATGCACGCCGTCGGCCAGGGCATTCATCGAGATCGCCACGGCCAGGGCCGCGAACGAGTGCTTGAGGGTGGTGGACAACGTCATCGGGTTTTCCTTGTGCGACAGGTTCGCGAACGGGTGCCGGACGAAACCGGCTTGCAGGCAGCAGAGCAGGTTGTATGCCATGCCGTGCAAATTGCGCTGCAGCCCTTGTGCGCCGGGGCTGTGGATAAACCCGGCGGGTGCTTGAGGTGTTGCCTGGGACGCAGCCCGATGCTGACCCCAGAGCAGTCGCTGCTGACCGGTTGCTGCTGGAGCAGCAATGCACTGTGTCTGATTTCTACATATTCATTTCGGGAATAAACAAATGCCAATTAACAATTAATTGGACTATTGGTTTTCATGTAAAGATGGCGTCGCGCTTCCACTGCCAGGTATGCACCATGTCGCTGCTGACCCATCCTCACGCCCGAGAACTGACCAAGTCCGTGCGCGCCACCGTGCTGGTGTTCAAGGACCCCCGCTCGCAGGAATTGCTCAGCCGCATCGAGCGCCTGGCGCCCAGCGAAGCCAACACCCTGATCGTTGGCGAAACCGGTACGGGCAAGGAACTGGTGGCCCGGCATATCCATCACCTGAGCCGTCGCGGGCGCGAGTCCTTCGTGGCGGTCAACTGCGGCGCGTTTGCTGAATCGCTGGTCGAAAGCGAGTTGTTCGGGCACGAGAAGGGCGCGTTCACCGGTGCGACCAACAGCAAGGCCGGCTGGTTCGAGGCGGCCAATGGCGGCACGCTGTTTCTCGATGAAATCGGTGACTTGCCGCTGAACATGCAGGTCAAGCTGCTGCGCGTGTTGCAAGAGCGCGAAGTGGTGCGCCTGGGCTCACGCACGCCGATTCCGATCAATGTGCGGCTGGTGGCAGCGACCAACGTCAACCTGGCCGATGCCGTGGTGGCCGGGCATTTCCGTGAAGACCTGTTCTATCGCCTGCACGTGGCAACCATCCGCCTGCCGCCATTGCGCGAGCGGCCGGGGGACATTCTGCCGCTGGCGGAATTTTTCATCGGCGAGCACTGCCAGCGCCTGGGCTACAACCGCGCCTCGCTGAGCGTCGACAGCGAGCGCAAGCTGCTGCAACACAGCTGGCCGGGCAATATTCGCGAGCTGGAAAACGCCATTCACCACGCCCTGTTGGTGTGCCGCAACGAGGTGGTCCAGCCGGTCGACCTGCACCTGGTCGACATGCGTTCTTCGGGGATTCGTCAGGAAGAAGCAGTGCAGGCCGCCGCGCGCCCGCTGGCACCGCCGGCCAATCTGGAAAGCGCGTTGATCGGTCTGTTCGAGAAGAATGTTCCGGATTTGTACGAGCACATCGAAGAGACGCTGTTTCGTACCGCCTACCGGTTCTGCCACGGCAACCAGTTGCAGACCGGTCGCCTGTTGGGCATCAGCCGCAACATCGTGCGTGCGCGGCTGGAGAAGATCGGCGAACTGGCAAAAACCGAATAACCCGCGTTACGGTCGTTGCCGGGCCACCATCCGGCTGGCGACCAGACCCACCTCGAACAACAGCCACATCGGCACTGCCAGCATGGTCTGCGAGAACACATCCGGCGGGGTCAGGATCATGCCGACCACAAAGCAGCCGACGATCACATACGAACGGCTCTTGCTCAGGGTTTGCACATCGATCATGCCCGCCCAGACCACCAGAAAGGTCGCCACCGGAATCTGGAAGGCCAGGCCGAACGCCAGAAACAGCGCCAGGATGAAGTCCAGGTACAGCGCAATGTCGGTCATCATCTCCACGCCCTCGGGCGTCACGCTGGCGAAGAAGCCGAACATCATCGGGAACACCAGAAAGAACGCGAAGGCCATGCCGGCATAGAACAGCGTCACGCTGGCGATCAGTAGCGCGATGGCGACGCGCCGTTCAGTGCGATACACCGCCGGTGCGACCATGCCCCAGACCTGATGCAGAATCAGCGGCATGGCCACGAACAGCGCCAGCATCAACGTCAGTTTGATGGGGGCCATGAACGGTGACGTCACGCTGGTGGCGATCATGCTCGCGCCCGCTGGCAAAAAGGCGCGCAGCGGTGCGGAGATCGCGGTGTACAGCGGCTGGGCAAACGGAAACAGGCCGACAAACAGCACGACCATGGCCAGCAGGCAGCGCAGCAGGCGGTTGCGCAATTGGCGCAGGTGACCGACAACGGCGATGGGCGCGTGATGTTCCAGGGCGTTCATGGGGCAGTTTGTCCGTGGCTGGTCGATGCTGTGCTGACGGGGGCTGTGTTCACGGGCTTGTCGAGCTGGATGCCTGCGCGCAGCTCTTGCTCGAGTTTCAGCAGCGGCTGCTGATCAAGTTCTTTGCGCAGGTGCTCGGCATCCAGTTCGCGCTCCATCTGCTGCTTGATGCCGCTGAGCGCGCGCTTGGTCTGGCCCATCCAGCGCCCGGCGGTAGCGGCTGCCTTGGGCAGGCGTTCCGGGCCCAGTACCAGCAACGCCACGGTGCCGACCAGCAGCAATTCGGTAAAGCCGATCTCGAACATCAGTGCTTGCTTTCGGTGTGTGGCTGGGCGGTGTGGCTGGCGTCGTTCAGGCTGGTTTTGTGCGCCAGATGATCGTCGGCCTTAGGCTCGTCGGTGCCCATCGAGGTGCGAAAGCCCTTGATGGTTTCACCCAGGTCCGAGCCCAGCGTGCGCAGGCGCTTGGTGCCAAATAGCAGAAACACCAGGACAAGCACGATCAGCAGTTGCCAGATTCCGATACCACCCATGAAAAAGCACTCCAGGTCATTGATTTGAAAAACGAACACGCATCTTGCCGAGCACATGTGACGACCCTGTGACGTTTTTGCGTGGTTTTCATGAGCCTGTTACCCGGCTGCAACATTACCGGTGTTGACTGTGGGTCTTTGGGTAAGAAACAGGTGGGGGTCATGGGCCGACGTCAACAACAAGGCGCCGCGTTGCTGATGGTGCTGGTGGCCCTGGCGATGCTCGCAGGCGGCCTGACCTGGCTGACGGCGCAGGGCCGTCAGCAGGTCGAGGGTGTGCGTCTGCTGCAGCAGCGTATTCAGGCGCGGGCGGTGGAAAAAGCCGCGCTGGCGTTTACCGAACAGGCGCTGCAAGACCCGCTGTGGCGCGCCAGCCCGATGTTCTGGCAAGCCCTGCGCGGCCAGCCGTTGAGCTATGACTTTGCCGGTGGAAAGTCGAGCATTCGCATTGTCGATTTGCACACCTGTTTCAACGTCAACAGCCTGGTCGGCCCGCACGCCGAGCGGGCGCGCCAGCAGTTGCTGCACTTGCTCGGCGACGACATGGCCGCCGAGCGCCTGGTCGACAGCCTGATCGACGGGCTGGAGGGGCATCGGCCGATGGTCGATGTCAGTGAAATCAACCTGCTGCCGCACGCCATGCCGCGTGCGCGGCAATCACTGTGCGCCTTGCCGGAAAGCGAAGGCTGGCAGCTCAATGCCAATGCGCTGAACCTGGATCACCTGCCGCTGCTCGACGCCCTTTACCTGGGCGAGATTGCGCGCGCGCAACTCACCCGCCTGATCACCGGCCGCCCGCCGGGCGGCTACAAGGACGCCAGCGACCTGCGCAGCGCCATGGGCGCGATGGACGACGAAGCGTTTGCCCGTTTGAGCGAAGGGTTGCTGCTCAATGGCGATCATTTTCTGCTGCAGATCGAAACCACACTGGACGGCCAGGCGTTTCGCAGCCAGTACCGGGTACAGGCACGCGGGGTGGTGAAATGGCATGCACGAGTGCCGGCGCAGCAGATGGTGGTGCGGGGGCGGGAGGTGGGGTTGCAGGATTGATCGGGCCGTGCTCGTAGGACCGTAGGACTAATGCCGATCAGTTAGGCTTCGACACGCACTTGTAGGAGGCAGCTCTGCTGGCGATTGAGCGCGAAGCGCTCACAGAAATCGTCGAAACGCTGCAAATCTACTGGTCGAGCATGAGGAGGATTACTCGCTGTGGGGCACGACCTGGACGTGAGGTCATCCCGTAGGAGCTGCTTCAGCAGCGAAAGCACCAACGCAAATTGCGGCGTCTGTTTCCCGGCTAAAGCCGGTCCTACGAGAGACGTGTGGGTTCTACAAGAGGCTTAAACCCCCAGATCACCACCATCGGCACGCTGAATCACCACGGTGGATGCCCGTGGCCGTACGGTGCCGACGGTGACGTCGGTGGCAACGTCGGTCGATGGCCAGTTACCCGGGTGCTGGATGTTGATGAACATGGTCTTGTTGTCCGGGGTGAAGGTCACGCCGGTCACTTCACAGTCGTTGGGGCCGACGAAGAAGCGGCGCAGGTCGGCCTGGTTGCTGGCGTTGACCGGAACCTGCTTGCCGGCGGCGTCGACCATGTTGCTCGGGATCACGGCCAGCATCTGGTCGTTGGTGTAGCTGGTGAGGGTCGACTCGCCGTTGTCGGTCTGAATCCACAAAATGCCACGGCTGTCGAAGGTCATGCCGTCCGGGCTGGCGAACTGGTTGAGTTCGGTCAGGCCGGAGCGGTTGAGGTCGGCGGTACCGGCCGCGTTGGCACCGAAGACGAAGATGTCCCAGGTGAACGAGGTCTGGTTGTCGGCGTCATGCCAGCGAATGACGTGGCCGTGCTTGTTGTTGACGCGCGGGTTGGCCGCGTTGGCCACGGTGCGGCTGGTGTTGTTGGTCAGCGTCAGGTACACGTCGCCATTGACCGGGTTGACCGCTGTCCATTCCGGGCGGTCCATCGGCGTTGCGCCAACGGCATCGGCCGCGCCACGGGTGTTGAGGATGATGCCCGGCAGGTCGGTGAACTTGGCGCCCAGGGTGCTGCCGTCGGTGGTCGCGGTGGCGGCTTCCAGCAGCAACCAGGTGCCGGTGCCGTCGGCATTGAAGCGGGCCACGTACAGCTTGCCGCTGTCCATGTACTTGGCGCCGGTGGCCAGACGGTCGCTCGGGTTGGCGTCGGCAGCGGTCCACAGTGCGGTAGAGACGAACTTGTAGAGGTATTCGTTCTGCGAGTCGTCGCCCATGTAGAACACTACCGGCTTGCCTTCGGTCAGCAGGCCTGGCCAGCAACCTTCGTGGCGGAAACGACCCAGGGCCGTGCGCTTGGTGGCGGTGGTGGTGGCGCTGTACGGGTCGATTTCGACGATGTAGCCATAGGTGCTGGCTTCGTTGCGATAGTCGTCGGTGGCGCTGGCGCCGCGCGGGGTGATGTTGAAACGGCCGAACTCGTCGTTGACCTCGCTGCTGTCGCCAGCGGCGGTTTCCCAGCTGTAGTTGGTGCTGCCGGTGGCCACGCCGATGCGCTTCTGGTCAGCCGGCACGGTGCCCTTGTTGACGAAGATGCCTGGCCAGTTTTCTTCACAGGTCAGGTAAGTGCCCCATGGCGTGTAGCCGTTGCCGCAGTTGTTGTTGGTGCCGCGAGTGCGGGTGCCGTCCGGCGAGAACTTGGTCTTGACGTGGTCGGTGCCCTTGAGGGGACCTGCGATGTTCATCACCGAGTCGGTGGTCAGGCGGCGGTTGAGCGGGTCGTTGTCGACGATCTGCCAGCGGCTGCCGACCTTGCGTACACGGAATACGCCGGCACCGTGGGCGTTGATTTCCTTGCGTACTTCTTCGACCGGGCGTTTGCCGCTGACGGTGGTCGGGCCATTGGGGTGCAGGGCCTTGGCATCGATGTACTCGTAGTTGAGGGCGATGATGCCTTCGGTCGAGCTGCCATTGATGGGGAAGTAATGAATGCCGTCGTGGTGCATGCCAGCCGCGTTGGCCTGGTCTTTGGAGCTGTTGGTGCCGTCGCTTTTCCAGGCGCTGGCGTTGGTGTTGAACGGCGTGCCCCATGGGGCCAGTACGTGGGCGACATAACCGGCTGCCACGACGCAGGCATCGGTACGCGAACCCGGAATCGAGTTGAAGCCCAGTTTGAGTTTCGGCACTTCAGGGGTTGGCGTCGGGGTGGCCGGCTCGTCGTCATCGGAGCCACCACCGCTGTCGAAGCAGCCGGTCAGGCCGGTACCGGCAATCAGCGCGATCGCGGCACCCAGGCCACCGCGCACCACACTGCGACGGCTCAGGAAGGTGTCGATGACCGATTCCATCGGTTCGTTGACGCTCAGGTTGCGGTTCAGGTTATCGCCGGTGTCACGACTCATTCATCAGGTCCTTTTTATGAAAACAGGAATAAGTAAGGAGCCGCGAACTCTAAGAGCCAAGTGTGATGGTTTCTTGGCAGTTTGGTTAAGTTGTGTCATCGGACGAACGGTGTTTGTTTCAATTTGTTTCAGTGGCGATACCTCTTTGCGCATTTACTCCGGCAGGTGCTTGTGCATGGCGGTTGGGTTGCAAAACTGCCATCAAACTGTCATTTGCCATCGCCAATATGCCGCCCCTGTACTGATCACAGTCCCTGGGTGCGTAAACAATGGTTTCGATGGTGCGACGCGATGTATTGGGGTGGATGACGGTCGGCGCGATGGCGCCGTGGCTGTCGGCCTGCTCGACGCTGGCCGGACCTTCGGGCAGCGCGGCGCTCTCGGGCAGCGGCGCTCAGGTCGATCTGTTGTATGTCGCCGATACCCTCGACGCACGCCAGCCGGGCAAGCCCGTGGTGCCGGCCACCCGTCTGGGACCGGCCACGCGCATCGGCCAGGCGCCGTGGATCAGTGGCGCCGACGCTCGCGCCGCCAACCCCGGCAATCGCACCCTCGACCCGTTTCTCGACGCCAGCCTGACCGGCCCGCTGCAAACCGGCGGCTACCCGGTGCTGGGCGCCTTGTTGCGACGCATGCGCCTTGAAGCCGGTGAGGGCAACAGCCTGACCCTGGAGAACGGCCAGTGCTGGAACGGCAGCGGCCTGGCGTATCTGAGCCAGGGCTTGTCGGGCGTGCAGGGCAGTGCACTGCTGGGTACCGAAGTGCGGGTCAGCAGCGACGAACGCCTGCTCTGGCCGCAAGCGTGCACCGGCCTTTACCGCCAGTTTCAGCACCCGGTGCTGGGCGCCGGCCTTGGCAGTGAACTGGCTCAGCGCCTCGGCACTCAGGCCGTGACCTTTTTCAAACGTGGTGGCGTGCGCATCGCGGTGGTCGGCGTTACCGACCCTTATGCCCGCGATCAGAAAGCTTCTCTCAAACAATGGCTCGACAGTCTGCAACCGGCCTTCGAACAGGCGCGCAACGAGGCCGATCTGGTGATTGCCCTGGCCGATGTCGGCACCGGCCCCAGCCTCTGGCTGGCCGAACGGGTCAGTCAGATCGACATCGTGCTCAGCGCTCGTGGCCAGGATTTCTGGCCGCAGCCGATCGAAGCCTTGCAGGCCTCGGGCAAACGGGTACCGGTGGTACTGGGCGGTGTGCGGGCCAGCGGTGCGTTTCGGATTCGTTGCCAGGCGGTGGCCGGCCATTGGCAGTTTGCCGCGCAGTTTCAACCGGCGCTGGCCAGTGCATTGAGCGCTGACGAACAGGCCGAAGCGCAGCGCATTCGTCAGATCGCCCAGCAGCAACGCGCTGCGCATGCCGGCTGGCTCGACCAGCCACTGGCGCGGGCGCCGGAAAACCTCTGGCGCCGTGATGTGCGCGGTGCCAGCTGGGACCGCCTGGTGCATCAGGCGCTCGCTGTACAGCCAGACAGCGCAGTGCTGCTGCCGGGCCTGCGTTATGACTTTCCGCTGGAGCGCGGGCAGACGATTACCCGTGAGCACTTGCTCAGCCTGACCGGCAGCTACCCGGCGCCGGTGGTCGATGTCGCGGCCAGGCAAGTGCCCAACGTGCTGGAAAACGCCGCTGAGCAGTTGTTCGGCGAGCCGTTGCTGCTGGACAACAGCCAGGATTTGCCACGCTGGTTCGGTCACAACTGGCAGGTGACCTACAGCGCCAGCGGCAAGCGCACCAGTGGCGTGGGCGAGCCGGCCGGGCAATGCCGCACCTTCGGTCTGGGCTTCGAGGCGCAGGCCGGCCAGCCGCTGTGGCAGCACCTGGAGCAATGGCTGCGCGAACAGCCTGAAGGCTGGCAACTGGCGAACCTGCCGCTGCCGCAGATGCGCTATGTGCAGGGCCATCCCGGCTGGCACCCGCGTGAGCTGGTCAGTTGAACCGTTTGGCCGGGCTCACCGGATTGAGCCATCTGCTGCTGGTCGCCCTGTGCGGCTGGCTGGCGGCGCAATGCGTGGTGCAGCTCTGGCATGGCCGTACGCCTGCGGCTGTTGCGCCGGCTGCACTGGCGCCGCTGCCGCAATTGCTCGGCGCGCACTGGCACCGGGAGGCGGTGAATACCGGCGAGTTGCCGCTGACCCGCCTGCCCATCGAATACATCGGCAGCCTCAAGGCCCGCGACCTGGCGGCCACGGTGGTGGTGCTGCGCTATGAGCAACGCCAGCGCACCTTGAGCCGCGGCCAGCGCCTGGCGCCCGGCATCGTGTTGCAGGACATCGACGAGCGCGGCCTGATCTTCGACAACCACGGCCAGCGCGAGCGTCTGCCGTGGCCGGCACAACGTCCACCCTTCGGCATCCGGCAACAGGGATAAGCATGATCAACCATCGCTGCAAGCAAGCATTGCGTCTCGTATTGGTGCTGTGTGCCATGAACCTGGGTGGCGTGTACGCCGAAGAAGACCCGGTGTACGAGGTCAATTTCGTTGATACCGAACTGTCCGAGTTCATCGACAGCGTGTCACGCATCACCAACACCACCTTCATCATTGATCCTCGGGTCAAGGGCAAGGTCACGGTGCGCAGCATCGAGATGCTCGGCAGCGACGAGATCTACGCGATCTTTCTGTCGCAGTTGCGTGCTCAGGGTTTTGCCGCGGTAGACCTGCCCAACGGCAGCGTGAAGATCGTCCCCGATGAAGCGGCGCGGCTGGAGCCGGTGCCGGTGGAATCAGGCCGCAGCAGTGCGCAATCGAAAGCCGGGCAGACCAATGACGGCATGGCCACCCGCGTGTTCAACGTGCGCAATGCCGCCAGCGAACAGATGCTCAATATCCTCAAGCCGCTCATCGACCCGCGCGTCGGCGTGATCACGCCGTACCCGTCGGCCAATCTGCTGGTGATCACCGACTGGCGCAGCAACCTCGACCGCATCGACAAACTGCTCGGGCAGCTCGATCAGGTCAGCCAGGAGCCGCTGGAAGTCATGCCGCTGAAGAACGCCAGCGCCAACGACACGGCGTTATTGATGACCCGCCTGCTGGCCCGCGAGCAGGGCGCCGACAGTGCGCAGGTGGTTGCCGACCCGCGCAGCAACGCCTTGCTGGTGCGCGGCAGCACCGACAGCCGTCAGCGTGTGCGCGCCTTGCTCAGCCAACTGGATAAACCACGCGATGCGCTGCACAGCAGCAACACCGTGGTGATTTATTTGCGCCATGCCAATGCCGCCGAGGTGGTCAAGGTGCTGCGCGGCCTGGGTCAGGAACAGGCCGCCACGCCACCGGGCACCGCCGCAGAGGGCGAGAAACCGGTGATGGTCAGCACCAGCGGCGTGCGCATGGAATATGAAGAAGGCACCAATGCGGTGGTGATGGTCGGCCCCGACAGCGAGCTGGCCGCCTACCGCAGCATCGTCGAGCAACTGGACATTCGCCGTGCGCAGGTGGTGGTCGAGGCGATCATTGCCGAAGTGTCCGACACCCGTGTGCAAGAGCTGGGCGTGCAGTGGCTGTTTCAGCACGACAGCCTTGGTGGCGGCGCTTTCAACTTTCCCGGCAGCAATGCGCCGAGTGTCGCGGCGGTCGGAGCACTGGCGCAAAACAGCGATACCGGCGCGCTGGCCGAACTGCTGTCAGGCGTACAGGGCGCCACCGCCGGGATCGGCAACCTCAGTGGCGGCGGCCTGAATTTTCTCGCACTGATCAATGCGCTCAAGGGCCAGAGCGGCTTCAACCTGCTGTCGACCCCGACCCTGCTGACCCTGGACAACGCCGAGGCGTCGATTCTGGTCGGCCAGGAAGTGCCGTTCGTGACCGGTTCCGTAACCCAGAACAACGCCAACCCGTACCAGACCATCGAGCGCAAGGAAGTCGGGGTGAAGCTGCGCATCAAGCCGCAGATCAATATCGACAACACCGTGCGCATGGACATCGTCCAGGAAGTTTCCTCGATTGCCGACAGCGCCTCGGCCAGCGACGTGATCACCAACAAGCGCGAGATCAAGACCAAGGTCATGGTCGCCGACAACGGCCTGGTGGTCCTCGGCGGCCTGATCGGCGACGAGAGCACCGACAGCGACCAGCGCGTGCCGTTTCTGGGCGACATTCCCGGTGTCGGCCGACTGTTTCGCTCCAACGCCTCGCAACGGGTCAAACAGAACCTGATGGTGTTTATCCGTCCGCGCATCGTGCGTGACGACCAGACCCTGGCACAGTTGAGCAGCGAGAAATACCGCAACCTCAAGACCAGCACTAATCTGGCATTGCCGGAGCAGAACGCCGGTGAAACCCTGCTGCAACTGTTCCCTTCCAGCCGCGAGCGGCTGGGTCAGGCGGTATGGTGAGTGGTTTGCTGCCCTATCGCCTGGCCCGCCAGGCCGGCGTGGCGCGGGTGCCGGCCGAGCACGGCTGGCAGCTGTGGCTGCGCACTGGCGCTGACACCGATCTGGTGCAGGAGGTGCTGCGCGTGCATGGCCGGCCGCTGACGGTCGAGCATTTGAGTGCCGCCGATTACGACAGCCGCCTGGGTGTTCTGTATCAGGCCGGCGAGTCGGCCACCGCCGCATTGATCGAAGGCATTGGTGAACGGGTCGATCTCGACAGCCTGATGAGCGAACTGCCGAAGATCGAAGACCTGCTGGAAAACGACAACGACGCGCCGGTGATCCGCTTGATCAACGGCCTGTTCGGCGAGGCGCTGCGTTTGCAGGCCTCGGACATTCATGTTGAAACCTTCGAGGCCAGCCTGGTGATCCGCCTGCGCGTCGATGGTCATTTGCGCGAAGTGCTGCGCCCGCCGCGTGCGCTGTCGGCGATGCTGGTGTCGCGGATCAAAGTCATGGCGCGCCTCGACATCGCCGAAAAGCGCCAGCCGCAGGACGGCCGGATTACCCTGCGCGCTGCCGGGCGTGAAGTGGACATTCGCGTGTCGACCCTGCCGGGTATTCATGGCGAGCGGGTGGTGATGCGCGTGCTCGACAAACAGGCCAGCCTGCTGAACCTGGCCAACCTCGGCATGCCCGACGCGGTGCAGCGCGGTTTGCGGGCCTGCCTGGCGCGGCCCAACGGTATCGTGCTGAGCACCGGGCCGACCGGTTCCGGCAAGACCACCACGCTGTACGCTAGCCTTAACAGCCTCAACGATGGCTCGTGCAACATCCTCACCGTCGAAGACCCGGTGGAATACGCGATTACCGGCATCGGCCAGACTGCAATCAATCCCAAGGCGGGACTGACGTTTGCCAGCGGCTTGCGGGCGATTTTGCGCCAGGACCCGGACGTGATCATGCTCGGCGAAATCCGTGACCGCGAGACCGCGCAGATCGCCGTGCAGGCCAGCCTGACTGGACACCTGGTGCTCTCGACGCTGCACACCAACAGCGCCGTCGGTGCGGTGACGCGCCTGCGCGACATGGGCGTCGAGCCGTTTCTGATTGCCTCCAGCCTCAAGGGCGTGCTGGCCCAGCGGCTGGTGCGGCGCTTGTGTTCGTGCGCTAAACCGCAACCGTTGCAGCCCGCCGAGCGGGCGCTGTGGCCGGAGTTGGGTGAACTGAGCGAAAGCTTTCATGCACAAGGCTGCGAGCGTTGCCAGGGCAGCGGTTACGAAGGGCGTATCGGCCTGTATGAATTTATCGAACTGGACGACGGGCTGATCCGCCTGCTGTACGACGGCGCCAGCGAAGTGGCGATGCACGACTACCTCAAGGACAAGCGCCAGAGCCTGGCCGACATGGCCTGCGAGTGCCTGCGCCGTGGCGAGACCAGCCTGGCTGAAGTGCTGCGTGCGGTGCGGGGCTGATCGATGCCGACCTATGTGTATCAGGCCCTGGATCAGGCCGGGCGCACCCGCAAGGCCAGCCTGCAAGCCGAGAACGAACGGCATGCGCGACAACTGCTGCGCGAGCAAGGGCTGTTCGCCCGCAGCTTGCAGGTGCAAGACCGCGCCACGCGCATGCCGCGCAGCCAGCGCCTGAATCACGCCCAGTTATGTGAACTGACCCGGCAACTGGCAACGCTGTCCAGCGCCGGCATTCCGCTGGTCGATGCCCTGGCGACGCTGGAGCGGCAGCTGGCGCAGCCGGCGATTCGCAATCTGTTGGTGGCGGTGCGCGGCGCCCTAGGTGAAGGCCATAGCCTGGCGCAGAGCCTGCGTCGTCAGGGCGGGCTGTTCGATGATTTGTACTGCGCGCTGGTCGAAGCCGGCGAGCGTTCCGGCAAGCTGGCGCCGGTGCTGGAGCGGCTGGCCGACCATCTTGAGCAAGTACAGCGCCAGCGGCACAAGGCGCGCACCGCGATGATTTACCCGGCGGTATTGATGCTGGTGTCGCTGGCGGTGGTCATCGGTTTGATGACCTTTGTGGTGCCCAAACTCACCGAGCAGTTCAGCCACAGCGGGCAGACCTTGCCGCTGGTGACGCGGGTACTGATTGGCCTGAGTGACGGATTGTTGTTGATCGGGCCCTGGCTGTTGGGCCTGCTGGTGCTGGCCAGCCTCGGTGCCGGCGCCCTGCTGCGCAAGGCGCATTGGCGACTGCGGCGTGACCGGGCGCTGCTGGGCTGGCCGAAAGTCGGCGCGCTGCTGAGCGTGCTCGAAAGTGCGCGGCTGGCGCGCAGCCTGGCGATTCTGGCCGGCAGCGGCGTGCCGTTGCTGGAAGCCTTGCAGGTGGCCACCGCCACGGTCGGCAACCGCGAGGTGCATCGCGCCCTGCAAACCGTGCGCGAGCAGGTCGAGGGCGGCGTCAGCCTGCACCGCGCCTTGAGCGGCGCCGGGCATTTCCCGCCGCTGCTGCTCAACATGGTGGCCAGCGGCGAGGCCAGCGGCACCTTGCCCGACATGCTTGAGCGGGTCGCCGATAACCAGGAGCGCGGTTTCACCCGTCAGGTGGACACGCTGATGGCCTTGTTCGAACCCCTGATGATTCTGGTGATGGGCGCGGTGGTGTTGTTCATTGTGCTCGCGGTGCTGCTGCCGATCATGCAGCTCAACCAGGGTCTGTCTTTCTGATATGGAGAAGCGATCTATGCCTCGTTTGCGCAACCAGCGCGGTTTCACCCTGATGGAAATCATGGTGGTGATTTTCATCATTGGCCTGTTGATCGCCGTGGTCGCGCCCAGCGTGCTCGGCAATCAGGACAAGGCCATGCGCCAGAAGGTGCTGGCCGACCTGTCGACCCTGGAACAGGCGCTGGACATGTACCGCCTCGACAACCTGCGCTACCCGACGTCCGAGCAAGGGCTGGGCGCGCTGGTCAAGGCGCCGAGCGCCGAACCGCTGGCCCGTGCCTGGCGCGCCGATGGCTACATTCGCCGGCTGCCGGATGATCCGTGGGGCAACGCGTACCGCTACCGCGCGCCGGGTGAGCACGGGCGCATCGATATCTATTCGCTGGGCGCCGATGGCGTCGACGGCGGCGAAGGCACCGACAGCGACATTGGTAACTGGAGCCTCTGACGGTGAAGCGCGCGCGGGGCTTTTCGCTGCTCGAATTGCTGGTGGTGATGCTCATCATCGGCCTGTTCAGCGGCCTGAGCGTGGCCTGGCTGAACGGCGGGCAGACGCCGGCGGTGCAGGCGCTGGAACAACTGGCCGCACGCGCACAACAGCACGCCGCGCAGGCCCGGCACAGCGGGCAATTGCTGGGGTTGCGCTGGACCGGCAAGCAGCCGGAGTTCGTGCGCTTCGAGCAACAACAGTGGGTGGCCGAGCCCTGGCGCGCCGAGCCGTGGCCCGCGCAGGTGACGGCCAACTGGCCGGCCTCGCGCACGCCGCAGGTGATCTTTACCCCCAGCGGTGTGGCGAACGCAGTGAATCTGGAATGGCAATGGGCCGAAGGGCACCAGCGTTGGCAGTGGTTGAGCGATAACCGCTTGGTGCGTCGCGATGTGCCGTAAATGCGCATGAACCGGCAACGCGGTTTCACTCTGCTGGAGGTCATGGTGGCGCTGGGCATCGCCGCGATGATGACGGTGATGGTCAGCCAGTTGCTGCGCCAGCGCATCGCGGTGCATCAGGCGGTGCAGCAGCATCGGCTTGGCAGTCTGTGTGCCCGAGAGCTGGAGGCGCGTTTTGCTGTCGAGCAGTACTGGCCGCCGGGCAAGCAGGTGCGGGGCGAGTTGCGGCAGGGGCACAACACTTGCCATTGGCGAATGGACCTGGCGATGACCCGCGGGGTGAAGAACCTGCGACGTGGCGAGCTGGCGTTGTTTGCCGCCCGTGACGAGCGTGAGCCGCTGGGGCACTTCACGGTGTTTCTGGTGCGTCCGCAATGACTGCCCGTCAGCGTGGCCTGACCCTGATCGAGTTGTTGGTGGCGCTGGCCCTGACCGCCGTGCTTGGCGTGTTGCTGGCGGCACTGGTCAACGGTTGGGTCAATGTGCGTGAACGCCTCGACGATCAGGATAAAGAGCCGCCTGTGCTGGAGTTCTGCCTGGCGCTGGAGCGGCGTTTCGACAGCTTGGTGTTGCGCCAGGTACATGAGCAGCGTTTGCCGCTGTCGCTCCGGTGGCTGGACTGGCAACCCTCGCTCAGCCAGCTGGACTGGGTCGCGCTGACGGCCTGGCCCGAGGCCGGCAGCCCCTCGCGGCTGGAGCGTCAACGTTTGCTATTCGAGGCCCGTGAGCGGCGCTTGAGCCTGGCGACGTCGGCTGATTTAAATGCGGTCGGCATGCCGCACTGGCAACGCCGCGAGCAACTCGACGAGGTGAGCCAGGTGCAATTGAGTTTTTATCAGGGCAATCGCTGGCTGGCGTTTCCCTCCACCGTTGCCAGCTTGCCGACCCTTGGGGTGCGGCTGGAATTCGCGTATCACGGAGCCCCTTATGTGTGCACTTTCAACCTGCCCGATACCCGGCCATGAGCGTGGGGGCTTTGATGTCTGAGCGCTGGTCGCTGCGCAAGCGTGATACCCGCCACTGGCTGCTGGTGCTGCCGGGCGTTGATCCCGATCAGCCCTGGACATGGCGGCGTTTGCCCGGCGATGCGCAGGGCGACTGGCCGCCACCGGCAGACTCCATACACAGTGATCGGCTGGCGCTGGTGATGCCGGCATCGCAATGCAGTCATTTTCTGGTGGCCGCACCGCCCGGCCTCAAGCGTCACGAATGGCCATTGTTGCTGGAAGATCAATTGCAACAGCCGCTAGAGCAGGTTCAGGTGCATTGCCTGTCGCGCATGGCGGGCCATCTGCAACTGCTGGTGGTCGAGCGCGCCAGAGCCGAGGGCTGGCTGGCCGATGCGCATGCGCTCGGTGTGCAGCCCGATGTGATCTGGTCGCAAATGCAACTGATGGCGCAGGCCGAAGCGGGTGAGGTGCTGGGCTGGGACACGGCAGAAGAACAGCGACGTGTGCGTGGCGAGGCCGACGGACGCCAGCAATGGCTGGTATGGCCGGCGGCGCTGGGCGAGCTGCCTGAGGACTGGCGTGCAACCGGTGAGCCCACGAGCGGCCCGTGGCCCGAGCGTTGGGCGGCGCTGGAGCATTTGCCCAGCCTGCTTGAAACACGCCGTAAACGGGTTCGCCCGGGTGGCCTGTTCACGCCCTTGCAGCGTCGGCTGGCGGCAGGTGCCGCGCTATTGGGCGTGTGCTGGGCGACGATTGCGCTGGTGCAGTTCGTCAGCCAGGTGCCGGTGTGGAAAGCTCAGGTTCAGGCGCTGACCGGCCCTGTGTCGACGGTTCAGCAGGCCACGCGCCGCCTGGCGCAGGTGCAGGGTGAGCAGGCCGACTGGCGCGTGCGTCAGGAGCAACTGGTGGTGCTGGAGCAGGGCATGGACCGCTGGCTGGCGGCGCAGCAGGACTGGGGCGTGGCCGGCAGCTATTTCGATGGCCGCACCTGGCGGCTGGTGCTGGGTGGACAGGTTGGCCGCCCCGTGACGCCACCGCCTGAAGGGCACTGGCAAGGTCTGGCACAAGCCGCAGGTGCCACCGCCAGCGCCGAGCCGAGCGAAAACGGCGCGCAACTCACCGTGCGATTCGATCTGGGGGCCCAGCCATGAATGCGTTGATGCTACGTTTTTCTCACGCCTATGCGGGCCTGCCACCTTCGCGCCGCTATCTGCTGCTGGGCGGCTGGGTGGTGGTGCTGACCCTGATTCTGGTGCTGATCGGCCGGCCGCTGATCGACTACGGCAAAAGCCTGCGCCAATGGCAGTCTCTGGCGGCACAAGCCCAGGCGATCAAGCCGGCCAGTGAGTTCGATAACGAACGCTGGCAAGCCCTGGCCAGCGCCCGTGGCGTGACCCTGACCGGCGTCGAGCCGCGTGGTGATGTCTGGCAATTGCGCGGGGAGGTGGCCCAGGCCGAACAACTGGTACAACTGATGCGCAGTATTCAGGAGCAAGGGGCGCGGCCGTTGCGCTGGAGCCTTGAGCGCAGCGGTGTGCGGCTGGTGTTCAATCTGGATGTCAGCCGCGCCGGGGGCCAGCCTTGAGTCGGCGCCTGTGGCTGGCCGGGGCGCTGGTCTTTGCGCTGACCCTGTTGCTCAACCTGCCGGCAGCCTGGGCCTTGCGCCTGATCGACTGGCCAGCCGGCTGGCAGCCCGAAGAGGTCAGCGGTTCGCTGTGGAATGGTCGCGTGCAGCGGGCCGGCGCGCTGGGGCCACTGTCCTGGCAATTGCGCCCATGGCGGGCGCAGGTTGACGCAGGTTTTGCGCAACAGCAATGGACGCTGAGCGCCAGCGGCTGGCCGTGGAACTGGCAGGCGCAACTGGCGCCGGGCGATGCGGCAACCGCTGTGAACGGCCGTTACCTGATCGACGGGCACTGGCAAGGCCGGTTGCAGATCGCCGGGCAGGGCAGCCGTTGTCTGCGCGCCAGAGGCGAACTGCACGGGCGCGATATCGGCCTGTTGACGCCCTGGACTCTGGTGCTGGGCGAGGCGCGCCTGAGCCTTGATTGTCAGCAGGGCCTGCAAGGGCTGGCCGATGTGCAACGCATCGGTGAACACCGGCTGGAGGCGCGGTTCGATGCGCGCACGGGCCAGGTTCAACTGAGCGGGCAGGTCTTGCCCAACGCGCCACTGACGCCGCTGCTGGTTCAGGCCGGGCTGCTCAAGGCCGGTGATGAGCGCTTTGAAAAGGTGCTTGGCACAGCCCGGCGCTAATTCATAAATCCCGCACTTGGCACCGCATGCTTGCCGGCTAAAGCCGGTCCTGCCCAGGTATGAAACAGCGCCTGCATGTCTGAGAACGACACCCTCTGAAAAATCTGTAGACACATTGTCTAACACGATTTTATAGTCGTTATACAAATTGTAGACATAGCCTCGCTAAGCCTTTTGATCGAAAGGCAGGTCCCTGAAATGACAAAAATAATCCATCTGCCCGCCGACGATGCTTCCTGTGGCTGGTATCACCTCAGTCGGGCCCGCTCGCCCAAGCCGGCCCATTACGGCAAGAGCAGCGCTCGCTGGGTGGTGGTCGGTGCCGGTTTCACCGGCCTGGCAGCGGCCCGGCAACTGGCGCTGAATTTCCCTGATGACGAGATCGTGCTGGTCGAAGCGCAGGAAGTCGGCTTTGGCACCTCCGGGCGCAACGCAGGCTTTGCCATCGACCTGCCGCACGATATCGGTGCCGATGACTACATCGGCGACCTGGCCACCGCCAACATCAACATGAAGCTCAATCTCACTGGCCAGTCGTTGCTGCGTGAGGTGGTGGAGCGCCATGGCATCGATTGCCAGATGAAGGCGTGCGGCAAGTATCAGGCAGCCATCGAAGATCGCGGCATTGCGGTGCTGGATGCCTACCGTCGCGGGCTGGACAAGCTGGGCCAGTCTTATCAGGTGATCGAAGCCGCCGAGCTTCCTGAACACATCGGCACGCCTTTCTACCGCAAGGCACTGTTCACGCCGGGCACCGTGCTGGTTCAGCCTTCGGCGCTGGTCAAGGGCCTGGCCGACACCTTGCCGGCCAACGTCACGCTGTACGAACACACCGCGATTACCAGCGTCGAGTACGGCGACAAGATCGTGCTGGGCCACGCCAACGGCACCCTCACCGCCGACAAGCTGGTGCTGACCAATAACGCGTTCGGCATGAGTTTCGGTTTTCTCAAGGGCCGCATGCTGCCGGTGTTTACCTACGCCAGCATTACCCGGCAGTTGACCGCCGAGGAACAACAGCGCCTGGGCGGCAAGCCGTACTGGGGCGTGATTCCGGCCGACACCTTCGGCACCACGGTGCGCCGTACGCCGGATAACCGCTTGTTGATCCGTAACAGTTTCAGTTTCAACCCGGACGGGCGCAGCCACAAGAAATACCTGGAGCGCTTCGTGAATCACCATCGGGCGTCGTTCGCCGCGCGCTTTCCGATGCTACCGCAGGTCGATTTCGAATACACCTGGGGCGGTGCGCTGGCCTTGTCGCGCAACCATGAAGGGTATTTTGGCGAGTTGGCACCCAACGTCTATGGCGCGTTGTGCTGCAACGGTCTGGGCATTACCCGCGGCACGGTGACCGGCACGTTGCTGGCCAACTGGCTGGCAGGGCAGCGCGATGAGTTGAGCGACTTTTTGCTGGGTTCGGCCGGCCCGAACGCCAACCCGCCGCAGCCATTTTTGTCGATTGGTGTGAACGCCAATCTGATGTGGGGACAGCGCCGGGCAGGACGCGAACGCTAAGCGCTTGGCCAGAATTTCTGAAGACTGGAGACAATAATGACAACTCCTTTTACCTCGATCGAGGATGTTCCGCTCAATCGCTTCCACAAGCTGTTGACTGTCCGTTCCGGCGGCGGATCGTTCGTCGATGGCTATGTGTTGAGCATCATCGGTGTGTGCATGGTGCAAATGACCGCCGCGCTGGGACTGAGCAGTTTCTGGCAAGGCATGATCGCGGCCTCGGCCTTGATTGGTATTTTCTTCGGTGGTTTCTTTGGCGGTTGGCTGACCGACCGGTTCGGGCGCAAGCGCATCTTCTTTGTCGGGCCGACGCTGTTCATCGTCTGTTCGCTTGCCCAACTCTGGGTCGAATCGGGCGAAGTACTGTTTCTGCTGCGCTTCATGATCGGCGTGGCGGTCGGCATCGAGTACCCGGTGGCGACTTCGTTGCTGGTCGAGTTTCTGCCCAGGAAATACCGCGGCCCGCGCCTGGCAACCCTGACCATCCTGTGGTTTGCCGGTGCCGCGACGGCCTATCTGTCGGGCGATTTCATTTTGCGCCACGGCGGTGACGAGGCCTGGCGGCTGGTGCTAGCCAGCGCAGCAATCATCGGCACTGTGTTGTTTCTGATCCGCCTGGGCACGCCCGAGTCGCCGCGCTGGTTGCTCGGCAAAGGCCGTACAGCCGAGGCCGACGGCGTTATCAAGCAGGTCTACGGGCCGGAGTTTTCGCTGAAAAACCTGCCCGAGCAGCCGGAAGAGAAAAAGCGCTCGGTGCTCAGCCTGCTGCATTCGGGCTACGGCAAGCGCATGTTGTTCGTGACCATGTTCTGGAGCTGTTCGGTGATCCCGGTGTTTGCCGTGTACGCCTTTGCGCCCAAGGTGCTGGCGGCGCTGAATCTCAAGGGTGACTGGGCGTCGTTTGGCTCGGTAGCGATCACCTTTCTGTTCGTGGTCGGCTGCGTCATTGCTACCAACCTGATCAACACCCTGGGGCGGCGCAGCATGCTGATCAACAGCTTCCTGCTCTCGGGCCTGGCACTGCTGGGCCTGGCGACCTTTCATGACGCCTCCGAAATTCTGGTGCTGGCCCTGTTCGGTGCCTATGCGCTGTTCATCGGTGGCGCGCAAGTGCTGCAACTGGTGTACCCGAATGAACTGTTCCCCACTGAAATCCGTGCCTGCGCGGTCGGCGTCGGAACTTCGCTGTCGCGGGTCGGCGCGGCCGTCGGTACCTGGCTGGTGCCGATGTCGCTGGACAGCTTCGGGATCGGCACGACCATGTACGCCGCCGCTGCAGTGACCCTGATCGGTCTGCTGTTCTCGGTAGCGCTGGCCCCGGAAACCCGTTCGCTGAATCTGCAACAGGCCGCTTCGCTGGCCTGAATAACATCCACTGCGCTGCTGTTCTACTGGAGGTCACCCCGTGAAATTCGAAGGCATCTACACCCCGGCCATCACCCCTCTCAAGGCCGACGGCTCGATCGACGCCCCAGCCTTCGCTCAGGTACTGGAATACCTGATCGAGCAGAAGGTGCACGGCATCATCATCGGCGGTTCCACCGGCGAGTACTACGCGCACACCGCTCAAGAGCGTTTCGACCTGGCCGCCCAGGCCAGGGACGTGATCAACGGCCGTTTGCCGCTGATCGTCGGCACCGGCGCCATTCGTACCGAAGATTCCGTGGCATTTGCCGAGCACGCCAAGTCGATCAAGGCTGACGCGCTGCTGGTCGGCACCCCGCCTTACGCGCTGCCGACCCAGCAGGAAATCGCCATTCACGTCAAAGCCGTGGACCGCGCTGCCGGCCTGCCGATCATGCTTTACAACTATCCGGGCCGCATGAGCGTGGCCATGGGCGACGAGTTCTTCGATGCCGTGGCTGATGTGAAAAATATCGTTGCGATCAAAGAAAGCTCGGGCGACATGAACCGCCTGCACCGCACCGCCGTTAAATACCCGCACATCGCGCTGTCTTGTGGCTGGGACGATCAGGCGCTGGAGTTTTTCGCCTGGGGCGCGCAGAGCTGGGTGTGTGCCGGCTCCAACTTCATCCCGCGCGAGCACGTAGCGCTGTACGAAGCCGCCGTGATCGAAAAAGACTTCGCCAAGGCCCGCCGGATCATGGCTGAGCTGATGCCGCTGATGGACTTCCTCGAAACCGGCAAGTTCGTCCAGACCATCAAGTACGGCAGCGAGCTGAATGGCCTGTCGACCGGTGGCGTGCGTGCACCGCTGCAAGGCCTGACCGACGAAGAAAAGCAAACCCTCAAAGACGTGGTGACAACGCTGAAACGCAACGTTGCCCGGATCACTGGAGCGGCATGACATGGCTGAATTACTGAGCAAAGAACAGTACGCTGCGATTGCGGCCAATCTGAAATTTCCGACCCAGTCGTTCATCGACGGCGAGTTCCGCGATGCACTGTCGGGCAAGACGTTTGCCACCACCAACCCGGCCACCGGCGAGTTGCTGGCCAATGTGGCTGCTGGCGCCAGCGAAGACGTGGATGTTGCCGTCGCGGCGGCCAAGCGGGCCTTTGAAGATGGCCGCTGGAGCAAGTTGTCTCCTGGCCAGCGCAAGCACATCCTGCTGGCCTTCGCCCAACTGCTGGAAGACAACGCCCACGAGCTGGCGGTGCTGGAAAGCCTGGACAGCGGCAAGCCGATCCAGGAGTGCCAGAACGTCGATGTGCCAGAAACCATCCACACCCTGCGCTGGCACGCCGAGCTGATCGACAAGATCTACGACGCCACCGCACCGACCGGTTCCGCTGCGGTAAGCCTGGTGGTGCGTGAAGCCATTGGCGTGGTGGGCCTGGTGCTGCCGTGGAACTTCCCGCTGCTGATGCTGGCCTGGAAAATCGGCCCGTCGCTGGCCGCCGGTTGCTCGATCGTGGTCAAACCGGCCAAGGAAACCACCCTGACCGCGCTGCGTGTTGCTGAGCTGGCCTTTCAGGCCGGTGTTCCGGCCGGTGTGTTCAACATCGTGACCGGCGGTGGTCGTGAAGTGGGCGAGCCAATCGGCCGTCACCCGGACGTGTCGGGTGTGAGCTTCACCGGCTCCACCGACACCGGGCGTCTGTTTCTCAAGTACGCGGCCGAGTCCAACCTCAAGCGCATCGTGCTGGAGCTGGGCGGCAAGAACCCGGCGGTGGTCATGAACGACGTCGAGGACATCGACGAAGTGGCCCAGTATCTGGTCGCCGGCGCGTTCTGGAACATGGGCGAAAACTGCTCGGCGTCTTCGCGGCTGATCGTGCATGCCGACGTCAAAGACGCGCTGCTGGCACGCATCAAGGTGCATGTACGTGACTGGCAACTGGGCGATCCACTGGACCCGGCCAACCGTTTGGGCGCGATGGTCAGCAAGGCGCATTTCGAGAAGGTCCGTTCGTACCTGGAGCACGCGGTCGAGCAGCAGCTCAATGTCGTCGAGGGCGGCAACACCCGCGATGGCGTGTTCATCGAGCCAACCATCGTCGACGACGTGAAGCCGGGAAGCCGCCTGTTTGTCGAAGAGATCTTCGGCCCGGTGCTGAGCGTGACCACCTTCACGACCATCGATGAGGCCATCGCGCTGGCCAACGACACCGTGTATGGCCTGGCAGCTTCTGCCTATACCAGCAACCTGCGCAACGCGCTGCGTCTGTCGCGTGAGATTCGTGCCGGTATCGTGACCGTGAACTGCTTCGGCGAAGGCGATGCTTCGACGCCGTTCGGAGGCTACGGAGAGTCGGGGTTTGGCGGCCGTGACAAGTCCATCTGGGCGCATGATCAGTACACCGAGATCAAGACTATCTGGATCAATGCGTCTTGATCACACGGCGTTTGTGTCGATAAAAGCCGCTACCGTTTTTAGCGGTACGGGGGAGCGATCAGCGATGATCTCTCCCCCTTTTTTTGTTGCTGTGGCCTTTTCCTACAAGTGACAAGGAAAGGTCTGATAGCAGGGCCCTGCATGAAATGCCGATCATACGCGCCGCTCATTACCGCCCCGCCGGTCATGTGGCCCGCCCCGACGATGTTCTTATATAGGCATCGTACTTTTCGCGCATTTGTCTCAATGGCTGGGCATCACTATGTCGTCATCGCATACCCCGGGAATTGCCAGATGGCGAGACCTGGTCATCAATCTGGTCGCCAAGGACATCAAGGTCCGCTACATGGGCGCCACCCTGGGTTTTATCTGGTCGCTGGGTAATCCGCTGGCGGTGACGCTGACGTATTACGTGGTGTTCACCTATATCTTGCCCAGCAGCCAGGACCGCTTTGCGCTGCATCTGGTGACCGGGCTGGTGCACTGGATGTTGCTGGCCCAGGTGCTTTCGCAAAGTGGCGAGTGGCTGACCCAGAACGGCAATCTGATTCGCAAGCTACGGTTCCCGCGCATCTTGCTGCCGCTGTCGGGTGCGTTGACGATTGTGGTGTTCTGGAGTGGCGTCATGCTGGTCTATATGGCGCTGTTTTCCTTGCTCGGCGGCGTGGTCAGCCGGGCCATGCTGTTTTATCCGCTGGTGCTGGTGTCGTTCATGGCCCTGCTGATGGGCGCGGGGCTGGTGATCAGTGTCATTCAAATCACCGTGCGCGACGTCAAGCACCTGATCGATGTACTGGTGCCGCTGATGTTCTGGATGACCCCGATTATCTGGGTCACGGCTTCACTGCCCAGCGATATCGCCAGGGTCGTCGCGTTCAATCCGGTGGCGCCGTATTTCAACAGTTTCAAGGCAATTCTTCACGAGGGCGTGATTCCACCGACCGCTGATCTTTTACTGTGCGTGGGGCTGGGCGCGTTATCTGTGGTGGCCGGGCTGTGGGTTTTCCGCGGTGTTGATCGCCGGGTCGAATACCTGTGAGCGGCGTGGTCATCGAGGCGCGTAACCTCTCCAAACACTTCACCCTGCGGCATAACCGCGGCGGCTTGAAGCAACGCTTTCTCGGGCTTTTTCAGGCGCGGCATCGCGAGCAACCGGAAACCTTTACGGCGCTGAACGAGGTGTCCCTGACCCTGAGCAAGGGCGAATCGCTGGCGCTGATCGGGCACAACGGTTCTGGCAAAAGTACCTTGCTGCAAGTGCTGTCCGGCATCCTCGTGCCCAGCAGCGGAACCCTCATGACCCATGGCCGCGTGGCGCCGCTGATCGAGCTGGGGGTGGGCTTTCATCCCGAGTTGACCGGTGCTGAAAACATTTACCTCAATGCCAGCCTGTTTGGCCTGAGCAATCGGCAAACACGCGGGCGCTTCAATGACATCGTCGACTTTTCCGGGCTGGGGCACTTTATCGACCAGCCGGTAAAACACTATTCGTCGGGCATGTACATGCGCCTGGGATTCTCGGTCGCGGTTCACGTCGAGCCGCAAATCCTGCTGGCCGACGAAGTCCTGGCCGTTGGTGACGAAGCCTTCAAGCACAAGTGCAGCCAGCGTATTCGCGACATGCAGGACGAAGGCATGGCACTGATTCTGGTGACCCATTCAAGAGAAGAAGGTCGGCATTTCTGCCAGCGTTACCTGACCCTCGACCAGGGGCGGGTCATTGACCAAGGTCGTTTCTGAGGTGTTTTAACCATGTTGCAAATCGTTATTCCGATGGCAGGTGCCGGCAGTCGTTTTGCGCTGGCCGGGTATGCAGATCCAAAGCCACTGATCCCGTTGTTCGGGGTGCCGATGATCAAGGTGGTGATCGATAACCTCACGCCAGCCTGTGCGCACAAATTCATCTTCATCTGCCAGGCCAGCCATGTGGCGGCGTATGGGCTTGAAGAAAAGCTCCGGCAATGGGCGCCGGGTTGCGAGATCGTCGAGATCGACGGCCTGACCGAGGGTGCTGCTTGTACCGTCTATGCCGCCAGGCACGTGATCGATGCCAGCCAGCCGGTGATGATTGCCAACAGTGATCAGTATGTGAGCATTCCTATCGATTGCTATTTAAACGCGATGAGAGCCCCCTCTAACGATGGTCTGATCATGACCATGCAAAGCTGTGACCCGAAATGGTCGTACGTGGGCTTCGATGAGGACGAACGGCTTGATCGGGTGGTTGAAAAGCAAGTCATTTCAGATCAGGCCACTGTCGGTATCTATAACTTCCGCAGCGGCGGTCAACTGCTCGCCGCGATTGAGTCGATGGTCGCCAGGAACCTGCGCGTCAATAACGAGTTTTATGTTGCGCCGGTCTACAACGAAATGATCGCGCAGGGCGCCTGTATCGCGCATTGCAACATCGGACCCTATGGCGATTCCATGCACGGCCTGGGCACTCCCGAGGACCTGCAAGTGTTCCTGTCTTTACCGATCAGTCGGCTGGCCACTTCGCGAGCGGCACGCTGACATGCAGATCATCAGCCATCGCGGTTATTGGCGCAAAGCGGCAGAGCGCAATTTGCCCGAGGCTTTTCATCGCTCGTTCGACCTGGGTTTTGGCACCGAGACCGATGTGCGCGATGTCGCCGGCCAGCTGGTGATTTCCCATGACATGCCACGCGGCCGGGAACTGACCCTCGACGCGCTGCTGGACATCATGGCCGGTCGCAACCTGCCGCTGGCGATCAATATCAAGGCCGATGGTCTGGCCCAGGCGCTCAAGGCCACGTTTGCGCAGCACGGCCATGACAACTGGTTTGCCTTCGACATGGCAATTCCCGACATGCGCAGCTATCTGCAAAGCGGCCTGAATGCTTACAGCCGGCTCAGTGAAGTGGAGCCGCTGCCGGCCTGGATCGATCAGGCTGCCGGTGTCTGGCTGGATGCCTTTGAAGGGTCGTGGTTTTCCAATGCCTTGATTACCGACCTCTTGTCCCGGGGCAAACAGGTGTGCGTGGTCTCTGCCGAACTTCACGGGCGCGATCACCGTGCGCTGTGGCAGCAGTTGTTCGAACTCCGGGCGCAGCAGGGCCTGATGCTGTGCACCGACATTCCCGAAGACGCCGTTCATTTCTTCAAGTAGGGCAATCATGATCAAGGCAGTTATTTTCGACATGGACGGCGTACTCATCGAGGCCAAGGAATGGCATTACGATGCACTCAACAAGGCGCTCGACCTGTTCGGCTATACCATCAGCCGTCATGAGCACCTGACCCATTACGATGGCCTGCCGACTTCACGCAAACTTGACATGCTGACCGTCGAGCGTGACCTGCCAGCGGCCTTGCACGGCTTTATCAATGAGATGAAGCAGCTTTACACCATGGAAATCGTGTATGCCCAGTGCAAGCCGACGTTTGTGCATCAGTACGCGTTGTCGTCACTGAAAAAGATGGGCTATCGGTTGGCTGTTGCGTCCAACTCCATCCGTAACACCGTGCAGGTGATGATGGACCGGGCCAACCTGGATCAATACCTCGATGTGCAACTGTCCAACGAAGATGTGGAAAAGGCCAAGCCCGCACCGGATATCTATATCAAGGCCATCAAGGCGCTGGCCTTGCAGCCGCAAGAGTGCCTGATCGTCGAAGACAACGAGAACGGTATCAAGGCTGCCCGCGCCAGCGGTGCCCATGTTCTGGTGGTCGCGGAAACCGCTGACGTCAATCTCGGCAATATTCTTGGCAAGATCGACACGATCAATTTCGGCGTCAGCCAGGCAGGTGATCTGTGAGCAAGCTGAACATTGTCCTGCTGTGCGCAAAGTCGGGCGAGGCGCCTCTGCAAGAGGGCCAATACCCGGAGTATTTGTCCGAGTGTGATGGCAAAGCCTTGATTCATAGCCTGATCGACAATTGTGCCACGCTGGATCCCGGCCGGATTATCTGCACGTTTTCGAACAACGATGTTTCCAGGTTTCATCTGCGCAACATGATTCAGCTCATGCATCCGGCGGCCAGCGCCTTGCCGATTCATGGCGTGACCCGAGGCGCCGCCTGTACCGCACTGCTGGCGACTGAGCAGATCGATAACGATGACGAATTGCTGATTCTCAGCACCAGTGACTTTATCGATATTCCCCTGGCCGATGTCGTGAAGACGTTTCGTGACGCCGGTGAAGACGCCGGTGTGGTGATCTTCAATTCATTGCACCCGCGTTATTCATTCGTGCGCCTGGACAACGACGAGCGAGTAGTCGAGGCGGCCGAGAAGAATCCGATCAGTCCGCATGCCGTGGCAGGCCTGTACTGGTTCAGGTCCGGCTCGATGTTCGTGTCGGCCGCCAAGGACATGATCCGCAAGGACGCCCGGGTCAATAACCATTTCTTTATTTCACCCAGCCTCAACGAACTGGTCCTGCGCCACAGCAAGATCGGCGTTTATCGCATTGATGCATCGCGGTATCACCCGTTGAAAAACCAGAGCCAGCTCCAGGCATTTGAAACAGGGAACATGCGATGAAAAAAGCACAGCTCAAGGACATGGTCAGAGGCTGGTTTGTCGGCGGCTTCGAGCCTGCGGCTTTCAATACGCCGTCGTGTGAAGTCGGCGTCAAGCATTACAAGGCCGGCGATACCGAGGCGACGCATTACCACAAGGTTGCAACCGAAGTGACCGTGCTGCTCTCGGGCAGTGTGAGCATGTGCGGGCAGACCTGGAATGCCGGCGACATCATCGTGCTGTCGCCTGGCGACATGACGGCTTTCAAGGCGCTGACCGATGCTGTCACGGTGGTAGTGAAAGTGCCGGGTGCGCTTGACGATAAGTTCGTCGTCTGACGGATGAAGATTACTCATCTGCAACATCATCCACGGCTCGGTTACGTCGCTGCCAGCCGGTTGCGTGCGCTTCCGGTTGAACTGCCATTGCCGCAGGCGTGTGCAAGTCTTGTGTCGTTTCGTAAGCACCCTTCGCAAGCGCCCGATGTGGTTATCAAGAAACTGCATGCGGCACAGCGACCGCTGAGCCTGTTTGGCGATGGCTCTTATTGTTTTTATGGCATCCAGAGCGATTCGCCGCTGGCGCCGTTACTGTTGTGGGACGCCGCTCACTTCTTGAGTGTTGGTGAGACAATCACGCTGATTGAAGACACGCCGGTCGAGAGTTACCTGGATCGCGAGTACTTCGCCGGTTCATTGAAGGCCATTGCGCGCTCACCGCTGTCGGTGACGTACGAGAAAGTGTCGACGCTGCTGGCGCAGACCGATGACGATCTCGATGGCTGGACCTTCGGTATTCCGGTGGGCGCGGAAGATGCCACGATTCTGAATGCGATTGTGCAGCGGATTCTGGAAATCGATCTGCCCCATAAAGAGATTCTTTTGTGTGGCAGGCCGGGAAGCAATTTCGCTTACTTCAATGAGGTGCGCATTGTCGGCGAAGACATTCCGGCACCGCCGGTGCAGATTTGCAAGAAGAAGAACCGGCTGGCTCAGGAGGCCAGGTACAGCAATCTGGTGATTCTGCATGACCGGGTGTTCTTGCCCCGGCACTTTGGCGAGATGGTTCGCCGCTTTGGCCCGCGTTATCCGTTGATGACGTTGCAAAGCATGTTCTTTGATAATCGGCTGAGTTTTCATCCGCGGCGTTATTCGGATTGCTGCGTGGCGATGGGCGAAGTCGCTCAGGGGCTACAGGGGCTGCACCGCACCCGTGGCCAGTCGGTGATGATTGCGCCTGCGATCTTTTCGGATGTCGAGCGCACAGGCCTGCCTTATGCCAATCCCATGCGCTATAGCAAGGACCTGACGTATCCGACCGGTAGCCTCTATATATGTCGCAAAGAGGTGTGGAATGCCTGGCCTCTGGATGAGGCGCTGTACTGGAGCGAGTACGAAGATGTCGAGCACGGTATCCGGGCTTCGCGCGCCGGTATTCCGGGGCGGGTGAATCCCTACGGCATTACTCAGGCCATTACGTCTCGTGCGACGCTGGGAGGGGAGGTGCTGGTGGAGTCCATCACGGGCGGTTTCAAGCGAAACGGACCTGTGAACCTGTCGATCCTGAACAGGAAGCCGCTGCTGAGACTATCGGCCGAAGCAGCCCTCGCCAAACTGCGCGAGTTCGAGAAAAAGTATGCGTTTGACCCTGCCATTCTGGTAACACCCTCGGGGTTGAGCAGTATCGGTGCCCGGCAGTGGGTGGCATTGATCAATACGGTTGTGCAGCGTTCGACGTTTCCAAATGACATTGATGCGGTCAGAGCATTTATCGCTGATCTGGAGAGGCTGGTGCTGTTCGACACCCTGCCCGCCGTTAGAAAGGAAGCGTTGATTGAATGCTTTATGTCTGATCCCCAGTGCACCAAGCACACGTTGATTACCCACAGCCCCGAAATCCGCAACATGCTTTGCCAGCGCGTTTCGCAGACATGGTTTGCCACGGCCCCCGGGGACTTCTTCCACTCCGGGCGCTGGTCGCTACCCGGCATTCTGATTTCAGCCATTGGCGTGTATCGGGACAAGCATCGGCTGTTCTACTTCGACAGCTTTGCGGCAACCGTGAAGGCTATTTATAACTCGACGCCGTTCAAGCGCTACAGCCAGGTGCCCAAGTGAATATATTTATCGTCGCGGCGCCGAGCCATGGACCCGTGGGGCATGCACTGATTGAGCGATTGGCGTGTATCAGCCCTGAGCGCAGAAGAAACACACCGGTCATCGTTGTTGATGATGTGAGTTATCTGCCAGAGCGGGCGGCCAGCGATGTGCCCACTGAGTATGTGCGCTTCGGTCTTGAGCACTTTACGGGGCGTGGCCTGACGTGCGAAAGCATTGCCCGGTCTATGGACACGGTGGTGAGCAATTGGGTACTGGTCGAGTTTGGTCAGCATGACCTGCCTGCCTGCATCGACTTTATTGTGAAGCTGTCCCGCTACAACTATCTGAGCAACCGGTTGCGCCATTGCAATCTGGTATTTTCAGCGCCCGCGATATCCTTGGGCGTTCTGGCCCGTACGCTCAACGAGTCATTCAACAATCTTCCCGTTGGCAATGCGGCGATGAGTCAGACGGGTCAGATCAGAAGGCTGTTCATTATTACCCATATAAAGAGGGTACTGATCAGCCTGCCGCTGCCAAGGGGTGTGCTGCACCGTTGTCATGCGATTGTTCGGCGGATTTATCGTCGCTTGCTGGGAGCGGTATGACGATGCCAACTGACTGTCCGGGCAACAACGGCAGGCGTCCTCTCGCAGCCGTCGACTCCAGAGATATAAGCGTCGTGATTCAAGGGCCGCTTTACCGGGGTGCGGATTCTGCGCGAACTGTCTTTACCTGCATTGCCTCGATCAAAAAATACCTGCCACACGCCGAGGTGATTATTTCGACCTGGCAGCAGGAGGATGTCTCCGGGATCGAGGTCGACCGCATTCTGTTACTGGACGATCCTGGCGGGTTTCTCGATTGCTCCGGGAATCAGATCAATACCAATCGCATGCTGCGTTCGACCGCTGAGGGCGTTCAAGCGGCGACCCGGCCGTATGTGATGAAGCTGCGGTCGGATCATCATCTGACCAGTGCTGCGCTTGCGGTGATCGGCACGCCTGAACCTGCGGATGCGTCAGTGCCCCGGTTGTTCGAGGTGCCGATCACGGTGACAACACTCTATATACGCAACCCGAAACGGGTGCCGATGCTGTTTCATCTGTCGGACCTGGTGCAGTTTGGTACGCGTGAGGCCATGCTCGCGCTTTGGCAGCAACCCTTGATCGAGCGGCATGAACTGTTGAACGGCAGGCCCTTTCGCAATCCGTTCGGTAATTTCACAGGTTACTCATCCGCACGAATGCTGCCCGAGCAATGCATTATGCTGGGGGCGCTTCGCAAACAAGGCATCGATATACGGCTCACCAGCCCGGCTCAGGTAAGCATGGAGCACCTGAAGCTTTGGGATGGGGTCTTGAGGTGCAACTTCAGGGTACTGGACCATGCCGGGACGGGGGTGGATTTCCCCGAGCGCTTCCTCAGCAATGCTTTCCCGCTGAAGACACTCTATAAGGCGGCCGAGATTGAGGGGCTCACCGGGCTCAGTCTGAAGACGTACCGGCTGAGGATGGCTTCTATTCTACTGAACAAGTACCTGCTGAGTTGCTTCAGGCCTGCCTGGTGGATTTCGCTGGGATGCATCGTGCTGTTCAATCTGTCGCCCAACCTGGCAAAGAACATGCGCTCGCATTGGCGCAGGGCCAGAAATCTGGTGCATGCGGATTCCTACCGGATCTAGGGTTTGGCTATCAAGGCGTCCTTTCTATATAGAAGAAGTGCTGTTTGCGGAGGGTTAGGGCGTTAATTTCACAATATTGAAATTAAGTGTTGACGCCCCGTCTCAGCGCTCTATAATGCGCACCATTCCCGTCGCGGAAGAAACTGAAAACTCCTTGAAGAACAATGAGTTAGAGGCGAAAACGGCGAGGGAATAGTGCAGGCCTCCGGGCCCGGCGGTGAAAAAAGGCAGTTGACAGTCACTTCGGTTGCTGTATTATTCGCCTCCCGCTGACGAGTTGATCGAAAGATCGCTCGGCA
>NZ_BAAILM010000014.1:0-37602 GCF_054589175.1 Pseudomonas sp. 3A(2025) | reverse complement strand
TGGCGGGCATCTGAAATTTTTGCGTGCAGCCTGGCCACCTTGCGTTTCGCTTTCAGGCGATTGGCTGAGCCGAGCTTCTTTTTGGCCAGTCGGCGCTGTAGCAGCGCGAGCCGGGCGGCGTATTTGGCCGTGTGTTTTGGATTGGGCTCTTTCTTTCCGTCGCATCGCGTAAACAGGTCTGTGATCCCCAGATCAATACCGATCATGCGGGGTGAGACAGCAAGCTTTTCAGGCTCAAAGTCACACAGCAGGGACACGAAATAACGACCGGACCTGTCTTTTGAAACCGTGACGGTGGAAGGCTCACCCGGCACGCCTCGGCTCCAGCGAATATCAAGGGGCACCTTGCTTTTCGCAATGAAAAGCTTCCCGTCGACATACTTGAAGGCACTGCGCGTGAACTCGGCGGACGATGGTGTTTCTTTTTGAATGAAGGGTATCCGGAGCGCTTTTCGAAGAAATTGATGAAAGCCTTTTGCTGGTGGCGAAGCACCTGCTGCAGAGGAACGCTGGAGACCTCGTTGAGCCATGCCTTCTCTGGATCTTTCTTCAACCGGGTCAACGCCGCATTAGCGCCAGTAAAGCCAATGTTCGTCTTGTCTTCGGCGTAAGCTTTGGAGCGAAAATCCAGGATGTAATTGTAGACGTAGCGTACACAGCCAAAGGTTTTCTCCAGTAGCAGTTCCTGCTCTGAAGTGGGGTAAAACCTGAATTTATAGGCGCGCTTGCTCATCGGTGGATAGTGTCATTGAACTGTATTTATGTACAGTCAATGCAGCTACGCCGCGCTCCTTTCCTCCCCTACCTGAAGGAAGGGGTTTCTCGGAGCAATCTGGATGAAAACGTGTTGCAACTCGTGCGGCTCGGCTCTCACAGTGAGCTTGGCCTATGCCCCCCGACAGTATGTTGAGCCGTAAATCGCCGGTCTAAAACACAGGTTCAACGCAAAGCGTTAAACCCGTGAACAGGCATAACTGCCAAGCGTTTAAACCCTGAACCGACTGACCATCGTCTGCAACTGACCGCCCAAACGTGCCAGTTCGACGCTTGAGGCCGCCGTTTCTTCGCTGGCCGCCGCGGTCTGCTCAGACACGTCACGCACGTTGACGATGCTGCGGCTGATTTCTTCGGCCACCGCGCTTTGCTGTTCGGCAGCGGCGGCGATCTGCTGGTTCATCGACTGAATGTTGGACACCGTCTGGGTGATGCTGCTCAGCGATTCGCCGGCCTTGCGGCTCAGTTCGACGCTGCTGTTGGTCAGCTCACGGCTGCCGAGCATGATGCTCGATACCTGGCGGGTGCCGCTCTGCAGGCCGGCGACCAGGCCTTCGATTTCTTCGGTCGACTGCTGGGTGCGCTGGGCCAGGCCGCGAACTTCGTCGGCAACCACTGCGAAACCGCGCCCCGCTTCACCGGCGCGGGCTGCTTCAATGGCGGCGTTGAGGGCCAGCAGGTTGGTCTGTTGGGCAACCGACTTGATCACGTCCATGACTTTGCCGATCTTGTCGCTTTCTTGCTCCAGCTCGGTCATGGCGTCGGCAGAGCGCTTGACCTCGGTGGCCAGGCGTTCGATCTGAGTGATCGCTTCGCCGACGACACGGTCGCCATCGCGGGCTTCACGATCAGCGGCGGAGGCTGCAAATGACGCTTCTTCGGCATTACGCGCGACTTCCTGAACGGTGACCGACATTTCGTGCATGGCGGTGGCCACCTGGTCGGTTTCGACCTTCTGGCTATTAACGCCGGCACTGGTCTGCTCGGTCACGGCCGAGAGTTCTTCGGCGGCGCTGGCAATCTGGGTCACGCTGTCGCGAATGCCGGTGATCAGCTCGCGCAGGGTGCTGCCCATGCGTTGAATGCCTTGTTGCAGCACGCCCAGCTCGTCACGGCGAGTGACGGCCATGGTGTGGGTCAGGTCGCCCGAGGCAATACGCTCGACCACGTCCAGGGTCTCTTGCAACGGACGAGTGATCTGGCGGGTGATCAGCACGGCGGCGATAACGCCAAGAATCAGGGCCAGCAGGGTGCAGATGATCTGCCACTGGCGCGCCTGGGCGCTTTCATCATCACGGCGGTCCAGTTGCAACTGGTTCAGCGCGTCGCTGATTTTGACGATGTCCTGGCCTTGTGTGGTCATCTCTTTACGGGCCTGAACGATCTGCGCGTCGGCAGCCTTGAAGCCCTGAATGTCGGCACGGTAGCTCAGCAGAGCGCTTTCAAGCCGTTTGAAACGCTCGGCCTGGGCGCCGGCGAATACGCTGTTCATGCGCTCCAGGCTTTTGATGGTCGAGTCGAGCTGGCCAAGCACTTTCTGCTCGCCTTCGGCGCTGGGGGCTGCCGCATAGCCACGCATTTCATAGCGCACTTTCAGCAGGTCCAGCCGGGCCTGGACCATGACCTGGTACTGCTCGAGGCGATCGACATCGCCTTGTACTTCGGCCAGGGTCTGGTCGACCAGTTCTACGGCGCTCAGGGCATGAGTGGCCATGTTGTCACGGGACTGATTACTGGTCTTGTAGGCACTGCGCATGTCGTTGAACGACTGCTGGTAAGCGCTGTTCACCTGGCTCAATTGGTTGAGCATCTTGAGGTTTTCAGCGCTTTTGAAAGTCTTGAGCAGGTAGTCGATCTGGCCCTTGAAGCCATCGAACGACGTTTGCACGGTGTCGGCGACCTTTTCGTCACCGTTGGCGAGCATGTACTGCAAGCGGGTAACCCGCAGTTTGGTCAGTTGGGCGTTGAGTGTGGAAATGTCGCTCATCCAGTTACTACGGTCGATGAGCTTGCCCAGACCGGTCCAGCTGACAAGGGCCAAGATGGCAGTGAAAACAAGCACCAGACCAAAGCCCAGAGCCAGTTTCATATTGACGCTGATATTGGAAAACCAGCTATTCATTCGACGTTCTCCTGGAATGTCTTTTTTAATGATTCGGGCCGCTGGGGATTGTTTTTGTGAGGCCATCGCAAGGTATTACGCCACACACTATCGGCCGGCAAACGGCAGGCTGTAAGGCAAAAGCAGTAATTTTTAAAAAAAACGATGATTGGCTTTCATGAACCTTTCATTTGTCGCAGGCCCCGTTTATAAAGGGCTCCAGGACCCTTCACAAAAATAATGCCACTGGGCCGACACCTAATGAAACGCTATTCAAAACTCGCCTATACTTCCCCTTATCCCTCCGTTGTTGTCGTACAACTTGGTTTTTGTTCAAGTGAATAGAACGCTTGAACTTTGGCGTATGCCTGCTGTATTCCCTGTTCCCGCTGCTTGTTGAGAATGACCCTGATGAATTTGAAGTTTCGTCATAAGATCCTGTTGGCCGCGTCCGGCGTTGTGGTGTTGGCCTTTGCGCTATTCACTTGGTACAACGATTATTTGCAACGCACCTCTATTCGCCAGAACCTCGAGGCCTCGGTCGGTCAGGCGGGCGAGTTGACGGCCAGCAGTGTCCAGAACTGGCTCAGTGGCCGGATTCTGGTACTGGATAACCTCACACAGGACGTGGAGCGCCAAGGTATAAAAAGCAGTGATCTGGGCGGTCTGGTCGGCGCGCAGTCGTTGGTTTCGACCTTTCAGTTCACTTATGTCGGCGACAGCGACGGGGTATTTACCCAGCGTCCCGATACGCAAATGCCGGCCGGTTACGACCCGCGCAAGCGGCCGTGGTACACCTCGACTGTGGCCGCCAACAAGACGATTATCAGTGCGCCCTATCAGGCGTCAGTCGGTGGTCTGGTGGTCACGGTGGCCAGCCCGATCAAAGCCGGTGGGCAGGTCATCGGTGTGGCGGGCGGCGATCTGAGCCTCGATACCCTGGTCAAAATCATCAACTCTGTCGACTTCGGTGGCCTCGGCTATGCCGTGCTGGTCAGTGGTGACGGGCAGGTGATCGTCAGCCCCGATAAAGACCAGGTGATGAAGAACCTCAAGGACCTTTACCCCGGGCAGAACCTGACGCTAGACAAGCCGCTGCGTGAAGTGGTGCTCAATGGCAAGGAACGTCTGTTGTCGTTTACCCCGATTCCGGGTTTGCCGGGAGCTGACTGGTATATCGGCCTGTTGATCGATAAGGAAAAAGCCTATGCGCCGCTGAGCCAGTTCCGCAGTTCGGCGTTGATTGCGGTGCTGATTGCCGTGGCAGTGATTGCCTTGCTGTTGAGCCTGTTGATCAGTGCACTGATGCGTCCGCTGACCGACATGGGCCGGGCCATGCAGGACATTGCTGAAGGTGAAGGCGACCTGACACGACGCTTGAAGCTGCAGGGCAACGACGAATTTGCCGAACTGGGCAGCTCGTTCAACCGTTTTGTCGAGCGGGTACATGCTTCGATTGCGGAGGTATCGTCGGCGACGTTGCAAGTACATGACCTGTCGCAACGAGTGGTGGAGTCATCCAACTCGTCGATTATCGGCTTCGACGAACAAAGCGCACGCACCAACAGTGTGGCAGCGGCGATCAACGAGCTGGGCGCCGCGACCCAGGAAATTGCCCGCAACGCCTCCGATGCATCGGTTCAGGCCAGCGAAGCCCGCGAGCAGGCTGAAGACGGTCGTCGTGTAGTCGAACAGACCATTCGCTCGATGAGTGAGCTGTCGAGCAAAATCAGCGGTTCGTGTGTGCAGATCGAAAAGCTCAATGCCAGTACCGACAACATCGGCCACATTCTTGACGTGATCAAGGGTATTTCGCAGCAAACCAACCTCTTGGCGCTCAACGCTGCCATCGAGGCGGCGCGTGCCGGCGAGGCCGGACGTGGCTTTGCAGTGGTCGCTGATGAGGTGCGTAACCTGGCGCATCGCACCCAGGAATCGGCTGACGAAATTCACAAGATGATCGGCGAACTGCAAAGCGGCTCGCAGGATGCTGTGGTCAATATGAATGAAAGCCAGGCCTCCAGCCAAGGCAGTGTCGAGGTGGCCAACCAGGCGGGCAGTCGTCTGCAGGACGTCACCCGACGTATCGGCGAGATCGACGGCATGAACCAGTCGGTCGCGGCGGCCACCGAAGAACAGACCGCCGTGGTCGAAACCCTGAACGTCGACATCAATCAGATCAACACCCTTAACCAGCAGGGTGTCGCCAACCTCAACGAAACCCTCAAAGACTGCGCCGCCCTTTCACAACAGGCCGGCCGCCTCAAACAGCTGGTCGACAGCTTCAAGATCTGACCGACAGCGCCTGTCAGCCCTGATATCACAGCGCGCACCCAACCAAACGGTGCGCGCTTTCGATGAGGGCCAGCCTGAGGGTTCAATTTCTACTACTGCACACAAACTCCCATAAATGTTGAGTAGAATGGCAAATGTACGCGGAGCTTCCCTCCGCGTACATTGAGGTGAAAAGTTTTCTTTTTACGCGTATTACCCTTGTGAGAATGAAATGAGCAAGCTGACCCAGCTGTTTGCCAAATCCGTGGAAAAACCTGGTCGTTATGCCGACGAGCGCGGGCTGTTCTTGCGGGTCAGTGCCAGTGGCAGCAAGAGCTGGGTGTTGCGTTATCAGCTGAACAAGCGCCGTCATGACCTGGGGCTTGGCGCGTTCCCTGGGGTTTCGTTGAAGGCGGCACGCCTGGCGGTTGACACGCACAGGTTGGCGTTGTCACAAGGTATCGATCCGTTGGCGCTGCGGCACGCTGGGCAACAGTCGTCTTTACCTGTCGAACCTGTGACATTTCGTGTGGAGGCAGAGCGTTATATCCAGACGCATCGGCAAAGCTGGAAAAATGCCCGGCACGCCCAGCAATGGGCGCATTCACTGAGTGATCATGTGTATCCGTACCTGGGCGGCCTGGCGATCGATGCGATTGAAACCGACCATGTGTTGCAGGTGTTGATCCCCATCTGGAGCCAGATTCCGGAAACGGCCTTTCGCCTGCGTAACCGCATCGAGCTGGTACTCGATGCGGCCAAGGCCCGCAAGTTGCGCCACGGTGAAAACCCCGCTCGCTGGCGTGGCCATCTGGACAAGCTGTTACCACGTCAAAAGCGTACTCAGGTGCCGTTTTCGGCCATGCCGGCAGAGCGGTTGGGCGCATTCGTACGTCAGCTCGACAGCCTGGACAGCACGGCGGCGCGTGCTTGTGAGTTGATCATCCATACCGCCTGTCGTAGTTCAGAGGTTTGTGAAGCTCGCTGGGACGAGTTCGATCTGGTCAACCAGGTGTGGACGATTGAGGCCGTGCGCATGAAAGCCGGCAAGCTGCATCGCGTACCCTTGAACGATGCGGCGCTGCAGGTGCTTGAGCAGCAGCGCGGCAAGCATCCTTTATATGTATTCCCCAATGCCCGGCGCAGCAACGGGTTGCCCGGCAACGCCATTCGCCGGGTCATGGCGCAACTGAATGCCGACGACTACGTACCCCACGGCTTCCGGGCAAGCTTTCGCACCTGGGCGGCAGAACACACTGACTTTCCCAGAGATGTCTGCGAAATGGCCTTGGCCCACACGCTGGGCGATAAGGTCGAAGCAGCCTACCACCGTGGCGACCTGCTCGATAAACGCCGGCAGTTGATGCAGGCCTGGGGCGCATTTATCGAGCAAAACAGTCCGCAGATCGTCAGTCATCTGCAGGCGCAAGCGTGAGATCCAGCTGGTCGTCGGGCTCTGTCGCCGTGGTCTGAGGCGTTTTCGAGCGGCTGTCGGAATACGTCGACGCCACCGTACTGGTACGACTTTGCAGTAATTGCGACTTGCCCATGCCCACCAGGTCATTCGGATTGAGGTACAGATTCATCCGTGGAATGACCTCGATTCGTGCTTTTTTGTCCGGACGTTCAGCCTGGCGCGTGTGTCGATCAAAGTCGCGCAGCTCATGCACGGTAATCGGTTCTTGCCCGGCCAGCACGAACAACGGCAGGTTGCTGTGAATCATCGCGTCATAGCGTGAACTGGCTGAAAAATACAACATGGCCCGTGGATGCGGCGCGACCTTCTTGTATTTGACCAGGGTGGCATGGTCGGCCAGATTGACGATACGACGCAGCTCGGCACCGGCCAGGGTTTCGCCAGGGGCGACGTTATCGCGATCCGATTGCTGTTCGGCAGCTTTGACCAATAGCTCACGTACCTTGCCCACCTCGATGCGTTCCCCTCCTGTGGTATGGCCTGCCCAGGTAAAAACAATCAGCCGAGGACAGCTGTCGAATGCCTGGGTATGACGACCCAGTTGCTTCATGCTGAATTGGTGACCCAGTGCCTGACGAAGGATCTTCGAGCGCGCCGTGGTGGCCAGATTGAGCTCCAGACGCGTCTTTTCGATCATCGCCATGAGCTCGTCCTTGAGATCATTGATTTCCCTCACCCACGGTAAAACGCTATCGCGCAGCGCAAAGTAGCCCGGCAGTCGCATGACGGTGCCCGGTGCCTGGCCTACTGCACGTTCAAAGGTCGTCATGGCCTGCAACGCGGCATCGATGGCGGCTTGTCCCTCGAGGCGTTGCGCATCGATCCGATCGGGAGCCTTTTGTTCTGCCAGCACGGGCAATTTCCAGACAGTGCCGCTGACTACCAAGGCAGGCCACAACTGATTGAATGCATGGAGCCGGGAAATCAGGCGCTCGTGGACCCGTACGATGTCAGTAAGCATGAAGCCTCCTTTTTAATACCACCCCTAAAACATCCAACCCATATACCACGCACACCCTCGACCAATCCAGATCGAAAAGCCAAAAAAGAAAAGCAGCTGACCAGCTTTATGCTCGTATGGGGTGGTATTGAATGGTGATAGCTGGCTATATAGCTAGCTATCACTTGTCACTGTCCAGGTTATTCACGTAGGACGTGCGATTTAACTATAGCTAGCTATATAGCTATGCTCAGTCACTTGAGGTTGTAATGCTTCTTGAGCAGCTGCTGGACGATGTCTGTTTCGGTGACTCGCTTTCCGCTTCTGGCCGATTCCTGGGCCGCACCGATTTTCAATGCGTTGGCAATGTCCCAGCGCAAGCGAAACAATTTCTGGATGGTGGGCTCTGGCTTGAAGGCTTCGATGACCGGTTCCTGAACAACCGCTTCTTCGCGGGCGACCACTTTGTTCAGGGCTTTATCAGCTTCCCCGCCTTCGAGAAATTCGTTCGGGTCTTTCTTGAAGCTTTTTATATCGGGCTTGGATTTGATCATGCCAGCACCTCAGCGAAGAACGCGTTCATTTCCTGGATGGCTGCATGGTCACGCTTGAGCTCATGAACAATCGCGCCCTCGCTGATGCAACGACGGAAAGCGACACGCTCACAGATTTTGGTCTTGAACACGCTGAAGGATTGTTCTTCCAGAAAATTCAGCATCTCGCCGGTGTCTTTGGTACGGGTGTCGACCCTGGACAGCAGCATCTTCACATTCAGGTCGGGGTTGTAGTCGCGAGCCAGGTCGACGACGGTCAGCAGATCGGTCATGGCTGCAGCATCGAATGAACTGGCGCCGACAGGAACGATCACCACTTCAGCCAGCAACAACGCAGAGCGCAGTCCGACAGAGTCGCGACCGCCGGCATCGACAACGACGTGCTCATAAGAAGTCGCCAGTTGCCGGCCCTCAGAGTTGATCGCTTTGCCTTGCAGGCAGACTGTAGTCGGGCTTGGACTGTATTCGGGGTTATCACGACGCCAGGCGGCCCAACTGGCAGCGCTTGCCTGGGGGTCGCCGTCGATCAGCAATGTTTTACCCCGTGTGGCGAGCATGGTTGCCAGATGCACGGCGGTTGTGGTCTTGCCTACACCACCTTTGGTATTGACGCATGCGAAAATTGTCACTGCAGTCTCCTTATTGTTTCGGCAGCTATATATAGCTGATCTTGACGACGCTCATTATAGCTATCTATCTATATAGCTAGCTATTTTTTAAGGTCTGTGCGAAAAATCTGCCGTAGACGCTACTTGTCAGCTGAATGGCTTTAGCGTGTAGGTAAAATCGACATCCTTTGAAAGGCTCTGCTTTTTTGCTGCGTAAGGGTTTGTTTGCTTTGCTTGTCAGGGTTATCTCTTGCCGTGAGCATCGAAATGACATCCCTGGTGGTGTACGCCTAACGCTCTGGGGATGGGTTCAGTTGCTGATTCATGGGCTTTTGCGCTTTGCCCATCAGACGCCGGGGCATTTTTCATAAATCCATGTGAAAGCGCTCTGTAAACAATGCGGGAATGCCTCTAAAAGCTCTTGAGAAGCCGCAGGGGAGGTAAAAACTGCTTTTGCGCATCCGTGATGATCGGGTGTCTACAAAATCGATTGAGAGCGATCTCAGGGGCTTTTGGCGCTATTCGTTTTTGTTTTTTGCTTTTGATTTTTACCCATCAGAAAAAAATGGCTCTTCGCGTGTGTTTTTAAAATCGTTTTTTCTTGTTTTTAAAGCTTGTTTTTAAAGCTTGTTTTTAGCACCTCTGGAGGCCACGTAAATCAAGGCCTCCAGAGGTGCAACGACTACACATTCCGGCTATACGACTACAAATTCCGGCTATCACGACTACAGATTCCAGCTGTAACGACTACAAATTTCAGCTATGACGACTACAAATTCCGGCTGTTATCCACAGGCTGGAACGCCGCTTATTGGATCCTATCCAGGGTCCGATTCCTTCCAGGCAACAACCGGACTGTGCGTGACCAAAACGGCCTGGAATTCACCGGAAAACGTCGATTATGCATCGACTACAAATTCCGGCTATGGCTCAAGGCCTTATGAAACCCGGCCTTCAGCCATGACACGACGTCCTACAGCCTGGTCCTACAGAAATCACGCTTGGTTACAACGACTACAAATTCCGGCTATAGCCAAAATGACGGCCAACGACTACAAATTCTGGCTAGCGTCGAATGTGCCCTGACGACTACAAATTCCGGGTAACACGCTGAAACCTATCGACTACAAATTCTGGCTATAGCTCAAAGCCATCAACGACTACAGATTCTGGCTATGTGCAATCGAGACGAAAAACGTTCGACAAGCTTGGTACTATCGACTCATCAACGCGCCAGGAGTAGTCGATGACTGCCAAAGAACCTTCGTCGCTGCTCGTGACAAAAGCCAACGATCTGATCAGTGCTTCCTACCGCCTGACCCTTCAGGAGCAGCGCCTGTTGCTGGCCGCGATCGCTCAGGTCGACCCGCGTAAACCCATGCCTTCCAAGATCACTGTCACGGCGGCGAACTTCGCCGATATCTACGGCGTACCGATCCGCTTTGCCTACACCAACCTCAAAGAGGCCGCTGACTCTCTCTACGAGCGCGATATCCAGACGTTCGACGGCAAGAACCGCACCCGTATCCGCTGGGTCTACAAGGCGGCTTATGCGGAGGGTGAGGGCCGGGTCACGCTTAACTTCACCGTGGATGTGATCCCCTACCTGTCGATGCTCAACAGCAAGCTGACCTCTTACGATTTGCGTCGCGTGGCCAATCTCAATTCGATGCACAGCTTTCGCCTGTTCGAACTGATGATGCAGTTCAAGAGCACCGGCGTGCTGGTCATCGAGGTCGAAAGGTTGCGCATCCTCCTGGACCTGGGCGACAGCTACAAACGCTTTAACAACCTGCGTCAGCGGGTCATCACACCCTCGATCAACGAGATCATGGCCAAGTCCGGCATCTCGATTTCCTACGAGACAATCACCGAAGGCAAGACGGTCAAAAGCCTGGTGTTTCGTTTCCATGAAGCGGCACAACTGCGGCTTTCTCTGGGCGATACCTTGCAAGCTTTACCCGAAAATCCTCTTGAAATACTTAAAGATTAGTCTTTAAAAACAATAGCTTATTTAATTTAAAGATAGCTATATATCTAGCTATCTTTATGGTTTCTTTGTTTTCAGAGGCTTTCTCCGTATAGCCGGAATTTGTAGTCGATACCTGTGCTGACGTTGGGCTGATGGATTTTCTTGTCGCCCGCTGTCTTTATGCCGGTCTTTTGCTGGAACCTGCCTCGTCTTTATCAACCCCACGTAAATACCCCCGAAATACGGCTTTTCGCAGGTTGTGGGGCGTTATCGGATAGCAATAACGCTATCTATATAGATTGATAGCTATATAGATAGATAGCTTTTTTCGGCATCCAGACACCCTGTTTCTGCGCTCAATCAGTAGCCAGAATTTGTAGTCGATAGCCGGCTGTGATCCCATTCAGCAATGAACTTCTCTTGGCCTCACGTCCTCAGAAAACTTTGGCCCAATACTTTAAGGAGATCAGCCATGTCAGGGCAACGCGCTTTCGGACGACGGGCACTGTTTGACATCCTCCCCCACCTCGCTTTGTCAGGGCCGGTTTTCGCCGGAAAGGAAGGGGATTCCCTACCGCGTCAGTCGACCTGAGTCGGCTGCTCGCTTCGATGGGTTCCTGCTGCTGGCGGCATTGAAACACCGCTCACTTCACAGGCGATCCGGCCAAGTGTCCTGGCCTTTGATGCGCGTCGGCTACGGCCTGCCACCCATCATGGCCCTGCACGACGCGGGGATCGCGCTGAGTCTAGGAATCGACACGCTCATACTGGCGGACAATGCCAACCCGTTTCAGGTCATGCAAACCACCCTTAATCTGACCACGGCAATGGCTCGGAATGAGATGTCCCTCGTCCCACGCCAGGTATTGCACTGGGCCACTCAAGGCGGCGCCGATGAAATGGGGCTGGGCGCCGTGGTCGGCTCTATTACTCCCGGAAAGCGTGCCGACCTGACATAGATCGATGCCAATCGCCCGGATCTGCTGCCGTTGATCGACCCGGTGGCCACGGTTGTCCAGTCGGTTTCGCCAAGCGATGTCAGCATGGTCATTGCCGATGGCAAATTGCTCAAGCGCAATGGCCGGCTGGTGGATGTCGATGGTCAAGAATGGGCAGCGCAATTGAAGCAAGGCTGGGAGTCGCTGCGTTGAAAGCAGGTGTAGATACATAGGTTGCAGACCCGCTGTACAGCGGGTCGCTTTCATGAAGATAGGCTCAAGATCAGGTCGCTCAAGCCGATTAAATAGGTGCATGGACAGGTCTGAGCAGTTCGCTTGCCAAAGTGCTAGCATCCGCCGGCCTCAATCCGGTACTGCGTGGTACTGGCAGTACAGGCCCCGTCTTTTCCTTATCGTGATTTTATCTCCTGGACTCTATGCGATTCTCTTTCGATCCCAAGCGAGATATCGATGCAGCACTGCTGCGCTATCGTCGTCTTTTCGGTGTGCTGGCTCTGTTCAGCGGTGTGATCAACCTGCTGATGCTGGTGCCTTCTGTTTATATGATGCAGGTCTTCGACCGCGTCCTGACCAGCCGTAACGAAACCACGCTGCTGATGCTCAGCCTGATTCTGCTGATCTTCTTCGCGGTCAGTTGCGCCCTGGAGTGGGTGCGCGGCCAGGTGATGATCAAGATGAGCGCCGGCCTGGATACCCAGTTGGGGGAGCGGGTCTTCGATGCGGCGTTCCAGCGCAGTCTTAAAGAGAACAGCAGTAACCCGGCTCAGGTGCTCAGCGACCTGAACAGCATTCGCCAGTTTGTTACCGGCCCCGCCCTGATTGCGCTGTTCGACGCGCCGTGGCTGCCGATCTACGTCATTGCCACTTTTCTGTTCCATCCCTGGCTTGGTGTGTTCACGGTCATCGGCTCGCTGATTTTGGCCGGGCTTGCGATCTGGAACGAACTGACCACGCGTAAAAGCATGAGCGAAGCCAACCGCTTGTCGGTGTCGTCGTCCAGTTATGTGAACGGCACCCTGCAGAACGCCGAAGTCATTCAGGCGATGGGCATGCTCCAGCCACTGCGCAGCCGCTGGTACAACGTCCAGCAGCGAGTGATCACCGAGCAGGGTGAAGCCAGCGACCGCAGTTCGCGCATTGCCGCGATTTCGCGTTTTATCCGTATGACCTGGCAATCCCTGGCCTTGGGCCTGGGCGCCATATTGGTCATCGAGAATCAGATTTCCGCCGGCGTCATGATTGCGGTTTCGGTGCTGTTGGGGCGGGCCATGGCGCCGGCCGAGGCGCTGATCGGGTCGTGGAAGCAAATGGGCAATGCCAAGAGCAGCTACGAGCGTCTCAATCGCCTGCTCAATGAGTTTCCCAAGGACACGCCACGTATGCCGCTGCCGGCACCGACCGGAGCCTTGAGCATCGACAAACTGGTGATCACCCCACCCGGCATGCAGCGTCCGGCGGTCAATGGTGTGACCTTCAAGCTGGCCAAGGGCGAAGTCCTGGCAATCATCGGCCCAAGTGCTTCGGGCAAATCGTCCCTGGCGCGGGCCATGGTCGGCATCTGGCCGGCCAATCATGGTTCGGTACGCCTGGACAATGCTGAAGTCAGCCAATGGTCGCGTGAGGCGCTGGGGCCGCACCTGGGTTATCTGCCGCAGGACATCGAGCTGTTTGACGGCACCATCGCTGAAAACATCGCCCGCTTTGGCGCGGTGGACTCCGACAAGGTCATCGAGGCGGCGCAGACGGCCGGTATTCACGAAATGATCCTGCACTTTCCCAAGGGCTACGACGCGATGCTGGGCAGTGGCGGGCTGGGCTTGTCGGGCGGTCAGAAACAGCGCATCGGCCTGGCCCGGGCGCTTTATGACGCGCCTGCGCTGGTGGTGCTCGACGAGCCCAACTCCAACCTCGACGAAGCGGGCGAAGCGGCGCTGGTTCAGGCCGTGCGTAAACTCAAGGAAAAGGGCAGTACGGTGGTGCTGGTGACCCACAGGCCGAACATCCTGGGCGTGGTCGACAAGCTGCTGTTCCTCAAGGAGGGCGTGCAACAACTGTTTGGCCCGCGTGATCAGGTGCTCAAGACCCTGGTGCCGTCGGCAGCCCCGAAAGCCGCCGCAACCGGTGCCAGCACCGAAGTCGACACCCCTGAAGCCAGCAATCAAAAAGCCTGAGGCATCCATGCAAGTCAGTCAGAACGACCTGTCGACCCCGGTATCTAAGCCCGATGCCGATGCCTCCAAGATTGCCCGCATCGGCGTCTGGTGCTTGCTGCTGGGCCTGGGCGGTTTTTTTCTGTGGGCCGGTTTTGCCCCGCTTGATCGTGGCGTGGTCGGGCCTGGCTCGGTGGTCGTGGCCGGTGAGCGCAAGACCGTGCAGTCGCGCAGCGGCGGCATGATCGACCGGATTCTGGTGCGTGAAGGCGACCAGGTGCAGCAAGGTCAGGTGGTGATGCAACTCAACACCGTGCAGACCAAATCGCAGCTCGACGTTGCCATGGGGCAGTGGCTGAGCGCACGTGCCGTCGAAGAGAGGCTGATGGCCGAGCGCCTGGACCGTGACCACATTCAGTGGTCCGCCGATTTGCTGGCCCGTGCCGACGACCCGCGGGCCAAGGCGTCCATGGAGCTGCAAGGCTACCTGTTCGCCACCCGCCGTGCCGAACTGGCCAGCCGCTTGCAGATCAACCAGCACGAAATCGCCTCGCTGAACGAACAACTGGCCGGCTACGAAGAGATCAAGCGCAACCACTCGGCGCAGTTGCAGTTTCAACAGCAGGAACTCAAGGGCCTGCGTGAACTGGCCCGTGAAGGCTATCTGCCGCGCAACCGTTTGTTCGAAGCCGAGAGCAATGCCGCCCAGCTGAGCGCGCAGCTGGCCTCGACGATTTCCGACATCGGCCGGACCCGCCAGGGGCTCAACGAGAGCAAGCTCAAGGTCCTGCAGCAAGGCCAGCTGTTTCGTAGTGATGCCGAGTCGCAACTGACCCAGGTATCGGCGCAAAGCTCCAGCCTGGCCGACCAGATCAAATCGCTGGAATTCGAAGTCAACAGTGCTGCCGTTGTGGCACCGGTTGCCGGCCAGGTGATGAGCCTCATGGTGCATACCGTCGGTGGCATCGCCCAGCCCGGACAAAAGCTGATGGACATCGTCCCGCAAGGCTCCAGTTGGGTGGTCAAGGCACAATTTCCGCCCATGATGGCCGACCGGCTCAAGCCGGGGCTGGTCGTCGATCTGCGCTTTGGCTCGTTGCAGCGCGTGCACACCCCGGTCATCGTCGGCAAGGTCACGACCGTGTCGCCCGATCAGTTGATCGACGAGCACACCAACTCGCCGTATTTCTCGGTAGAAGTCTCGGTCAACCCGGAACAGGTCGAGGAGTTGCATGAGCTGGGCCTGGACATCAAACCGGGCATGCAGGCCGAAGTGCTGGTCAAGACCGGCGAGCGCACCCTGGCCAACTACCTGATGCAGCCGATCGCCGAGCGTATGGCCGGCGCTTTCAAGGAGGAATGACCGTGCGAATTCCTGTCGCTCTGCTCACGCTGCTGTGTTCGTGCCGGCTGCTGGCCGCCGATGATCAACTGTCACTGGTCGCGCTGTACGACGCCTCCCGCCTCAACGATGCGGCCTACCAGGTCGCCAATCATGACTACGAAGCCTCGCGTCAGGAAGAAGCCATCGGTCGCAGTGGCCTGTTGCCGCAAGTGGCGATCAATTCGCGCTATGGCCATGGCGGCAAGTTCAATAAAGAGTCAGCGGCCAACAGCGGTGAAGACCAGTTTGCCTCCGACAGCATTGCCCTGACCGTCAGCCAGCCGCTGTTCGACAAGGGGCGCTGGGCCGCCTATGAACAGGCCAAGGCCCGCGCCCGGTTGGGTGAATTTCAGCATGACAACGCAGGCCAGGCGCTGTACGACCGGGTCGTGCAGGCCTATTTCGATGTCGCACAAGTCGAGAACGAACTGAAACTGACTGCCCAGCAAAAAGCTTCGATCGAGGGCCTGGCCAAGCAGTCCAAGCGTCTGTACGAGGCCGGCGAAGGCACCATTACCGACCTCGAAGAAGCCCAGGCGCGTCTGGACGCGATCAAGGCTCAGGAAATCGAAGCACAAGCCCGGCGCCGTGCGGCATTACGCAAACTCTCGGGCCGCGCCGGCATTGCCGTGAGCGACATCCAGCCCATGCAGGACCCGTCGCCGGCCAGTGCGTTGCTGGCCCCTGAAGAAGACCTCGATTACTGGATGCTCAAAGCCGATCAGGCCGCCGCCGAACTGGGCGTCAGCCGGGCCACGATCAAGGTCGCCGAAGCCAACCTGAAACTGCAGAAATCCGCGCATTACCCCACCGTCGCCCTGAGTGGTCGTATGGCACGGGTCGACCAGAGCGATATCAACGAATTGTCGCAGCGTCAGTCGACGTATTACGTTGGCGTGGTGGTCGACATTCCGATCTATCAGGGGGGCGGCGTCAGTGCCTCTTCCGAAAAAGCCCGCTCGGCCCTTGAAAGCGCCCGCTCCAGTTATGACTCGCAGTTGCAGCAACTGACCGAAGACGTCGAAGCCAACTATTTAGGCGTCGTGGCCGGCTTTGAAAAAATCAGGGCACTGATCACCGCCGTGCGCTCCAGCCAGATCGCGTTGACCTCTGCCGAAAAAGGCTACCAGGCCGGCGTACGTTCGACCCTCGACATCCTCGATGCGCAACAACGTCTGTTCTCGGCCCGCCGCGACCTGCTCGACACCCGTCTGGCCGTGCTGCAAAGCTACGTCAACCTGCACACCCGCACCGGGCAGATGACCCGTAGCAAGCTGGAAAAGGTGCAGGGGTTGTTTTGAGCTTGTGGCTACGCTGCGGCGCTTAATATATATAGCTAGATATCTAGCTATATATATTGATAGCTAACTCAATAACTGCTGAAAAGCCCGTATGACGGGGGTTAAGCAGGTAATTGACCTCATGCGGCACCAGCACGCTCGGCACTGCCAAAGCCAGACTTTGACCCGACTCAAGCCAGTGATCGCCCAGCCAGGCCGTGGTTGCCGGGGCCGGTTCCCGGCGCCAGTCCTGGGGCAGGCTGCCAGGCGGCAGGTTGAAAATCTGCTCTTCACCCAACTGCAATTCGATCATCACGAAATGACGCATGACCGCGCTGTCGTTCAAATGCGTGAGCATTTCGAGGCGGGCCAGTGCCTGGCTGCCGGCGCAGTACACGCAGGCCCGGCCCTTGCTGTTCCAGCGTCCGCCATGGCGGCTGGCGGGCTCGCCATCGAAGGCTTGCTCCAGCCAGCGGCGTTTGACCAGGCGATAGGCGCTGATCACACCATCACTCCATGTTCCAGGCGACCCATCAGGTCCAGCACGGCTTGGGATTCGGCCGAGGTGATCAGCATGTCCAGCGGGCAGCGCTGGTCGAGGCCCGACACCGGGTGGACCAGCCAGCGGCGTACGGTTTCGATATTCCCTTCGAACAGCTCCAGCGCGGCGGCATAGATCGACGCCAGACGAAACAGCCGGTCGCTTTCTTCGACATTGAAGCGGCGCGCTTTCAGGCGTCGCTGCAGGGTGGCCGGGGCGATGGCCAGGTAATCGGCCAGCGTCGAGCGGTTGATGGCGATGGCGTCGGCCAGATGGTCGAACACGGCATAAGGCAGGCCTTCGCGCAGGGCGTTATGCAACTGCACGCCACGCGGTGAAAGATTTAGACGCTGCCAGAAATCTTCGGCCGCACTGGCTGTCCGAGGGGAGTCGAGAAGCATGGGGAAATTCCGTTTGACCCAAATGTTCGATGCGCTGTGTAGCACATATGGATGGATAGCTGATCAATTGGTTACATATCCCTATCCATTTGAATACATCCTGTTACATGTACTAAGGCTCTGACATAATCGCGCCGCATCGCCCAGCCCGCTTGATCCTTGAAGTAACGGACTACGTTGATGAGCTATTTTTCGATCGAATTCGGTCTGTGTTTTCTGCCTTTTTTTATCCTCTATTGGTGCCTGTGCACCAGCCCGCGCGTGCAAAATGCACTGTTGCTGGCGGCCAGCTACGGCATTTTGGCCACCTTCAGCCTGAATTTTCTCTACGTGCTGCTGGGCTACACCCTGGTGGTGTGCGGCCTGGGGCATTTGAGTGCGCGTTGGCCTGGACGCTGGTTGACCCGCGGGTTGATCCTGACGGTCGTACTGGGCTGTTTCTATGCCTTCAAGTACCAGGATTTCGTGGCCAGTACGGTACAGGCTGCCGGCTTGCCGGTTGAGTGGCCTGTACTGCAGCTGCTGTTGCCGGTAGGGCTGTCGTTCTATGTGTTCCACTCGGTTAGTTATCTGGTGTCGATCAACCGCGGTGAACTCAAGCCCGTCGCCTTGCCGGACCTGGCGTTGTACCTGGCGTTTTTCCCAAGCCTGATTGCTGGCCCCGTCAATCGTGCCTTGCACTTTTTGCCGCAGATTCGCCCGACCGAACTGCGTCAGGTGCTGGACCCGTACCGCGCCCTGGGCCTGATCGGCCTGGCGGCGGTCAAGCTGTTCCTGCTCAGTTCTTGGCTGGCCAATGAGTGGGTCGATCCGGTGTTCGATACACCCTCGGCCAGTTCCGCCGAGCAGATCCTGTTGGCGGTGTATGGTTACTCGTTGCAGATCTACTTCAACTTCAGCGGCTACACCAACCTGGTGACCGGCATCGCGTTGCTGTTGGGGTTTCGCTTGCCGGAGAACTTCAACTACCCGTACCTGGCGCACAACCTCAAGGAGTTCTGGGCGCGCTGGCACATCAGCCTGTCGCGCTTTATCCGCGATTACATCTACATCCCGCTGGGCGGCAATCGCCATGGGCTGTGGCCGGGCATGGCCTACATGATGATCGCCATGCTGATCTCCGGGCTCTGGCATGGTGCCAGTGTCAATTTCATTGTCTGGGGTGCGCTGCACGGCGTGGGGCTGGCGATCTACAAGCTGTGGGCGACCTGGGGGCCGGGGGAGTCGAATATGCCGGTCGCGCGCCTCGTGGCCCGACTGCTGACTTTTCATTACGTGGCACTGGCGTGGATTTTCTTTCGCAGCGCAACCCTGGACGATGCCGTCGAGATGCTCAAGGGCCTGGGCGGTTTGTCGCTGCAAGGGCTCGACAGCGAAGCGGGCATTGGCGTGCTGATGTGCTTGGTGATGCTGGTGCTGTACCCGGCCTGGGTGAGCTTTTTACGCGAGCTGTTTGCGGCCAGCCAGCGGATTCCGGCGTTGCTGTATCCGGTGGTGCTGGGGCTGTTCATTTCCGTGGTCATTTTTGCTTCGCCTGCCGGCGTGCCAGGTTTTATCTATGCCAGCTTCTGACCCCATCACCGCCGGGCGCAGCCTGCGCGTAGCCCTCAAGACCCTGGTGATGCTGCTGGTGACCATCGGCATTCTGAGCTGGCTGAATCAGGACTCCATGCGCCTGTATTGCCAACAGAAATACCACAGCGGCTGCGAGTTGCCGGGGCTGGGCGAGCTGCCGGCGTGGCGTCTGGGCGCCGACATTACCCGGGCGCTGGGCCAGGGCCGCGAAGCGTTCATTGCCGGGCTTTCGAGCAGCGATGCCGTCGCCGGTAAAGACGCCGAGCCACCGGTACCGGGCCTGCCGGTGGTGCAACTGCCGCCAACGGTAGAGGCGGTCACGGTCATTGCCGGCACGAGTGAAACGCCGAGCTTTGTACCCCCTGTAGAAAGCGCTGCCTTGCCTGCCGCGCCGCTCCAGCCGACGTCGGGGCCGGTCGCGCCCGCTCCTGTGTCACCGCCTGCCGCCTCGACAGCGGCGGTGGCAGCGCCGCCGAGGTTGCGTGCGACCGATACTCAAAAAGTGGTGCTGGAACCGGGCGATGAGGTGTTCTTCGTCGGCGACTCGCTGATGCAGGGCGTGGCACCGCACCTGGCCAACTCGCTGCTCAAACGCTACAACATCAAGAGCATCAACCTCAGCAAGCAAAGCACGGGGCTGGCCTATCCGGGGTTCTTCAACTGGCCGCAAACGGTGCATGAAACACTGGAGGCGCATCGCAATATTCGCCTGATGGTGATCTTCCTGGGCCCAAACGATCCTTGGGACATGCCCGAGTCGCGCGGCAAGCCGTTTTTGCGCTTCAAGAGCGAGGCCTGGGAAAAGCTGTATCGTCAGCGCGTCGGCTCGATCTATGAGCAGGCGCGCGAGTTCGGCACGCAGGTCATCTGGGTCGGGCCGCCGAACATGAACGGCCCGAAACTTTCTACCGCCATGCAGTACCTGCGCGAGCTGTATCGCAGTGAGGCGCAGCAGTACCAGCAAATCTACCTGTCGGCCAACGACGTGTTCGGCTACCAGGCAGAAGAGTTCTCGTTTTACATGACCGATGACGCCGGCAAGAAGAGCAAGATCCGTGTGGATGACGGTATCCATTTCACGACATCCGGCCAGAAGCTGATCGCCAACAAGGTGCTCACTCTGATCGATGTCCACCAACCTGGCCTATCGGAGCGTTGAGTTGAAGCACGCCATTTGTTTGCTGCTGTTGGGCCTGTCGCTGGGCACCAGCGTGGCCCGGGCCGAAGCCCCCGATGCGCCCAAGCGCATCGTGACCAAGGCGTGGACGCCGCTGTTGCCGGCCAACCGTCAGGACCCTAACCTGGCGCTGTTGGCCAACAAGCTCAAGGCCTCGAAAACCAGGCGGATCAATATCGTCCAGCTGGGCGATTCGCACACCGCCGCCGACCTGTTCAGCGGCGAGATGCGCCGCTTGTTTCAACAGGACTACGGCAACGGCGGCATCGGCTTCATTGCCGCGACGCCGGTGCCCGGCACACGCTATGACCAGGTCATCGTCACCACCGGCAAAGGCCAGTGGGAACTGGTCTCCAGCCGCAACCAGCAGAGTTCGCAATTCCCGCTGGGCGGCTATTTATCGATGCCGCTCAGCAGCCGGCCAAGCGTGCGCCTGGCCAGCCGCGAACCGGATGAACAGCGCTACAGCCTGTCGACGTTATACCAGGCCAACCGCAGCACCATCCTGCAAGCCCGCGACACCACGACCCAGGCCCGTGCACTGCCGGCCACTCAGGGTCAGTGGCGTTTCAGCCAGCCGATCAATACCGTCAGCCTGCCGGTGGACCTGAGCTTTGCCAGCAACAGCGGGCTGGCGGTCGGCGGCTGGTTGCTGCAATCGCAACGCAATGCCGGGGTGCAGTACTCGGCACTGGGCATCAACGGCGCGACTTTCGATGTGGTCGACAAATGGCAGGCCGGCTGGCTGGAGACCCTTAAGGAGTTGCGCCCGGACCTGCTGATCCTGGCCTACGGCACCAACGAGGCCTATGACGACAGCCTCGACACGGCGCTGTACGAACAACGCCTCAGAGAGCGCCTGCAAATGCTGCGCAAGGCACTGCCCGGCACTGTGCTGCTGGTCACCGGCGCTTCGGACTCGGTGCGCAACAAACGCGCGGGCCGCTGTGAAGACAAACAAGCCAATAACCTGCGCCCGGTGATCCAGATTCAACGCCGCGTGGCGGCGCAGAACAATGCGCTGTTCTGGGACTGGCAAGCATTCATGGGCGGCAACTGCTCGATCGAACGCTGGTTCGCCCGCGATCTTGCACGACCGGACCTGGTGCACCTGACGGCCGATGGTTACCGGCAGAGTGCGCAAGGGTTGTATGGGTATTTGAAAGGGGTGTTGGGGCGGCGTTGAGGGGTATCCCTGTATATATAGCTAGATATCTAGCTATCAAGATATATTACGATTCGGCAGTGCTCTTGATTCCTGCCAGAATCCGCTGCCGAATTAACCCACTCACCGGCCGGATTAAATACCAATACGGCGCAAACCGCGCTCGTGAGGCGCGATCCGGGCAATACACCCGGGTCTCGGTGGTTAGCCGGCAGGTGCTGTTATCCAAGGCAACCGCCGAAAATCCCAGAGCCAGCCGAGCGATTCCGGGTCGGTCGAAATCGCGAAAGGCCGCGCCGTCGGCAATCGACACCAACCCATAATCGCTCTGCCAGAAACACCCTGCCAGCCCATACACCAATTGCGAATCCTGCCGGTGTAGCAAGGTGAAATCCTGCAAGCCGAACGGCGCCCGGTTTTGCTGCCGACCCAACAGGCGCATGGGCAATTCGCGCAGCAGAATCATGCGCCGAAAAAACGGATCGGACTCCGGGCGGTAGGCTTCGGCGGTGTCGATGACACGCTCAGGTGTCGCGGCGATGACCCGACTGTGGGTTTCCTGGAACTGGTAGTCCGGCAGGTAGTGGTCGAGCAATTCCATTGCACGTTTCCTTGGCGAAGCTTTTTCCGGCTTTAAGCTGCGCAATGGATTCACGCAGGCGCCTGGCATTGTTCAGGGTGCTGTTGAGGTAAAGGGTTTCGTCCATCTTACATACTCGCAATCGCTTCCAGCTCATCGGCCCTGCGCGCCGTGGCTTCAAGCACGCAGCTACTGCTGTTGATCCGGTCCATGGTGCCGCCGCTCAGTTGCGCATAGAACATGCAGTTGGCGTCACGGTATTTGAGCCACTGGCGCTGGGCATCGAGCAGCAGGCCTTTTTGCGGTTCTTGCAGGGTCGCCATGGCGGCTTTGTACTGCGCGTTCAGGCGACCATCGTGGCGTTTGATTTCGGCACCAATGCACTCGACCATCGAGCTGGTCACACCGCCGGCGGTGTCGATGCAGCGGTCGTAGGTGGTGCTGTATTGCGGCTCTTTGGCGTGAACGGGCAAGGCCAGGACGGCGAGCAGCAGAAGAGAGCGGCGCATGGGATAGGTCCTTCTAGTCAGTAGGAACGGCTTTAGCCGTGAAGGACATTACTGGCCCTTCGCGGCTAAAGCCACTCCTACGACGTATCGACTGCGCTGTATCAATCACCCATCAAGGCTTTTTCACCGCCCCCAGCGTCGGCGTTTCATCAAAGAAATTCCATGGTTTGAGCAGCACGTTGACCCATTCGGTCGGCATGATCGGCCACTCCTCGGCGCGGGCCACGTGGGTGGTGCCGGTGGTCAGCCAGACCACGTTGTCGGTGTTCTCGATCGGCTGGTTGTCGGCGGTGAACTGCGCAAGACCGGTGTCCTTGCCCGAGCGGTTCGGGTACAGGCCTTCAGGGTAGAGTTCGTGTGGGTTGTAGCGCGACACCCAGATCTGCTTGTCCATGAAACTCAGGCGGTTGTAAATCCATTCGTCCTTGCCGAAGTTGGCGCCCTGAGCCACCGGATGGGTGCCGCCGGCGTAAGGAATCAGTTGATAGGACACCGGGTTGCCGACCTTGTTTTCCTTGCTCGGGTTGCTCAGCAGGCGAATGGTCGACGGGTCGAATTTCTGCGCCGCCTGTTGTTCGCTGGCCACCGTGTTCTGCTTGACCTGCATGGTGCTGGTGCGCGGGCCGCCACGGTCGTTGGGCAGAATCACCGGATTCATTTCGACCAGCGAGTTGTTCTCGCCGTCGACGTCCATGTCCAGACGGAAGTTGTAGATGTGCTGGTGGGTGGTGCCGACGATGTTGTGGTCGATCAGCGTGCCGTACTGGGTGTCATGCGCGGCGGTCTTGTCGCGCATGGTGCGGCTGGTCACGCCCTTGACCGCTTCGATGCCGGTGGCGCCGGCGTTGATGCCGATGGTGCCGTTCTGCTGGAAGACCCAGTCGAAAATGTAGTCGTAGTTGCCCACGGTGCTGACCCAGCGGATCACCAGCTCGCGGCGCTCGACGCTGACGTTGGGCTGGCCCATTTCCTGGTGTTTGTACTCCGGCCCCGCATAGCGCTCGAAGACCGCCATGGCGCGCGGGATGGTGGTCGGTGCGCCGGTGTAATCGGCGATGGTCGCGTCGAGGAACACGGCGTTGTCCGGTGCATCCTTGCCAGGCTGGATCGGCGAGGTGAGGGTGCCCATGCCGTATTCGCCCGAATCCAGATAGGCCTTGAAGTACCAGCCCACATCCGGATCGCCGTAAGGCACGACCATACCGCCCAGATTGCCCTGGTACATGACTTTGCGTTTGGTGCCCTTGTCGTTGTAACTGACGGTGGACAGCACCGGCCCGACCCGCGAGTCCAGGCGCACATGCAAATCCCAGTTCTGCCAGTGAATGCTGTTGCCCTTGATGGTGTAGTTCTTGCCCTCGGGCTCGATGATTTCCAGCGGCTTGACCGCTGCCTGCACGCGATCACTGCCGTTGTAGGCGCGCGGCGCCAGAGGCACCGGAATGACGCCCTCATCTTCGATCTTGATGATCTTCTTCTGCTCGAGGTCAACCACCGCCACCAGGTTCTCGATCGGATGCGCCCAGTAGTTGCCGTCGCCGACATCCTGATACGCCACCACCTTGAGCAGGCGCTTGTCTTGTTCCAGGCCGTCCTTGTTGTCGAAATAGCCGACGGTCAGCGGCGTGCTGATCACCTTCTTCATGTCGGTGATACCGCGCTTGGCCACGGCCTTGGCGTATTCGGGGCTGTTCTCGATAATTGATTGCAAGGTGCCGAAATCGTCGATCAGCACCATGCCATGCACGCCTTCGACCGGTTGCCATGACAGCAGTTTTTTACTGGCCAGATCGACCTTGGCCTCGATGACATGCGGGCCATGCAGCATGGTCACGTTAACCTGGCGCGGCTGGTTGACGGCCTTGCCGGTCAGCGCGAAGTCCCAGACCTTGGCCTTTTCCGGCTCGCTCAGGGTGATCTGGCTGAAGCGCAGGTCAGGCTTGTTCTTGTCCGAGGCCTTGATGATGGCCACGGCCTGCTCGATTTCCTGCGCGCTCAGCGGGTTGAGCGGGTGCGGCAAGGACTCGACGACAAAGGTTTTGTCGAGCCCTGACTGGAACACCTGGTTGATGAAGTCTTTGGACATGTAGGCGGTCTTGCCCTTGAACACCACCGGCACGTCCAGTTGCAGACGCTTGCCGTTGAGCTGCGCCACGGCAGCACCCGGCTTGACCTTCACGTAGGCGCCGTCCTTGGTGATCACGAACAGGTCGGCATAGTCGTCCCATTTCACCCGTGCGCCGAAGGCTTCCAGGGTTGATTGCAGCGGCACCATCTCGGCAGCTCCACCATGGGCCTGTGCCAGCGCAGGCACGCTTGCAATGGCCACCGCCAAGGCCAGTTGCCTGAGCGCCATCCGCGGGCCGGTAATGAGTTTATTGAGCATGGTGTGTGTCCTCGAAGCCGGTCAGAAAACGTTTATGGTTCTTTTGGTAACAACAACGACGACTCTTTTTTGAATGCCTGCCAGACACTTTGTTGTGCGTGACACACCCGTTCTGGCCAGCAATTAAAAGAGGGGTTTGATGTGCCGTTGACTGTAATCCGCCGGCGGCATGGGCAAGTAACACAAATTGGCAATTGATGAGCGAGTGTCGTTAAAGATGCCCGGAATAGAACATTGCACGGTTCAGGTGCGACCACGCTGCAATACAGTGCCAAGTGCAATGTATTTAATTATTAGTTACACCCGTTGGCGTTGATAAGAAGGGGCGGCACGAGTGTTGCAACATTTTGAAATAACCGCACGACCCTGCGGACTGCCAGAGGCCGCTCCTTGGATACCTTCATGCGCCAGTGGGTGCACACCACCGATATCGTCGAGCATGCCAATGCCCTGCCGGGCTGGCAGCAACGCTATGACCAGCTCAGCGCCGGCCGGCTCGACGGCTGGCTGGCCATGACTCAGGTCGACGATGTGCAGGTGTTTCGTGAACGCCTGAACCGCTCGGCCGTGCAGTCGATGCATCTACCACCGCACGCCCTGAATGTCCTCGTGCCGCTGGCCTGGCCGCAGCTCGACGAGCACTGTGACATTCGCACATTACAGCCCACGGTCTTGCCGGATCTTGAAGAGTTTCGCGTGGTCAGCCCGGCCGGCATGGACGTGCTGTGCCTGTCCATTCCGCTGGCCACACTGGCCTGTGTACTGGATGAAGACGTGCTGGCTCGGCTGCGTGGCTCGTCTGCCTTGCAACGCATCAGCGTACCGCCTGCACGCTTCGTCGCTGACATCGGCCAACTGCTGGTGTTGCTCGATAACCAACAGGCCGATAACGCTCAGCCTGCGCACCTGAAATCCCGCCTGGTGCTGCTGGTGGCCGGTTGGCTGGAGGCACTGGCCCATGAGCCGCGCACGCTGCCGTGCGCAGGCACCCGGCGCTATATCGTCGAGCGCTGTCACCAATGGCTGCTGGAGCAATACCAGGACCCGCCCAGCGTGCTTGAGTTGTGCCGACGCCTGAAAGTATCGCGGCGCACCTTGCAGTACAGCTTTCAGTCGGTGGCCGCCGTCAGCCCGGTGCAATACTTGCGTTCGGTTCGCCTGAATGGCGCGCGCCGCAGCATGCGCCAATACCCGCAACTGGGCATCGCCGATATTGCCGCGCGCTGGGGATTCGAACACCCGAGTTACTTCAGCCTTGAATACCAGAAGTTGTTTGGCGAGTTGCCGTCGGTGAATCGGCGAGGGCCAAACAACAGTGGACAACATCGCCAGTAATCGGGATAACGATTCAATAAGGCACAACAACAAAACAGGCGAGGCTGCGAAACGCCATGGAAATGTTGCACACCACACAGGCCGATCAGTTTCATGCCTGGCTGCATGACGTCAATCAGGCCTGCGGCGCCTTCGCCGCCAGGCCCTTGGGCGCTCAATATGGCGGTGCCCTGCGCGAACACCGCTCCGGCGCGCTCAAGCTCAGTGTCGTCGACTTCCATGATGTGCAGCTCTACCGCGGCGCACGCGAACTCGCGCAGGGCGATGACAACCACTACTACGCGGTCTTTCAGTTGCAGGGCAGTTCCAGCCTGGAACAAGAGCACGACAGCGTTGTGCTGCAGCCCGGCGACATCAGCCTGGTCGATGCGGCCCGTCCGACCAACCTGGTGTACGGCGAAAACGTCCGCCAACTGTCGTTGATTCTGCCCCGGCCTCTGGTCGAGCAGAGCCTGCAGTTTGCCAACGTGCGCTGTGCCCAGCGCATCCCCGGCACTTCACCGCTGGCCAGCCTGGCCAGCCGCTTGATCATCGACTCGACGCAGCAAGCGTGCCTGAGCTTTGCCGAAAGCGAAGCGATTCTGAGCGCCGTGCTCGATCTGTTGCGCCCGGCCATCGGCGTCGCCCGCCGCGAAGCCGACAGCCATGAACGCCTGCTGCGCAAAGCGCTCGACTTCATTGACGAACACATCGCCAACGAAGCTCTGTGTCCGGACCTGCTGGCCCGTGAAGTCGGCGTCTCGGTGCGCGGCCTGTACCGATTGTTCTCCCGAAAGAACCTGGTCATCGCCCAGTACATCAAGAACCGCCGCCTGGACCTGTGCGCCGAATCGCTGCGCAGCGCCCACCACACCCAAACGCTGTCGACGCTGGGCTATGCGTGGGGATTTTCGGATTACAGCTACTTTTCGACCGCCTTTAAAGCACGCTTTGGCGTGTCGCCGAGCGAATACCGCAAGCGGTATCAGGGCGCAATTTGATGGTTTTATCAAGCATCGGCCTTATTCCTCCGCCTCTTTCCATTTATCCACCTGCGCACGATTTTCCATGTGCAGTACGGCGTCGTTTTTGCCCTGCATTTCGAGTAACGAATAGTCCGGCAAGGCGTTATTTTTGATGATGACGCGCAACATACGATTGAACTCATTGCGCTTGCTATCGCTGCCGCTGCGTTCGTACAGGGTGCCAAAATTCCAGGAGGCCCCTTTCTTGCCGGCGCTCTTGCGTGCCATACGGTATACGAATCGGGCAAGACCGCCATCAAGCAAAAAATAATCAGGATTAACGGACAGCACGTCAGGCCCATGCCCTGTCGTGATGTCCTCATACATCCAGTCGGCGACCTTGAACGCCACACTTTCGAGTTTCTGGGTTCGCAGGTTGCTGATGACCTTGAACGGACCTATCAGGTTCTCGCCTTCGGTGATGACCATGGGTTCGCCGCCCATGTTGCGCACGCGCTCGATTTTGACCTGGGTCGTGCTTAGCCGCTCCAGAGCACCAATAATGGCTTTTCTTTGCTTGCCACCATCATCCTTGCAACAGAACGTCAATATGTCGCTGATTCTGGGCCTGAACACTTGGTCAGGCTTCTCGCCCTTGCCCGCTCGGAAACGGTTCATCGCCTCGGTCAGGTAGGACGCGGCCATTAACACCAGGTCATAGTCATAGATGGAAGCCATGCCCAGTGGGCCTGACATCACGCGAACAAACCCGTCGGGCAGGTGGTGAGTGATGGTCGTATTCGGGCGTTTTACGCTTTTCGACAAACGATAGACCGCTACATCCATGATGACCCGACTGTCCCGGCACACCGATGCATAGATCATCGGCGTACAGCTATCTGGCAGCGTTACAGCAGGCTTTTTCTGAGGTTTTCTATCTCTGGACCTGGAGGCTTTGTCAGTGTCAGGCGTGGGCGCTTTGAGGGGCTCCAGCATCGGCGTCTTATCACCGACAGGCTCCGGGTTCTCCGGTGAGCGGGTGGGCGTTTTTCTGGATTTGATTGCGTCGATACGTTTTTCTTTACGACTGGTCGACATGCAGGCGTCCGTCAGAGTTAGGCCGCTAGCGGCCGACAGCGTGGTGGGCGGCGCTGAATGTTATGGGCTTTGACGAAAAGTAAAAATCAGACAACGGCGTTGATCGTGACGGGAAATAGAGGTGGCTTGTGGGGTATTTCTCTCAGCAGTTCGTAGGAAAGGTACACGTCTGAATCTTGTCTGTGATGCGATTTGTCTGCCCTGTCCAATCGACTTGGCGCCGGGGGCGGCGTCGATGATCCAGCGTTCAGAAAACCAGTCTGTAGAGCGTTTTTTCTGGGTTTCATAGGTTTTAAAGTTTTAAAACAGTTTTGATTTATGTTTTGGGCTGTGTGCATAACTGGGGCAACGCCTTATGCCGCGTGGCTTACAGCCTGTACATAAGCCTGTGGACGGGTGTGTGAAGTACGGAATGTCGTGTGTGAAGTACGGAAACGCGTGTGTGAAGTACGGCCTTTGGTGGGTGAAGTACGGTTTTTTTCAGCCCACATGTCCTTTCAGCGTAAAAACACGCTTTTTCTTCGCTATCAAAAATGTGGGCAACTGCTGAAACCCTTGCTGTATAAGGCTTACAGGGCAGGATAACCCTGTGGATGAGTGGGTGAAGTACGGAATTTGGCAGGGTAAATGACGGATTCAGGTGGGTAAAGTACGGAAAAACAGTTTCAAGCTGTCTTGAATGCTTCGACTGATCTTCAATACCTCAGTGTTTGCTGGGGGTGTGGTTATTGTGATCGCGTATTTCGTGTACTTTACCCACCCACTCACTTTGAAGCCCGAAAGCACGGGCTTTACAGTTTCTTCGAGAAAATAACCCATCGCTTTTATGGTTTCAGGCGCAGCGCATTGACCGCGCAGCCCCAGCCCGCCAGGGTGCGTACCGAATTCTTACACGCCATCGAGAAAAATATTTCGTAATTCACACACATTTCTTGCAATGCGTGACGCCCTGCGTCTGATTTTCCCACAGCGCCAATACCCTTAGTATCCAGGGCGGTCCGGTATTACCGGCCTGTCCAACTGCCAGTTGTACGTAAGGATGCGGACATTCAACCACTCAAGCCTGACTAACTTAACTGGTAACGGTACAGCACGGTCGTATGTCATCGACGTAGAGGCGGCAGATCCGGAAGCGGCAAACCAATGACACGCCGCGCAGTCGTGTTTTCAGGGCCTTTTTTCTGAATAGTGTGGAGTGGGGAACACAAACCTGCTTTTCAATAAGAGCTGCTTTCAACCACCCATCCGCGCCGTAACCCATTCCCGCGTATACGCCAGCACCCGGCTCGCCATCGCTGTCGGAAAGTGGATAAAACCATGCGGTGCGGCCGGCAACAGGTGCACGTCAACGTCTGCCGATTTCGCCCATTGTTCGGCCAGGCCGAGGGTGTCATCGCGCAGCGGGTCCAGCTCGCCGGCAAACATCAGTGCTGGCGGAAAATCGCTGAAGTCGCCGTACAGCGGCGATACCGGTGCGCACTGGCGTTGCTGGTCGCTCAGGTCGGGCGTCAGAGCGCGAAACGCCTCGACCATGCCAGGGCCGTCCAGTACCAGCGTATCGTGCCCTGCTGCGCGCACACTTGGCGTGCCGGTCAGGTCAAAGACCCCGTAATACAGCACTGCACTGTTGACCCGGCGCAGCAGGTCGGGCCAGGCCTTTAGCCCAAGAAGCGTGGCAACCGCAAGGTGCCCGCCTGCAGACTCGCCCACGACGATGACAGGCAGGTCGGCGAATTCCTTGTTGTTTTCGTCCAGCAGCCAGCGAGCGGCGCAGAGGCAGTCCTGCATCAGGCCTTCAAGCGGTGTCGAGACGGCAAGCCGGTAATCGACGGACACTACGGTCACGTTGCAGGCCTTGACCAGGCCGAGGTTCAGATCGTCATTCATCTGGGCGTTGCCGATGACCCAGCCTCCGCCATGGAAGTCGAGCACAATGCCTTTGGCCTTGCCGGAGGCTCTGATGATCCTGACCGGCACGCTGTGCTTGTCGTGCCTCACCACCCGGCGCTCGGCATGAAGCCCTTGCCGGGTGAGCTTGCTGGCACCGCCAACCTGGCTTGCCCGCAGCAGGGCCTGAATCGCCAGAGGGGTCACACGGTTTCTGATTCTGAAACGCGGCAGCCAGGCGAGTTTTTGGTTAAACCGCCTTGCTTGCGCTATTTCATGCTCGGAACAGCAAAACCCCGGGTGCTCCATTATTTGAGGTTCTCGACGTATTCCTCGACAGCAATGCGTTCTGCCTTGCGTTTGCCGGCTTGCACGAAGGCTTCGAATGCTGCGCTGGCCATCAGCGCTGTGGCCCGGGCCTGCAAGCCCTTGAGCACCGCTTCAGGGACTTGATCGAGGTCGTGCTGCAGGGCATGGGAACACGCCAGGGTCTCGACCAGCTTGGCGCAGAATTTCTCAAGACCACGGCCGCTTTCAACCCGCTTCCAGGTCGAGATGAAGAAGGTCTCGCCGCGGCCCGGGCCTTTGCTGGTGACATAGGACACGGCGCACAAACCCACGCCGCTGCGCTTGCGCCAATGCACGGCCGAATGCTCATCCAACTGCAGGATGTTCTCTTCAAGCCACGCATGACCGCTGTGCATCAGGTGGATGCTCGCCGCATCCAGGGCCCCCAGCGTGCTGCCGAACGAGGCGTCGGCAAACCGCGCCTGCAGCAGCGTCTGTTTGTCGCGCACGATACGCACCACCCAGGTCGCACTGCGTATTTCGCGGCTGATACCGCGTGGCACCTGATAGGTCAGGCCTTCGATGCATTTGTCGTAACAACGCAGGCTGGAGATGTCGACCGTTGACTGCACCCGCGCTTCGGTACCCGGTTCCAGCGGCTGGTTGATGGGCTGGCCATTGCTGTGCAGGAAACGCAGGATCTGCACTGACTCGGGCGTTACGTGAAAGGTGGTCAGGAACGGCCAGCGTTTGAGCGCCAGTTCGTGCACTGCCGGCGCCTGCTGCGGGTGGATGTTGCTCAAGACGCTTGAGTGCTCCAGGGCTTTGCTCTCGGCCACGACGTCATCGACGATGGCCTCGGCCTGTTCAGGGCCGACCAGCTCTTTGTAATGTTCGAATATCTCGTCCAGATCCAAGCTGGCCTTGCGTGTCATTTTCAGCATGATGCCTGCCTCGATTTTTCTGCGCTGTGTGTCCGTCGGCTCTGATAGATCCTGGGATCAGACGCCATGGGAATATCCTGCTATCGATTATCCGGTGCCTGACAACAGCAAATGAGTGAAACCTTGCACAGCACCGTAATTTTGCGATCCAGTTCACTACAAGGTCAGCAGAAATGGCAAAACAATATTAAATCGCCATACTCATGTAGTTGATAAATTCACAATCCGCAACTAAATAAACGGACACTAACGGATTACGCCAAGTCGCTACGATTATTTATCATCGAACACGCGTGTTCAAGCTCCCGGATTTTTATGGGTCGGAAATAATTTCTGTAAAGGCCGGATAGTAAGCGGTTTCGCCCGAATCATCCGGCCCGTGTAACGTCCTGTATCTTATTTTCTACACGGCATGGCCGCTACTTCTTAGCGGGTCTTGTAGTGACTTAGCGACTCGACATATTCAGTCACTGCAATCTTGTCGACCTTGCGCTCGCCGGCGCGTTGAAAGCGTTGAAAAACCTCACTGCCGAGCAAGTTGTCGACCTCTTGGCGAATGTTTTTCTGCACCGTGTAGGGCGTACTCGTGACCTGGTGAGCCATCTCCCAGGTCGCCTCCAGTACCCCCACCAGCTTGCCGCGAAATTTTTCCATGCCCCGCCCGCTGGCCACTCGCCGGTAGGTTGAAAGAAAGAAGGTTTCACCGCGCCCCGGCCCCAGGTGGGTCACATAGGCCACCGCGCACAGGCCCACGCCGCTGCGTTTGCGCCAATGAACTGCGGCGCGCTCGTTCAATTGCAGGACATCGTCGCGGTGCCAGGCATGGCCGCTGTGCAGCAGATGAAGAATGGCGGCATCCAGTGCGCGTCGGGTACCCCCGAAACGCAGGTCGGTGAAGCGTGCACACACCTGCACGGTTTTGTTTTTCAGGACACGAACGATCCAGACCCGGCCCCGGGTTTCCCGGGTAATACCGCGTGGAACGCTATAGGTGACATCATCGACAAGCTTGTCGTAACACCTCAGGCCTGAAATATCGATTTCAGACTCAGTGTTCATGGGTGTAACCGACTGTCAGTAAGGTGAATAAGACGGCCTGATACCCCTATCGGATAACCTGTATCTATCCTCCAGTCGAAGAGGATTTCTTGATGACCGGCTCACGAATCAATGGGCATATTCAGGTCTGTAACAAGGTGTACGTTAATGGCCGCAGAGGGTCGGTCATAACCGACGCAGAAGTGCGAACACGATTGTCAGACAGTCTGGCAGCCAACTAACCCGTCAGCCTGGGCAGGCGATGGATGGCGCGAGGCTGATTGAGCGATCGATCCGCAAATCTGCAACAGACGCCCGACGCTTGCGCATTTTTGCCACATACTTGCCGGTTCCAGTTCAGCAAGGTTTATCTTCGCATTGAAAAAATTACTTCCCTGGCTGCTCGGCGGTGTTCTGTCTTTTTTACCGCTGTCTTTTGTTCATGCCGCCGCCAAACCTGCGCAATTGATCGTCCTGGCGTCCAGCGCCACCATGGGCGCCTTTCAAACCCTGAGCGCCGATTATGAGAAGCGCACCGGCGTGCGCCTGGTCGCCCAAGTGGCGCCTTCGGCGGGTAATGCGCCGCACTCGATTGCCAACCGTCTCGCCCGCCAGGAGCCTGCCGATGTTGTGTTGCTCAGCCGCCAGGCGCTTGAGCGGCTGATCAAGGACGGCCACGCCGATTCTGGTAGCCGGGTCGAACTGGGCAAGGCCTTTATTGCCCTGGCGGTGCCTGCGGGTGCGCCCAGGCCGGACATCAGTACCATGGAGAGCTTTCGCCAGACGCTTTTGGACGCTGACTCCATCGCTTATTCAGACAGCTCCAGCGGCCTGTATGTGTCGCGGGTGATGTTCAACCAGATGCACATCGCCGAACGCTTGCAGGGTAAAAGCCAGATGATCAGCGCAGAGCCGGTCGGTGACGTGCTGGCACGCGGTGAAGCGCAACTGGGCTTTCAGCAGCTCAGCGAGCTTAAACAGGCGCAAGGTATTCAGATTGTCGGCCTGATTCCCGATCAGGCTCAGCAAATGACCCTGTACTGCGGCGCCGTGGCCAGCCGCAGCAGCCACCCTGAAGATGCTCGGGCGCTGTTGGACTATCTGGCCTCGACAGAGGCGGCGGCAGTGATTCGCGACAGTGGGCTGGAGCCCGTGGTGCGCTAGGTGCCTATCATGTTGTATGACAACAAAGGCAGTGGCTGGCATGGTTTACACGTGCTGGCTGCCACTTTGAGGCCCTTTGGATCAAGCGTTGACAAGCGACCATGGGCGCACGAATAATTCGTCAATGTTATATGACGACATACAACAACAAGGTATCGATCATGTCCCAGCCGTCTTTCACCCCTTTCAATCGCCTGTTGCTTACCGGTGCTGCCGGTGGCCTGGGCAAAGTCCTGCGTGAGTCGCTGCAGCCTTATGCCAAGGTGCTGCGCCTGTCCGACATCAGTGAAATGGCACCGGCCGCCGGCCCCCACGAAGAGATCCAGCACTGCGATCTGGCCGACAAGCAGGCTGTGCACGCGCTGGTCGAAGGCGTCGATGCAATCCTGCACTTTGGTGGCGTTTCGGTAGAGCGGCCTTTTGAAGAGATCCTGGGCGCCAATATCAGTGGTGTGTTTCACATCTATGAGGCGGCTCGCCGGCATGGCGTCAAGCGCGTGATCTTCGCCAGCTCCAACCACGTGATCGGCTTTTACTCGCAAGATCAGGTCATCGATGCCCACTCGCCGCGCCGCCCGGACAGCTATTACGGTTTGTCCAAGTCGTATGGCGAAGACATGGCCAGCTTCTATTTCGACCGCTATGGCATCGAAACCGTCAGCCTGCGCATCGGTTCTTCGTTTGCCGAACCGTTGAACCATCGCATGCTCAATACCTGGCTCAGCTACGACGACCTGACCCAACTGATCGAGCGCGCCCTGTACGCGCCGGATGTCGGCCATACCGTGGTTTACGGCGTCTCGGACAACCAGACCGTGTGGTGGGACAACCGTCTGGCCAGCCATCTGGGCTACGAGCCCAAAGACAGCTCTGAAGCCTTCCGCGCTCAGGTTGATCGCCAGCCATTGCCGCCGGCCGACGACCCGGCACGCCTTTACCAGGGCGGCGCCTTTGCGGCCAGCGGCCCCTTCGGAGATCAATGACATGTGCGCTGAACTGATTATCGATGCCCGCAACGCCACCGGCGAAAGCCCGGTCTGGAGTGTCCGCGAGCAGGCCCTGTACTGGGTTGATATCCCGGCCGGCACGCTGCATCGCTGGACCCTGGCCGACGGTCGCGAACAACGCTGGCAGGCGCCACAGATGCTCGCCTGCATTGCCGCCCACGCCCAGGGCGGCTGGATCGCCGGTCTTGAAAACGGCCTGTTTCATTTGCAGCCACACGCCGATGGCAGCTTGAGCAGCACGCTGCTGATCGAGGTCGAACATGACCGCCCGGGCATGCGCTTCAACGACGGCCGTTGCGACCGTCAGGGACGCTTCTGGGCCGGCACGATGCTGATGGACATGGCCGCAGGGGCCAGCGTCGGCGCGATGTACCGCTACAGCGCCGGCGAGCAGACGCTGGCCGCGCAACTGAGCGACCTGGTGGTGCCTAACGGCTTGGCGTTCAGCCCTGACGGGCGGACGATGTACCTGTCAGATTCGCACCCGAACGTGCAGAAAATCTGGGCCTTCGATTACGACACCGACAGCGGCGTACCGCACGGCCAGCGCTTGTTCGTCGACATGCAGCAGCATCCGGGCCGCCCCGACGGCGCGGCCGTGGATGCCGAGGGTGGCTACTGGATCTGCGCCAACGATGCCGGCCTGATCCACCGCTTCACCCCCGACGGGCGCCTGGACCGCTCACTGGCCGTGCCGGTCAAAAAGCCGACCATGTGCGCCTTTGGCGGCGCCAACCTGGACACGCTGTTCGTCGCCTCGATTCGCCCTGGCGGCGACCTGAGCGACCAGCCCCTGGCCGGTGGCGTGTTCGCCTTGCAGCCGGGGGTACAGGGGCTGGAAGAACCGGCATTTGTGGTCTGAACGCCTGAGCCGGTGGCTACTGGATCGGGCTCAGCTTACCGAGAAGAGGCATGTATCAATGCCGCCTGCGCAAAATGGCGCCTCGCGCTTGAGCTCCAGAAGCAGGCTGTTTTGCCCTTCTTTGTATTTGCAGAGAGTGCCGCTCTTGTCAGGGGTTGCCAGAGCGGATTCGAACTTCAGTTTGTCCAGCGCCTGCTTGTCTTCATAGGTTTTCTCACCGACCCACTTGAAGCTGTTGCCAGCGGGTGCGCTATAGGTAAAGCCTCCATCGGCGCTGGCCTGCTGGACAATGCTGGAGACCTCGGGGCAGGTATTGGCGGATGCCTGAACGGCATGGCCACACAACAGAAGAGGGCAAAGGCTCAGGGCCAGTTGCCTGATGACATGGGGCATGATTCATCCCTCCTGGACTTCTCGGATGGTGTTAGCCGCAAACGCTTCTTGTGCCACGTTATCCCTAACACTCATGACGAGAATAGTTCGCCCGGTATGACCGGGCGTAAAGACCGACCATCGGCAGTCTTGCGAATTAACGGTATACCTCTCGCCGATTACCGATCTTGATTACGAGAATCCGCAGCGCGCCATCTTCGATATGGCTTATCAAGCGATAATCGCCCACGCGGTACTTCCAGAAATCGCCTAAACGCGAGCCTTTCAAGGCCTCTCCGATGCAGCGGGGATCTTCCAGTTGAGCGACACGCTCATGCAGGAAAAGCAAAATTCGTTTGGCTACCTGAGGATCAAGCTTACCCAGCTCGCGCTCTGCGGCGCGGTCGAATTCAATCCGCCAAGCCATAGCGTTTCATCATTTCCTCGAGGGGAACGGAATCTGATTGGCCCGCTCGGTTGTCCAGCAGACGCTGCTCTGCAAGGTACAAATCTTCCAGGTCGTCCAGATGCGCGACGATGGCCTCCCGGGCGTAGAAGGTTTTAGTGCGACCAGTTGCTTTGGCAAGGTTTTCCAAGCGAGCTTCAAGATCGGAAGGCAGACGAATAGCGAGCATAAATAGGCTCCAGATGGCATGTGCTATACGAGTATAGCAGTCATAAGGCTGGCTACTCGATAGCCCAATTACCGGCGACAAGAATTAGTTCGCCCGGTATTGCCGGGTGTAAAGACCGACCATCGGTGGTTTGGAATATTCCTGCTCATGCCGGCGACCCTTCCTACGCGTAATGTGGAAGGATTCAGGGTCGATGCCGAGGTTGGCTTGATCGCTGATGACGCACGGGGGACGGGTTCAAAGTGGTCGGATCGTTTGTAACTGCATAACTGTCTTGCCTTGCATTGGCTGCCTCGCCTACGTTTTTCGAAACACCCTAATGTGGTGTGATTCAGGGTTACCGCGCTGGAAACATTTGCAACATCCCCATTCAGAAACGGCGATTTTCGCCTGAAACCCTTTTTTATACTTTTCCTTTTAAAGCTTTTACGACCGCTACAGGCCTTGATCTACGTGGCCTCCAGCGTCGTAATGTGGAGTAATTCAGGGTGAGATGTGGAGGGATTCAGGGTCAGTGTGGAAAAAAATAAGGGATTTCCACATTACGCTCATGGCCGACGAAAAAATCTATAAATCCAACGCGCTCATCGAGGCGTCGTACACGCTTTCCGTCTCTGAACAACGGATCCTGCTGGCCTGTATCGCCCAGGTTGATCGCGGCGCGCCTATCACCGATGAGGTGATGTACAGCATCCCGGTTGCGCGCATCGCCAAGGCTACAAACTCAGACAGCAAGTCCATTTACAAAGAGCTGTTTGAAGCCGCGCGCAAGCTGCGCCGACGAGAATTGAGCATCGACCTGGAGCCCAATGGTGGCGGTCGTAAATCCAAGACCCTGGAAGCCAGTTGGGTGCAGAGCATCGTCTACAGCCATCGGGACGGCATGATCAATCTGCGGTTCAACAAGGACATGCTGCCCTTTTTGACCGAACTCAAAGAACAGTTCACCCGTTACGACATGGCCGAAGTGGCCAGAATGACCAGCATGTACGGGATCAGGCTGTTTGAGATGCTAATCCAGTACACCACCATCGGTTCCCGGGAAATCGCCCTGGAAGACCTGCGCAAATGGCTCCAGCTGCGTGACAAGTACACGTTTGCGTATTCCGCGCGCACTTGGACACCCATTCCACGAACACGTGGACACTGATTCCACGCTGACTTGGACACTCATTCCACGGCCACTTGGACACTGATTCCACGATTACTTGGACAGTGAAT
>NZ_BAAILM010000013.1:0-5832 GCF_054589175.1 Pseudomonas sp. 3A(2025) | reverse complement strand
TGAAGTGGAAATTTTCATCGGTGGCCTGGAACAGGCGCAAAACGTTGTGATGCGGCAACAGCGTACCCTTGGGCTTGCCGGTCGAGCCCGAGGTATAGATCACATAGGCCAGGTTTTCAGGTCGGGTGAAGTTGACCGGATTGGCATCGCTGTAATCCGCCAGCCAGTCAGGACCGGCCTCCAGGATCACCGTCTGCACGCCTTCCGACACCGGCAGTTGTCCTTGCACATGCGCCTGCGTCAGCAGCAAGCGGATGCCACTGTCTTCAACCATGTACGCCAGGCGGTCCTGCGGGTACTCCGGATCCAGCGGCACATAGGCGGCACCGGCCTTGAGGATGGCCAGCAGGCCGACCACCATCTCCAGGCTGCGCTCTACCGCCAGGCCTACCAGCACGTCCGGACCTACGCCCAGCTCGCGCAGCTTGTGCGCCAAGCGATTGGCTTGCTGGTTCAGTTCGGTGTAACTCAACGAGTGCTCGCCACATACCAAGGCTGTGGCCTGCGGCGTCTTCAAAACCTGCTGCTCGATCAACTGATGAATGCACTGCTCGGCCGGGTAGCTGACCTCGCTACGGTTCCACTCATGCACGATCTGTTGCTGTTGATCAGCGCTGAGCAGCGTAAGCTCACCAATGTTTTTTTGGTCCTCACGACTCAATGCGGGCAGTAACTGTTCAAGCCCAAGCGCCAGTTGCTGCACAGCACTGTCACAAAACTCAGCCTTGGCATAACTGAAGCCAAGCGACAGAACGTCACTGACATCGGCAGCCACCACCAGCCCATAGCTGGTCTGTCCACGCTCATTCAGGTTTTCAAATACAAGGCCATGAGCAGCCCCTTTTTCAAGCGCCTCGGAAACCGGGTAGTTATCAAACATTAGTAAGGTATCGAACAGCGCCTCACCACTCTTGCCCGCCCAGCGCTGCACGTCATACAGGGGCGTATATTCATGCTCGCGCAAGGCCAGATTCTGCGCCTGAAGCGACTGTAACCACTGCCCCACGCTCAGTTCCGGCAGCGGTTGGGCAACCAGCGGCAATGTATTGATAAACAAGCCCAGTTGCTGTTCAACGCCCTCAAGCTCGCCAGGGCGACCGGAGACTGTCACTCCGCAGGCCACATGATCCTGGCCGGTGTAGCGCTGCAACAGAATTATCCAGGCCGATTGCACCAGGGTATTGAGGGTCACTCGTTGACCTTGGGCAAAACTGCTCAGGCGTTCTGTCTGCTGCTTATCCAGCGACAACCGGTGATACCCGTACCCCGTCTCAGCAGGATAATCCGCTTGCCGGATCGACTGAGCCAACCGTGTTGGCTCATCAAGACCTGCCAGTTGCTCTTTCCAGAACTGTTCACTGGCCACGCTATCCTGTTTGCCCAGCCACTCGATGTAGTCACGATAGCGGCTGGTGATTGGCGCGGGGACATGCCCGGTATAGCTTTGCAGTATTTCGCCCATCAACTGCGAGTTGCTCCAGCCATCGAGCAAAATATGATGGGTGGTATGGATCAGGTGATGCGTGTTTTCACCCGTACGGATCAAGGCCAGTCGCACGATGGGATCACGCGCCAGATCGAAGCCTTTACGGCGATCCTCAAGCGCCCAGTCGTCCAGTTTTTGCGCTTGCTGCACCTCGCTACGCCAATCCAGCAGAATGCAGGGCGCATCGATCTGTTTACGAATGATTTGAAGAGGCTGGCCATCCACCTCGACAAAGCTCGCCCGAAGCACTTCATGTCGGCTGATCGCACTGAGCCAGGCGGCCTTGAAGCGCTCGACATCCAGCCCTTGCACGTCCACGCGCAGCTGGTTGATGTAGTGACCGGCTTCCTGGTCCAGCAGGCTGTGAAACAGCATGCCCTGCTGCATGGGTGAAAGCGGGTAGATGTCTTCGATGTCTACCGCAGGCACAGACAGATGACCAAGTTGTTCCGGGCTCAAGACAACCAGAGGCGTACGGCTTTCAACCTGGCTGACAGGCTTGGCCATAGAAGGTTTTGCTTCGATCAGTTTGGCCACCTTGGCCAGTTGCCCGATGGTCTGTTGTTCGAACACTTGCTTGGGCGTCAGCTTGATGCCCTGGCGCTTGGCCCTGGCAATGATCTGCAGGCTCAGAATAGAGTCGCCGCCCAGTTCAAAGAAGTTATCGGTGGTACCGATCTGCTCGCGCTTGAGTACCTGAGCCCAGATGTCCGCCAGCTTCTGCTCGACATCACCCTCTGGCGCTACAAAGCCGCGCGCGACCACACCAGGTTTGGGCAAGGCGTGTTTGTCCAGCTTGCCATTGGCAGTCAGCGGCAGGCGATCCAGCAGCACGATCTGCGCCGGGACCATATAGTCCGGCAAGTGCTGTTGCAGACGCTGCTGCAACAGCGCGACGCTGACGCCTTCAACGACCGAGCACCAGGCCACCAGTTGCAAACGCGAAGGGTCGCTTTCCACAGGCTGGGCCAGAACAACCGCTTCTTTGACCTCATCCATCCGTAGCAAGAACTGGCTGATTTCTCCAGGCTCGACCCGGTAACCACGAATCTTCACCTGATCGTCGGCGCGGCCGATGAATTCGATCAAGCCATCGCGGCCAAGGCGCGCACGGTCGCCGGTGCGATACAGCCGCTGGCCATCCTCGGCAGGAATGAAACGCTCGGCGGTCAATGCGGCCCGCCCCTTGTATCCTTGCGCCAGTCCTTGTCCGCCCAGGTACAGCTCGCCTGCGACCTGCGGTGCAACGGTATTGAGCCAGGCATCGAGAATGTCGACACGCCCATTGGCCAAAGGGGTTCCCACGGGTGCACTTCGATAACCATTCAAGCGCTGCTCGACTTCATGGGTCAGCACGCCCACGGTGGTTTCGGTCGGACCGTAGTGATTGACGATGCGGCAGTCAGGCCGCAGTTGCCGGACCTTTTCCACCAGTTCCCACGAACAGCTTTCGCCGCCCAGCACCAGTAGCTGACCAGGCAACACATTAGCCGGACTGGCTGCTTGCAACAGCCCTTGCAAGTGGCTGGGCACCAGTTTGAGAACAGCCACCTGATGCTCGGTCATATAGGCCGCAAAGGCATCAGGATCGAAGGCCAGTTCCTGGGGCAACAGATGCAGCAGACGACCGGACGCCAGCGCACCGAACAGCATGGTGTGACCCAGGTCTGCAGCCACGGTAGACACCATGGCCATGCTGCCTTCAGGCGTCAGCTGCAAGCGATCAAGAACAACCTGTACATAGTTGGCGAGCGCTTTATGGCTGACTTGCACGCCCTTGGGCTGGCCAGTGGAGCCTGAGGTGTAAATCAGATAGGCCGGCTGTTCGGGATCGAAGGACTGATCCAGCGATTGGTCGCTCTGCTCAACCCATACCTGTGAATCCCAAGCTTGCACCTTGATGCCTTGCAGGTTGGTGAAGCGTGTGTCGTTAGCCTCGTGGAGCAGAACAACCGCACCACTGTCCTGCAGCAATTGCTGCACTCGCTCGACAGGTTGCTGGTTATCCAGCGGCAAATACACCCCGCCGGCCTTGAGCACCGCGAGCATCGCCGTGACCCACTCGACGCTGCGCGCCTGGCACAGCGCAACCACGCTGCCGACACCCACCCCGGCAGCCTGAAGATAATGCGCCAACCGATTGGACTCATGCTCCAGCGCCTGATAGCTGATGCGCTTTTCATCTGCCTGTAGCGCGTCGCGCTGGCCCGCTTGCGCCAGGCTGCGCTGCCAAAGCTCGAGAACGTTGCTGCACGCAAATGACTGCGAGCGGGTTTCAACCGTGATGCCGATGTTCTCGGGACGGTCGAGCAGACGAGCCTCAGGCGCACTCACCAACGCCTGCAATGTCGACTGCAACGAGGCGGCCATGCGCTCGATGATGGACGCATCGAACAGGTCGGTCGCGTAGGTAAACGCCGCCTCAATACCTTCAGGGGTATCGGTGAAATCAAACGCCAGGTCAAAACGTGCGTCGCCATCACCCAGTGCAAAGGCATCGACGGTAACGCCGCCCAGTCGGTTACTTCTGTCGGCACGGCTCAACACATTCTGGTTGATCTTGAACTGGAACAGCGGGTTATGCCCCAGGTTACGCTCGGGCAACAACGCATCGACCAGTTGCTCGAACGGCAGATCCTGATGAGATTGCGCGCCGGCGACTACGTCACGGACCTGGTTGATCAGTTCAGCGAACGTGGCACGCTCATCGACCTGTATGCGCAGCACCTGCGTGTTGATGAAAAAGCCGATCAAGCCTTCAAGCTCTGTACGGTTGCGGCTGGCATTGGGCGCACCGATACGGATATCCGACTGCCCGCTGTAACGCGACAGCACGACAGACACCGCCGCCAACACCAGCATGAACAGGGTATTGCCGTCTTTACGCGCCAGTGCCCGCAACTCGGCGGCCAGGGCCTGAGGAATGTCGGCGTCTACAACCGCACCGCGGTAGCTGGGGCTGGCTGGCCGGTCATGATCCAGCGGCAAGTCGAGTACCGGATGATCCTCACCCAGCTGTTCTTTCCAGTAGGCAAGCTGCCTGTCGCCTTCGCCGGCCTCCAGCCAGCTGCGTTGCCAGATCGCGTAATCCGCGTACTGGATGGGCAGCGCGGGCAGTCCGGCATCGCGGTCTTCTATCAGTGCCATGTACAGGCGCACAAACTCGGCCACGATCAGCTCACCCGACCAACCATCGGACACGATGTGGTGCATGCACAAGGTCAGCAGGTGCTCGGCTTCGCCCAGATGCAACAGTTTGACCCGCAACAAGGGGCCTTCAACCAGATCGAAAGGCCTGGCAAGTTCCTCACTCACCATGGCCTGTAGCGCCGCCTCATCGGGACGCTCATCGAAGGAAACGATGCCCAGAGCGACGGGGGAATGCGCCTGAATTTCCTGGTAGAACTCGCCGTCCACCGAAGCAAAACGGGTGCGCAGGGTTTCATGACGCTGCACCAGCAACTCAAGCGCCTTCGACATAGCCTGATCATCAAGATGGCCATTCAAGCGTACTGCGGTCGGCACGTTGTAGAACGTACCCTCAGGCTCCATTTGCCAGAGAAACAGCAAGCGTTGCTGAGAATAAGACAGTGGAATGCGCGCCACGTCCTGGCGCGTCGGCACGATGGGCAGCAACCTGAAGCTCTGCCCGGATTCGTGCATTTTGTCGAGGATCTGTTTGCGTTGCTCCAGAGGCAGAGAGACGAAGCGTTTGGCAATCCGTTCAGCGGTAGTCCGTTCCATCTCAAGCCCCTGCCATTTCATTCATCATTTTTTCGATATCCGTCAGATCGCTCTCACGCAGAGAGAGACCCTGGCTGTCCAGAGCGCTGGTAAATTCACCGAGTGCGGGGTGTTCGAAGAGCAGGCGCAGAGGGGCGTCTATTCCTAGCTGCACGTTGATCCGGGAGATCGTCTGAGTGGCCAGCAACGAGTGCCCACCGAGTTCGAAGAAGTTGTCGCTCAGGCCGACTCGCGCAAGCTTGAGGACATCGGCCCAGATGGCAGCGATCTGCCGCTCAAGCTCCGTTTGCGGCGCCACATACACCTGTTGCTGCTGGCTGCCGTCCGGCTTCGGCAAAGCCTTGCGGTCCAGCTTGCCGTTGGGGGTAAGCGGCAGCTTGTCCAGAAACAGCAGATACGCCGGCACCATGTAGTCCGGCAAATTCATTCTGAGCTGTTCGCGCAGATCGCTTCGCAGTTGGGTTTGCTGCTGCGCATTCAGTTCTCCGGCCGCAGTCACCAGGTACGCCGCCAGTTGTTTGCCACTCGGTCCATCGACATCGATGACCACTGCTTCGCGCACCGCTTCGTGCTCCAGCAACCGGGCCTCGATCTCACCCAGT
>NZ_BAAILM010000012.1:0-65282 GCF_054589175.1 Pseudomonas sp. 3A(2025) | reverse complement strand
TGAATCAGGTCATCACCGTCACCGCCGTATACGCGCACGGTTTGTGCTTGAGAGTAATCGGTGAGCCAGAGGTTGAATGTATCGTTGCCAGTGCCGCCAAGCAGGGTGTCGTTGCCTTCGCCGCCCATGACGGTGAAGACGTCATCTCCGGCACCGCCATCGATGCTGTCGTTACCGGTATTGCCATCAATGATGTCATTGCCGGCGCCACCAAAAATAGTGTCGTTGCCTGGGCCGCCCTGAATGGAGTCGCCGGCCCACAGGCCGCTTTCATCACCGCCTTCAATCCAGTCATTACCGCCACTGCCGGTAATCGTATCGTTGCCACTCCCCCCGCGAATCGTGTCGTTATCAACAGAACCCTCCAGCCTGTCACTACCCTCCGTCCCCACCAGCACCGCCAGACTCTCCGTCAACGACGACAGGTCATAACCCCGAGCCTCAACCACGCCGCTAGCCACTTCCAGCACCGAATCCGCCTGCGCCCCCGAGCGATCATCGCTGGCCGCCACATCCGCGCCGGTGATCTTTGCCAGCGCATCGACAAAGCTGATGCCCGCATCGCCCTGCGCCACATCGCAGCCATACAGCAAGATGTCTCCGCTCGCGCTCAGGCTTGCGCCAATCGCCTGCAATTGCGTCTGGTACTGCGCCAGGTTTTCACCATTCAGTACCGTGCTGCCCAGATACAGCGTGCCGATCGAGCCGTGGCTGATGACCTGCACCGAATCCAGATCGGCATGCCCGCTCAGCAGGCGCTGTATCTGCTTTACCCCGTCCTGACTCGTATCGAGCAGATGCCATTCGGTATCGGCCGAAAAACCGACAATCAGGGTTTGGTAACCGGCAACGCGGCTATCGATGAAAACGACATTCTTGGTGGTCATGGTCCGGCATTCCATGGAGGACGAAGGGGCGAGGTGGGGGCTACAAAGCAGACACATTTGTGAGTGGTGGCATTGTGCCTATTGTCGATAGGCTTGTGCTGAATATCAGACGAAAAAAATGGCCTGCGCCTTTCAGCGCAAGCCATCCTGGGTGTGCCTGTCGGCGGTTAGAGGATGAAGTCTTCTGCCACCAGGGTATTCACCCCGGTCAACGCAATGGCGAACTCGGCATCCGCATCGGCATCGGTGTTGCCGTACAGCACACCGGCCGCGAACTTGAGCTGACCTGCGGTGGTGAACGCCGCCGTTGCACCGATCAGTGTGCCGATGAAGGCATCATTGGCGGCTGTCGCGGTGTTGGCATCCAGTGTCGACAGGTCGATGCGGTCCCCCTTGGCGAAGTCGGTAATGACGTCCCATGTGGTGCTGGTGATGCCCATTTCCGACAAGGCGTTGAAGTCGAAAATGTCATTGCCCAGGCCACCGGTCAGCACGTCTTTACCTGCGCCGCCGATGAGGGTGTCGTTACCGGTGCCGCCTTCCAGCGTGTCGTTGCCGGCACCGCCGTTGAGCACGTCATTGCCTTCCCAGCCCAGCAGGCGGTTGGCGGCCGCGTTGCCGGTGATGGTGTTGGCCAGAGTGTTACCCGCGCCGCTGATCCCGGTGCTGCCGGTGAGGATCAGGTTCTCGACGTTGTTGGCCAGTTTGTGGCTGACCGAGGAATAGACCAGGTCGACGCCCTGGCCTGCGACTTCCACCACTTTGTCCAGCGCGTTGTCGACGTAATAGGTGTCGTTGCCCGCGCCGCCGGTCATCACGTCTGCGCCCGCCTTGCCGTCGAGGACGTTGCTGTAGGCGTTGCCTGTCAGGGTGTTGGCCGATGCGTTGCCGGTGCCTTTAAGCACGGTGGCAAGGTTGGCCAGCGTCAGGTTTTCAAGGCCGGCTGCCAGGGTGTAGTTGTTCAGCGAGGCAATCACGCTGTCGACACCGGAGGTGTCCACAATGACATCGCCAGCATTGTCGACGTAGTAGGTGTCGTTGCCATCGCCGCCATTGAGGGTGTCGGCACCGGCACCGCCATTGAGGGTGTCGTTGCCGGCCAGACCGTAGAGCACGTTATTGAACTCGTTGCCGGTCAACCGGTTGTTATCGGTACTGCCCACCGCATTGAGGGCGGTTGCGGCGCCCGCCTGCAAGGTCAGGTTTTCGATGTTGTAGACGCTGTCAGCGGTCGACACTCCACTGACATAACCACCCAGTGTGGTGCTCAAGGTGGTGATGACCGTGTCGTTACCGCCGTTGGCGTCTTCCAGAACATAGTCGGAGGCGTTGTCGATGTAGTAGGTGTCATTGCCGGCACCGCCCGCCATGGAGTCGACACCCACGCCACCGTTGAGCGTGTCATTGCCCAGGCCGCCGATCAGCGAGTCATTGCCTGCACCGCCTGCCAGGTTGTTATTCAGGTCGTTGCCCAGAATGATGTTGGCCAGTTCATTGCCGGTGCCATTGAGCGCGGCGCCGGTCAGTTGCAGGTTTTCGACGTTGGCGGTGAGGGTGTAGGCCGCCAGCGAGGAGCGCACGGTGTCTGTGCCTTGCGCTTCGACCTCGACCACTTTGTCGGCGGTGCTGTTGACCACGTACACGTCATCGCCAACGCCACCGACCATTGAGTCGGCACCCGCGCCGCCATCGAGGGTGTCGTTGCCCGCGCCGCCGATCAGTGTGTCGTTGGAGACAAAGTTGCTGATGTTGATCGGCAAGGAGGTGCTGACCATCGTGCCGGTCGACGACATGGTCATCAGTTTGGCGGTGATCTGGTCGGTACCGCTGGCACTCAGATTGATGGCCGCAGACTCGAAACGCAGGCCCAGCGGCGTGACGCTGAAACCGTCGGAGCCGATCAGGTCGACCATCGTGCCGTTCTTGTAGATCTCGACCCAGGCGCCTTCGGCCAGTGCCAGTACCGAGGTATTGAGCAGGGTGGTGTCGAGGTCTTCAGGGTTGGTGACGATGATCGCCGAGTTGTTGTCGATACCATCATCGAGCAGGTCGAGCGGGTTTTCCGACGCGCCGTCACCCATGCCGATGGCGCGGACGGTGGTGCCGTCGGTGCCCATCTGACGAATCAGGTTGGCGGTGTCGATGTAGCTGGTGCCATCGGTCGGTGCACCGTCCGACAGGAAAAACACGATGTTTTTGCCCGAACCCAGCGACGCCAGGTAACTCTGGGTCTTGAGCAAGGCTGCGTTGTAGGCGGTGCCGCCGCCGGCTTTCAGTTCCAGAAGCTGGTCGTACAGGTCTACGCGACCGTTGGCATTGCCGTCGGAGCCCGGATTGCCGCTGTAGAGGACTTCGGCGGTGTCGTCGAACTGAATCAGCGAAACATTGGCCTGGCTGCCCAGACCGCTGGCGATGATGGTGTCATTGAGCTTTTTGACCGACGCAATCGCCGCGTCCAGCACCGAGTTGCTGTAGCCGTCGCTGTTCAGGTCACCGACGTTGGTGGTGCCCTGGAACGAGCTGGTCATGCTGCCGGAGTGGTCGACCACGTAGACAATGTTGACGCCGGTATCACCGAGGCTGACGCCACTGATATTGCCGGTGATCTTGACCGAGCCGGTGGCTTGTTCGGCGGCAGAAATAGTCAGCGCGACGACCTGGCCATCGACCACGGCCTCACCGGAACTGATCGCATTCTCCGCGCTGCCGTTGTCGCCCACCAGCAGGTCGTTGCCGTCGCCACCGACCAGACTGTCATTGCCGCCGCCACCCAGCAGGGTGTCATCGCCTGCGCCGCCGGAAATTGTGTCGTTGGCCATATTGCCGACGATGCGGTTGGCCAGGGCGTTGCCGGTCATGCTGGTCGCGCCGTTCAGCATCACGCCATTTTCGACGTTGGCGCCCAAGGTGTAGCTGGCCAGGGCCGTCTGTACGGTATCGACACCGGCATTGGCCGCTTCGGTGACCACATCACCGGCGCCAACGATGTAGGTGTCGTTACCGGCACCGCCGGCCATGGTGTCGGCGCCGCCCTGGCCGTCCAGCAGGTTGTCGGAGGCGTTGCCGGTCAGTTTGTTGGCCAGCGCATTACCGGTGGCTTTATAGGCCGTGCCTTGCAACACCAGATTCTCGACGTTGTTGCCCAGCGTGTAGTTGATGGTGGAGTAGACCGTGTCGGTGCCGCCGGTGCTGGCCACCGCGTTGGTCTCGGTCACGACATCGCCGACGTTGTCGACATAGTAGCTGTCGTTGCCATCGCCGCCGACCAGCGTATCGGCCCCGGCACCGCCATTGAGGGTGTCGTTGCCGGCATTGCCGGTCAGTACGTTCTTGCCGGCGTTACCGGTAATCAGGTTGGCGGCACTGTTGCCGACGCCATTGATATTGCCGGCGCCGGTCAACACCAGGTTTTCAAGGTTGGCGGCCAGGGTCCACGACAGCCCGGCTTGTACCGTGTCGGTACCTTCGTTGGCCTTTTCGACGATGACATCACCGGCCCCGACGATGTAGGTGTCGTTACCCAGTCCGCCGGTCAGCGTGTTGGCGCCGGCATGGGTGCTGCCATTGAGCACGTTGTTGGCGGTATTGCCCGTGGCCGTCAGGCCGGCTGCGGTGCCGGTCAGCGTGATGTTTTCGACATAAGGCCGGGACGCGATCGAATAGCTGATGCTGGAGATGACTGTGTCGGTGCCTTCGTTGGCATTCTCGGTGACGACATCGCCGGCCCCGGTGACGTAATAGGTGTCATTGCCGGTGCCACCGATCAGCGTGTCATTGCCCGTGCCTTTCAGGGTGTCGTTGCCGCCCAGGCCGCTCAACTGGTTGGCCGCGCTGTTGCCGGTGATCACGTTATCGCGCGCGTTGCCCGTGCCGTTGATGGCGGCCGTGCCGGTCAGGGTCAGGTTCAGGCCATAGCTGGGCAAGGTCGTGGTCGTGGCGGAAGACACGTCCTTGGTGAAGTTGATCAGCCCGTTCAGTTCGGCTGCGGTCACGCCGGTGAGGTAGGCGTTGTTGCTCAGGTTGGCCAGCGAGTTGCCAATGGTGGTCGCGGCGGCGGTGTCGCCCGACAACGCATAGAAATGCATGATCACTTGCGTTTCGCCAGCCGCCAGGTTCAGGTTGAACGAGGTCACTGGCTGGTCGATATAGGTGCCACCGACTGCACTCGGCGATCCGGCGCCACCGGAGACAATATGCGTCAGTGTGGGGTAGTTGGTATTCGACGCGCTGCCGTAAGCCGCCCAGTCATCGGCGGCGGTGCGGGTGGTATCGCCGCTTGAGGTCGCCAGCGTCTTGGTGTTGCTGTCGTAATAGATGTTGTCGTTCAGGTCGACCTTGACCGCCTTGGCGGTGGTCCCGGTGTTGGTCACGATCTCCAGCATGCGCACATAACCGTCGGCCACGTACGTCTTGCGCTCTACCGAAATACCCGCCGAGGTGTTGGTGCCGGTCACGCTGTGGGTGTTAGTGGCCGCAGTCGACGTCGCCCAGTTCAGGTAGGTGGTACTGCTGGAGCCACCGACATACAGCGACAGCGAGGTATTGTCCAAAGCATCGTAAGTGTAGGTATTGGTGCCTGAAAGGTACTTGCCCTTGGCATCCTGAAGGTTGCCGTTGTTGTCGAAGTACCAGGAGTTGCCGAGTGCATCCGTATAGTTGAGAGACACGTCCGTTCCCTTGCATGAAAGTGATGGCTTTGGTTTTTTGTCGGTGAGGCAATGGTGTCAGGCGAATGTCACGCCTTGATTACGCGCTGGCGTCAGCCGTATTCGGTGGGGTAGTTGCGAGAGTCGATCAAAACGAGGTGCTTGATGGACATGGTCCAGCCTTCCATGACGGACAAAGTGGGCGATGTAAAGCGTACAGAGCAGACACATTTACGAACAAATAGCATTGTGCCTGTTGCTTGGGGAATTGCCAATTGGGGGGATGGGAGCTGGTGCGTGCGTCTATGAAAGGCTCCATCCACGTATCATCACAACCTTGCGATAGCTCGAGAATGGCAACAATGATGAAGCAGACCTGCAAAGGACTTACGTTGACGGTCCTCATGACCCTGACCAGCCAGGCGTGGGCGAGCGAGCCCTCTTCGGTGTACATGCGTTGCACCATGACCCCGACGCAATACGCCAAGGCCATGGCCGCACCACCCGGATCGGCACGGGCCTACAACGACTGGCAGACCTGGTTCGACGGTCAGGGCATGTACGGCCCCGGCAAGGTTCAGCCCGAGTGGCTGCTGGACTCCGACGCTCAGAGCCTGGAAGAGTTGCTAGAAGCCTGGGATGGCGCCGGCGGGCTCTCTCACTATGACCCGGCAACCGGCCGCTGGCAGTTTGCGCTGCTGGAATTTACCGAAAACTACGGCGAGATGATCCAGCTACTGGCCCCGCTGCGCAGCGTCGCACCGTACTGCCAGGCCGACAGCGACAGCTTTGTGCTTATCTATTCCTATATCTGGGGCGATGGCGATAACGCCTATCTGACACTCGACCAGAAGCAGAGCCGGTTTGCAGAAAAGCCCACGCCCGCCCAGCGTGCAGAGGCCGACGCGGCGTTAAAGGTGTTGATGGATAACGCGGGTTGAGTGTTCAAGGCTCTGGCCGATCAGTCAGGATCCGACACGAACCTGATGTAGGAGGCAGCTCTGCTGGCGATTGCGATGATACAGCCGCTGCAAATGCACCGATTTCACTGGCCCCATCTTTAGCACCAATGCATGCCTTATGCATGTGCTGCGATCAATTGCTCGCGAATCTGCAGAGCGGTTTTGCCTTTGCTTTCTACCCGCATACCCAGTGACTGAATATGGATAATTTCCACCTCGGTCAGCCCGAGACTGCGCAAGCCATCAATCCAGCGCTGGAAGCGTACCGGTGCTGTGTCGCTCGCGTTGGGGCCTTGGGGGCGCTGGCACACGTGGCAACGGTCATCGGGGAACGGCTTGCTTGCCCATGTGCCGGGACGTCGATATTCGAACAGTCCGCAGTCGCAGCGGCATAGCCAGACGGTGCCTTTACCGGAGCGGCTGGGGCGGGACCAGGCGATTGCGGTCATTTGTCCACGCCGCTTGCCAGTGTGATCGGCGGCGTGTTCGGGGCGCGGGGACAGGTGTGGCAGGTGGGTGAGGGTGAGCTTGGTTTTGGACTGGGTCATGGATGCTTCCTTGCATGGTGGGTGGAATAGGGCGGCGGTGGCTTTTTTCAGGCAAGCCGGTGCTGTTGACGCTTGTGCGCCTTTTTGTATTTTTCATGATGATTTGCGCCGGTTAGCTGAGGCGCGGGTCTCTATTCAAGCCAAGTTATCAGGCATGCGTGCAGCCACTCGCATGCGGCGTGTCGGTGAGGATGTGCACTCTGATAACCTCTCTCAAGAGTATTGAGATGCATGGTTCCTAATAAGGAACCAATCTAGTTCCTTTATTGGAACCTGTCAATGGGAGAGTGAGAGAGTGGATTTGCCGGGAAAGATGAAAGCTATCCGCGCCAGGGAGGGTCTTACTCAGAGCGAATTCTGTGAAGTCGTGGGTATCAGTATCAGTAGTTGGAAGAAGTACGAGGCCGCGATCACGGAGATGGGGCTGCAGCCTTTTCTGAAGGTCGCCAATCACGAGCGATTCAAGAAGTACGCGCTTTGGCTGACAACGGGGGATGTGGCTCCGGAATCCGGGCAGTTGAGTCCGCTTTGAGTGGCTGCTTTCCCTTGCAGGCAGGTATGGCAGGTGGGTGAGTTTGGATCTGAATAGATTCATGGATGCTTCCTTGCATGGTTGGTGGGGTAAGGGCGTTGGCTTTGCTCGGGCAAGCCGGTGCTGTTGGCGCTTATACGCCTTTTTGTATTTTTCGTGATGACTTGCGCCGGGTTGCTAGCTGAGGCGCGGGTCTCTATTCAAGCCAAGTTATCAGGCATGCGTGCAGCCACCCGCATGGGGCGTGTTGGTGACGATCTGCATTCTGATAACCTCTCCATAGAGTATCAAGGTAAAAATATCCTTTCGCATACTAAAGGTATGCGTTCACATCCTTGCTGTCAAGAGAGGAAAGAATGGATTTGGGGCAGAAGCTCAAAGAGGTGCGCCGGAATGAGCGCCTGACACAAGGAGAGATCTGTGAGCTTGCGGGGATCAGCCTTCCAACATGGAAGGGCTATGAGTACGGGAAAAGTAAGTCAGTCAGCTCGATTGAGCTGTTAAAAATAACCATGCATCCACGCTTCAAGAAATATGCGTTGTGGTTGGTTACAGATGAGATCGCTCCAGAGTCTGGCCAGATCAGCCCTCTTCAGCCCGTGTGAGGAGGGCTCACATGAGTGAGGCACGCCTCAACGGCCTCGCATCGTTGATCAATCAAGCCAGTGACGCCAGATGCTCTACAGTCTCTGGAAACTTTTGCACGAGGCGAATCAGGGTGACTGCCTGGGCATTTGGCTTGGCGCGACCCTGCTCCCAGTTCTCCAGAGTGCGAGTGTTGGTGCGCAGGTACATGGCGAAGACCGGGCGGGACATATTGAGTTGGTGGCGAATATCAACCAGCTCGCCAGCAGTGATGGCAGGCAGTTCATTCAGTCTTGCTTTGTGCGAGCGCAGGGTGACCTTTCCCTGACGCTCGTCCGCCAAGGCTTCAAAGCCATCGATCAACTCGGCAAAAATGTCACGTTTCATGATTTGCTCCTCGCCTCGATTTCGTTATCCAACAGTTTCTTGAGCACCTTTTTCTGTGACTCGCTCAAATCGTCCTGAATGTCTTTACCGTAGACGGTGAATAACCAGAACTGGGTGCCGCCTAGCCACCAGTAGTAAATGATTCGAATACCGCTGCGTGTGCCTTTCTGGCGCTTCTCGTCGGCAAATCGGATTTTGCGCAGACCGCCTGTCCCCTGGATCACATCACCGGCTTCGGGGTTTTTCATCAGAACCGTCTGGAAAGCACGGAAAGCCTCATCGTCCAGATAGTCCACCCGGTATCGCTGGAACTGTGGAAGCTCAACAAATAGTGCTTTCATTTTTTATACGTTACCTGCGTATAGTTTGTGATGCGTCTCTCGCATCGTCAAGTGGGAGCCTGCTTACGCTGGGTAGTCTCTGGAAAGGGAGCGCTGACTGGACTCACTGGCTGATCAGGACGGTACGTTCATTCGCGTTCTTGGTGTAGCAGGGGCGAGCCATGTGCCTTGTGAGGCCTGTCTGATGTGTGCGTAGGATGTGATCTCAGAAGAACGCATCTCGGTTTTCAAGGCCGCGTGGATGATGGGTTGCACGCTTTATGGGGTAAGGGCGTTAGCTTTTCTCGGGCAAGCCGGTGCTGTTGGCGTCAGTGCGCCTTTTTGTATTTTTCATGATGACTTGCACCGGGTTGTTAGTTGAGGCACGGGCCTGTTTTCAAGCAAAGTGATCAGGCATGCGTGCGACCACCCGTGAGTCCACTTCAGCCACGATGACTACATGCCTCATTTTGTAAGCGGGGGAGCGCGACCTGCTCCCGGTTGCTCACGGTAATGCAGCGCTGCATTTCGAGTACAGCCAAATTCGGGATACAAAAAAACCGCCTTCAGGGGGGCGGTTTCATTGACATTTTACTTTCACAGGAAACGGTTTTAGCCGTGTCGCCGAGGTAGAGTCCTGCTCTCTTTGCTCGACCATGTGCTGGGAATTCTACATAGGGCAATGACTATGTCAATCGAAAACGGTTTATGTCTAGGGTGCTGAGGCCTTTCAAGCCCGCGTGCGGAGTTGGACCGAGCTATATGATTCGCGAATCGATGTTGTTCTCGCGATCAAGTTCGTGCTGGAACTCAACCTCTTGAGCAAAATTTCGACCCATTTCGTCCGTCCAACGTTTAGCCATTCGCTCGATAGCCAGGAGCTCATCTACCCTCGCCTGGCTTACCGCCAGCAATTCAGTCAGTTGAGCAAGGCTCACGTCACGCTCATGGATGGTCTTGCGTTCAAGCAGCAACTCGTGGAAGGGGACGTAGTCTGAGGCACCTACTGCATGAATTAGAGACTCTTTGAGTGCCCGGATCTCACCACGGCTGAGGGTGATGCCATAGTTCGGGTTACGACCGGTAGTATTTTTGAAGTAACTCATCGGGGGGAGCACCCGTTGTATTGAAACGCTCTCCAGCATGCTGCAGATGACGTGACTGTCTTTGCCGCTGTGTTTATACCTTGGCATCTTGTCCAGGGTGCTTTGCTCAAGCCTGAAAATTGTGCGATCACCATCAGGTGTTGACTGAGAGGTGACAGGGGCAACCTGGATCAGGTTTTTAGAGATCACCTTCACCACGACCGCAAGCCGCTGTTTGTGCATCTCTGCATTCAGAAGAGTGTCCATGTAGCGCTTATTGGTTTTCAGATCGGCATTGAAGCGCGCGGTTTGCTGAACAAATCCGTAATCAACTTCAACCAGCGTACCTTGTCTCAAAAGCTTGGCGATCGTCGTTGCCGGGTTCTTCTTCAGCGTCTGGTGTAGAAACTCTTCTTTCGAGGTGTCATGACGTTTTATGTAGATCGTGTAAATGGCAGGCAGCCGACCTTCCGTCAACGCGACTCTAATATTTTCCAAGCGCCAAATATGGTGCTCAATGCCAACGAAACATTTAGTCAAAAAGACCGGATGGGGTTCTTTGCCAGGCTTTGGGTACGGCATCGCTGGAATCAAAGCTTCTCTGATCCCCACGTAGGTTTCTGTCCCAATCAGGGCATGAGAAACCTCCCCTTTCCCATCGACGACTGATTCGAGATATCGAACGATGATGGTCTGCATGCGCGTCCTTGGCCGGGGGAAGGGCGGCGGATTTTGAAGCGTTTCCGGTTTCAGTCAAGCTGAAACTAATTTGATGAAATGGTGATAATCATGCGCTTTGTGGGATTGATCTGATGTTTTTGTAGGATGCGACGTCAGAAGAGCGCCCACCAGAATTTCTCGGAGCAATCTGGATGAACGTACAAATCGGTGGAGGCGCCCTTGCGGTCATTCTGACGGGCATGCTCATGGTTTTCGGCGTCAGCGAGTGCCAGCGTGGTCCGTTGACCCCGAAACTTGCCGACGACGCCAGCGACGCGCAAAAGACCTGGCTGACCATCGAGCACCGCATCAAACGTTATGATCCGGCACTGACGCAGGTCACGCGAGACCAGCAGGCGCTGACTGTTTTCTACCGTCCAACCACGCCCGCCAAGGAGGCCGACGATTGGGCCCCGGACATGCTGCGCATCGTCGGCCACGGACTGGCGGCGCTGAACGGCGCGCCAGGAGGAAAGGCGTACACCCAAGTGACCGTCAGAGCGCGAATGCTCGCCGATGATGATGTGGTATTGGTGTACGACATGCCGGGGTTCGATGCCATCAAGACCCAGCAGGATGGTTACTTCAACTTCGCCAACATGCCGCGCAGCCTGTCACTCAGTACGGCCGCCCGGGCGCAGATCAATGATGCTTGCCGGGGCATGAACGCCCAGGCGTTCTATCCACAATTCTGTCGCCGAGTCGAAGAGGCCGCAACGAGCCATCCCTGAACGTGTTCGCACCGCGTGCGTTTAATCCGTTTTTTGACGCAGTTGATTGATGCCTTTGGACCATAGGAGGTGTATTCACGACGGCTCCGCCAGACACAAAAAAGCCGCGCAATGCGCGGCTTTTCAATCTTTGGTGGGCCCACACGGACTCGAACCGTGGACCAAAGGATTATGAGTCCTCTGCTCTAACCAACTGAGCTATAGGCCCTTTTACAGGTCGCGGATTATAACGGGGCTTTCCCTGCTGTGCTATCTGAATAATCCGAAAGCCTCGTAGGAAGGTACGTTTCCTCAAATTCGCTCGCCGACAGGGCCGGGCTGATGAGGTGGCCTTGCAGGTGCTGGCAGCCGGCGTCGATCAGCCATTGCTGTTGTTCCGGGGTTTCGACGCCTTTGGCGACGACGGTCAGTTGCAGGCTGCGGCCCAGGGCGATGATTGCGTGGACGATGGCGGTTTCGTGCTGGGCGTCGGGCAGGCCGCGGGTGAATGAGCGGGCGATTTTCAGCGTGTCCAGCGGCAGGCGCTTGAGGTAGCCCAGTGAGGAGTAGCCGGTGCCGAAGTTGTCGATGGCCAGTTGAATGCCCAGTTGCTTGAGGTCCTCGAGGGCGCTCAGGGTGTGTTCGGCCTGGCCCATGATGCCGTGTTCGGCGATTTCCAGTTGCAGGCTGCCGGGCGTCAACTGGTACCTGGTCAGCAGGTAGCGGATGCGTTCGATGAGGCAGGGCTGGCGCAGTTGGGTGCCGGTGATGTTGATCGACAGGGGGCCGAACGTAGGGTGGTGCCTGCGCCATTGCTGGAGTTGGCGGCAGGCGTTTTCCAGTACCCAGTTGCCGATGGTCAGGATGCTGCCGCTTTCTTCGGCCAGGGTAATGAAGCGTTTGGGCGGTATTTCGCCGAGTTGCGGGTGGTGCCAGCGCAACAGGGCTTCGGCGCCGACCATTTGCTGGTGGGGCAGGCCGATGATGGGTTGGTAATGCAGGGTCAGTTCATTGCGCTCGATGGCGTGGCGCAGTTGGTGTTCAAGGTTGATGCGCTCGTGCAGCCCGGTGCTCAGGTCGCGGGTGTAGGCTTCGACGCGGTTGCGGCCCTTGGCCTTGGAGCGGTACATGGCGGTGTCGGCGTGTTTGATCAGGGTAACGGCGTCTGTGCCGTCGGATGGGAACAGGCAACTGCCGATGCTGGTGCTGACCATCAGCTGGTGGTCGCCGGCTTGCAGCGGGGTGCTGAAACTGGCTAGCAGTTTGCGGGCGATGCTGTGCGCGTCGCTGGCTTGCAGCAGGCCGGGCAGCAGGACGACGAATTCATCACCGCCCAGGCGCGCCACGGTGTCGATGTCGCGCAGGTGGTCCTTGAGCCGTTGGGCGATGGCCTTGAGCAACAGGTCGCCGGTGGTGTGGCCGAGGCTGTCGTTGATGTGTTTGAAGCGGTCGAGGTCAAGAAACAGCACGGCGCCCAGGCTGCCGGTTTCCTGGCTGTGTTGCAGGGCTTTGTGCAGGCGTGTTTCAAACAGCAGACGGTTGGGCAGGCCGGTCAGCGGGTCGTGGTAGGCCTGGTGGTCCAGGCGTGTCTGAGTGTGCTTGAGGCTGGAGATGTCGGCGAAGATGGCGACAAAATGGGTGGTTGCACCGGCCGGGTCGCGCACCACGCTGATGGTCAGCCAGCAGGGCCAGATATCACCGTTCTTGCGTCGGTTGCACACCTCGCCTTGCCAATGGCCTTCGGCGTTCAGACGGTGCCACAGGGCGGCATAGAAGGTGCTGTCGTGCTGATCGGAGGCCAACAGGCGGGGGGTGCGGCCGATGGCTTCCGGTTCGCTGTAACCTGTGATCTGGCTGAATGCACGGTTGATGGCGCGAATGCGCTGCCGGGCGTCGGTGATCATCACGCCTTCGACGGTGTGGTCGACGGCCATGGCGGCCCAGTGATGCTTTTGCAGCAGGGCGTCGGGCAATGGTTCATGCATGAGGCTCACTTTCATGTTGGCGCGGGCTGACGGGTGGCATCAGCGGGCCGGCTACAACAGGAAACCGGAGCGGGGCAGGCGAATTCGTTACACCTTGATGTACACAGTTGTAGGACAGATTTAACGGTTTTGCCTGCCCTGAAATGCAAAACCCCCGGCAAGCCGGGGGTTTTGATGACGCTATGCAGCTTATTCGTCCAGGAACGAGCGCAGGTGCTCGCTACGGGTCGGGTGACGCAGCTTGCGCAGCGCCTTGGCTTCGATCTGACGGATACGCTCACGGGTCACGTCGAACTGCTTGCCGACTTCTTCCAGCGTATGGTCGGTATTCATGTCGATACCGAAGCGCATGCGCAGGACCTTGGCTTCGCGGGCGGTAAGGCCCGACAGCACTTCGCGAGTGGCTTCCTTGAGGCTCTCGACCGTCGCGACGTCAATCGGCGACTGCATGGTGGAGTCCTCGATGAAGTCGCCCAGGTGCGAATCTTCGTCGTCGCCGATCGGGGTTTCCATGGAGATCGGCTCTTTGGCGATCTTCAATACCTTGCGGATCTTGTCCTCAGGCATTTCCATGCGCTCACCCAGCTCTTCCGGGGTCGGTTCGCGACCCATTTCCTGCAGCATCTGCCGGGAAATACGGTTGAGCTTGTTGATCGTCTCGATCATGTGCACCGGAATACGAATGGTGCGCGCCTGGTCGGCAATCGACCGGGTGATGGCCTGACGGATCCACCAGGTGGCGTAGGTCGAGAACTTGTAGCCACGACGGTATTCGAACTTGTCTACCGCTTTCATCAGACCAATGTTGCCTTCCTGGATCAGATCGAGGAATTGCAGGCCACGGTTGGTGTACTTCTTGGCGATGGAAATCACCAGACGCAGGTTCGCCTCGACCATTTCTTTCTTGGCGCGGCGGGCCTTGGCCTCACCGATGGACATGCGACGGTTGATGTCCTTGATTTCGGCGATGGTCAGGCCGGTTTCTTCTTCCAGATCGCGCAGTTTTTGCTGGCAACGCTGGATGTCCGGCTGGAAGCGCACGATGGCTTCGGCGTGCTTGCTCTTGCCCTTGGCCAGCGAGTCGGTCCAGGTCAGGTCGACTTCGTTGCCCGGGAACTGGCGCAGGAACTCGGCACGCGGCATGCGGGCATCACGCACGCACAACTGCATGATGGCGCGTTCTTGAGCGCGCAGACGCTCCAGCGAGCTACGAACACGCTCAACCAGCGATTCGAACTGCTTTGGCACCAGCTTGATCGGCATGAACAGATCGGCCAGTGCAAGCATCTGGGCAATCGCGTCCTTGTCGTTACGGCCTTTTTTCAGCGCCTTGAGGGCGATGGCCAGTTGATCGGCCACAGCGCCGAAGCGTTGTGCGGCGATAACCGGGTCCGGACCGCTTTCGACTTCGTCTTCGTCGTCGCTGTCGTCGGACTCTTCTTCGTCGTCGTCACCGGCTGCCTTGGCGGCTTTTTCGTCGATCGGCGGCGGGACTTCGGCTGGCGGCGCGATTCCGTCGTCCGGGTCGATATAGCCGCTGAGGACGTCCGACAGACGGCCGCCTTCGGTGACCACACGGTTGTATTCGGACAGGATGTAGTCGACGGTGCCAGGGAAATGGGAGATGGCGCCCATTACTTCACGGATGCCTTCTTCGATACGCTTGGCGATTTCAATTTCGCCTTCGCGGGTCAGAAGTTCGACCGTGCCCATTTCACGCATGTACATGCGCACCGGGTCCGTGGTACGACCGATGTCGGTTTCGACCGCCGCCAGCGCTGCGGCCGCTTCTTCAGCGGCTGCCTCGTCGGTGTCGGTGTCGGCCAACATCAGGGCGTCGGCATCCGGAGCACTCTCGTGGACCGGGATCCCCATGTCGTTGATCATGCGGATGATGTCTTCCACCTGCTCGGGATCTGAAATATCCTCAGGCAAATGGTCGTTGACCTCTGCGTAAGTCAGATACTTCTGCTCACGACCCAGGGTGATCAACTCTTTGATACGAGACTGCTGTTGCGCTTTTCCGGACATAACACCCTATCCACTGAAGGTCTTGGCGGGCAAAAAACAAGCCGAGGATTATACCCGAGCTAGGACCTCACGCGCCAGTTGAGGTCGGGTTTTGTGTCGGCACATTGCGATTGAGCAGGTCCCGAAGCTGAGTTTTCTCCTCAGTACTGAGCTCGGTCTGCCGTGCCTTGCTAATCAGATGTTCCAGGCTGCGCTCGCGTTGGCGGGCGGTTAAGCTAGTTATAGTGTCGAAAAACTGTTGTTCAAGGTTATCGGCCTCGATCAGCCATTCCTTTTCTGCCAGAGCACGTAACAAGCGGCCCTGATCGGTTCCATGCCAGCGTGCTATCAACTGTAACGACCGCAAGCCGGGATTCTTTTGCCTGGCTTCGATCAATGCCACCAGCAATTGCGCCTGAAGGTTGTCTTCAGCTGCGAAATGGCTGGCGTTGTCGACTTTTTCGGCAAGCTCCGGGTGATGCAAAAGTGTCCGCAGGGCTGACTGCATGGTCGGCTCTACAGTGGCTGGCACGCGCGGCTGTCGCGGTTCGAAATCGCGGCGCTGGCCTTTTTTGTCCCAGGGCTTGCCTTCCCATTTCTGTTTGCCCTGACGGCCGGTCGCGCCTGCGCTTTTCGGCGCAGTCCACTGCGGCTGCTCGTCGTAACCCTGATAATCACCCACCGATGGCGGGTAATCGGCAAAGTCGGGCATGCCGTCGTAACCGGCATAACTGTCCTGGCTGGCGGGTGCCGGAGCGCTTTGTGCAAGCTGGCTCATGGCCTCGCCGGTCAGGCCGGTGATTTCGCTCAGGCGCTGGCGCATCAGGGTGCGCAAATTGACGCCCGGGACCTTTTCGATCAGCGGTGCCGCCAGCGTTGCCAGGTGGGCCTTGCCCTCCAGTGAGCGCGGGTCTGCTTCCTGGGACAGTTGTTCAAAAAAATAATCGGCCAGCGGTTGCGCGTGCTGGTTGATGCGCGCCTTGAAGGCATCGGTGCCTTCGGAGCGCACCAGCGTGTCCGGGTCTTCGCCCTCGGGCAAAAACAGAAACCGCGCGCGGCGCCCGTCCTGCAGGCTCGACAGGGCGGCTTCCAGGGCGCGCCAGGCGGCGTTGCGGCCAGCCTGGTCGCCGTCAAAACAAAACAATACGCTGGGCACTACGCGAAACAGGCGCTTGAGGTGCTCTTCGCTGGTCGCGGTGCCCAGTGTCGCGACGGCATTGCGCAGGCCTTGCTGAGCCAGGGCAATGACGTCCATGTAACCTTCGACAACGATGATCTCGTCAAGGTTGCGATTGAATTTGCGCGCCTCGAACAGGCCGTACAGCTCCTGGCCTTTGTGAAACACCGGGGTTTCCGGGGAGTTCAGGTATTTGGGCTTGTCGTCGCCCAGTACCCGGCCGCCAAACGCGATGACCCGGCCGCGGGCGTCGCGGATCGGAAACATCACCCGGTCGCGAAAGCGGTCGTAACGCTTGCCGGTTTCGTTGTTCTCGATCAGCAAGCCTGCGTCGATCATCACTTTCTGTTGCAGCGTGTCGCTGCTCAGGTGCTTGTACAGGTTGTCCCAGCCCGGTGGCGCAAACCCCAGCCCGAAGTCACGGGCGATTTCGCCGGACAGGCCGCGACCCTTGAGGTATTCCACTGCCGCCTTGCGTGCCGGATGGCCCTTGAGCGCCTGGCGATAAAACTCGGCAGCGGCTTCCAGCAATGGATACAGCGGCGAGTCGGTCGGCTGGCGCGGCTTCTGCCCCCTGCCGCCTTGCTCGCGTGGCACTTCCATGCCCGCCGCCTTGGCCAGTTCCTCGACCGCCTGGGGAAAGTCCAGGTTGTCGTGGTCCATGATAAAGCCCAGTGCGTTGCCGCCGGCGCCACAACCAAAGCAGTAGTAGAACTGCTTGTCGGGGCTGACGCTGAACGACGGGGTCTTTTCCTTGTGGAACGGGCAGCAGGCAACATGGTTCTTGCCGGCTTTCTTGAGTTGCACGCGCGAACTCACCACGTCGACGATGTCGGTGCGGTTAAGAAGGTCGTCGATGAAACTCTGGGGGATCAGCCCGGCCATGGCATTCTCGTCAGGCGCAATGCGATGAGTCAGTATGGGTCATTAGTCGTGCAACCGTGGCGTCTGTGTGTGCAGCTCCCATGTTGAATGGGTCTGGCAGCGCAATGGCGTGCAGCTTGAACGGTGCTGTGCACCTTGTTCGCGTTCTGAAATAGAGGCGAGCAATATGGCCTGGAAGCAGGCAGGGTAGTTTGACGGAGCGCCCTGGGCGAGCATGCGCTTCGGGCGGTCTCTGTCAATGAAGCGTGTAACGTGAATCTGAAACTGCAAATGCCGACAGCCCGGCTTTGGGCCGGGCAAGGCATTCGCTTGCGACGTCAGTCTGTATTAGTACAGACGAACGGCACGGCGCTGTTCGCGCTGAACTTTCTTGGCGTGACGCTTAACAGCGGCTGCTGCCTTGCGCTTACGCTCAGAAGTTGGTTTTTCATAGAATTCGCGGCTACGAACTTCAGCCAGAACACCGGCTTTTTCGCAGGAGCGCTTGAAACGACGCAGAGCTACGTCGAAGGGTTCGTTCTCTTTAACTTTGACGGCTGGCATCCAGAGCTACCTTCATTCATTACCGGGGTCAACGTTTCGTGCAAAACGCACAGAAATACGTCGGTTTTTAAGGGTTGCGGATGTTACCCCTTCGCGGGCAGGAATGCAAAGCCTCTGATCGAAAAGGGTTGGCCCACGTCATGAGCGGCGACTATGATGCGCGCCTTCGAATCCGCCCCCCTGAAAAGGCGCACCCCATGCTAGTACTGGGACTGGAAACCTCTTGCGACGAAACCGGCGTCGCGCTTTACGACAGTGAAGACGGTCTTTTGGCCGATGCGCTGTTCAGTCAGATCGACCTGCACCGGGCTTACGGTGGTGTGGTTCCCGAGCTGGCTTCACGCGATCACGTCAAGCGCATGCTGCCGTTGATCCGCCAGACACTGGCCGAGGCTGATCGTGTCGCCACCGACATCGACGCCATCGCCTATACGGCAGGCCCGGGTCTTGTCGGCGCCTTGCTGGTCGGGGCTTCCTGCGCCCAGGCGCTGGCCTTTGCCTGGGATATTCCGGCACTCGGCGTGCACCACATGGAAGGGCATTTACTGGCGCCGATGCTCGAATCGCAGCCGCCGGCCTTTCCGTTCGTCGCTTTGTTGGTTTCCGGTGGTCATACCCAACTGGTACGGGTCGATGGCATCGGTCAGTACCAGGTGCTGGGCGAGACCTTGGATGACGCCGCCGGCGAGGCGTTCGACAAGACCGCCAAGATGATGGGTCTGCGCTATCCCGGCGGGCCGGAAATTTCGCGCCTGGCCGTCAATGGTGTGCCGGGTCGCTTTGTCTTTCCCAAGCCGATGACTGACCGTCCGGGCCTGGACTTCAGCTTCAGCGGGCTTAAAACCGCGGCCCTTAACGCCTGGCAGCAGTGCCAGGCGTCTGACGACGACAGTGAACAAACCCGTTGCGACATCTCGCTGGCCTTCCAGCATGCCGTGGTGGAGACTCTGACCATCAAGTGCAAGCGTGCGCTCAAGCAGACCGGCCTCAACAGCCTGGTGATTGCCGGCGGCGTGAGTGCCAACAAGGCGCTGCGGGTTTCGCTTGAAGCCATGCTGGGTCAGTTGCGCGGTCAGGTGTACTACGCACGCCCCGAATTCTGTACCGATAACGGCGCGATGATTGCCTATGCGGGCTGTCAGCGGCTGCTGGCGGGGCAGAAGGAAGGGTTGGCGATCAGTGTCCAGGCCCGCTGGCCGATGGAGCAGTTGCCGGCGCTCTGAGAAACGACGCGAACCGCATCAAAAATGTCGTTCGCGTCCGGCAAGCAGGTCGCGTAGATTGCCGCGATGACGCCAGACAATCAGCAGGGTCAGGACGCTCACGGGCAATAAGGCACGGGGTTCCTGCCAGGCCAGCAGTGGCAGGGTCAGCGGAGTGGCGATCAGTGCGGCAAGCGAGCTGGTGCGGGTCAGGTAGAACGTCAGCACCCAGAGAATCACCGCCAGCGCGGCTGCCGGAGGGTAAAGCCCCAGCAGCATGCCGGCCGCCGTTGCTACGCCTTTGCCACCCTTGAAATTGAAGTACAGCGGCAACATGTGGCCGATGACGGCGCACAGGCCGATCCAGGCCTGTTCGTTGGTGCTGAGGCCGCAATGCGCGGCGATCAACACCGGAATCAGGCCTTTGCAAAGGTCGCCTGCCAGGGTCAGGACGGCAAGTTTGCGCCCGGCCAGGCGCAGCATGTTGGTGGCGCCGGCATTGCCCGAACCGCCGGCACGCGGGTCTGGCGAGCCGCTGAAGCGGCTGAGCAGGATGGCAAAGGACAGTGAGCCGAGCAGGTAGGCGAAAATCGCCAGTAACCAAAACATGCTGACCATTCCGGGCTAGGATGCCCTGATTCTAACGGCGCATCGCGCCCTTGTCGTGCAGTGGAGAGTAGTGCTTGGACAGAGTGTTCATCGAGGGGCTGGAAGTCGACACCGTCATCGGCGCCTATGACTGGGAGCGGGGCATTCGCCAATGCCTGCGTCTGGACCTGAGCTTTGCCTGGGATAACCGCCCGGCAGCGGCGGATGACGACCTGAGCAAGGCGCTGGACTACGCCAGTGTCAGCGAGCGAATCCAGGCCTTTGCGGCACAAACGCAGTTTCAGTTGGTGGAAACCTTTGCCGAGCGACTGGCCGAGGTGTTGATGAGTGAATTCCACATTCCCTGGCTGCACATCAAATTGACCAAGCCCGGCGCAGTCGCTGCCGCCAAAGGCGTGGGTGTGGAGATCGAGCGCGGATGTCGCTAACCCGGATTTTCCTGGGCCTGGGCAGTAATATCGAGCGTGAAAAGCACCTGCAGGCAGGGCTTGAAGCACTCGATGGCCTGTTGCTCGATTTGCAATGCTCGCCGGTGTTCGAGAGCCATCCGGTGGGCATCAAGAGCGGTCCGTTCTTCAATCTGGTGGTGTCGGCACTGACCGACCTGCCGCTGATGGAACTGGATCGGCGCCTGAAATTCATCGAAGCCGATAACGGTCGTTATGCGCCTGATCGCAAGGGGCTGCCGCTGGATATCGACGTGTTGTTGTACGGCCAACACGTGGGCAATTTCGATGGTCTGGTGCTGCCACGTGCAGAAATTCTCAAAAATGCCTTTGTGCTGCGGCCCTTGTCGCTGATCGCGCCGGACACGTTGCATCCGGGGGTGGGCGAGACCTTCGCCGACCTGTGGGCCAATGCACAGATCGATCAGCAGTTATGGCCGGTGGCGTTCCAGTGGCGAAGCACGGCATTGACCCCGGCCGAGATGTTGTAGGCCGGTTCTAAGCGCTGGCCTTGTAGATGATCAAGGCGTCCAGGCGCGCATCCTTGAGGGCGTTGCCCAGATCCTGACCTTTCAGGCCTTTTTCCAGTAGCGGCTGCACGGACACGGCACGGGCTGCCTGTGCGGCGCCGTGCAGGTAGGCGGCCTGTGGATAAGGTTGTTGCTCGAAGCCCTCGCGCGCGCGGGCGTCCATTTCGCAGGCGGCGACAAACTCCTCAAAGCGCTGGGGGCGACGGTAGACGTCGAAGCTCTGCAGCAGCTCCAGCAAGGTTGATGGTTTGAGTCCCAGCGCGCGATGGCCGTGGGCAAGGTGCTGGCCGACCAGCAGCGCCAGTTCCTGGCATTCCCGAGGCGCCCGGAAGCGTTCGCTGATTGCCTTGATCCTGTTCAGGTCGTGCAGCAGGCAGGCCCAGCGCACACTGAGCGGTTGCTTGTGCCGGGCACACAGTTGCAAGGCCTTGAGCACGTGCTCGCCGGTATCGGTTTCAGGGAAACAAGCGTCAGGCTGCGACAGGCCAAACAGCGCTTCGACTTCCGGCATCAGCTCCTTAAGGGCGCCGCAGTCGTGAAGCACGCGAATGAACACTTCAGGGTGTTCTTCCATGAGCGCACGGGAGATTTCTTTCCAGCTGCGCTCGGGCGTCAGGGCCTTGAGTTCACCGGATTCGCTGAGCTGGCGCATCAGCCCCAGGGTCTCGGGGGCGACGCTGAAACCGCGTGAAGCGTAACGTGCAGCGAAACGTGCAACGCGCAGGACTCTGAGCGGATCTTCGGCGAATGCCGGTGATACGTGACGTAGAATGCGGGCTTCAAGATCGTGCTGGCCGCCGTAGGGATCGGTCAGATGACCGTCTTTGTCTTCGGCAATGGCATTGATGGTCAGGTCGCGGCGGATCAGGTCCTGCTCCAGCGTGACCTCGGGGCTGGCATGAAAAACGAAGCCGCCATAGCCGACACCGCTTTTGCGCTCGGTGCGCGCCAGGGCGTATTCCTCGCCGGTCAGCGGATGAAGAAAGACCGGAAAATCGGTGCCCACCGGGCGATAGCCCTTGATCAGCATTTCATCGCCGGTGGCGCCCACCACCACCCAGTCGATATCGGTAACGGGTTGCCCCAGCAGGCGATCGCGTACAGCACCGCCAACTTTATAAATCTGCATAAGAACCTCCGTAAGCACGACAGGATAAACCTTGTGCTGTGCCGACGGAGGTTAAAAGTGCATGACGAATCGCGGTCAGAGGTGGTGAACCACCGCCATGTCGAGCCGTGGATAGTCACCGTCGGCGTGTTCGCCTCGCGGTGGAACGTGGTGAGTCTTGACCAGTTGATCGCCTTGCAGGCTCTCAAGGTGGACATCGAAGCCCCACAGGCGATGCAGGTGCTTGAGAACCTCCTCGGTGGATTCGCCCAGTGGTTTGCGGTTGTGTTGCTGGTGGCGCAGGGTCAGCGAGCGGTCGCCGCGGCGGTCGATGCTGTAGATCTGCACGTTGGGTTCACGGTTGCCCAGGTTGTACTGGGCCGACAGGGTTTCGCGAACAGTGCGGTAGCCGTCTTCGTTGTGGATGGCGGGCACCAGCAGTTCGTCTTTCTGGTCGTCGTCCATGATGCTGAACAGCTTGAGGTCACGAATGACCTTGGGCGACAGGTACTGGAGGATGAAGCTCTCGTCCTTGAAGCTGCTCATGGCGAACTTGATGGTGCTCAGCCAGTCGCTGCCGGCAATGTCGGGGAACCAGTGACGGTCTTCGTCGGTGGGGTTTTCGCACATGCGGCGGATGTCCTGGAACATCGAGAAGCCCAGGGTGTAGGGGTTTATACCGCTGTAATAGGGGCTGTCGAAGCCTGGCTGATAGATCACGCTGGTGTGCGACTGGATGAACTCGAACATGAAGCCGTCGGTCACCAGTCCCTCGTCGTAGAGGTCGTTCATCAGCGTGTAGTGCCAGAAGGTCGCCCAGCCTTCGTTCATCACCTGGGTCTGGCGCTGCGGGTAGAAATACTGGGCAATCTTGCGCACGATGCGCACCACTTCACGCTGCCAGGGTTCCAGCAGCGGTGCGTGTTTTTCGATGAAATAGAGAATGTTTTCCTGAGGCTCGGCCGGGAAGCGTGCGTTGTCTTCCTTGCTGCCCTTGCCGGCACTTTTCGGGATGGTGCGCCACAGGTCGTTGATCTGTCGTTGCAGGTGCTCTTCGCGGTCCTTCTGCCGACGGCGTTCTTCTTCGGCGGAAATGGGGTAGGGGCGCTTGTAGCGGTCTACGCCGTAGTTCATCAGCGCGTGGCAGGAGTCGATCAGGTCTTCGACTGCGTCGATGCCGTGGCGCTCTTCACACTGGGTAATGTACTGCTTGGCGAACACCAGATAGTCGATGATCGAGCTGGCGTCGGTCCAGGTGCGGAACAGGTAGTTGCCCTTGAAGAAACTGTTGTGCCCGTAGCAGGCGTGCGCCACCACCAGTGCCTGCATGCACATGGTGTTTTCTTCCATGAGGTAGGCAATGCACGGGTCGGAGTTGATGACGATTTCGTAGGCCAGGCCCATCTGCCCGCGCGAGTAGGATTTTTCGGTGCTCAGAAACTGCTTGCCGTACGACCAGTGGTGGTAGCCCAGCGGCATGCCCACTGAGGCATAGGCGTCCATCATCTGTTCGGCGGTAATGACTTCGATCTGGTTGGGGTAGGTGTCCAGGGCATAGCGCTCGGCGATACGGCCGATTTCGCGGTCGTAGGCCTGGATCAGTTCAAAGGTCCACTCTGACCCGGTGGACAGGGGCTGGCGTTTCTGGTCTCTGGCCGTCATTACGCTAACCTGCGCTGAAAGAGTTCACGGAAGACCGGATAGATATCACCGGCAGATACCAGTTGCTGCTGGGCAAAGGTGTCGGCGAATTCTTCACCGATACGCTCGTATTCGAACCACAGCGCCTGATGTTCGCGCGGGGTGATTTCTACGTAGGTGTAGTACTGCACGAACGGCATGATCTGTTTGGTCAGGATCTCGCGGCAGATCGGCGAGTCGTCGTTCCAGTTGTCGCCATCGGAGGCCTGGGCGGCGTAGATGTTCCACTCGCTGGCCTGATAACGCTCGGCCATGATTTCCTGCATCAGTTTCAGCGCACTGGAAACGATGGTGCCGCCGGTTTCACGTGAATAGAAAAACTCTTCTTCGTCCACTTCGCGGGCACTGGTGTGGTGGCGAATGAACACGACTTCGATCTTGTCGTAGTTACGCTTGAGAAACAGGTACAGCAGGATGAAGAAGCGTTTGGCAACGTCTTTGGTGGCCTGGGTCATGGAACCGGAAACGTCCATCAGGCAGAACATCACTGCCTTGCTGCTGGGGTTGGGTTGTTTGACCAGCAGGTTGTATTTGAGGTCGAAGGTGTCGAGGTAAGGGACGCGGCGAATGCGTGCCTTGAGGCGTTCGACTTCGCCTTCCAGCTCCTGGATATCGCCGAAGTTGTCTGGCTCTTCGCGCTTGATGCGCTCAAGTTCTGCCATCGCTTCGCGCAACTTGGCACGGCTGCTGCCCGACAGCGCGATGCGCCGCGCATGAGCGGAGCGCAGGGTACGAATGATGTTGATGCGTGAGGGATTACCCTCGTTGCTGATACCGGCACGCACGGTCTTGAAGGTCTCGGTGCCGACCAGATTGCGCTTGACCAGATTGGGCAGTTCGAGGTCTTCGAACATGAATTCGAGAAACTCTTCCTGGGTGATCTGGAACACGAACTCATCCATGCCTTCGCCGGAATTGCTCGCCTTGCCAGGCCCTTTGCCGCCACCGCCGCCTTGCGGGCGAGGGATGCGTTCACCGGTGGTGAACTCTTTGTTGCCTGGGTGAACCACGGTCTGCTTGCCGCCGCGACCATGGTGAAGCACCGGCTCGTCGATGTCGCGGCCGGGAATGCTGATCTGTTCGCCATGTTCCATGTCGGTGATGGAACGGCGGCCGACGGCTTCTTCCACCGCCTTCTTGATGTGATCACGGTAGCGCCGCAGGAAACGCTGGCGATTCACCGTGCTCTTGTTCTTGCCATTTAGGCGTCGGTCGATCACATAGCTCATAAGGGCCCCTTCGGGGAGCTGCTAGCTCCAAGCTACAAGCTGCAAGTTTGACTATCGAAACGCCGGCTCCATGCGCGCATCGGTCATCGTGTTGCCCTCGATACAGGACAACACGCTGATCGACTTGCCGCTTGAAGCTTGCTGCTTGCCGCTGCCTTACTGCGATTTGCGTACGCGCAGGTACCATTCGGAGAGTAGACGCACCTGTTTGTCGGTGTAGCCTCGTTCGACCATCCTGGTGACGAAGTCGTTGTGTTTCTGCTGGTCCTCTTTGCTGGCCTTGGCGTTGAAGCTGATGACCGGCAGCAGGTCTTCGGTGTTGGAGAACATTTTCTTCTCGATCACCACCCGCAGTTTTTCGTAGCTGAGCCAGGTTGGATTCTTGCCGTTGTTGTTGGCCCGGGCGCGCAGTACGAAGTTGACGATTTCGTTGCGGAAATCCTTCGGATTGCTGATGCCGGCCGGTTTTTCGATTTTTTCGAGTTCTTCGTTCAGGGCCACCCGGTTGAGGATTTCTCCGGTTTCCGGGTCGCGGTATTCCTGGTCCTGAATCCAGAAATCGGCGTACAGCACGTAGCGGTCAAAGATGTTCTGCCCGTATTCGCTGTAGGACTCGAGGTAGGCGGTCTGGATTTCCTTGCCGATGAACTCGATGTAGCGCGGTGCCAGGTACTCTTTGATAAAGCGCAGGTAGCGTTCGCGGGTTTCGGCCGGGAACTGTTCCTGTTCGATCTGTTGCTCCAGCACATACAGCAGGTGCACCGGGTTGGCGGCGATTTCATGCGGGTCGAAGTTGAAGACCTTGGAAAGGATCTTGAACGCAAACCGGGTTGAAAGGCCGTTCATGCCCTCGTCGACACCGGCACCGTCGCGGTATTCCTGGATCGACTTGGCCTTGGGGTCGGTGTCCTTGAGGTTCTCGCCGTCGTACACGCGCATCTTGGAGTAGATGTTGGAGTTGTCCGGCTCTTTGAGGCGCGACAGGGTGGTGAACTGCGCGAGCATTTTCAGGGTGTCGGGCGCGCAGTGCGCCTTGGCCAGCGAGCTGTTGATCAGCAGCTTTTCATAGATCTTGATCTCATCGTTGACGCGCAGGCAGTACGGCACCTTGACGATGTAGATCCGGTCGATGAACGCCTCGTTGTTCTTGTTGTTGCGGAAGGTGTGCCACTCCGATTCGTTGGAGTGGGCCAGCAGAATACCAGTGAAAGGAATCGCGCCCAGGCCTTCGGTACTGTTGTAGTTACCTTCCTGGGTGGCGGTGAGCAGCGGGTGCAGGACCTTGATCGGGGCCTTGAACATCTCGACGAATTCCATCAGGCCCTGGTTGGCCCGGCACAGTGCGCCCGAGTAGCTGTAGGCGTCCGCGTCGTTCTGCGGAAATTCTTCGAGTTTGCGGATATCGACCTTACCTACAAGCGCCGAAATATCCTGGTTGTTCTCATCTCCGGGTTCTGTCTTGGCGACAGCGATCTGGTTAAGGATCGAAGGGTAGAGTTTCACCACCTTGAACTGGCTGATGTCACCGCCAAATTCGGCCAGGCGCTTGGTGGCCCATGGCGACATGATGGTGCTGAGGTAGCGCCGCGAAATACCGAAGTCTTCTTCAAGGATGTCGCCATCTTCGGCGGCATTGAACAGACCCAGTGGCGATTCGAAGACCGGTGAGCCCTTGATCGCGTAGAACGGGACTTTTTGAATCAGTTGTTTGAGTTTTTCAGCCAGGGAGGATTTACCGCCCCCTACCGGGCCGAGCAGATAGAGGATCTGTTTCTTTTCTTCCAGGCCTTGGGCGGCATGGCGGAAATACGAAACGATCTGCTCGATGCACTCTTCCATACCATGAAAATCCGCAAAAGCCGGATAGCGGCGGATCACCTTGTTGGAAAAGATTCGCGACAACCGCGGGTTGACGGACGTGTCCACCAACTCGGGCTCTCCTATGGCCAGTAGCAGGCGTTCTGCTGCCGATGCATAGGCGCTTCGGTCACGTTTGCAGAGCTCAAGGTACTCCTGTAATGAGAGCTCTTCCTGGCGTGTGGTTTCGAAGCGTTGTTGGAAGTGGCTAAAAATACTCATGACGTCACCTCGCTCGATACGTTGAGCCGGCGGCGGATCGTCAGTCGATGCTGGCAGCAACTGAGTATCCAGATGCCGTTACCCCCCAAACACCATGAAAGTAACTACCGATGACCCACGCGCCGGTGTACCGGCTCTCCCCTGATTACGGATGGCCTGTGGGTAAGAATAGATGGCTTTCGGGAAGAGAAAGAAGGGATATGAAAATAGTCTGCGCAACCGTTCATCGGATTCAGGCTCAAACCCGCGCAGTACGTGGCTTGAGCCCGGATGAAATTTTTTTGTAATCAGCCTTGCTCGGTGTCGCCCGGGTAAGTGGCGCGCCACAGTTCGAAACCGCCATCGAGGCTGTAGACATCCGAGAAACCCTGACCCACCAGATAGGCTGCAGCGCTCTGGCTGGAGTTGCCGTGGTAGCAGACCACGACCAGGGGTTTGTCCAGGTCGGCCTTGGCGATGAAGTCAGCGATGGAGTGATTATCCAGGTGCAGCGAGCCGCTGATGTGGTTGCTGGCGAAAGTCTGCGGGTCGCGAATGTCGACCAGTACCGCGCCCTCTTCGCGCAGGGCGTGGGCCTGTTGGGGCGGAATGCGTTTGAAGTCGGTCATGCTGGAAGCTCCTGGGCTGAATAGGGTCAGGCGTGGTTCACGCCGGGCGGATGCAGGCGCGAGGCCTGGCCATCGTGAGTGCAATCGCAGTGGTGACGTTGCAAGGTGTCGACGTTGAGCAGGGTCATGCTGCCGCCCCACACGCAACCGCTGTCCAGGGCAAAGACCCCAGGCTCGTCGCAGCGGCCTTCGAGGGCTGCCCAATGGCCGAAGATGATCTTCACGTTGCGGGTCTTGCGTTGCTTGTGGCTGAACCAGGGCGCGTAGCCGGGCATGGCGGTCTCGACGCCTTCCTTGCCCTTGAGGTCGAGCTTGCCATCGGCGGTGCAGAAACGCATACGGGTGAAATAGTTGGTAATCACCCGCAAGCGGGTGACGCCTTCAAGGTCGTTGTTCCATTTGGCCGGTTCGTTGCCATACATGTTGGCCAGAAACTGCGCGTACTGCAGGTCGTCCTGGAGTGCCTGTTCGACTTCGCCGGCCAGCCTGAGGGCTTTTTTCAGCGACCACTGCGGCGGGATGCCGGCATGGGTCATCGCCACATTGCGCTCGGCATCGTAGTGCATCAGTTTTTGCCGGCGCAGCCAGTCGAGCAGTTCGTGGCAGTCGGGGGCGTCGAGGATTTCGCGCAGGGTGTCGGATTTTTTCAGGCGTTCGCCGTGGCGCGAGGCGGCCAGCAGGTGCAGGTCGTGATTACCCAGCACACAGGTCAGCGAGTCGCGAATGCTGTACAGAAAACGCAGGGTTTCCAGTGATTGCGGACCCCGGTTGATCAGGTCGCCGACCAGCCATAAGCGGTCGGTGCCTGGGGTAAAACGCACATCGTCCAGCAGACACTTGAGCGGTTCGAGGCAACCTTGCAGGTCGCCGACGGCATACACTGCCATCAGTGCAGGGCACCCGGCACGGCCAGCCGGAAGGGCGCAATGACCGCATCGAAGCGCTTCTTGTCTTCAGCCTGCATCTGGTAGCTGCCTTGCATGTTGCCAACCTTGGTAGGCATCACTGTGCCGCTGCTGTAAGTGTAGCTTTGCCCCGGCTCGATCAGCGGTTGCTGGCCGACCACGCCCTCGCCACGCACTTCTTCGACCTGGCCGTTGCCGTCGGTGATCACCCAGTGGCGCGACAGCAGCCTGGCGGCCAGCGTGCCCCTGTTGTGTACGGTGATGGTGTAAGCGAACGCAAAGCGTTCATGCTCGGGGTTCGACTGGTCGGCGAGGTAGCGGGTAACAACGCTGACATCAACCTGATAACGGGAATCGGACATGCGGTGGGCCTTGAAATCGAGAGCGGAAAGAGCGCAAGCACCGGCTCAGTCTAGGCCATATACAGGCAAGCCTGTATATGGCCCTGGCCAGTCATTGGGCGAGGGGCTTGTCGCTGAGCTGGTCCGCCAGACGGACAAACGCAGCAAGGTCGAGCTGTTCGGGGCGCAGGCTGCCGTCTACACCGGCCGCTTCGATCTCGTCGCTGGTGAGCAGCAGTTTGAGGGTGTTGCGCAGGGTCTTACGGCGCTGGTTGAACGCTTCACGTACGACGCGCTCTAGCAGGCGGTGGTCCTTGGCCGGGTGCGGCAGGGTTTCATGGGGCACCAGGCGCACGATGGCCGAGTCGACTTTTGGCGGCGGATTGAACGCGCCGGGGCCGACGTTGAACAGGTGTTCTACGCGGCAGTGATACTGAACCATGATCGACAAGCGGCCCCAGTCACCGCCGCCAGGGCCGGCCGCCAGACGCTCGACCACTTCCTTTTGCAGCATGAAGTGCATGTCGCGGATCAGCGCGGCATTGCTCAGCAGGTGAAAGATCAGCGGTGTCGAGATGTTGTACGGCAGGTTGCCGACCACGCGCAGGCTGTTGGGCGCAGCGCCAAGGCTGTTGAAGTCGAACTTCAGGGCGTCGCCCTGGTGCAGGTTGAAGTTCGGCTTGCCGGCGAACTGGCTGTTGAGGATCGGGATCAGGTCCTTGTCCAGTTCGACCACGTCCAGGTGCGCGCCGCTGCCCAGCAGGCCTTCGGTCAATGCGCCCTGGCCCGGACCGATTTCCAGCAGACGGTCTTCGGGCCTGGCACGGATGGCGCGCAGGATCTTGTCGATAACGCCGGCGTCGTGCAGGAAGTTCTGGCCGAAACGCTTGCGCGCCCGGTGTTGGTATTGCTCGGTCATGAAGGGGTCTCGGCCATCTGGTAGGCGGTTTGCAGGGCGACCTGCAGGCTGCCGGTGTCGACCTTGCCGGTGCCGGCAAGGTCCAGTGCGGTGCCATGATCGACCGAGGTGCGGACGATCGGCAGGCCCAGGGTCACATTGACCGCGGCGCCAAAGCCTTTGTACTTGAGTACCGGCAGGCCCTGGTCGTGATACATCGCCAGCACCGCGTCGCAGTGCTCCAGATATTTGGGGGTAAACAGAGTGTCGGCGGGCAACGGGCCGCGCAGGTCCAGGCCTTCGCCGCGCAGACGCTCCAGAGTGGGTTCGATGATGTCGATTTCTTCGCGGCCCAAGTGCCCGCTTTCTCCGGCGTGGGGGTTGAGGCCACAGACCAGGATGCGCGGACGGGCAATGCCGAACTTGCCGACCAGATCGGCGTGCAGGATGCGCGTAACGCGTTCCAGGCGCTCGGCGGTGATGGCGTCGGCCACCTCGCGCAGCGGCAGGTGCGTGGTCACCAGTGCGACGCGCAGGTCGCCGGTGGCAAGCATCATGACCACCTGTTCGGTTTCGGTCAGTTCGGCCAGAAATTCAGTGTGCCCGGAAAAGGCAATGCCGCCTTCGTTGATCACGCCCTTGTGCACCGGGGCGGTGATCATGCCGGCGAACTGCCCGTTCAGGCAGCCATGCCCTGCGCGCGTCAGGGTTTCCAGCACGAAGGCGGCGTTGGCCTTGTCCAGCGTGCCGGCTACCACCGGCGCTTGTAACGGGGTGTCCCAGACATACAGGCTGCCGGCAGGTGCTGGCGTGTCGGGGAAGGCGTCGGGACTGACGGGCAGCACCTTGACGGCCACGCCCAGCCGTACGGCCCGCTCGATGAGCAGGTCGTGGCTGGTAATGGCGATCAGGGGGTAAGGCTGGGGCTGCGCGGCGAGCAACAGGCACAGGTCAGGACCTATGCCGGCCGGCTCGCCGGGCGTCAGTGCGAAGCGCCTGGGCTTCACTGACTGGCCTGGGCGGCGCCAGGCAGTTTGATTTCGACATAGGCTTCGTCACGGATCTGACGCAGCCAGGTCTGCAGCTCTTCATCGTATTTGCGGTTGCGCAGCACGGTCAGGGCTTGCTGGTCGCGAGCCTGAGTGGTGGTGTCGGTTGCGCGACGGCCCAGCACTTCAAGGATGTGCCAGCCATAGTTGGTCTTGAACGGTTTGGACAGCACGCCTTGTGGCGTCTCGTTCATGGCTTCACGGAACTCGGGTACCAGCGAGTTGGGGTCAACCCAGTTCAGGTCGCCGCCATTGAGTGCCGAACCCGGGTCTTCGGAGAAGCTCTTCGCCAGATCGGCGAAGTTGTCGCCGTTCTCGATACGCTCGTAAAGCTTGGTCGCCAGACGCTTTGTTTCGGCTTCGCTGCGGATTTCGCTTGGCTTGATCAGGATGTGCCGTACATGCACTTCGTCGCGCATTTGCGCCTGACCTTCGCCACCGCGTTTTTCGAGCAGCTTGAGGATGATGAAGCCACCCGGCGTGCGCGCCGGTGGGGTTACATCGCCCACCGGCATGGAGCCGAGCAGGTCACCGAACGGCGGTGGCAGCTGGGCCGCTTTACGCCAGCCCATGTCGCCGCCGTCCAGCGCGCTTTCGCTGGCCGAACGGGCCACGGCGAGCTGGGCGAAGTCAGCGCCTTTTTTCAGCTGGTTGTAGATGTCCTGAGCCTGGCTGGCGGCTTTCTGGATCTCGCTGGACGATGCGCTGTCCGAGGTCGGGATCAGAATGTTGGCCAGGTGAAACTCTTCGGACAATTGCGCCTTGCCCAGGTCGGAGGCCAGGAAGTTTTTCACTTCCTGTTCGGTGACCTGAATACGCTCGGCCACACGACGCTGACGCACGCGGCTGATGATCATCTCGCGACGAACCTGCTCACGGGCATCGTTGTACGACAGGCCGTCATGCGCCAGGGCGGCGCGGAACTGCGCCAGGCTCATGCCATTGCGCTGGGCAATGGTTTCAAGGGCCTGATTGAGTTCTTCGTCGCCAATGCGGATGCCGGAGCGATCGCCCATCTGCAGTTGCAGGTTTTCCAGGATCAGACGATCCAGTACCTGGCTTTGCAGTGCTTCGGCAGGCGGAGTGCCGCCGCCGCGCTTGGCGATGGTCTGCTGGACTTCACGCACGCGCTGGTCCATCTGGCTTTTCATAATGACATCGTTGTCGACGATGGCCACTACGCTGTCCAGCGGCTGGACGGCCGCATGGACCGCACCGCTCAGAAGAAGCGCGCCCAGCATCAGCGGGCGCAGGCCGTTACAAAGCTTTGTCTTCACGTTCACGATAACCTTGAATGCCGTTGTCGAGGAAACTCTCTACCTTGGCGCCAGTCACGCCACCGAGGCCCTTCAACACAATTTGTAGGAATACGCCGCGGTCGCCTTTTTCGTTCTGAGGCGCTTCCTGGCTGTATTCGTCGTAGTCGACCCAGTAACGGCTGACCAGGCGCAGCTTCCAGCAGCAACTGTCGTATTCGAAACCACCGAAAGCTTCCAGGGTCCGAGCGCGGTTGTAGTCATACTGCCAGCGGCTGATCAGGCTCCACTGCGGCACGATCGGCCAGATCACCGAGAAGTCGTGCTGCTGGATCTTGTAGTAGTCCTTCACGTAACCCGGCGTACCAGGGGTGCCGTAGTCACCACCGCCAACACTCCATTTGCCGGTGCTCTGGTCATAACGGACCAGGTCATTGCGGTAGCGGTAGCCGACGTTGACGATCTTGCCCGGGTTGTCCTCAGGCTGATAGTGGAACATCGCGCTGCCGGAACGGGTGCTGTGGCTGTCCGGGTCCCAGTTGAAGTCGGCATTGAGGCGCCAGTCGCGGTTGAAGCGGAAATCGTATTCCATCGCGATGGGCGAGACATTGGCCTTGGCGTCGTCGCGGTCGGCAAAGACCACGCCAGGCAGTTGCACTTTGCGGTCTTCGAAGTACAGCGCCTGGCCAATGCTGAAGCGTTGACGCTCGAAGCCGTTGTCTTCGATCCAGCGGTTGGTCACGCCCAGCGACAGCTTGTTCTCGTCGCCGATACGGTCGGAGCCGACGAAACGGTTGTCGCGGAACAGCGAGGCGTAGTTGAACGTGGTTTCCGAGGTGTCGAAGACCGGAATGTCGGTCTGATCCTTCTCCGGTACATAGAGATAGAACAGGCGCGGTTCCAGAGTCTGGCGGTAGTCCTTGCCGAACCACTGGGTGTCGCGGTCGAAGTACAGGCCGCTGTCGACACTGAAAATCGGCACGCTACGGTTCTGGCTGCTGCTGAACTCTTCATCGGCGAGCAGGCTTTCCTTGCCTTTGCTGTCCAGATCCAGATCGTACTGGGTGTAAACATACTTGAGCTTCGGCGTGATGAAGCCGTAGGTCGAACTTAGCGGCAAGCTGATTGCTGGCGCCAGGTTCAGGCGGTCGCCGTTGGCGCGCGCCAGACCGGACACGTTGTTGTCCAGACGAGGATTACCGGGTGAGAAATCACCAGTACGCAGATCACGATCAAAACGTACAACCTCGGTCTGATAATCGAACTTCAGGCCGCCCGGGTTATAAGGCAGGGTGCCGTCCAGAGTGAGCTGCGGCAGGCGGTTATACGGCGTGATATTGGCGATGGTCGCCAGCTTGTAGGCTTGGACATTGAGTCGAGCGGTGTAACTGTCGCCACGCCAGCTCACAGTGCCTTGCTGGTTGAGGAAGTCGGTCTTGGACACGCCGATCTGGTCGGTCTGCAGGTCCTGGAAGTAGTACGGGTCGCTGATGTCGGTGTAGTCCACCGTAGTCAGCAGGCGCGAATCCAGGCCGCCCTTGTGCTGCGCGTTGATCATCCAGCGTGTCTTGTCGTAGTCGGGTAGATCCTTGCGATCATCATCCTCGTCGTTGAGGTACGCACCACCGATCTGGCCTTCGCTGCTCTTGGTCAGGTAGCGGAATTCGCCTTCCATCAACAGGCCGCGCTTGGTCATGTAGCGCGGATAGAGCGTGGCGTCGTAGTTGGGCGCCAGGTTGAAGTAGTACGGGGTCACCAGCATGAAGCCGGTGTCGCTGCCGCTGGCGATGGTCGGCGGCAGGAAACCCGACTGGCGACGGTCGTCGATCGGGAAATAGATATACGGTGTGTACAGGACCGGTATGTCCTTGACGCGCAGGGTCACGTTGGTCGCGGTACCGAAGCCGGTGGCCGGGTTCAGCGTGACGTTGTTGCCCTTGAGCGTCCAGGCGTTGTTGCCCGGCTCGCAGGAGGTGTAGGTACCGTCCTTGAGGCGGATGATCGCGTTCTCTGCACGCTTGGCGTACAGCGCGTTACCGCGAATGTTGGACTTGTGCAGCACGTACTCGGCGTTGTCGACCTGCGCCTCGCCGGTGTCGAGTTGCACCTCGGCGCGGTCGCCGACGATCAGGGCGCCCTTGTCGCGCAGACGCACGTCACCGACGAGTTCGCCACGGTTCTCGGCCTGATGCAAAGAGGCTTCTTGTGCCTGAACCTGCATGCTGCCCTGGCGGATGACGACGTCACCGGCCAGCGTGGCAATCTGCTCTTCCTGCTGATAGCGCGAGGCCTTGGCACCGATGAACATCGGCGACTCGTCCATTGGCGTGGTGTCATCCATGCCAGGGCGCAGTGGCTCGACATAGGCACCGGAGCAGTAAGGGGCGGTTTCGGCCAGTTGCGCGGCACTCAGGTTTTCACGCGGTACCCAGTCGAGGTGACTGTAATCGGCGCTGCGCGACTTGAGGGCTCGACCCTTGGCTTCGGTGACCAGCGTGGCCTTGGCGCCAGGCTCGCTCGATGAGCGACCGGCGTCCTGCGAGCCTTCGGTACCGGCCGTGGTGCTATGCACCGGACGGGCAGGCAACTGCGCTTCGCTGGATTTCGGCGCGCAGTTCCAGGCTCCCGAAGCAGACACTGAACAGTCATACTGTTCGGCGGCAACCGCGAACGGAATGGCCAGGGGTTGCATCGCCAGCAGACTGCCGGTTACCAGCAACGGAAATTTTTTACGAAACGCGGGGGATTTCAATGCCATCTTATTAGTCCGGGCTTCCTGCGCGCCATCTGCCCGCGGGGGGGCCGCACGCCTTTCGATGGGCTGAAAAAGATCCCGGATAATAAAGCATGACCCGCTTGACGGCTAGCGCCGTCGGAGACCCTTGTAATGCAAGACCACGATATACGCCTGCAAAAGCTCCAGGTTTGGCTGGATGAGCAATTGCCTGCGCTGTTTCAGGCCAACCAGTGGGGCGCCGTGCCCCAGGCGAGCTTGACCGCCGCCAGCAGCGACGCCAGTTTTCGCCGTTATTTTCGCTGGCAGGGCGCCGGCCGCACGCTGATCGTCATGGATGCGCCGCCGCCTCAGGAAAACTGCCGGCCCTTCGTGGATATCGCGCATTTGCTGGCCAGCAGCGGCATCAATGTGCCGGTGATTCATGCCCAGGACCTGGAACAGGGGTTTCTGTTGCTCAATGATCTCGGGCACCAGACGTACCTTGACGTGATCGATGCCGACAATGCCGACGCGCTGTTCAGCGACGCCATCGATGCCTTGATCGCTTTCCAGCGCCTGCCGATGGACGCGCCGTTGCCCAGCTACGATGTCGCGTTGCTGCGCCGCGAGCTGGAGCTGTTCCCTGAATGGTATGTGCAACGTCATCTGGGCATCGAGCTGGATGCTGAACAGCAGGCGCTCTGGCAGCAGGCCAGCAGCCTGTTGATCGACAGCGCGCTGGCCCAGCCCAAGGTGCTGGTGCACCGCGACTTTATGCCGCGCAACCTGATGCGCAGTGAACCCAACCCTGGCGTGCTGGATTTTCAGGATGCGGTCTATGGCCCGGTGACTTACGACATCACCTGCCTGTTCAAGGATGCATTCCTGAGCTGGCCTGAAGAGCGGGTCGCGGCCTGGCAGCAGCAGTATTGGGATCAGGCGCGTGAAGCGGGTATTGCCGTGCAGTCCGATTTTGCCGAATTCCAGCGCGCCAGCGATCTGATGGGCGTGCAGCGCCACCTCAAGGTCATCGGTATTTTTGCGCGCATCTGCCACCGCGATGGCAAGCCACGTTACCTGGCCGATGTGCCACGCTTCTTCTCTTATATAGACGCGGTGCTGGCCCGACGTCCGGAACTGGCGGCGCTGGGGCAACTGTTGGCGAGGCTTGCATGAAAGCGATGATTCTCGCCGCCGGCAAAGGCGAACGCATGCGTCCATTGACGCTGACCACGCCCAAGCCACTGGTGCCGGTGGCTGGCGTACCGTTGATCGATTATCACCTCAAGGCCCTGCGCGCTGCAGGCTTCGATGAGGTGGTGATCAACCATGCCTGGCTGGGCCAGCAGATCGAAGACTATCTGGGCGACGGCCGGCGCTACGGCCTGAGCATTCGTTATTCGCCCGAGGGCGAGCCACTGGAAACCGGTGGCGGCATCCTGCGTGCGCTGCCGTTGCTGGGCGATGAGCCGTTTGCAGTGATCAACGCCGATGTCTGGACCGACTACGACTTTGCCAACCTGGATGTGCGTCTGGCGAGCCAGGCGCATCTGGTGATGATCGACAACCCGGCGCACCATCCGGCGGGCGATTTTTCGCTGGTGAGCGGTCAGGTGCGCGATGACGACTCGGCCTCGCGGCGCCTGACCTACAGCGGCATTTCGATTCTCGATCCGGCCTTGTTTGCAGGCTACGAGCCCGGTGCCTTCAAGCTGGTGCAGGTATTGCGCAAGGCGATGGCCGAGGGGCAGGTCAGCGGCGAGCATTTCGAGGGACGCTGGGTGGATGTCGGGACCCATGAGCGTCTGGCCGAGGTCGAGCGGCTGCTGGCGGATAAGCACTGATGTTGTGGCCGGGCACCCTGATCGGGGCGGGAATCGGCTATGCACTGGCCAGTATTCCAGGCGCCTTGCTCGGCACGGTGCTGGGCCAGGTGGTCGACCGGCGCCTGCAGTTGCGCAACTGGCAGACCCTGCGCGAACGGCTGGGCGGGCCGGCAGCGATCCGCGACGACGAGCTGTTGTTTGTATTGCTGGGCCGGCTGGCCAAAAGCAATGGGCGGGTGATGCCAGCGCATATTCATCAGGCGCGTGCGCAAATGAGCGGCCAGGGGCTGGACAGCGCAGCACGCTTGCGTGCCGTTGCAGCGTTTAACCGTGGCCGCGACGAACGCGAAGGGTTGCGCGGTTATCTGCGTTATCTGCGCAGCGATCCGGTCACCGGCGAAGCCTTGCTGCGGGCCTGCTGGCGCATGGCCTGGGCCGACGGCAAGGTGACGCCTGTCGAGCGAGAGCTGATCGGTGTCTGGGGGCAGTGGCTGGGCTGGTCGCCTGCGAGAGTCGATGCACTGGCGGCCGAGCATGACCCGCTCAAGCGCACGCCGCTCGGCAGCGTCGAGGATTACCCCGGCGCCTTGTCGCTGCTGGGGGTAAAGGCCGATGCCGACCCTCAGGCGATCAAGCGCGCCTACCGGCGTCTGCTCAGCCGTCATCACCCGGACAAGCTGACCGGCGCAGGCGCCAGCGCCGCACAAGTGCGCGAAGCCACCGAAAGAACCCGAGATTTGCACAGCGCCTATGCGTTGATCAAGACACGGCGCGGGTTCCGTTAGGGCTTACGGGGTGTTACTGCGCTTCTACCCAGCCGCGAACCCGGCGGAAAATCTGTTCCTGTTCGGCCTCGGAGTTGCCGGCGATATCGACCAGGCCGATCTGGGTAAAGCCCGGGCCCTTGGTGCGTTTGCTGGTTTGCAGGCGTTGTTCGGCGCTGCCGTTGGGGCGGTTCTTGTAGATGAAGTCGGCGGTTTTGACTTTAAGGTCCGGGATCAGCGCCAGCAGTGACGGTGTGGCGCCAACGGGTTCGCGTGCGCCTACCAGTATCAGCTTCTGCACCTGTGACGACGCGCGTTCGTTGGCGTAGCGCGTGGCCCAGTAAGCACCACTGCTGTGGCCGAGCAGGGCAATACTGCGTGCCTTGTTCTGGACGGCAAAGGCAATCGCGCTGTCGATGCGGGCAAAGATCTGCTCGGCTTCGGCGGCCTTGGTGGCAGTGTCATCGGCCGGTGGGCTGGCAGCTTCAGCCGCTGGCGTTTCAGTGGCCGGTGCTTGAGGTGCAGCATCGGCGGCAGGCTCGGCCTCGCGGGCTTGCAAGGCCGGGTCTTGGGTATCGGGCAGCGGCAGGCTCAGGGTCGCCCAGCCGATGTCGGGAAACTTGCGTCGCAACGGGCCGACCACATTGGGCCAGTCCACCGACTCGCCGGCACCGGAAACAATGACCACCGCGCCTTGCGGGTCGTCACTGTTGGCCGGCTTCCACAGCGCCAGAAACGGCGTGTCGCCGGCTTGCAGTTGTTGCAGCTCCTGGGCGGGCAGGCGTTGCTCCAATGCCTGCGCTTCTTCCTGCTCGCGGGACAATAGCGGCGGGCGTTCAATGGGGGCATCGGTAGGGGCTGTCGTGGGCGCTGCGGCAGGCGCAGGTGCCGGGTCGGCCGCCACCGCCGGCATGACCTGGATCAGGCTCAATGACAGCAGTAATGCAGGAAACATTGCGCGAAGGGTATGGGACATCGGATATTCCAGATCAGAATCCATGCGGGCACTGTGCTTGGCAGTGCAGATAAGCAGTGCAACAGACGAGAAGCATGCCTTGATGATAGCGGTTGTACGTGGGTTTTTTATCGGCAGCCTGGCTGTGCTCTTGATGCTGGCTAGTGCGGTGGCGCGTGCCGATGAGCCGCCGGCTTCGGTTCAGGCGAACCTGAACGGCGAGCAGCGTGCCTGGCTGGAACAGCATGGGCCCTTGCGCGTCGGTGTGGTACTGCGTGCGCCTTATGCGCAATTCGATCAGCGTTTGCAGCAGTTGTCCGGGGCCAATGTCGACCTGATGAATGCGCTGGCGGCGGCCTTGCGCGTCGAGTTGTCATGGCGCACCTACCCGGACCAGAGCGCGATGGAAAAAGCCCTGGCGGCCGGCGATCTGGATCTGGCCCCCGGCCTGATGCAAACCCCGACCGGGCTGCGTCTGTGGCTGTTTTCCGATCCCTATCTGCGCGTCTCGCAATTGTTGATCGGCGAGCGAGACGGCAGTGGCACCGTCGACCTGGAGAATCTCGATACCTTGTCGCGGGTGGTCGTGCGCATGCCCTCGGCGACCGCCGATTACCTGCGTGCCAACTACCCGCACCTGAATTTGCAAGGCGTGCCGCTGGAGCGTCAGGCCTTGCAACTGCTGCTCAGCCAGCAGGCGCGTTATGCCGTGGTCGACGAAGCACAGCTCAGCCGGCTGTTTCGCGAGCCGGAGTTCGCCGGGCTGACCATCGTTGGCGACATCGGCCTGCCGCAGTTGCTGCGCGTCGCTTCACGGCGTGATGCACCGGAGCTGGCGGCCATCGTGAGTGACGCGTTGCTGGCGATCCCGGCCAAGGAGCTGGACCAGTTGCATGCGCGCTGGATGCCGCTGACCTCGTCACGTTTCAGTGAGTCGACGGCCCTGTGGAAAAACCTGTGCCTGTTGTTGCTGGTCATGCTGCTGGCGTGCCTGGCCATCGTCATCTGGCAGCGGCGCATGCAGCAGACGCTGGAGCAGCAACTGCTGGATGCGCGTGAGGACATTGCCCGGCGCCTGGCCGGTGAAGAGGCGCTGCGCCTGGCGCAGTTTTCCATCGACCAGAGCACGGTCGGCATTCTTTGGGTCAACTGGGACAGCCGCGTGCGTTATGCCAACCAGGCCGCCGAAACCATGCTGGGTTACCCGGCGGGCGCGGTGGTCGACCGGCCGTTGATCGACTTCGAGCCGGGCCTGCACATGGACCGCTGGCTGAACCTGTGGCGCAACGCCCGCTCTAGCGAGGACGGCCCGCAGGTGTTCGAGACCAACTGCATTCGCGCCGACGGCAGCGTGCTGCCCACCGATGTGTCGTTGAGCTTCTTGCGCTTTCGCGAGGCCGAATACCTGGTGGTGTTTCTCAGCGATGTCAGTGAACGCCGCCGTGCTCATGAACAACTGCGCGAATTGTCGGCGCACCTTGAAAGCGTGCGCGAAGAAGAAAAGGCACGCATTGCCCGCGAGGTGCATGACGAACTGGGGCAGATGCTCACCGTGCTCAAGCTGGAAACCTCGATGTGCGAGCTGGCCTATGCCGATCTTGACCCCGGCCTGAGCGACCGGCTCAACAGCATGAAGCGCTTGATCGCACAGTTATTCCAGCTGGTGCGCGATGTGGCCACGGCCCTGCGCCCGCCGATTCTGGATGCCGGGATTGCCTCGGCCATCGAATGGCAGGCCCGGCGCTTCGAAGAGCGCACGCACATTCCTTGCCTGGTGTTGGTACCCGATAACCTGCCGGCGCTCAGCGATGCGCGGGCGATTGGCATGTTCCGCATTCTGCAGGAAGCGCTGACCAATGTGATGCGCCATGCGCAGGCGCATTCGGTTCAGATCAGCCTGACCCTGGCCGATAACCTGCTGTGCCTGAACATTGCCGATGACGGCCAGGGGTTTGACCCGCTGGCCGGTCGACCGTCCTCGTTCGGCCTGGTGGGCATGCGCGAGCGGGTCTTGATGCTCGGCGGCCGGCTGGAGCTGGACAGCGAGCCGGGTGAGGGCACAGCCTTGTATGTTTATATCCCCCTTGATCCGGTCGAGCAGGAGTGAGCCACGTGATTCGTGTACTGGTAGCTGAAGATCACACCATCGTGCGCGAGGGCATCAAGCAGCTCATCGGCCTGGCCAAGGACCTGCAAGTGGTCGGCGAGGCCGGCAACGGCGAACAACTGCTGGAAATCCTCCGCCAGGTGCCGTGCGAGGTGGTGTTGCTGGACATCTCGATGCCGGGCGTCAATGGCCTGGAGGCCATCCCGCGGATTCGGGCGCTGAACAACCCGCCCGCGATTCTGGTGCTGTCTATGCACGACGAGGCGCAAATGGCCGCGCGGGCGCTGAAGGTCGGCGCGGCCGGTTATGCGACCAAGGACAGTGATCCTGCGTTGTTGCTGACGGCAATTCGCCGGGTGGCGGCGGGCGGGCGTTATATCGATCCGGACCTGGCCGACCGCATGGTCTTCGAAGTCGGCCTGACCGATAACCGGCCGCTGCATGCACTGCTGTCGGAGCGCGAGTTTTCAGTGTTCGAGCGTTTGGCCCAAGGCGCCAACGTCAACGACATTGCCCAGCAACTGGCCTTGAGCAGCAAGACCATCAGCACCCACAAGGCGCGCCTGATGCAGAAGCTGAATGTGCATTCGCTGGCGGACCTGGTGAAATATGCCATGGAGCACAAGTTGCTCTGACAGGGCGACGTATCTGATTGCGACCTCGCAGGAGCGCTTTTAACCGCGAACGGGTTGTTTGCTTCGCGGCTGAAGCCGCTCCTACGGGTTGTGTTGATTTTTCATATGCCTGATCGCGCCATCCGTGTAGGGCAATCCCTACACGCGACCTTCCATCGCGCCTAGGACAATCTCTCACAGCTCCCGATTTGCGTGGCCTGTGGCCTGCACTAGTCTTGAACTCACGCAGACATAACAAAGGTGTGGGTAATGAGCGACGTCGATTCAAGCGCTGGGGCCAATGACGTTCTGGTCAGCTTTCGTGGTGTGCAAAAGAGCTACGACGGCGAATCACTGATCGTCAAAGACCTGAACCTGGACATTCGCAAAGGCGAGTTCCTCACCCTGCTCGGGCCTTCCGGCTCCGGCAAGACCACCAGTCTGATGATGCTGGCCGGCTTTGAAACGCCGACGGCCGGGCAGATTCTGCTCGGTGGCCGGGCCATCAACCACGTGCCGCCGCACAAGCGCGACATCGGCATGGTGTTTCAGAACTACGCCTTGTTCCCGCACATGACGGTCGCCGAGAACCTGGCGTTTCCGCTGACGGTGCGTGGCCTGAGCAAGACCGACGTCGGCGAGAAGGTCAAGCGTGCCCTGGGCATGGTCCAGCTCGACGCCTTTGCTCATCGTTACCCGGCGCAGATGTCCGGCGGTCAGCAGCAGCGTGTGGCCCTGGCCCGCGCCCTGGTGTTCGAGCCGCAACTGGTGCTGATGGACGAGCCGCTGGGCGCGCTCGACAAGCAACTGCGCGAACACATGCAGATGGAAATCAAGCACCTGCACCAGCGCCTCGGCGTGACCGTGGTCTACGTGACCCACGACCAGGGCGAAGCCTTGACCATGTCGGACCGGGTGGCGGTGTTCCATCAGGGCGAGATTCAGCAGATCGACGCCCCGCGCACCCTTTACGAAGCCCCGAAAAATACCTTCGTGGCCAACTTCATCGGCGAAAACAACCGCCTCAATGGCCGGCTGGTCAGTCAGGAAGGCGAGCGCTGCGTGGTCGAGCTGAGCCGTGGCGAGCGCGTGCAGGCGCTGGCGGTCAATGTCGGCCAGAGCGGTGACCCGGTGACCCTGTCGATTCGCCCGGAGCGCATCAGCCTCAACGGCCACAGCGAGCATTGCGCCAACCGTTTCTCGGGCCGCGTCGCTGAATTCATCTACCTGGGCGACCACGTGCGGGTGCGCATGGAAGTCGCCGGCAAGACCGATTTCTTCGTCAAACAACCGATTGCCGAACTCGACCCCGCCATGCGCGTGGGCGATGTCGTGCCGATCGGCTGGCAAACCGAGCACGCCCGCGCGCTCGACCCGCTGCAGCAAGTGCAATAAGGCATCGCTTAACCTTAGAGACGGAACAATCGTCCTACCCAATTGCTAAACCAACACTGCCCGTGGAGAGAAGAATAAATGCTCAAACCATTGAAGTTCACCGCTATTACGCTGGGGATGATGTGTGCAGCGCACGCCATGGCGGCAACCGATCTGACGGTCATTTCCTTTGGCGGCGCCAACAAGGCCGCTCAGGAAAAAGCCTTCTATGCACCGTGGGAAAAAGCGGGCAACGGCAAGATCATCGCCGGTGAGTACAACGGTGAAATGGCCAAGGTCAAAACCATGGTCGACACCAAAAGCGTGTCCTGGGACCTGGTAGAAGTCGAGTCGCCCGAGCTGTCGCGCGGTTGTGACGAAGACATGTTCGAAGAACTGGACCCTGCGCTGTTCGGCAAGAAAGAAGACTACGTGCCGGGCGCGCTGAGCACCTGTGGCGCGGGCTTCTTCGTCTGGTCCACGGTGCTGGCCTACAACGCCGACAAGGTCACCACCGCACCGACCAGCTGGGCCGATTTCTGGGACACCAAGAAATTTCCGGGCAAGCGCGGCCTGCGCAAGGGCGCCAAATACACCCTGGAATTCGCCCTGATGGCCGACGGCGTCAAGCCTGCCGACGTCTACAAGGTACTGGCCAGCAAAGACGGTCAGGACCGCGCCTTCAAGAAGCTCGACGAGCTCAAGCCGAACATCCAGTGGTGGGAAGCTGGCGCTCAGCCGCCACAGTACCTGGCCTCGGGCGACGTGGTCATGAGCTCGGCCTACAACGGCCGTATCGCGGCTGTGCAGAAAGAGAGCAACCTGAAAGTGGTCTGGAACGGCGGCGTGTATGACTTCGACGCCTGGGCCATTCCGAAGGGCTCGAAGAACGCTGAAGCGGCGAAAAAATTCATCGCCTACACCCTCAAGCCTGAACAGCAGAAGATCTACTCGGAAAACATCGCTTACGGCCCGGCCAACACCCAGGCTGTACCGTTGCTGGACAAGAACATCCTGAGCGACATGCCGACTACGCCGGAAAATATCAAGGACCAGGTACAGATGAACGTCTCGTTCTGGACCGACAACGGCGAATCCCTGGAGCAGCGTTTCACTGCTTGGGCTGCCAAGTAAGCGTCTGACCCCGCGTTAGCCTGAGGCGCGCTCCCGCAAGGGGGCGCCCTCTTGTTCAAAAGCCTTGTTCAAAGATTTTCGGAGTTCGCTATGGCCACCGCCGTGCCCCTGTCTGAAGGCGCCAGCCCCAACCTCAAGCAACGTCTGGCTCGCGCCGAGCGGTTCAACCGTTTCAAGGCTCAGGCACTGATCGCGCCGCTGGTTATTTTTCTGCTGTTGGTCTTTCTGGTGCCGATCGCCGCGCTTTTGTTCAAAAGTGTGGGCAACCCGGAAGTGGTGAACGCCTTGCCGACGACCATCGTCGAGGTGAAAAAGTGGGATGGCAAGGGCCTGCCGCCCGAATCGGCTTATGTGGCCCTGAGCCGCGACCTGGCCGATGCCCGCAAGAATTCGACCCTGGGCGATCTGTCCAAGCGTCTGAACATGGAACTGGCCGGCTATCGCAGCCTGCTGACCAAGACCGCGCGCGCCTTGCCGCTGCCGGCTGAACCCGCATCCTACAAGGATGCCCTGGAAGCGCTGGATGAGCGTTGGGGCGATCCTGCCTATTGGCAGGCGATCCGCCGCAACACCAGCAGCGTGACCCCGTATTACCTGCTGGCCGCTGTCGACCATCGCATCGACGATGTCGGTGAAGTGGCGGCGGCTTCGCCCGATCAGGCGATCTACCTGGACATCTTTGCCCGTACCTTCTGGATGGGCCTGGTGATTACCGCCATCTGCCTGGTGCTGGCGTACCCGCTGGCTTACCTGTTGGCCAGCCTGCCGTCGCGGCAGAGCAACCTGCTGATGATTCTGGTGCTGCTGCCGTTCTGGACCTCGATTCTGGTGCGCGTTGCGGCCTGGATCGTATTGCTGCAATCGAGCGGGCTGATCAATAGCGCGTTGCTGGCCATGGGTATTATCGACAAGCCGCTGGAGCTGGTTTTCAACCGGGTCGGCGTGTACATCTCGATGGTGCACATCATGCTGCCGTTCATGATCCTGCCGATCTACAGCGTGATGAAGAACATCTCGCCCAGCTACATGCGCGCCGCGATTTCGCTTGGCTGCCACCCGTTCGCCAGCTTCTGGCGGGTGTATTTCCCGCAGACCTATGCCGGCATCGGCGCGGGTTGCCTGCTGGTGTTCATCCTGTCGATCGGCTACTACATCACCCCGGCATTGCTGGGCAGCCCGAACGATCAGATGGTCAGCTATTTCGTGGCCTTCTACACCAACACCAGCATCAACTGGGGCATGGCCACGGCACTGGGCGGCCTGCTGCTGTTGGCGACCATCGTGCTGTACCTGATCTATAGCTGGCTGGTCGGCGCCAGCCGCCTGCGCCTGAGCTGAGGAGAATCATCATGCTGACCCCTTACACCTCGCCGATCGAGCGAATCTGGTACTACGCCTTGCGCATCATCTGCGCGCTGGTACTGCTGTTTCTGGTGTTGCCGGTACTGGTGATCGTGCCGTTGTCGTTCAACTCGGGCAGCTTTCTGGTCTATCCGCTGCAAGGCTTTTCGATGCAGTGGTACGAGAACTTCTTCAATTCGGCCGAGTGGATGCGCGCCTTGAAGAACAGCATGATCGTCGCACCCGCTGCGACCTTCCTGGCCATGGTGTTCGGCACCCTGGCTTCGATTGGCCTGACCCGTGGCGACTTTCCCGGCAAGGCGCTGGTCATGGCCCTGGTGATCTCGCCGATGGTGGTGCCGGTGGTGATCGTCGGTGTCGCCAGCTACCTGTTCTTCGCCCCGCTGGGCCTGGGCAACAGCTACACCTCGCTGATTCTGGTGCACGCGGTGCTGGGTGTGCCGTTCGTGATCATCACCGTGTCGGCCACCTTGCAAGGCTTCAACTACAACTTGGTGCGAGCCGCTGCCAGCCTGGGCGCTTCGCCACTGACGGCGTTTCGCCGGGTGACCCTGCCCTTGATCGCACCGGGGGTGATCAGCGGTGCGTTGTTTGCTTTCGCCACCTCGTTCGACGAAGTGGTGGTAACCCTGTTCCTGGCCGGCCCCGAGCAAGCGACCTTGCCACGGCAGATGTTCAGCGGCATCCGCGAAAACCTCAGCCCGACCATCGCGGCGGCGGCGACCCTGCTGATCGCCTTCTCGGTGGTGCTGTTGCTGGTGCTGGAATGGCTGCGCGGGCGCAGCGAAAAGCTGCGAGTGCAGCCGGACTAAAGCAGCGGCAAGTTATTAGCTGCAAGCTGCAAGTCAACGCGGTTAGTGTTTGGCTTGCAGCTTGCAGCTTGCAGCTTGCAGCTTGCAGCTTGCAGCTTGCAGCTTGCAGCTTGCAGCTTGCAGCTTGCAGCTTGCAGCTTGCAGCTTGCAGCTTGCAGCTCGTAGAGGAGTACAATGCGCGCCACCGTGATTCAGTCCAGACAGGTGCGCCATGCAGCCCTTCGTTATTGCTCCATCGATTCTTTCCGCCGACTTCGCCCGTCTGGGCCAGGAAGTTGACAACGTACTCGCCGCCGGCGCGGACTTTGTCCACTTCGATGTCATGGACAACCACTATGTCCCGAACCTGACCATCGGCCCGATGGTCTGTAGCGCGCTGCGCAAGTACGGCGTGACCGCGCCGATCGATGTGCACCTGATGGTCAGTCCGGTGGATCGCATCATCGGCGACTTCATCGAAGCCGGTGCCACCTACATCACCTTTCACCCTGAAGCCACCCAGCACATCGACCGCTCGCTGCAACTGATTCGCGAGGGCGGCTGCAAGGCCGGTCTGGTGTTCAACCCGGCGACCCCGCTGAACCTGCTCGAATACGTGATGGACAAGGTCGACATGATCCTGCTCATGAGCGTCAACCCGGGCTTTGGCGGGCAGAAGTTCATCCCCGGTACGCTGAACAAGCTGCGTGAGGCACGTGCGCTGATCGATGCATCGGGGCGCGATATTCGCCTGGAAATCGACGGCGGCGTGAATGTGCAGAACATCCGCGAAATCGCCGCAGCCGGTGCTGACACCTTCGTCGCCGGCTCGGCGATTTTCAACGCGCCGGACTACCAGCAAGTCATCGAGAAAATGCGCAGCGAGTTAGCGGCCGCCCGCTCATGAGCGGCCTTGAACAGCTCTTTGGCGACCAGCTACCGAAACTGATCATGTTCGATCTGGACGGCACACTGGTCGACTCGGTGCCTGACCTGGCGGTGGCAATCGACAAGATGCTGCAGGCTTTGGGCCGGCCCGCCGCAGGTCTTGAGGCGGTGCGTGCCTGGGTCGGCAACGGTGCACCGATTCTGGTGCGCCGGGCGCTGGCCGGGAGTCTTGAGCACAGTGGCGTCGACGACGCCCTGGCCGCGCAGGGCCTTGAGCTGTTCATGCAGGCGTATGCCGAGAAGCACGAGTTCACCGTGGTCTACCCCGGCGTACGCGAAACCCTCAAGTGGCTGCAGAAGAAGGGCGTGGAAATGGCCCTGATCACCAACAAGCCGGAGCGCTTTGTCGCGCCGCTGCTGGATGACATGAAGCTGGGGCGGTTTTTTCGGCTGATCATCGGTGGCGACACCCTGCCGCAGAAAAAGCCCGACCCTGCCGCTTTGCTGTTCGTGATGAAGATGGCCGGTGTGCCGGCCGCCCAGGCGCTGTTCATCGGCGACTCGCGCAGCGATGTGCAGGCGGCCAGGGCCGCCGGTGTCGCCTGCGTGGGCCTGACCTATGGCTACAACCATGGCCGGCCGATTGCCGAAGAGTCTCCTGCGCTGGTCATCGATGATTTGCGCAAGCTGATTCCCGGTTGCCTGGATCAGGGCGCTGAGATACTGTTGCCGCACATCGAACGTCCCTCTCATAGAGATTCCATCGTGGTGGTCACTCGCAAACTCTGGATGAAAGTCATCAAGGCCCTGGCCCGCTGGCGCTGGCGCGCCTGACTTGAATCCGGCCGCTCGCGGCCTGTTTGCCCAACCGACCGTTTTTATCCTCACACCACGAGGTGCTGTATGAATCGCGAAGAATTCCTGCGTTTGGCCGCTGAAGGCTACAACCGCATTCCCCTGGCCATCGATACCCTGGCCGACTTCGATACCCCGCTGTCGATCTACCTGAAACTGGCTGACCAGCCCAACTCCTATCTGCTGGAGTCGGTGCAGGGCGGCGAGAAATGGGGGCGTTATTCGATCATCGGCCTGCCATGCCGCACCGTGCTGCGTGTGCACGGCTACAACGTCAGCGTGACCTGCGATGGCGTCGAGATCGAAGCCTTGCAGGTAGAAGACCCGCTGGCGTTCGTCGAAACCTTCAAGGCCCGCTATAACGTGCCGACCTTGCCTGGCCTGCCGCGCTTCAATGGCGGCCTGGTGGGGTACTTCGGCTATGACTGCGTGCGTTATGTCGAGAAGCGCCTGGCCAACTGCCCGAACCCGGACCCGCTGGGCGTGCCGGACATTCTGCTGATGGTCTCCGATGCCGTGGTGGTGTTCGACAACCTGGCCGGCAAGATGCACGCCATCGTCCTCGCCGACCCGGCGCAGCCGCAGGGCTACGAGCAAGGCCTGGCGCAGCTCGACGAACTGATGGAAAAGCTGCGCCAGCCGATTACCCCGCGCCGTGGCCTGGACCTGTCGCGTCCACCGGCGGCCGAGCCGGCTTTCCGTTCCAGCTTCACTCAGGATGATTACGAGCGCGCGGTCGATACCGTCAAGCAGTACATCCTGGCCGGTGATGTGATGCAGGTGGTGCCGTCGCAACGGATGTCCATCGACTTCAAGGCCGCGCCGATCGACCTGTACCGCGCGCTGCGTTGCTTCAACCCGACGCCGTACATGTACTTTTTCAACTTCGGCGACTTCCATGTGGTCGGCAGTTCGCCGGAAGTGCTGGTGCGCGTCGAAGACAATCTGGTGACGGTACGGCCGATTGCCGGCACCCGCCCACGCGGTGCCACCGAAGAGGCCGATCGGGCACTGGAAGAAGACCTGCTGTCGGACGACAAGGAAATCGCCGAGCACCTGATGCTCATCGACCTGGGGCGCAATGACACTGGCCGGGTGTCGGAAATCGGTTCGGTGAAACTCACCGAAAAGATGATCATCGAGCGTTATTCCAACGTCATGCACATCGTCTCCAACGTCACCGGCCAGTTGAAAAGCGGCCTGACCGCCATGGATGCCTTGCGCGCGATCCTGCCGGCCGGCACCTTGTCGGGCGCGCCGAAGATTCGGGCGATGGAAATCATCGACGAGCTGGAGCCGGTCAAGCGCGGCGTGTATGGCGGCGCCGTGGGCTATATGGCCTGGAACGGCAATATGGACACCGCGATTGCCATCCGCACGGCGGTGATCAAGGACGGCGAGCTGCACGTCCAGGCCGGCGGCGGCATCGTTGCCGACTCGGTGCCGGCGCTTGAGTGGGAAGAAACCATCAACAAGCGCCGCGCCATGTTCCGCGCCGTAGCATTGGCGGAACAGTCGTAAAACCGATAATCACGCCAACCTCAAAAATCCAGACTCACGCCGACACTGACCCCTTGCTGGGTCAGTGCGTCGTTCTTGCGCCAGTTGTAGCCGGCGCGCAGGCTCAGGTCGCGGGTCAGTTGCTGACTCAGACCAAGGCTGGCGCGGTTGAGGTTGCGCTGTGGGGCATAGCCTTGCAGCTCAAAGTCGATGGCCGAGAGGCTGTTGAGCGACAGGCGCAGTTGCTGTGGGTCGGTCTCGAATTCACGCTCATGGGCAAATTCACCAAACACCTGAGTGGCGGGCGCGATCTGCCATTTGCCGAGAATGCCGGCGCCCAGCCGGCGTGAGGTGCGCTTCTGATCGTCGACGCCCAGTGCGGTCGACGTCTGGCCTCGTTCGCGGTAGCCATCGACCGTCACTTTTGCATAATCGGCGCTGATGAACGGCGACAGGTTCCAGGCGCGGTTACCACCGGCCAGGTCGTAGCCGAGTCGTGCGCTGAACGCCCACAGGTGGCCGTCGGTATCACCTTTTTCCTGACCTTCGCTGGCGCCCAGTGCGAACTGGCGTTCGGCCTTGTCATAGTCCAGTTGCCCGGCAGACGCGGCCAGATCGCTCCACACATGGTTGCTCTGGTATTGCATGAAAGCGCTGGCGATGTAGCTGTTGAGGCGGTAATGCGAATCGTGCTGGCCGGCATCCAGGCTCTGCCGGTAGGCGCCGGCAACCAGACCGGTGCGCCAGTGTTCGGCAAAGCGGTAGCTGCCGCCCACGGTCAGGTTGTAGCCACGCCCGTCGGCTTTGGCGCCGCTGCTCTGGGCGTCGATGTCGACGTGCTGGCCACCGACATCGAGGATGCTGCGCCATTGCCCGATTGGCTGCCAGTGACCGAGGTCCGCCAGCCATTGGCTGCGCAGTTGGTCTTGCTGGGCGCGCAGGGTGGTGTGGGCCATTTCCGGCAACAGCGTCAGCTCCCATGGCGCGGCGAGTATCGAGTAGGTGTAGTCGGCGAGCAAACGCTGGGCGGCGGTGGTCGGGTGCACGCGGTCGTTGAAAAACAGCAGGTCAGGGTTCGGCGTCGTGCCGTTGATACCGTAGATCGGGTTGGCCACACAGCCGTCGCCGCTGAAACAGGTGCCGGTCAGGTTGGTGTTGGTGGCAAAGCCGAAGCGCGCCGGGTCGCTCAGGGCTTCGTTGATCAGCAGTGGAATGTTCAGTGGAATGATTTCGGCATCGATCTGCGCCAGGCGCTCGACCAGTTGCGCATTGAACGCTGCACTCAGGCCTGAAACGGTCGATTGCAACGGGCTGCCATTGAAGGCTGGTGTATTGCCGATATCCGGTAGCAACCAGACCACGATGTAGCGCGCCCCCGCCTGTTGCAGCGCCAGCGCGCTGTCGGCCAGACGTCCGGCGGCGAGTTGCGCATCCCCCGCGCTCAGAACTCGTCCTTGCAGGAAGTCATTGCCGCCGCCGGACAGGTAATACAGTGCGTTCGGATCGGCGCGCCCGCTATTGCCGGGCAAATAGCCAAGTCGGTTGCGCAGCACAATGTCGGTGTCGGGCAGGGTCACCTGCGATTGCGAGGTGATCGAATCGAGAATCTGATCGGTGCGGTAGCCGCCCACCGCCCAGTTATTACCATCCACCTGACCGAGCGCGGCATTCACCGGTGAAGTCGAGGCGGCGAGGTCGGCCGGTGATACACCGAGCAATTGGCCCAGCAGCGAGGAGGAGGTCAGCCCGGTCAGTTCGCCGCTACCCGCCTGGTAAGTGGGGCCGGTGCGGTTGGTGAAGCGCAAGGTCGCGCCGTTCGGGCCGCCGGCATCGGGAAACTGGCCGGCGTCGAGCAGGCTGTCGCCGAACACGAACAGGGTCGAGTAGGGCGCGGCCACGGCTGGCGGTGCTGCGCAAAACAAGGACAGCAGACAAGCGGCCAGCGGTGTCCGCAGGTAAGTGAAAGGCGAGGCAGTGGAGATTGGCATAAGAACGCACTCTTGTTATTTGCCTCTGACCTTAGCAAGCATCCGCTGCTGCGCCAGTGGCTGGCCTGTTTCCCTTACAGTCCGGCGCGATTGCAACGGTCTGTGTTGCCGTAATGCGCTGATGCGCTGTATCTGTCGCTTTCTGATCGGGGTTTGCGTCGGTTTTATCGTTTAGAATCATTGCGCCGTTTGACCCGGTACGCTAATGTCCCGAAACGTTCAGATGAGACTCCTTCCGTGACAACTGTCAGCAAACTCTTGATGCGCGTTATCAAGGCTCACGCCCGTTGGCGTTGGCGCGCCTGACTCTTTCTCCTGCCGGCCCTGCCGGTGTCGTAACGATGTGCCCCGCAAACCTCTGCCATGCCCCCACCGGATGCCGTTCGTGCCCGGTAGCGGGAGACTGGCGAGTGCTCAGCCTGCGTGGGGACTAATTTCAAAGTCAGCGATTCAAGAGGTGAGCCCATGCTGCTGATGATCGATAACTATGATTCTTTTACCTATAACGTCGTGCAGTACCTGGGGGAGCTGGGTGCCGACGTCAAGGTGATTCGCAACGACGAATTGACCATTGCCGAAATCGAAGCGCTCAACCCCGAGCGCATTGTGGTTTCCCCTGGCCCTTGCACGCCCAATGAAGCGGGCGTCTCGCTGGAGGTGATTCGTCACTTCGCCGGTAAGTTGCCGATTCTGGGCGTCTGCCTGGGGCATCAGTCGATTGGCCAGGCGTTTGGTGGCGATGTCGTCCGTGCCCGCCAGGTGATGCACGGCAAGACCAGCCCGGTGGCCCATGAAGACCAGGGCGTATTCGCCGATTTGAACCAGCCGTTGGTCGTCACCCGTTACCACTCGCTGGTGGTCAAGCGCGAGACCTTGCCCGAATGCCTGGAAGTCACCGCATGGACGACCCACGCCGATGGCTCGGTGGACGAGATCATGGGCCTGCGCCACAAGACGCTGAATATCGAGGGTGTGCAGTTTCACCCCGAGTCGATCCTGACCGAACAGGGTCACGAGTTGTTCGCCAACTTCCTCAAACAGACCGGCGGCACGCGTCAGGCACAAGGACTTTCTTCATGAGCACCCCGATCACGATCAAAACCGCCCTGGAACGGGTGGTCAATCATCTGGACCTGAGCACTGAAGAAATGAGCCAGGTCATGCGCGACATCATGACCGGGCAGTGCACTGAGGCGCAGATTGGCGCGTTCATGATGGGCATGCGCATGAAAAGCGAAAGCATCGACGAAATCGTCGGCGCGGTGTCGGTGATGCGCGAACTGGCCGGCAAGGTCGAACTGCAGACGCTGGACCGGGTGGTCGACATTGTCGGCACCGGCGGTGACGGCGCGAACATCTTCAACGTGTCGACGGCCGCATCGCTGGTGATTTCGGCGGCCGGTTGCACGGTGGCCAAGCACGGTAACCGTGCGGTTTCGGGCAAGAGCGGCAGTGCCGATCTGCTGGAGGCGGCCGGTGTCTACCTGAACCTGACCCCTGTGCAGGTCGCGCGCTGCATTGACAGCGTGGGCATCGGTTTCATGTTTGCCCAGGTGCATCACGGCGCCATGAAATATGCCGCCGCCCCGCGCCGCGACCTGAGCTTGCGGACCCTGTTCAACATGCTGGGCCCGCTGACCAACCCGGCGGGCGTGCGTCATCAGGTCGTGGGTGTGTTCAACCAGGCCCTGTGCCGCCCTCTGGCCGAAGTATTGCAGCGACTGGGCAGCCAGCATGTGCTGGTGGTGCATTCCCAGGACGGCCTGGATGAATTCAGCCTCGCTGCGCCGACCTATGTCGCCGAACTGAACAAGGGCGAGATCCGCGAATACTGGGTCCAGCCGGAAGACCTGGGCATGAAGAGCCAGAGCCTTTACGGCCTGGTGGTCGACAGCCCGCAAGCCTCGCTGACCCTGATTCGTGATGCCTTGGGCAAGCGCAAGACCGAAAGCGGGCAAAAAGCCGCTGAAATGATCGTGCTCAATGCCGGCGCCGCGCTCTATGCTGCCGATCATGCCTACAGTCTTAAAGAAGGCGTCGAGCTGGCGCATGATGCCTTGCACACCGGCCTGGCCCGTGAAAAGCTCGAAGAACTGGGTGCCTTTACCGCCGTATTCAAGCAGGAGAATGAAGGATGAGCGTGCCAACGGTTCTGGAAAAAATCCTGGCCCGCAAGGTCGAGGAAGTCGCGGCTCGCCGCGCTCTGGTGAGCCTGGCCGAGGTAGAGCGTCTGGCCGCGCTGGCCGATGCACCGCGTGGTTTCGCCACGGCCCTGCTGGAGCAGGCCAAGCGCAAGCAGCCGGCGGTGATTGCCGAGATCAAGAAGGCCTCGCCGAGCAAAGGCGTGATTCGCGAAGACTTCAACCCGGCCGAGATCGCTGTCAGTTATGAAAAGGGCGGCGCGACCTGCCTGTCGGTGCTGACCGATATCGACTTCTTCCAGGGCGCCGATGCCTATCTGCAACAAGCGCGGGCGGCCTGCAAGCTGCCGGTGATCCGCAAGGACTTCCTGATCGACCCGTATCAGGTGATCGAAGCCCGTGCACTGGGCGCCGACTGCATTTTGCTGATCGTTTCGGCACTCGACGACGGGCTCATGGCCGAACTGGCGGCGACTGCCAAGGGTGTCGGCCTGGATGTGCTGGTCGAGGTCCATGATGGCGACGAGCTGGAACGTGCCCTCAAGACCCTCGATACACCGTTGGTGGGCGTCAACAATCGCAACCTGCACACCTTCGAGGTGAGCCTGGAAACCACACTGGACCTGCTGCCTCGTATTCCGCGCGACCGTCTGGTGATCACCGAAAGCGGCATCCTCAACCGGGCCGATGTCGAGCTGATGGAAATCAACGACGTGTACTCTTTTCTGGTAGGTGAGGCGTTCATGCGCGCCGAACAGCCGGGCGCTGAGTTGCAGCGCCTGTTCTTTCCTGAGCGTGGCGCGCCCATCATCAGCGCGCCAGCGATCGACTGAGCCTGCGTGTGATCGTCGATATCGGCGTAGAGCAGGGCTTGCAGGCCGAGCAGGATTTGCTGGCATCGGTGGCTGCAGGCCAATTCGAGCATGGGCTGCTGTTCTGGCGGCCCAACGAGCAAGCGTTGGTCATGCCTCGGCGCATGAACCGGCTGGCGGGCTTCGATCAGGCGTGTCAGCTGCTGGCCGACAGCGGCTGGCCGGTGTTGCTGCGTGAAAGCGGTGGCGAGCCGGTGCCGCAGTCGCCCGCGACGGTGAACATTGCATTGGTGTATGCGCAGCCGCGCAGTGATGTTGATCGCGACCGGATCGAAACGGCTTATCTGCGTTTATGCCAGCCGTTACTGGATGTGCTGACTTCGCTCGGCGCCCAGGCGTCTCTGGGCGAGGTCGACGGCGCGTTCTGTGATGGTCGCTACAACGTCAACATCGACGGGCGCAAACTGGTCGGTACCGCGCAACGCTGGCGCCAGGCACGAGATGGACAGGGTGGTGCGCGGCCGGTGGTGCTTGCCCATGGCGCGTTGCTGCTGGATAACCAGCGCGACGAGATGGTGGCCGCGGTCAATCGTTTCTATGCGTGTTGCGATCTGCCGTCACGGGTGCGGGCCAGCAGCCATATTGCGCTGCATGAAGTGTTCCCGGACCCCGGCGTGCCTGAACGCCTGCATGAGGCGTATCGGCAGCTGCTGGCCGGGCTTTGAACGGCCCGTTCAGCGGGTGCCGAACACCACCATGGTCTTGCCTTTGACGTGCACCAGGTTTTGTTCCTCCAGCGACTTGAGGACACGGCCGACCATTTCTCGCGAGCAGCCGACGATACGACCGATTTCCTGACGGGTGATCTTGATTTGCATGCCGTCCGGATGGGTCATGGCGTCGGGCTGTTTGCACAGGTCGAGCAGGGTGCGGGCGACGCGGCCGGTGACGTCGAGAAACGCCAGGTCGCCGACCTTGCGCGTGGTATTGCGCAGCCGCTCGGCCATCTGGGTGCTGAGGGTGTAAAGAATGTCCGGTTCCTGAAGAGTAAGTTCGCGAAATTTCTCGTAGGAAATTTCTGCAACTTCACACTCACTTTTGGTGCGCACCCAGGCGCTGCGCAGTGATTCGTGGCCCGGTTGTTCAAACAGTCCCAGCTCACCAAAGAAATCGCCGCTGTTGAGGTAGGCGACAATCATCTCGCGACCGTCGCTGTCCTCAATGGCAATGGTCACCGAGCCTTTGATGATGAAAAACAGCGAGTGCGCGGTATCGCCCGCGCAGATGATGTTGCCTCGGACCGGGTAACGGCGGCGTTGCGCATGGATGAGAAGCTTGTCGATGCTCTTTATTCTTGAATTGGGGGCTAAAGCGAACATGCGGGCATCCCGAAGAAGTCTTGCGCCAAATGGCTTGCTTAAGGTATCGGCTGATGAACAGTTCTCGCCAGCTTTTGACGAAACTTTGACGTCATTTAAGAATTTTCCTACAAAACTTCTGAAAGCAGGATGTTTAATTCATTGTTCGACAGCCCTGCATCGCGGCTTGCACGGCCATGCCAAGACGCTCTAATCTGGCGACCCTTTTTTCAGCAGTGGAGTCTGGCGATGAAAGCACGCATTCAATGGGCTGGCGAAGCCATGTTCCTCGGCGAGTCGGGCAGCGGTCATGTTGTGGTCATGGATGGCCCGCCCGAGAGCGGTGGTCGTAACCTGGGCGTGCGGCCCATGGAGATGGTGCTGATTGGCCTGGGCGGCTGCAGCAACTTCGATGTGGTGAGCATTCTCAAGAAGTCCCGCCAGCCGGTCGAAAGCTGCGAGGCGTTTCTGGAAGCCGAGCGTGCTACAGAAGACCCTAAGGTGTTCACCAGCATCCACCTGCATTTCGTGGTCAAGGGCCGGGGTTTGAAAGAAGCCCAGGTCAAGCGCGCCATCGAGCTGTCGGCCGAGAAGTACTGCTCGGCATCGATCATGCTGGGCAATGCCGGCGTGAAGATCACTCATGACTATGAAATCGTCGAACTGGGTGAGTGATCCGTCTTAAACAGAAAAGGCGCCTTTGAAAGGCGCCTTTTTTGTTTGTCGTGTGTTTAGAAGCGGTAAGTGGTCTTGGTCATGACCTTGGCCACGAGGCTCATGCCGAACTTGATCGGCGCCGGGAAGCGGAAACCGCCAGCGTCCAGCGCGGACTCGGCGTGGTGCGCTTCGTCGATGCGCATCTGTTCAAGGATTGCCCGGGATTTCTCGTCGGCGGCGGGGATCTGCTCCAGATGTTCGTCCAGGTGTTTGCAGACCTGGTCCTCGGTCGCGGCGACAAAACCCAGGCTGACCTTGTCGCTGATCAGGCCGGCAGCGGCGCCGATGCCGAACGACAGCCCATAGAACAGCGGATTGAACACGCTGGTATGGCTACCGAGCTGGTGCAGGCGTTGTTCGCACCAGACCAGATGATCAATTTCTTCATCGGCGGCGTGCTCCATGGCCTTTCGCACCTGCGGCAGCTTGGCGGTCAGCGACTGACCCTGGTACAGCGCCTGGGCACAGACTTCGCCGGTATGATTGATGCGCATCAGGCCCGCGATGTGGCGTGTTTCGGTTTCGTCCATCGTGTGCTCGGGGCGCACGATAGCCGGCGACGGGCGCTGGGAGTGGCCGCTGGAAGGCAGCAATGTGCGCATTGCGCTATCGGCCTGCAACAACAGCTTGTCGATGACCGAGTAGTGACGTTCGGTTGCCATGGGCACCTCCGGTGATATCCATTGGCCCCAGTCTAATGCAATCGCGTATCTGAGGCTTGAGATAGATCACCCTGCCGATCCGCTGAGCGGCAGGGGGTAGAGCGGTAAGTCGTTGAACGTGCAGATCAGCCCGGCGGCCAGTTCAGTTGGCGCTTGCCAAGCACGTGCATATGAATGTGATAGACGGTCTGCCCACCCAGTTCATTGCAGTTCATGACCACGCGAAAACCTTCTTCACAACCTTGCTCCAGTGCCAGGCGTTGGGCGGTGAAGAGAATATGGCCGGCCAGCGCCTTGTCTTCTTCGGTCAGGTCGTTGAGGGTCGCGATGGGCTTTTTCGGGATGACCAGAAAATGCACGGGCGCCTGTGGGGCGATATCGTGGAAGGCCAGGACCTGGTCGTCTTCGTAAATGATATTCGCCGGGATTTCCCGGTTGATGATCTTGGTGAACAAAGTATCCACAGCCATTTGCTCCTTGAGGTGGGACTTGAAGTGCGACGGGCAGCAGTGTACTGAACCGTATTCTGTTAGTCAGTGGCAGCGCCGTTTGTTGATCAGGCCGCTGATGCGTCGCGTCAGCCAGCGCGAACCCAGGCGTGGGCTGAGGGTGCGCCATGTGTTGCGCCAGCCCGGCACGATGACCGCGCGGTTGCGGGCCAGTGCACGCACGGTGTGCAGCGCCAGTTCTTCGGGACTCATCATCTTGCGGGTATCGATGTCGATCTGCGCGGTGCGCCAGAACGGCGTGCGGGTCGGGCCGGGACACAGCACGGAAACCTTGACGCCGTTTTTGCGGCCTTCTTCGCGCAGCGCTTCGGAGAAATGCAGCACGTAGGCCTTGCTGGCCGAGTAGGTGCTCATCCACGGGCCGGGCTTGAAGGCCGCGACGGAGGCGATATTGAGAATCTGCCCGCCGCCTTGCAGGGCCATCAGGTTGCCCACGGTATGGCACAGACGGGTCAAGGCCAGAATGTTGAGGTCGATCAGGTCTTGTTCGGCGGCCCATTCCTGGCCCAGAAACGGCCCGCAAGTGCCGATGCCGGCACTGTTGACCAGCAGGTCGATCTGATGATCGCCGTCTTCAAGCTCCAGCAGAAACCCTGACAGGCGCAACGGCTCGCCCAGATCACAGGCACGAAACAGGACTTCGACGCCGAAACGCTGGGTCAACTCCAGGGCGATGGCTTCGAGCGGTTCGCGTTGGCGGGCCACCAGAATCAGGTTGCGACCACGACGCGCGAGTGCTTCGGCCATGGCCAGGCCAATGCCGCTGGATGCGCCAGTGATCAGGGCGTAACGGGTCATGCGGGTCTCCATTACAGGCTTCGTTCGCCTTTGAAAAACGTGCCAGGTGCGGGGCGGGCATTATCGCTCTGTCCGCTGTCGTCGTCATAAGGCAATGACTGTTCGTAGAGATCGACGGTGCCTTGCAGTTCTTTGGTCATCGACGCGATGCCGGTGAAGGCGGTCAATGCGATAAAGAGGACGATGACCACCAGCCACAGGCCACATAGCACTTTTACGGCGCGGGTATTGGGCGGCGGCGGTGCACCATAGGCGTTGGCGGTTGCGTTACCGGGCATCAAGAGCATGACGAACGGAAAGAAGCTGCCCAGGAAGGGCACCAGATTGAGCAGCAGAAACCAGCCGGACCAGCCAATGTCATGCAAGCGTTGCACGCCCATCTGGATGCTGACCACTGCCAGGGCAATCACCGCGATCGTGCCCAGCAGTCCACCGGCCACCAGTGAAACGCTCATGATGGCTGCACAGGTCGAGGCGACCAGCGCGCCCACAGCGATCAATACCATCGACCAGGCCAGATACCGCAGGCGGCCGATGCGGCCATGGATACTGAAAACTTTGAGTTCACTGCGCATCACGGGTGTGTCGACCTGCGCCTTGGGCGGTGCATAGGGCGAAGCTTCGGGTGGGTCGACAGGTGTGCGATAGGGCGAAGGCGGCGATACTTCTTCAAGGGTCAGGCTGATGGCCGGGTCGGACTCGATACGCGCATCGATACCGGCGTCGTGCAGCGCCTTGAGGTAGCGTTCGGCCTCGCTGTGGATCAGCCCGAGCTTGAGGGCAACGGCTTGACCATTGAACAGGCGGTCAATGGCCGACACCTCGCTCTTGAACAGCTGTGCCAGGTTGCGCTTGGCCGTTTCGAGGCTCACGCCATCGCGCAATTGTCCTTCGAACACAATCTTGAAGTGGGTGTCGGGCATGCAGGGCTTCCTTGTCGGGGGCGATCTAGAACGGCTTGACCACTACTAGAATGACGATGGACAGCAGGATCACTACAGGAATTTCATTGAACCAGCGATAAAACACATGGCTGCGACCCTTTTCGCCACGAGCAAAACGTTTGATCTGCGCGCCGCAGACATGATGGTAGCCAATCAGCAGGAACACCAGGGTGAGCTTGGCATGCATCCAGCCCTGGGTGAACCAGGCGGGGTTGAGCCAGGCCAGCCAGCCACCGAACAACAGGGTGGCGATCATCGCCGGGCCCATGATGCCGCGGTACAGCTTGCGTTCCATCAGGCTGAAGCGTTCACGGCTGGCGGTGTCTTCGCTCATGGCGTGGTAGACGAACAGGCGCGGCAGGTAGAACAGCCCGGCAAACCAGCAGACGAGGGCGACAATGTGCAGCGCTTTGATCCAGAGATAGAGCATAGGTAGGTTCCTTCAGGTTCACGGTCGCCGAATAGTAGGGGGCAGGGGGCCATACGTCACGTTGTCGGTTGTCGCAGCGGTCTTGCCGCCCTATCATCGTGGGCTTTCCAGTTGTTTCGTTGAGGACAGGTTATGGTCAAGGTCGGTATCGTCGGCGGCACGGGTTACACCGGAGTTGAGCTGCTGCGCTTGTTGGCGCAGCACCCGCAGGCGCAGGTTGAGGTCATCACTTCTCGCTCCGAGGCCGGCGTGGCCGTTGCCGACATGTACCCGAACCTGCGCGGTCATTACGACGGCCTGGCGTTCAGCGTGCCGGACATCAAGACTCTGGGTGCCTGCGATGTGGTGTTCTTCGCCACCCCGCACGGTGTTGCCCATGCGCTGGCCGGCGAACTGCTGGCGGCGGGCACGCGGGTCATCGACCTGTCTGCCGATTTCCGTTTGCAGGATTCCGAGGAGTGGGCGAAATGGTACGGCCAGCCGCATGGCGCGCCGGAACTGCTCAAGGATGCTGTCTACGGCTTGCCGGAAGTCAATCGCGAGCAAATCAAGACCGCCCGCCTGATCGCGGTGCCAGGTTGCTATCCGACCGCCACTCAGTTGGGTTTCCTGCCGTTGCTGGAAGCCGGCCTTGCCGACAACAGCCGCCTGATTGCCGACTGTAAGTCGGGCGTCAGCGGTGCCGGTCGCGGCCTGAGTGTCGGTTCGTTGTTCTCCGAGGCGACTGAAAGCTTCAAGGCTTATGCCGTCAAGGGCCACCGGCATTTGCCGGAAATCAGCCAGGGCTTGCGTCGCGCAGCCGGTGGCGATGTCGGCCTGACGTTCGTACCGCATCTGACACCGATGATCCGTGGCATTCACGCGACCCTGTATGCGACGGTTGTGGATAAGTCCATTGACCTGCAGGCGCTGTTCGAAAAGCGTTATGCCGACGAGCCGTTCGTCGATGTATTGCCTGCCGGCAGCCACCCTGAAACCCGCAGCGTGCGCGGCGCCAACGTCTGCCGCATCGCGGTACACCGTCCACAGGGCGGCGATCTGGTGGTGGTGTTGTCGGTGATCGACAACCTGGTCAAGGGCGCGTCGGGCCAGGCTATCCAGAACCTGAACATCATGTTTGGCCTGGACGAGCGTCTGGGCCTGTCGCATGCCGGCATGATGCCGTAATGCTTGCGACGACCGGGCCTGAATGAGCCCGGTCACGGCTGTACCTATAGTTGACCTGTTTTCTCGGACAAGCGGATAATGCCCGTCATTACGCATTACGACGGCTGACGCCGGGAGATATCTGACATGAGCGTTGAATCCTTCACTCCAGTGGCTCTGGAATTCACCCCTGGTGCTGCGCACAAGGTGAAAACCCTGGTCGATGAAGAGGGCAATGATCGTCTGAAGCTGCGCGTCTTCGTGACCGGCGGCGGTTGCTCGGGCTTCCAGTACGGCTTCACTTTCGATGAAGATGTGGCTGACGACGACACCATCGTCGAGCGCGAAGGCGTAAGCCTGGTGGTCGACCCGATGAGCTTCCAGTATCTGGCCGGTGCCGAGGTGGATTATCAGGAAGGTCTGGAGGGTTCGCGCTTCGTGATCAAGAACCCTAATGCGACGACCACCTGTGGTTGCGGCTCGTCGTTCTCGATCTGATTGCCATTGCCTCAATGCAAAACGCCGCGCTGATGCGCGGCGTTTTGCATTGTATGCAGCGTCGGGTCAGGCGGGGTAGATCGCGCCCAGTACTCTCAAGCCACGTGCGCCGGTCACGGTTGGCCGGTTGGCCGGTACGCTTTCCAGGCAGCAATGCGCCAGCCAGGCAAACGCCATGGCCTCTACCCAGTCCGGGTCGACGCCGAATTTTGCCGTGCTGCTGACTCGGGTTTGCGGCAGCAGGGCGGTCAGGCGATTCATCAGCGTCAGGTTGTGGGCGCCACCACCACACACCAGTAGCTCGATCGTGCTCGACTGCGCGGCTTGCAGGGATTGGGTGATGCTCAGCGCGGTCAGTTCCAGCAGGGTAGCCTGAACATTCTGCTCGGCCAGCTCCGGGAACGGCTGCAGGTGCTGATTCAGCCAGGTCAGGTTGAAGACTTCGCGCCCGGTGCTTTTCGGCCCGCGGGCATTAAAGAACGGGTCGCTGAGCAGGGCGTTGAGCAGTGCGTCGTGAACCTGGCCACTGGCAGCCCATTCACCATCACGGTCGAACGGCAGATTGCGCCGTGACTGAATCCAGGCATCGAGCAGGACATTGCCGGGCCCGCAGTCGAAGCCGGAAACCGGGCGGTCCGATTCGATCAGGCTCAGGTTGGTAAAGCCGCCGACGTTAAGCACCGCACGGCGGTCCTTGTTGTCGTCGAACAATGCTTCGTGGAATGCCGGCACCAGTGGCGCGCCCTGGCCGCCGGCAGCGATGTCGCGGCGGCGGAAGTCGGTGACCACGGTGATTTCAGTCAGCTCGGCCAACAGTGCCGGGTTACCGATCTGGATGCTGAAACCACGGGCCGGTTCATGGCGAATGGTCTGGCCGTGGCTGCCGATGGCGCGAATCTGACCGGCAACCATGTTCTTCTCTTTCAGCAGGGCAAGTACGCCTTGCGCGACCAGGCGGACCCACTTCTGCTCGGCAATCGCTGCGCGTGCCAGCTCATCGTCGCCGCTGGCGCAAAGGCCGAGCAGCTCGGCCCCGAGGTCTTCCGGCATGGGGATGTAGTGCGTCGCCAGCAGTCTGGGACGCTCATCCTGCTCCAGCAGGGCGATATCGATCCCGTCGAGACTGCTGCCGGACATGACGCCGATATAGAAGAAGGCCATGGATTACCTTTTATTGGAGGCCAGCTTGGTGGCCTTGTCCTGATCCATACGCGCCATCAATGGCTGGCTCTGTTGCATGAATCGCTGTTTTTCGGCTTTGGCGATGGGTTCTGCCATCGGCAATTTCTGACCGAGTGGATCGACGTGCACGCCGTTGACCTGGAATTCATAGTGCAGGTGCGGCCCGGTCGACAGCCCGGTAGTACCAATATAGCCGATCACCTGGCCTTGCTTGACGCTGCCACCGGTTTGTACGCCTTTGGCGAAGCCTTGCATGTGGCCGTAAAGGGTACGGTAGGTGTCGCCATGCTGGATGATCACGGTGTTGCCGTAACCACCGCGACGCCCGGCCAGCAACACCTTGCCGTCACCGGTGGCCTTGATTGGCGTACCACGTGGCGCCGCGTAGTCGACACCTTTGTGCGCACGGATCTTGTTCAGGATCGGGTGCTTGCGGCCCATCGAGAACACCGAGCTGATACGCGCGAAGTCGACCGGCGTACGGATGAAGGCTTTGCGCATGCTGTTGCCTTCGGCGGTGTAATAGTTGGCATTACCCGACTTGTTGACGTAACGCACGGCGGTGTAGGTCTTGCCGCGGTTGGTGAAGCGGGCGGCGAGGATATTGCCGGTGCCGATGGTTTTGCCATTGGCGACCTTCTGCTCATAGACCACATCGAATTCGTCACCCTTGCGCAGGTCCTGGGCGAAGTCGATGTCGTAGCCGAAGATCTCGGCCATTTCCATGGTCATGCTGTGAGCAAGGCCTGCACGTTGAGCCGAAACCGACAGCGAGCTGTTGATCACGCCATGCACATAGGCATTGCGCAGGTCTGGCGTACTTGTTTCGCGGTTGAAGGTGTAGCCGTTGCTGCCTTTCGACAGGCTGATGGATTCCAGTTCGCTGAGCTTGCTGTGCAGTTTGTTGAGCTGGCCGTCCTGGGACAGTTCGAACTGCAGGATCTGGCCATTTTGCAGTTTGGTGAACTGCTTGGCCTGTTTGTCGCTGGCGATGACTTCGTGAACGGCGGTGGCAGGCAGGCCGACTTTCTCGAACAGGGTCGACAAGGTGTCGCCTTTGGCTACGACGACTTCGCGGTGATTCGGGTTTTTGCTCGCGGCAGGTGCTGCGGCAACCGGCGTGGCAGGTTCTTGCTCGGGTTCGACGGCAGCAGTTTCTTCAGTGCTGTCTTCAGGTGCGTCGATCTGGGCGAAAGGCGATGGCGCGTCTTGCTGTGTGGCCTGGGCTGCCTTTTGAGCGTCTTGATCATGAGTGTGCTGCTCGGCAGACATTTCCAGATCAAGGTTGAGATTGGTGCGCTTGGCCTCCACTTCACTGGAAGGGAAGACCAGAAGGGCCAGGCTGAGCAGGGCGGCAATGCCGCTGGCGGCCAGCAGGTGGCTCTTCGGATAAAGCGGGGGCGCTTTAGGCGGTGTGTCGATCATAGGTAATTTGACTTTGAAAAGGGTGAAAAGGAAAAGATGAATGACATGATGAAGATGAAATAACTGTATAAAATATAACCAAAACCAGCGCGAAGCAACCCTGGCCGAGAGACGGTCAGGCGTCATGGCTGCGCGCGGGGCAAAAACTTGTAATTGGGCGCTGATCTTGTATGGTTGGTTCCCTTTGAATCGGGGGTGATATGAAGTCGGTTGAAGAGCAGTTGGCGCTGATCAAGCGCGGCGCGGATGAGCTTCTGGTAGAGGCTGAGCTGGTCGAAAAGCTCAAGCGCGGTCAGCCGCTGCGAATCAAGGCCGGTTTCGACCCTACGGCGCCCGATCTGCACCTGGGTCATACGGTGCTTATTAATAAGCTGCGCCAGTTCCAGGATCTGGGGCATCAGGTCATATTCCTGATTGGTGACTTCACCGGCATGATCGGTGACCCGAGCGGCAAGAGCGCGACGCGTCCGCCGCTGACTCGTGAGCAGGTGCTGGCTTATGCCGAGACCTATAAAGAGCAGGTGTTCAAGATTCTGGACCCGGCCAAGACCGAGGTGGCGTTCAACTCCACCTGGATGGACAAGCTCAGTCCTGCTGACTTCATTCGTCTGTCGTCGAACTACACTGTGGCGCGGATGCTGGAGCGCGACGACTTCGACAAGCGCTACACCAGCAACCAGCCGATTGCCATTCATGAGTTTCTGTATCCGCTGGTGCAGGGCTATGACTCGGTGGCGTTGCGTTCCGATGTGGAGCTGGGCGGCACCGATCAGAAGTTCAACCTGCTGATGGGGCGCGAGCTGCAACGTGCCTATGGCCAGGAAGCGCAGTGCATTCTCACCATGCCGCTGCTTGAAGGTCTGGATGGCGTGAAGAAGATGTCCAAGTCGTTGGGCAACTACGTCGGCATTCAAGAGGCGCCGGGCGTCATCTATAACAAGCTGGTGTCGATTCCCGATTCGCTGATGTGGCGCTACTTCGAGCTGTTGAGCTTCCGCTCGATGGATGAGATCAATGCGCTGAGGGCGGATTGCGAGGCGGGTGCCAATCCGCGCGATATCAAGATCAAGCTGGCTGAAGAGATCGTGGCGCGTTTCCATGGTGAAGAAGCGGCAGCCAATGCGCATCGTTCGGCGGGTAACCGTATGAAGGAAGGCGAACTGCCTGAAGATCTGCCAGAGATTGAAGTGGCGTCCGATGAGGATCTGCCAGTGGGCGCTGTCCTTAATAAGGCAGGCCTGGTCAAGAATGCTGCTGGCGCACGGGATCTTCTGGCGGCGGGCAGTGTGCGTATAGATGGTGAGGTGGTTGATCGCGGCTTTATATTCAAGCTGGGCGCGACCCATGTTTGCCAGGCCGGCAAGAAGGCTTTTGCGCGCATTACCCTGCGTAAAGAAGAAAGTTCAAATTAAGTGTTGACGCCCCGTCTCAGCGCTCTATAATGCGCACCATTCCCGCCGCGGAAGAAACTGAAAACTTCTTGAAGATCAACGAGTTAGAAGCGAAAACGGCGAGGGAATGGCGCAGGCCTCCGGGCCCGGCGGTGAAAAAAGGCAGTTGACAGTAACTTCGGTTGCTGTATTATTCGCCTCCCGCTGACGAGTTGATCGAAAGATCGCTCGGCACGCAAGTGATCGAAGTTTGGATGTGTTGAAAACTTCTGAAAATAATCACTTGACAAGTTACTGAGGCGCTGTAGAATGCGCGCCTCGGTTGAGGCGAAAGGCTCAACCAACCGCTCTTTAACAATTGAATCAAGCAATTCGTGTGGGTGCTTGCGGTGTCAGACTGAGAGTCAACTGATTATCAGCAACGCAAGTTACTCCACGAGAAATCATGGTTT
>NZ_BAAILM010000011.1:0-29453 GCF_054589175.1 Pseudomonas sp. 3A(2025) | reverse complement strand
TCATGTTTTTGACTTTCAAAGACTCGACGCAGATCACTTGGTTTTCGTTGATCAATCTGCGCGACACCTGATGAAGGTTGTCCTGGCGGGCATCTGAAATTTTTGCGTGCAGCCTGGCCACCTTTTGCTTGGCTTTCAAGCGATTGGCTGATCCGAGCTTCTTTTTGGCCAGTCGGCGCTGTAGCAGCGCTAGCCTGGCGGCGTATCTGGCCGTGTGCTTTGGATTGGGCTCTTTCTGTCCGTCGCACCGGGTGAACAGATCCGTGATCCCCAGATCAATACCGATCATGCGGGGTGAGACAGCAAGCTTTTCAGGCTCGAAGTCACACAGCAGGGACACGAAATAACGACCCGACCTGTCTTTTGAAACCGTGACGGTGGAAGGCTCACCCGGAACGCCTCGGCTCCAGCGAACATCAAGGGGCACCTTGTTTTTCGCAAGGAAAAGCTTGCCGTCGACATACTTGAAGGCGCTGCGCGTGAACTCAGCGGACTGACGATGGTGTTTCTTTTTGAATGAAGGGTATCCGCAACGCTTTTCGAAGAAGTTGGTGAAACCCTTTTGCTGGTGGCGAAGCACCTGCTGCAAAGGAACGCTGGAGACCTCGTTGAGCCATGCCTTCTCTGGATCTTTCTTCAACCGGGTCAACGCCGCATTAGCGCCAGTAAAGCCAATGTTCGTCTTGTCTTCAGCGTAAGCTTTGGAGCGAAAATCCAGGATGTAATTGTAGACGTAGCGTACACAGCCAAAGGTTTTCTCCAGTAGCAGCTTTTGCTCTGAAGTGGGGTAAAACCTGAATTTATAGGCGCGTTTGGTCATCGGTGGACGGTGCCATAAAACTGTATTTATGTACAGCTCAATGCGGCTACGCCGCGCTCCTTTCCTCCCCCACCTGAAGGAAGGGGTTTCTCGGAGCAATCTGGATGAAGAAAACACTGCTAGGCGTGCGAGCGTTAATGTCCGTGCCCAAGGACAATCCCGGTCTGGTCAAGGCGCAATACATTGCGCTGTCTCGCCAGTTACCCATGATGTATTTCATCCTTCTGACTAACACCCTGATGCTGGCGGGCACCCACTTTGCGGTCGCGCCGCGCTGGCTGGTGGTGTATTGCCCGTTGATCATGACGCTGTTCGGCGTGATTCGTGCGGCGGAATGGATACGCACGCGCAGGCGCACACGCAGCCCGGCGCAGATGCTCACGGCGCTGAAGCGCACCAATATGCTCGCGCCGTTTGTCGCCGTGGCGTTCACCGCTTGGTCGCTGGCGCTGTTTCCGTATGGCGACAGCTATACCCAGGCGCATGTCGCCTTTTATATGGCGATCACCGTCATTGGCTGCATCTTTTGCATGATGCACCTGCTGCCAGCGGCGCTGGCCACCACGGCAGTGGTCAACACGGCGTTCGTGGTGTTCTTCGCGTCCACCAATATCATTACCTTTATTGCCACCGCGATTGATGTCCTGCTGGTGTCCATCGCCATGCTGGTCATTCTCAAGGCGCAGTACGCCGACTTCACCCGGCTGGTGAACATGCAGGCGCATACGGCAAAACTCAGCGAGGAAAACCTTCACTTGGCCAATCAGGACAGCCTCACCGGGCTGGCCAATCGGCGGCAGTTCTTTTCTCGCCTTGATACGCTGCTGTCCCGCGCCCGTGAGCAAGAGATTCGTCTGGCCGTGGGGCTGATCGACCTGGATGGCTTCAAGCCGGTCAACGATCTGTATGGCCATAGTATTGGTGACAAGCTGCTCTATCAGGTTGGCCAGCGTCTGACCGGGCTGCTCGACGACGATGTGCACCTGGCCCGGCTGGGAGGCGACGAGTTCGGGCTGATCATCACTCAGGCCATGAGCGACGAGCAGTTGCAGGCGTTTGGCGAGAAAATCTGTGCCAGCCTGCGCGAGCCGTTTCTGCTGGTGGACATCCCTATTCAGATCAGCGCGTCACTGGGCATTGCGACCTTCCCGGATCAGGCATCTTGCGCCACGCAAGTGTATGAATACGCCGACTATGCCCTGTATCAGAGCAAGCGCCACCGCCCCGGCACGGTCTGCCTGTTCAGCGCAGCCCATCGCCAGCAGCTCAATCGCGAAGGGCTGACCGAACAGGCCCTGCGCAGGGCCGATCTGGAGGGTGAGTTTCACGTGGTGTTCCAGCCCATCGTGGATATTCACAGTGAGCAAACCGTGGCGTTCGAGGCACTGGCACGCTGGGAAAGCCCAGAGTTGGGTAACGTGCCGCCCAGTGATTTCATCCCGATTGCCGAGCGCATCGGTATGGTCAATCGCCTCACCGTACCGTTGCTCAGCAAGGCGCTGGAGGTGGCCGCGAGCTGGCCTGCGGGTATCCGCCTGTCATTCAACCTGTCCGCCCATGACTGTGGTTCGCAGGACGCCGCCCAGCAGATCGTCGAGCTGATCAAGAGCAGCCGTTTCGACCCGGCCTGTCTCGATCTGGAAATCACCGAAACCGCGGCCATCCAGGACCTGCCGCAGACCCAGCGAGCGATCAGCCGGTTTCGTGAACTGGGCTGCGGCATTTCCCTCGATGACTTTGGCACCGGCTATTCCAGCCTGAGCCAGATCCACGCGCTGTCGCTGACCAAACTGAAGGTGGACCGCACCTTCGTCACCAACATCCATCTCGACCCGGCCAGCTTCAAGATCGTCAAGTCGCTGATTGCCCTGTGCCAGGACATGCAGTTGGAATGCATCGTCGAAGGCGTGGAAACCGCCGCAGAACTCGACGCCCTGAAAAACCTCGGTTGCGCCTGGGCTCAGGGCTACCTGTTCTCCAGACCTATGCACGCCTGCGACATCAGCGCGTGGCTTGAAGGCGAGCAACTGGGCAAGGTGCAGGTGGTTTAATACGCCGATAGGGCAAGCCGGCACTCGATTCATGCAAAAGCAAGCGCTTTCAGTCTGCTAGCGGTCCTCACGGGTGTGCCACAGGCGCAGTAGATAGAGAGTGGAGTCCACTATCTCGTAACGCATCTCGTAATGGCCGATCTGAATGCGACGTACATCCCTTGGCTCAAACTCTTCCAGGCGTTCGCCAATGCGTGGATTGGCCAACAATGTGGTCGGTGCCGCTGTGAGTTGCTGAACCGTTCGTGCAGCGGCAGCCTGATTGACCAGCGCCAGAAATTCGTACAGTCGGGTAATGTCGGAAAGCGCCTTGCTTGTCCATTTCAACTCCATCAGCGCGGTGCCGGCAACGGCGTGTCGGTGCTGAGGCTATCAGCCCAAGCCTGGACAGCCTGGTGGTCAATCACGCGCCTGGCATCTACATCGGCCAAGGCCTCGCGGGTCAGACGGCTGCGCTCTTCTTCCTGTTCTATCCAGGCAGACAGAGCCTGTTTGACGATCCAGTTTTTGGAGCGCTCCAGGCGCTCTGCCATCAGATCGACTTTTTGTGCCAATTGCTCAGGGACGTGAGCGGTGACAGATCGGGTTTTCGCGGTGGTGGCCATGAGAGAACTCTTCCTGATCGTTAATCGATTCAAAGTTAATCATATTGAATAACCGTGCACCGTCAAGTACTCCCTACAACCCCATCACCACCGGCACATACCCCGTCTGCAAATCCCGCTCCGGTATCTCCCAGATCAGCACCTTCGGCGGCGTCTGCGCAAACGCCGGGCTGTTGAAATACGCATTCGCCGCGCCTGAGAACTCGCCACCGTCCTTGGCGAAGTTACCGATCGGCGCGCCCAGTGCGCGTTGCAGAAAGTCGACAAACGCAGAGTTGCGCGAGAACGAGGTGCCGATCAGCGCGACGTTGGGCAGGTTGTCGTCGCCAAACAGGTCGTCCAGGCTTTCACCGCCCACCGAGGCCGCTTCGACCCGTTCTCGAATGGTGGTTTCGGCCACGCTTTGCGGTGGTGGCTGCAGCGACACGGGCAGCCAGTCGAGGCCGGCCAGGCGCACCAGGTCGCCGGGGCGTGGCGCCAACGGTGCGACGCGGGTTTCGAAACTGCGGCTTGGCGTGGCCTTGAAGTTGACCTCTTTGAAACGTCGGGCGATGGCGTTGGCGGCAGCACTGGCGCCGGTTTCGCTCCAGTGCGTGTCGGTGCGTAAGAAGGCGGCATCGCCCAGTGGCTGCAGGGTGGATGTCAGGTCCAGTGTGTTGACGGCAGCGGCCTGCAACATGCCGCTCCAGTGGCTGATACGGCTCTGCAATTGCGTCGGCCGATACAGCCCGCATAACTGATTGGCCGCGATGCGGCTCTTGTCCGGCACCACCACCACCCACAGATCGATGCCTCGTTTACCTAGCCGTTGCTTGAGGTCGATGACCGCTTGGGCCTTGGTTCGCTCGTTGGTTTGGGCATTGCGGTTGATGCGTAATTCGTCGGTCAGGAATAACCAGCCTGAGCATCCTGGACGCACGCGCGCGCCGGTGTCCTGGAACAGCAACCAACTGGCGCCGCGCTCCAGATTGGCGGCCTGTTGGGCGAAGAAGGTGCCCGACAACTGCTTGGCCAGCGCATGGGTGACCTCGCCGTGCAGCACCGCGTCGCGGTCGACTTTGGCCGGCAGCCACTGCACCTTGCCGCTGGCCATCAACAACCCGCATGCCAGCAGGCCGATGCCCATGAACGCGGCCAGGGTCACGCCGGCCACCGGGCTGACGCGCTGGGCCAGTTCGCTGGGCGGCTGCGGTGCGTTGGACGATTGACTCATGGCCGGCCTCTCAGAATTGGAAGCTTAGAATTGAAAGTACAGGAAGGGCACGGTTTCGCGGCTGGCGATCAGCGCGAACGACAGCAGAAACCCCGCCACCGGCCACACCGCCGCACCGGCCACAAACACCGGGTTGTGCGCCCAGCGCTGTTCAACGCGGCGTTGCAGCAACGGTGCAAGCACACACAGCACGCCCAGCAGCGCGGCCATGCCGTGTGACAGGCGCAGGGTCACCGCCAATGCATCGCCCAGCGCCACGCCGTGCAGGCCGAACTGGCCGGCGTACATGGTCATGGCGGTGTGGAAGTCCGGCGAGCGGAACAGCGTCCAGGCCAGGCACACGAACAGCAGCGTCAACACATGCGCCAGCGGTCGTGGAACGCTCGGCAGGCTGGAATGCGACCAGGCCCGGTCGACGCACAGCGCGATGCCGTGGGCGGCGCCCCACAGCAGGTAGTTCCAGCTGTCGCCGCCATGCCAAAGCCCGGCGATGGCCATGGTCAGGAACAGGTTGCGATAAGTCTTCCAGGTACCAAAACGGTTACCACCCAGGCCGATGTACAGGTAATCGCGCAGCCAGCTCGACAGCGACAAGTGCCAGCGCCGCCAGAAGTCCTGAATGCTGCGCGCCAGGTATGGCCGGTTGAAGTTTTCCGGAAAGTGAAAGCCCAGCATCAGGCCCAGGCCGATGGCCATGGCGCTGTAGCCGGCGAAATCGAAAAACAGTTGCAGCGAGTACGCCAGGCAGCCGATCCAGGCATCGACCAGGGTCGGCTGCGGCAAATGAAACGCCACGTCGACCAGCGGCGACAAGGTGTCGGCCACCAGCACTTTCATGCTCATGCCGATCATGAAACGCCGCGCGCCGAGGGCGAAGTTCTGCCAGTTGAAATAGCGCTGGTTGAGCTCGCGGCGTACCCAGTCGTAGCGAATGATGGGCCCGGCAATCGAGTGGCCGAACATCGAGATGTAGGTGGCGTAATTGATGAAGCTGCGCTCCACCGGCACCGTGTGCCGATGTACGTCCACCAGGTATGAAATGGCCTGCAAGACGATGAACGACAGCCCCGCCGGCAAGGCCACGCGCTGCCATTCGAACGGCATGGCGCCGTAGCTGCTCATCAGTTCATTGGCGGTCAGGGCCAGAATGTTGGCGTACTTGTACCAGCACAAGACGGCGGTGTTGAGCACGATCAGCCCCACCAGCCAGCGCATGCGCGCCGTGGTGCCTTCGCGGGTGCGGTCGACGATCAAGCCGCCGACCCACGCCACCACGGTCAAGACCATGTGCAATGTCAGAAACAGCGGGCTCAGCCAGCCATAAAACAGCCAGCTGCCGATCAGCAGAATCGTGTTGCGCCACGACGGCCGCCCCAACGAGTAAACCAGCATGAACGCCGGCAAAAACAGCAGCAGAAACTCAAGGGAGGCGAAGACCATGACGACAATTGCCCGATCAGATCAGTGGGACAACGTATCCGTAACCGACAACAGGCGTGGTCCATTGGCCGAAGGCAACAGCAACACGCTGTAGCGCTCGCCCGCCTTGAGTTCGCCCAGATCCAGGGGCTCGCCGACGTTTGCGTTGGCGCAGACCAGTTGCACCGACAGCTTGACCGGGTTGATCGAGCGGCGTTGCAGCGTGCCGTCGGCTACCGCCTTGAACAGGTCCGCCGTGCGCCCCGCCGGGCGCAGGCTGGCGTCAAGGCAAGCGGCATCGAGGCTGAAAAACGCCAGCGAAGCCTTCAGACCATTGAAGTCATCCGGCTCTTCGCGCACCGCCACCTGCTTGAGACCGCCGTCGGCCTGCGGCAACGCCACCACCGTGGCGAACTCGCCAGGCGCCACGCTCTGCTCCATGGCCAGCTTTTGCCCATCACTGACCAGCGTGCCTTTGACGGCGCTTTTGGCCTGCACCGGAAAGAACGCCGACGCAGGCGCAGTGGTGGCCAGGCGCAACGGCGTCTGGCCCTCCTGGGCGATGACGTCCAGCGGCGCCGGCGTGGCGTTGATGAAGCGAATGAACGCTGAATCTTCGGCCGGTCCCGTGGGGTACAGCGCAATCTCGGCAGACTGTGCGGCAGCACTCGCCAGCAGTGCACCGACGCCACAAGCCATAAGACGCAAGGCCGTCACTTTTTGGCTCCTGCCGCGCTGACACTGCTGACCGGCAGCTGCCCCAAAGCATTGCCAATGGCCGTGCCCCAGGACTTGTAGCCGGCCACAGTGAAGTGCTGACCGTCGGTGGTGATCCATTGACCCGGCTTGGAGAAACTCAGCGAGTCAATGTAGGTGCACGGCGCTACGTTATTGGCCAGAAACTGCGACATCAGTTGGGTGCGCGCATCGTTCTTCTGATACATGCCGCCCACCTTGCCCCAGGCCGGTCCCACCCAGGCGCACTGGGTGCCCGTGGCGGCGATGGCCTTGGTCAGGCTGGTCACACTTTGCCAGGCCCACGCTTTAGGAAACGAGGGCTTGTCATAGGAGGCCATGGTGTCGCCAATCACGATCACCACCAGGTCCGGCTTGTCGGCGGCAATCAAGTCGCCGATGGGCGTGGTGGTGGCATCGCGGCCCTTGATCACGATCTTGCCGTTACCTTTCTGTTCGGCGCCGCAGTCGACCTTCTTGGTCAGCAGCCAGTCACCGGCACTGGCCCCACACGCGCCGATCGAATGCACGATGGCGCCTTGCCTGGTCAGGTTGTCATGCAACGGCTCCATCAAGTGGTCGGCCAGGCTCATGTGGCTTTCCCCCAGAACCAGGAGTGTCATGCCGGCAAGTACGGAAGGCATAGCGTTCTCCTGATATCAGTTGGAATAGGGCGAGCTGTAAGGGCTGACCGGCAACTCCATCGGACCTGTCGCCTGCTCGAGCATGTAGCGCACGTACAGGGCACCGCTGAGCTGGCGATAATCGCGAGCGTTGTCCAGGGCCACGTTGCCGCCCATGAACATGTTGCCGCCGATACGGTATTCGCCGGCCGCACTCAGGCTGTAGCCGATGCCGGTTTTGCTCTGCCCTTCGTGCGTCTGTCCGGAAGCGGCTTGCAGATCGCCGTCGTCCGGGAAGTAAGGCGAGCCATCCTGCTTGAAGTGCTGCAGGCCGACCGAGCCTTTGACCTGATAACTGAAGCGCTCGGAGCGTTGCGACCACATCACAGGAATGCCGATGGCAAAGAAGTTTTGCGGGCTGAAATAGCCGCCATTGCCATAGGTGAAGTAGCTCTGGTCATTATCATAGCTCATTGCCATGACACTGACACCGGCCGTCAACTTGCTGTTCTCGGTATTGTTCAGGTACCAGTAGACGCCGCCGCCAATTTCGCCGCGGCTGTTGGCCTTGACGTTGTTGCCCACCAGCTTGTGCCATGAACCGTAGCCGTAACCGCCGATGGTCTGGTTGTCGTAGCTGACCTGGCCGCGTCCACCGTTGGCCGTTACGCCACCCCACGACAGGCCGCTGCGATCGTCGGTGGAACCGGCGAATGAGGTCACGCTGTCGGTCACCGGACGCCTGGAGACGTTGAGGCCGTAGCGCAGGTTGGGGTTTTCGCCCAATGGGCGGTCGAGGCTCACGCCACCGGCGACGGTGGTGTACTTGAAGCCCATCGGCGTTGTACCGATGTCTGCCTTGAGACCTTCTGAAGGGCGTTCGAAGCCCACCGAAAGGCCTACGCCGGTTTCACGGTTCGACCCTGCAGGGCCGGTCGAGCCGCCGCCAAAGCGGCTGCCGGCATCGGCCGACACACTGCCGCTGTTGAGCGTGACCGGTGTGACGCGTACCGCCACACGGTTATCGCCCAGCGGCATGTTGATCTCCAGCGGCGCCTCGACCATCGTCAGCTTGCCCAGCCCGGCCTCGCTGTTGTTGCTGGTCACACTCAGGCCCTGGGTGACGTAGCCGCTGCGCAGGCTGAGAATGCGGTTAAGGGCACTTTGTGCGCTGCTGATCTGGGTACCGTCGTCGCCGTTAAGCGTGGCCTGGGCAGGCAACGGAATCGCGTCGGCGCTCGCCACGCTGCGTGGGTTGGTGCCCGCCGCAGGGGTGGCAGCGTTGGGCGCTGCCGCCGGGCCCATCTGCACGGCGAGGATACGTTGCTTCTCGGTCTGTTCAATCGACACGGCCTTGCGCAGCAATTCTTCCGAGGCTCCGGTCTTGCCGATGCTTTCGTAGATGCGTGCAGCTTCGGTCAGCGTCAGTGCGTCATAGCGGCCCAGCCGCAGGAACTGCTCCAGTGCCTTGTCGGCGGACGCCGGGTCATGCGCCTTGACGGCTGCATCGGCAGCGCCCAGCAACACTTGCGGGTCGTTGGGCTGACGCTGCAATAACGGTTTGTAGAGCTCGTACGCCTTGGCGGTATCGCCACGTGCGGTGTACAAGCGGGCGAACGCCGACACGGCCTGAATATCATCAGGGCGCTGGGCCAATGCCGGTGCCAGGGTGTCGTAAGCGCCGTTCAGGTCGCCGCCTTCACGCAGCAGGTCGGCCTGACGAATGCGGTACTGGTACAGCAAGTCGTCGTAGCGCTTGCGGCTTTGTGCGTTCATGGTCTGGTTTTGCAGGTTGCGCAGGATTGTGTTGACCTGCACGTCGTCGCCCGCCGCCAGCAGGACGCCGGCGTATTGCAGCGTTTGATCGGCAGAAGGCATGCGCAACTGCGCAATGGCAGTACGGGCCATGGCACGGCCGCGCTCGACTTCGCCGGCTTCGATGTAGGCGCTGGCCAGGGTCAATTGACGCTCAGGCGTGGCACCGGCCACCGGCAACAGCCGGTCAAGCAGCGCCAGCGCTTCCTGACGCTGACCGCGCTTGGCAATACTGACGGCCAGATTGACCTGCACGGTCATGTTGACTTCGTCGGCCAGGGCTTTCATCTCAGGGGTGCGCTGGTCAACGGGAATACGCCCAAAGGTGATCTGGGCATCTCTCCACTGGCCCATTTCGACCGACAACAGAGCGCTGGTGTAGAGCGCGTCGATGTTGTTCGGCTGGCTTCTGAGCAGATCGTCGATCAACGCACGGGCCTTGGGCGCCTCATTGGTCTTGAGGTACAAGCGCGCCAGGTCGAAGCGTGTCCAGACATTGTCCGGATCGTTTTTGACCGCTTCTTTGAGGGCTGCCTGGGCCGCCAGCGTGTCGCCACGCTGTTCGGCAATACGTGCCACCTGGATGGCACGCAGCGCCTTGAAGCTGCCGCTGTCACCGAGCTTGGCCTGTTCATCGCTGGACAAGGTATCGATCAGGCGCAGCGCTTCATTGACCTGGCCACTCTGGGCCAGAACATTGACCAGGCCACGAACGGCCTTGGCGTTGCCGCGATCGGTGGACAGGATCTGGCGATAGCTGGCATAGGCGGCTTCAAACTGACCGGCCTGGGCCTGGATATCGGCCTGGGCCAGGCGTATGTCGATATTGCCCGGGTTCTTGCTGACGGCCTGGGCCGCCGCTTCCAGCGCCTTGCTGGCCTGGCCTTTGGACTGCATGTCGCGAGCCTGTTGCAGGCGCGTCCAGGTCTGGACATTTTCCAGCGCACTTTTCCAGCGCTCGCCACCGGTCTGGCGGGTGGCACGGGTCAGCAGTTGTTCGGCTTCGGCCTGACGGTTCTGTTGCTGGCGTACCACGCCCAGGCCACCGAGGGCATCGGCATCGTCAGGCTTGCTTTTCAAACGTGTACTGAATGCGGTATCGGCGGTGGCCAGGTCGCCCTTTTCCAGGGCTTTGAGGCCTCGAGCCACTTGCGGGTCCTGCTGCCAGGTCGAAGCACCGCCACTGGCCTGCTGTTGCCGGCCCTTGTTCATCAAGTCGCGGATTTCCTGGTCGTCCGGGTGGACCTTGAGGAACGCTTCGAACAGCGGTACCTGGGCCGCTGTCGGCGTACCGCCCCAGACCAGTGCCAGACGCCAGCTCTGATCGGCGTCACCAGCGATATCGGGGTGGCTGGTCAGCTTGGCCAATGCACGAATGCCTTCGTCGCGGCTGTCTTCGCGGCGGGCCAGGTGCTTGGCATAGAACAGCGCCAGAACCGAGTCGTTCGGGTTTTGCTTGATCAGGCGTTCGAAGCCCTGGCGGGCCTCTGGCCAGTCGTTGTCGCTGAAGCCCAGGTTGGTGTAGTACTCACGCCCGATCGTGCCCTGTGGCACACGGCCGTTGAAAATCTTGCGAAACGCCGCCGTGGCCTTGTCGCGCTCACCGGCATCGGCCAGACGCCGGGCTTCATCGAGCAGCGCCTTGTTGTCGGCCTGGGTCAGGGCAATGTCCTGCTCCAGCTGGATGGCTTGCGCCGGCGGCGGTGTCAGGGCGCGCAGGCGCGCCAGATAACTCTGAGCCTGTTGCGGCTGGTTCTTGTTGACGCCAATCAAGCCCATGCCATACAGCGCATCGACCTGATTGGGGTCTTGCTGCAGCACTTTCTGCCAGATCTCTGCCGCCCGCACCGCGTTCGAGCGCGCTTGCCAGTATTGGCCCTGCTCAATCAACTGTGCCTGTACGGCGGAGGTTTCAGCGTTGGCAACGTTATTGGCTGCGATTGCTGTAAGTAGCCCGATAACTAACGTGTGGCGACTGGCGGGCATGAAGTCTCCCAAGACAATTTAAGGGTCCCGTCATGGCGGAACTGATAGCGTTGTTCAATCCAGCCCAAAGCAAACAGGCTGAGCATAAAGTTGTAATAAGCCGGTTCCGAGCGGTCTTGCGGGTCGTTTTTCATGACCCTGGCAAGACCTTGCTCGACGTGGCGCCGTTGTTGCTCGACCAGCCAGGTTTGTCCCTTGGTCTGGAAGTAAGGCAACAATGCCGCTGAATAACCAAAAGGCCCCTGGCCCTCGCTTGCGCCGCTCATGACCTGAACTTTTTCCGGCGGCACGCCGCTTGAGGCCGTGCTGGTCGACATACCGTCCAGGTGTGCCAACAGCGTAGCCGCAAGTGGATCGTTTGCAGGGGTCATGCCAGCCCAGAGGTAAACGCGAATCGCGTCATAACTGCCCAGTTCGCCCTTGGCGGGGTCGACCACGAACAGCCCTGTTTTGGGCGAGGTGCCACGATAACCCAGCCAGTCTGCCACAAAGCCCTTGGGACTGGACGCCTTGATCATTTTTACCGTGTTGTCGGCGATCTCTTTCCAGGGGCCGTTCGGCGCCTCTTTGGCCAGGCGGCGCAACAAGGGGATGGGTAGATAACTGGGGTTCAGACGCCAAAGATGGTCAGGCTGGGTAAAGCCCTCGGGACCTGGCAGCACCATTTTGCCGAGGCCCGGAAGGTCGACGACCAGTTTCGCTTCAATGGTCTTGAGCAATGCCTGCGCATCGTCGCGATAGGCCGGAGCCTGCCACAGGCGCGCCGCTTCGAGCAGCGCGTAGGCCATCCACAAGTCGGCATCGGAGGCGGAGTTGGCGTCCTGGATCTGCCAGTTGCCATCCTTGCCCTGCCCCCATAACCAGCCCGGCAGGCGTGTCTTGAGGTCGGCGCCCATCATGTTGGCGACGGTCCATGACCACAAGGCGTCAAAGCGCTTGCGGTCATTGGCCACGAGGGCGAAGACCATGCCATAGGACTGGCCTTCGGAGGTGCTGTGATTGCGTTCCATGCTCGATTCGAGCATGCGTCCATCGTCCTGGACATTGCGCTGGGCGTAGCTCTGCCACAGCGGCCAGGTCGGACCGTCGCAGCGCTCGGCTGCCATCAGCGGTGTCAGCACCGCTGCCGCCAACAGACCCGCCAGCCAGCGCGCGCTACGACGCGGGTTTATCAGTAAAGCCAACATGGGTTATCCGTTTCCCAGACGACGCCTTGCCTGCGAGCGCAGTGCCAGGTAAGACAGGCCACTGATCAGCGCGACGCAGACCGCCAGGATTAGCAACATCAACAGTACATTGCGTGAAATCAGCCATTGCGCGTACTTGATCGGGCTCAGGTCACCGACAAAATACTGCTGCTCGGCGACAAGCGCTTCGACCGAATTGCCACGCACCACGACCAGACTGCCCTGCACTTTATCGCTGGTATCCAGCGCACGAGTCACGTCGGCCAGGCCAGAGGGCTGGCCACTGGACATTAATACCACACTGCGACCTTTCTGCAAGGGTGATTCGAAACCTGTCAGAAAGGTACTTTGCATGTTGCTGGAAAACGCGACGGCCACCCGTGCACGTCGCTGGTTTGCATCAACGCTCGGACTCATCCAGTCGCGCAGGCGAAACGCCAGGTCCGACACTTCAAAGCTTCGTTGCTGGCCTTCACCGAAGCCTGGCAGGCGATCGGCCCATTGCTTGAGCAACGGCTGGTTGGCGCCCGACGACAAGACCAGAATATCTTTGTCGGCAGCACTGGCGATCTGCCCGGCCTGAATCACCGATACGCCCGTCGCCGGGTAGCCGGTCGACTCGCCGAAGCGGCCCAGTACGCTCAGGTAAGCACTGATGTCTTCAGCCGTGGCGTTGTCTGGCAGAACCACGGCGGTCTGCGACAGGTCGGCCATGCGCGTGAACGGGAAGCCCGAATCCTTGAACACGCCCAGGTTCGGCATGGCCATGAAATGATCGTAACCGCTCAGGTCCAGGGTCGATTCGGGGTCGATGCTGCCGCGCATGTTATCGATGATGATGTCGCCGCATTCACCCTGCTTGATGTAGTCGAACATGTAGCGCAGTTGCAGGCGCGATTGCAGGGCCGCTGCGTTGAGCGGCAGGTGCATGTTCATTTCACGGCTGATCGTGTCGTTGTCGCCGGTCAGCCTGGAAACGATCGAGCGGTCGAGCTTATCGACTGATGGCAGCGAATCGGCCTTGATCAGGCGGTCGTTGAAATTGACCATGAGCGAGGAGTTATTGGAGCGCTGTTGCGGCGTGTAGCCGTACTTGAGCTTCAGCGGCACGCCGTCTTCACGCCAGTTGAACAGGTCAGGCGGCAGGTTGATCGGGACGGTGATTTCGCCCGGCGCGTAACCGGCCACATTCAGTTTGCCGGTGTCGATCAACTCACCCAGCTTGACCGGCCGGTCGCTGGGCAGCCAGTTCGGCGCATCGTAGGGTTTGCGCGGCTTGAGTACCTCGACCTTGTCGATCAGCGCGCTGCTGCCGACCAGGCTTTGGCTACCGAGCACCAGCGCGTTGACCGCCTGCTTGAGCTCGGCCGAGTCACGCCCGGTAACGACCAGCAATTTGCTGTTGGGGTCGTTAGGGTGAGCCACCATGGTCAGGGTCGGGCCCTTGGCTGCCGGCATCGTCAAGCTGCCAAGTTGCAGGGGACCGGTGCCCTTGAGCAGCACCAGTGCGTTGCCATCGGCAGGCAGCTGATCGTAATACGTCGGGAACGTTGCAATGCGCGAATGACTCTTGGCCGCGCCGATCCAGGACGATAGCGCACCGGCCGCCTCAAGCGTGGTGTTATCGGGCGCGCTGCCCATTACGACGGGCAAGGTCACGTCACGGTCGTCACGACGATCAAAAAACGGCAGCGGCAGGATCGCCAGGTCGTTGGGCAGAACGAAGGGCGAAACCTGAAGATCCAGACGCGTGTCGTTGTTGATCCGCGCCCAAAGGCTTGAATGCTGCGGGTCTTCGCAGCTCATGGTGTAGTGACCAATGAACTGCAGGCTCAGACGATTGAATTCGGTGATCATCTGCGCCGGGATATCGACCACTTTACTCTGCGGCTGACCGGCTCCTTCCTTGGGCAGCGGCAGGCTGGCAGCGACTTCGTCGTTGACCAGTACGTTGATCTGCGAAAGGTCCGCCAACAGCGACGGTGAATAGCTGTATTCCAGCGTCAGGCGCGCGCCGGTCACAACCTGATCTGCACGCACGTTGAAGTTGACCGTGTCATTGGAATCGATACCGCGCAGCACCATCGGATAATTACGCCCCAATTGCTTGAGGGTGACGCTGACATCGCTGCCAGGCACGTTCGCAGGCAGCGGTGCGGCGACTGGCGGTGCCACCAGCGGCGCGGCCGGGGCGGCCATACTGGAGGCACTGCCACTCAGCAACAATAGCGACGATACAAAGGCTGCAAGGCAGCGTGAGGCGTGGCCCGCGTGGCGGCTTTCCATCGATTTGCAGATCATGATTTTTCCATAGCAGAGTCGGGAGCCGGTGCAGGTGTACGTCGGGCACGCCAGGCCTGACGCGTAGCGTTGTACAGTTCGCGGACGCCGCGCAGGCTGACCCCGCACACTTCACGCATCGCATTGAGAGGGGTGTCGATTGTTCCGCGACCCCAGGTTGCAGCCCAGGTGTCGGCGCGTGAAAAGGTCAGGCGCACCAGCTCGCTTTGCTGACGCAGAGTCAGGTGATCGAACTGCACACCGGCCATCGAGCCACGGCTGAACACCACGGTGGCCGGAAACCGGCTGAGCGCATTCTTGCGAAACAGTACGACCTGCAGCTCTTCGCCACGCTCGATGCTTTGCCCCTCGGGCAACCGGAAACCCAGGCCCTTCTGCGAGAAATCCAGGGTCACGGCCTCCAGCACACTGCCGTCTGCGCGTTCCAGGCGCATCGGCAGGCTGGCGGCAACACGCGGCTCGCGGCGTACCTGGCGGGTTTCGCTGGCCACGGCCACGGCGGCGCCGGTGATGATGATGTTGTAGACGGTCCAGGCCAGGTTGATCAGCACCGTGACCATCGCGCCCTCTTCGTTACTGCCCTCGATCAGCATTCCGATACCGATCACCAGACCTGTCAGGTTCAGGCCCAGCAGCACGATGTAAGGACGCGCCAGGCGCCACTCGAAAAACTTTTTATCGATGATGCCGCCCTTGTCGGTGACGTTGAATCCACCGAATTTAGGGTTGATCAGCGCCATGATCACCGGCCCCATGATGTACCAGGCCAGCACTGTCTCGTAGACCTCGTTCCAGAACGAATGACGAAAACGCCCCTGCATGGTCGAGTTGGTAATGTTGGAGTGCAGGATGTGCGGCAGCACATACACCGTGATCATCAGCGCCGAAGCCTGGAAGATCCGCGCATCGAAAAACAGAAAGGCCAGGGGTGCGGTCAGAAACACCAGACGCGGCAAACCATAGAAAAAGTGCAGCATCGCATTGAGGTAGCAGAACCGCTGCCCCAGGGTCAGGCCTTTGCCCAGCAGCGGGTTGTCGGTGCGAAAGATCTGCGCCATGCCGCGTGCCCAGCGCACCCGCTGGCGGATGTGCCGCGACAGGCTTTCGGTGGCCAGCCCTGCGGCCTGGGGAATGGCCAGGTAAGCGGTGTTGTACCCGGCCCGGCTGAGCTTGAGCGCGGTGTGCGCGTCTTCGGTGACGGTCTCGGTGGCCACGCCGCCGATTTCTTCCAGTGCCGTGCGCCGGATGACCGCGCAGGAACCACAGAAAAACGCGGCGTTCCACAGGTCGTTGCCGTCCTGCACCACGCCATAGAACAACTCGCCCTCGTTGGGCACGCTGCGAAAGGTGTCTAGGTTCTTTTCGAACGGGTCGGGCGAAAAGAAAAAGTGCGGCGTCTGCAGCATCGACAGCTTGGGGTCCTTGATGAACCAGCCCATGCACAACTGCAAAAAGGAACGGGTCGGCACATGGTCGGCGTCGAAGATGGTGACGTACTCGCCGCTGGTGACCTTCAATGCTTCGTTGAGGTTGCCGGCCTTGGCATGGTCATTGTTGTCGCGGGTCAGGTAGTTGACCCCGACCTGCCCACAGAACTCGCGAAACTCTTCACGCTTGCCATCATCGAGCACGTGCACCCGCAACTTGTCACGCGGCCAGTCGATAGCCTGGGCTGCAAAGATGGTCAGCTTCACGATCGACAGCGATTCGTTGTAAGTGGGGATGAATACATCCACCACCGGCCAGGTATCGGGCGCGCCCTGCATCAGCACCGGATCGCGGCGCAGCGGCCAGCAGGTCTGCAGGTAACCGCACAACAGCACCACCAGGGCATACAGTTCGGCCAGCAACAGCCCGGTGCCGAACAGCATGTCCAGACCGTTCTCGAAACCCAGTGTGGAGGTCATGCGCCAGTACATGTAGCGCAGTGACATGACCACCGACAGCACGATCATCGCCAGGATTGCCAGGCGGTTGGCGGATCGACGGAGCAGAACGGCAGAGGCAAAGCACAGAACCCCGAAGACCGCCTGGGTCAACAGCTCGAAGGGCACCGAGACGATAAAGGCAAACAGCGCCGTGCCCATCAACAAGCCAGCCATCTTCCAGCGCTTGCGCGTAACAGGCGAAAGGGCGTCAATCCGGTCAAGAAAACGCTGAGCCCGCGCTTTCAGAGGTGTCGGCAATGGAGGCACTTCGGGTAACGGAGCATTCATGAACCATGTGACTCTTGAACCTGCTCTGCCATGAGGCGGATCGTGAGGCGCTGGCCAAGGTCAAGCAAGTCCTGCACGCCTGCGGTAGGCGTCAGGGCTTGCAACGGATCGGCTCCATAAGCCAGTGCTTCGGCGATGTTCTTATCGAAGCGCACCTGGCCTGTCAGGCGCTCGCCCAGGCGGCGGCGCAGCACTTCAGACATGTCAACACTGAACGCCCGTGAAGCATCGAAGCGGTTGACCACGTAAGTGCATGAAGGCGCCTGACGACGTTCGGCCAGCGGCTCCAGTGCGCGCTCCATGGCGTCCAGCGTCAGGTAGCCGGCCGCTTCCGTATCGAGTACTACCAGCACATGGTTGGCCACGCTCAGCGCCTGGTCCAGGTAGCGCGAGGGGCCGCACGCCACATCCAGTACCAGCACATCCCGGGCCGTAAGCTGCATGCGCTCGATCTGCCGGGCCAGCCAGTGCGGGTCATGGTCGAGGTATTTCTCCAGCGTACTGCGTTCACCGACGGCCAGCGCGCCATAAGGCAGCACCTGGGTATTGCCGGAACCTGCCAGCAGCAGGTCATTCCAGCTTTCGCCACGCAGGCTGCCTGACGCCAGGCCTGCCACATCGGGGCTGGCATCGAAGTGATGACGCAGGCAATCCTGAGGGTCAAGCTCCACGGCGATGCTGCGCCCGCCAGGCAACGCCACCGTGCGGGTCAGCGCAGCGCATAGCGTGCTCTTGCCAACCCCGCCCTTGGCCGACACCACAGCAATGACTCTGGGTTGAAGAGCGGGCGGCGTGGTTCTGAGCAACGACTGCTGCAAGGCTTCATTGTTACGTGCTTCGGCCTCGGACTGACGGGCCATGGCCACTTCGGCCAACAGCGAACGCAAGGGGGCTGGTATCGCGCGGGCAGACCCACGTCCGGTTTTTTGCAGTAGGTCTGGACGCACAGCGGGCGTCTCAGGCGTTGGGGCAGGCGTCGAAGTTCTGGCGGGTTCAGGTGTCTCGATGGAGTGTTGCGTGACCGAGACTGGCTCAACGTCCAGAGGCTGCTGCACGAGAACCGGAACCGGTCGCAAAGGCGGCGGCGGCTCTTCGTAGTCGAAATGGGTGTCCATTTCCAGGTAAGCGTCCGTGCTTGCATCAAGGTTCTGGAACAGCTTGGCAATGTCATCGGCACGGTGCATAGGGTTGACCTCTTAAAAGGGGCTGAGGGTCGCAGGCCCTGTAAGAAAGCATTAGGCGCTAATGTGTAATATCAGTATGACAGTGTCAATAATTTGATACTGATCGCTGTTTTCTTCTGGATGAACGGAAGCCCGGTTGAGCGGAATCGCCATATTATTGGCGACTTAAAACCGTTGTTTGACTGGGGCTTTTGATTTTATAGATAGCTAGATATCTAGCTATAAGTTGGTGTCTGGCTGCTTGTTCAGGTGCGGGCGTCCATGCCCGAGAGCCACGCCGCCCGGGCATGCATCAGTAAAAATGCACCCTGTCAGACATAGCGCCTGCCGTGATCGTCGTATTCATCTTCCTCGTCGTCGTCATAATCATCGCCCTTGAACACTTCCGGACCGTCCATGGTCAGCAGCACGGAGTCGTTGCTCCAGGTCAACCATGGCGTGGCTTCGCTACCTTTTTCGGACGTGACCCCGGACGGGCTGAGGACGATGTGTTCCTGGTCGATCTCGATCAGGCCAATCACGTAGGTGTAAATCCCGCTGCTGACGGTGCGGCCGAACCAGCCCTTCTTGGCTTCGGGAAAATCAAAGGCGCACTCGACCACCTGGTCGCCGTATTCCATGCGCATTTTTGGCTTGAGAGAGGCCACCGACACATCACCGTTTTCCAGCGCGGAATACACACTGCACACCAGCGCGACCTTGCCGCCCATTTGCCGGGAGATGTGCGGGTTGATTTCGACGGTTTCCCGCGCCGGTTCCAGCGCGCTGGCGCTGACCACGTCGCCGGTATGGAATACAAACGGATCGAGGTCGAAGGCGCCGCGTTTCTCCGGGGCCTGGATAATCGACATCTGGCCATTGGGCCGCAGGATGCCGATGCGCAGGTCCAGGTCGTCGTTGTCGCGACCATCACCGTTATCGACCCAGGTCGCGCTGACGCGAATGACCTTGGGTGCGCTCGGGCTCTTGTCCAGCGTGACTTTATGTCTGGCGCCGGGTTTATCGAGGGTGATCACCGATTTGGTGATGTTCACCGGAGCCGGCGGTGCTGGAGCCGGCGCTGCTTCAGCCGCCGGCTCATCGACCTCGATGCCGTACAACCCGCACAACCCTGCCAGGCCGCTGGCAAAGCCTTGCCACACCGAACGCGCCTTGACCTGCGCATTACGCACATACAGCTCCAGCACGATGATGCCGGTCTCTGCGCTGAAAGCGCCCGGTGCCAGTTCCAGCACCTGGCTGCCCGCGACCACCTGCGCCTGCAACGCCTGCACCTCGGCAAAGCCTGCGCTACCACCGTCCTGGGTCAGGGTGATGGCGATCTTTGAAATACCCGCCGGCAACCGCGAAAGATCGAATTGAATGCGGTGGCTGACCGTATTGCCCTCCGTTACCGGCGGCGAGAACGTGGCCGCGCCCGAGACATGCACTGGCGCATTGAAGAACACCATGCCGCTGTCGTCGATCACCTTGCCGCTGTCGGTGACCAGAAAGGCGGTCAGGTTAACGTCCAGCCGCGCATCGGCGCTGTGGGTCACGATGACCTGGCCTTGGGACTGATCGAGGGTGGTGTTCTCGCCGGGTTTCAGGCTCTGGCTCACGGGCAACTTCCTGTTCATGGATGAGAGATTCGGTATGCAGACAGTGCCGGGTGACGGTTGTTCGCAAGCCGCCTGCACAATGCCCCGATGCCGCCGTTTATCCAGCCGTGTCTTGACGCGAACGATGCATCGGTGTTTTCCTGAAACCGTTTTCAGAACCCACCAAAAACTACAAATGGGTGTTCGATTTGAGTCCTTTCCCTGCGTCACAGCGTGCGCGCGTGACGATGAATGACGTGGCCGAGCTGGCCGGCGTCTCCAAGGCCAGTGTCTCGCGCTTTATCGGCGAGGACCGCCCATTGCTCTCCGATGCGATTGCCTCGCGCATCGAGCAGGCCATCGAAACCCTCGGTTACCGCCCCAACCAGATGGCGCGCGGCCTCAAGCGAGGCCGTACACGCCTGATCGGCATGCTGGTGGCGGACATTCGTAACCCCTATTCCATTGCCGTCATGCACGGTGTCGAAACCGCCTGCCGGCGTCACGGCTACAGCCTGGTGGTGTGCAACACCGACCGCGACGACGAGCAGGAGCGCCTGCACCTGGCGGCGTTGCGCTCTTACAACATCGAAGGCCTGATCGTGAACACGCTCGGGCATCACCTTGACGAACTGCGCGACCTGCACCAGGAGTTGCCCATGGTGCTGATCGATCGCAGCGTCGACCAACTGGATAGCGACCTGGTCGGGCTGGATAACTTTGCCGCCGTGCAGCAAGCCATCGATCATCTGCAAAGCTGCGGCTATCGCGACATCGCATTGCTCAGCGAGCAACAGGACGGCACCAGCTCGCGCACCCAGCGCGTGAACGCCTTTAAAACCGTGATCAGTCAACGCCCCGACCTGCGCGGCCAGGTGCTGCAGACCGACGAGTACCTGTCGGCCAACCTGCAAGCCTTTCTGGCGGCCCCAGGACCCGGCCCCAAAGCCCTGTTTACCGCCAACGGCGTCGCTACGCTGACCGGCACGCGCCTGCTGCGCGAGTTGGGTTATGCGCTGTTCGAGGACATCGGCCTGATCGCGCTGGACGAACTGGACTGGTACCCCTTGGTGGGTAGCGGCATTACCTCCCTGGCACAACCGACCCACGAGATCGGCGTCACCGCCTTCGGTTGCCTGCTGGACCGGCTGCGCGGCGACCGGGCGCCTGCCCGTAGGCTCGACTTTCCGGCCCGCTTGATCGTACGCGGCTCCACGCGACAGCGACCCTGAGCTGATTGATAACCGCTGGCGGCACACGCCCAGCATTTTTACGGCTAAAACTGAAACCGGTTTCAGAGGACAATAATAATGAGCTTGAACCCTGTATCCATCAGTCTTTCCAGCTTCGGCGCCGACCTTGTGCGCCAACGCGGACAGGCGGCGTTCATCCCCTTACTCGTCGATTGCGGCGTGTCGCGCATCGAGTTGCGTGAAGAGCTGTTCACCCACGAAGACTTCCCGGCGCTGGCCATGGCCATAAACGCCCATGGGCTGGAATGCCTGTATTCATCGCCGCTGGAACTGTGGTTGGCCGATCAGCCGCAGCCCAACCCTGACCTTGCCGTCACGCTAGAACGCGCACGCACCTGCGGCGCTCGCTGGCTGAAAGTGTCGCTGGGGCACTTCGGCCCGCGCAGTGATCTGCAAGCGCTTGCGCAATGCCTGGCGCGTTACGAGGTGCAGTTGCTGGTCGAGAACGACCAGACGGCGCACGGCGGCATCATCGCGCCGTTCTGCGATTTTCTGCCGCAGGCGCGAGCCCTCAAGCTCAACGTCGCCATGACCTTCGATGTCGGCAACTGGCAGTGGCAGTCGCAAAACGTGCTCAGTGCCGCCGAGCAATTGGGGCGCTATGTGCAGTACGTGCATTTCAAGGCGGTTACTTGCGATGGCAAAGGCAAGTTAGTGGCCATCCCGCCGGCCGAAGCTGACCTGCCCGAATGGCGCGCCGTGCTCGTGCACATGCCCGTCGCTGTGCCGCGCGCCATCGAATACCCGTTGCAGGGCGACGACCTGCAGGACGTCACCGCGCGGCAGGTGAATCTGCTGGCGCGTCTCTCGGCGGACACAACGGTTCAACAGCCAGAGGTCGCCCACCATGCCTGAGATCGACATCCTTTCCTTCGGCGAAACCATGGCCATGTTCGTCGCCGAACAGCCCGGTGATCTGGCTCAGGTCGGGCATTTTGAAAAGCGCATTGCCGGTGCCGACAGCAATGTCGCTATCGGTCTGGCGCGCCTGGGCTTCAACGTCGCCTGGCTGAGCCGGGTCGGCAACGATTCACTGGGGCGCTTTGTGGTCGACAGCCTGCAACGCGAAGGCGTGAGTTGCGAGCACGTCAGCGTCGACCCGCGCTTTGCCACCGGTTTTCAGCTCAAGTCCTGTGAGCTGGAAGGCGCCGATCCGGTCGTTGAATACTTTCGCAAGGGCTCGGCAGCCAGCCACCTGTGCATCGACGATATTGCCCCGCGCCTGCTGACCGCCCGGCACTTGCACGCTACCGGTATTCCGGCGGCGCTGTCGGACAGCTGCCGCGAGCTGTCGCACCAACTGATGACGCGCATGCGCAGCGCCGGACGCAGCGTGTCGTTCGATCCCAACCTGCGCCCGTCACTCTGGCCGAGCCAGGCGCGGATGATCAGCGAGGTCAACGCCCTCGCCCGCCTGGCGCACTGGGTGTTGCCGGGGCTGGCCGAGGGCCGGCTGCTGACAGGCCAGGAAACCCCGGCCGATATCGCGGCGTTCTACCTGGACCTGGGCGTGGAGGCTGTGGTGATCAAACTCGGCGCCGACGGCGCTTACTACCGCACCCGGACCGATCAGGGTTTTGTCGCCGGCGTGCCTGTCAGCCAGGTGGTCGACACCGTCGGTGCCGGCGACGGGTTTGCCGTTGGCGTGATCAGCGCCCTGCTCGAACACCACGGTTTTGCCCAGGCGCTGGCCCGGGGCAACTGGATCGGTAGCCAGGCCGTACAAAGCCGCGGCGACATGGAGGGGTTGCCACGACGAGCCGCTCTGGAAGCCGCATTGCCCACCCAAAAAACAGTGGAGCCGGCCTGACCGGCAACCCGTACCTGCTGCGACAACAACAATAAGCTCAGGAAATCGCCATGGAAAAGTTACTCGACAGTATTAAAACCAACGGTCTGAAACGTCGCTGGTTGTTGATCATGCCCATCGTCTTCATCACCTACAGCCTGGCCTACCTGGACCGCGCTAATTACGGCTTCGCGGCCGCAGCCGGCATGGCCGAGGACCTCAACATCACGCCCGGCATGTCGTCGTTGCTGGGCGCGCTGTTCTTTCTTGGCTACTTCTTCTTCCAGGTGCCGGGCGCCATCTACGCGCAGAAGCGCAGCGTGAAAAAGCTGATTTTCGTCAGCCTGATCCTGTGGGGCAGCCTGGCGACGCTGACCGGCGTGGTTTCCAACGCCTACATGCTGATCGGCATCCGCTTTTTGCTGGGTGTGGTCGAAGCCGCCGTGATGCCGGCCATGCTGGTGTACCTGTGCTATTGGTTCACCCGTGCCGAGCGCTCGCGGGCCAACACCGTGCTGATCCTCGGCAACCCGGTGACCATGCTCTGGATGTCCGTGGTCTCGGGTTATCTGGTCGCGCATTTCAGTTGGCGCTGGATGTTCATCATCGAGGGCCTGCCGGCGGTGATCTGGGCGTTTATCTGGTGGCGTCTGGTGGATGAGCGCCCGGCGCAGGCCAAGTGGCTGAGCGAGGCGGAAAAAACCGAGCTGCAAGCAAAACTGGATGCCGAGCAAGTCGGTATCAAACCGGTGAAAAACTACGCCGAAGCCTTTCGCTCGCCCAAAGTCTTGCTGCTGGCCGCGCAGTATTTCTGCTGGAGCATCGGCGTCTATGGCTTTGTGCTGTGGCTGCCGACCATCCTGAAAAAAGGCATGCAGATGGACATGGTCGAAGCCGGCTGGCTGTCGTCACTGCCGTATCTGGCGGCGGTCATCGGCATGGTCGTGGTGTCGTGGGCCTCGGACAAACTGCAAAAGCGCAAACTGTTTGTCTGGCCGCCGCTGCTGCTGGCCGCCCTTGCCTTCTACGGCTCGTATGCCCTGGGCACCGAGCATTTCTGGTGGTCCTATGGCCTGCTGGTGGTTGCCGGTGCCTGCATGTACGCGCCTTACGGTCCGTTTTTCGCCATTGTTCCGGAGATCCTGCCGTCCAACGTCGCCGGCGGTGCCATGGCCCTGATCAACAGCCTCGGCGCGCTGGGTTCGTTCGCAGGCTCCTATCTGGTGGGCTACCTCAACGGCGTCACCGGTACGCTGAGCGCGTCATACCTGTTCATGAGCGGTTCATTACTGGTGGCTGTGTTGCTGACGCTGATGCTGCGGCCCGACAACAAACCGCAGCCGGTTGCCGATCAGCACGCCAGCCAACGCGCTTCAGCGCATTCCTGACCTGGAACCCTTCTCGATGAAAAAGCACGTTGTTCTGTACAAGACCCTGTCGGCGCCTTTGATGGCGCGCTTGCAGACCCATGCCGAGGTCACGCTGATCGAAGACCCCAAGCGCGACGGGCTTGCCCGGTTGCGCACCGCCCTGCCCCAGGCACACGGACTACTGGGCGCCAGCCTCACGCTGGACGCCGCGCTGCTCGACCTGGCGCCGCATCTGCAAGCGATCTCGACGGTGTCGGTGGGCGTCGACAATTACGACATCGACTACCTGAACCGGCGCGGCATTGCACTGTGCAATACCCCGGACGTGTTGACCGAAACCACCGCCGACACCGGCTTTGCCCTGATCATGGCCACCTCAAGACGTGTGGTTGAGCTGGCCAATCGGGTGCGCACCGGTGAGTGGACGAAAAACATCGGCCCGGAACACTTTGGCAGCGATGTGCATGGCAAGACGCTGGGCATCGTCGGCATGGGCCGGATCGGCGAGGCGCTGGCCCAGCGCGGGCACTTCGGCTTCAACATGCCGGTGCTGTACCACTGCCGTTCGCCCAAGCCGGCCGTTGAAGCCCGCTTCAACGCCGGTTATCGCAGCCTCGAGGACTTGTTGAAAGAATCGGACTTTGTCTGCCTGACCGTGCCGTTGACCGCTGAAACCGAAGGGTTGATCGGCCAGGAACAATTGGCCCTGATGCGCCCCGAGAGCATTCTGATCAACATCGCGCGCGGCAAGGTGGTGGTCGAGCAGGCACTGGTCGAAGCCTTGCAACGCGGGCAGATACGCGGTGCCGGGCTGGATGTGTTCGAGCGCGAGCCGGTCAGCCCTGACTCACCGCTGCTGCAAATGAATAACGTCGTGGCGACGCCGCACATGGGTTCGGCGACCCACGAAACCCGTGAGGCCATGGCCGCGTGCGCGGTCGATAACCTCATTCGTGTGCTGGAAGGTGCAACGCCCGAAAATCTGGTCAATCCGGCGGCTATAGCTGGTTCGCGAAGCGGCCCACGGCACTGACCACTTGTTTGGCGCCTTCCTGGATTTCGACGATCACCGAGCCGGCCTCATTGGCCAGTGCCAGTCCCTGTTCGGCCTGGCCGCGGCTGTTGGCCATGCCGCGTACGGCTTCGTCGGTCAGGTTCTGGTTCTGCTGCACCACGGTGACGATCTCTTCGGTTGCCGCGCTGGTGCGGCCGGCCAGTTGTCGCACTTCATCGGCCACCACCGCAAAGCCGCGCCCCTGCTCGCCGGCGCGGGCGGCTTCGATGGCGGCGTTAAGCGCCAACAGATTGGTTTGCTGCGCGATACCACCGATGGTCTGCACGATCGAACTGATCAGCAATGACTGCTTGCCCAGCGCTTCAATGCCCGTTGACGCCGACTGCATTTCTTCGGAAATACGCCGCATGGTCTGCACGGTGTTCTGGACCACCTCTGCGCCGCGCCGGGCGCTGACGTCGGTCTGCTGGGAAATTTCGAAGGCAATGCTGGCTGCCTGGCTGACGTCTTCTTCGCGGGCCACCTGATCGGTGATCACCGTGGCGAACTTGACCACCTTGTAGAGCTTGCCCTGGGCGTCATGCACCGGGTTGTAGGTCGCTTCCAGCCAGACCGGCCGGCCATGGCTGTCGACCCGCTTGAAGCGATTGGCGACGAACTCGCCGCGGTTCAGGGTGGCCCAGAAATCCTTGTAGCCCGTAGACGACACCTCGCCAGGCTCACAGAACAGGCTGTGGTGCTTGCCCTTGATCTGCGCCAGCGTATAACCCATGCCGCGCAGAAACTGGTCATTGGCGGTCAGCACATGGCCGCCCAGATCAAACTCGATCACTGCGGTAGAGCGCAGCAGTGCCTGAATGAACGCTGCGTTTTCTGCGGCGGTGTCGATCGTTCTGGTGATGTCCGAACCATGGCAGTGAATGCTCTGCAATTCACCGCGCTCATCGATGATTGGCTGCCACAGCGCGCTGATCCACGCCAGGCTGCCATCGGCACGCAGGAAACGATACGTGTCCGTAACCGCCTCGCCCTTTTGCACGGCCGCTCGCAAATTACGATAACAATCGAGTTGCTTGACGTACGTGGGCACCAATTGATCCATGGGCTTGCCCAGTACCTGATCGGCGCGATAACCCAGCATGCGCAAAAACCGCTCGTTGACTTCGACGATCTGGTATTGGGCATTGAGGGTAATGGTCACCAGGCAGGCATCAATGCCTTTTTGCAGTTGCCGATACATGGACAACTCGGACTGCAGCGCCTGTAACTCCGTTTTCAAGCGAGTGTTGAACATAGCGACACCGATGGTAAATGAAAGGGCTCCCTGCTATCGGCAAGCGTAGACGGGGTTTCAAACATTCACGCGCTGCAATAAAAAAAGCCTCGACGAGTCGAGGCTTTTTGGCAGTTTTGAGACCTACTGATCGGTATCGGCCTGGCAACTGAGCAGGTCTTCGTCTTCAATCACGAATTTTTCCGATGCGCTGATCTTCTGGCCTTCGACGATGCATTCGTCGGCATCTTCATCCACCAGACGCACATCCCACTTGCCAGGGTTTACCCCGGTCAGGCTCAGGGTCATGCCAGGCTTGAGCACCTGCTTGCCCAAATGGTCATCGCCCCAGTCTTCCTGACTCGTCGGCGCGAAATAGATCTCGTGAATTTCCCACGACGATTTATTTTCGATCTTGATCGTTGCCGCAACCGCCGGCACGGCTTGCATCAACGACAGCGACACGCCAACAGCAACAAGGGCTTTCTTCATGGGATTCTCGATATCGAGGAGGGGTGATATTGAATCGCCACAATGATAGCGCACTATTGACGCGTCACAGGCCGAATAAAAAAATTATCCGGCCTGTGCAATACCGTTACTTCGGCAAACGCCCGTAGCGGTCTTCAAAACGCACGATATCGTCTTCACCCAGGTACGCACCGGACTGCACTTCAATCAGTTCCAGCGGCACTTTGCCAGGGTTGGCCAGCGAGTGTTTGACGCCCAGCGGAATATAGGTCGACTGGTTCTCGGACAGGATCAGCTCCTGCTCGCCACAGATAACCTTGGCGGTACCGGACACCACGATCCAGTGCTCGGCGCGGTGGTAGTGCATTTGCAGCGACAGGCATTCGCCCGGCAAGACACTGATGCGCTTGACCTGATAGCGGTCGCCCATGTCGATGGTGTCGTAATGGCCCCAGGGACGGTTGACCAGCGGGTGAGTGACAAACTCCGGACGCTCTTCGGCCTGCAGACGCTTGACCACGTCCTTGACCTGCTGACTGTCGTTCTTGTTGGCCACCAGCACGGCGTCTTTGGTTTCGATGACGATCAGGTCCTCGACGCCCACGGTGGCCACCAGACGGTGGTGCGACTGCACCAGGCAGTTGTTGGTGTCGATCGCCAGCACGTCGCCTTCCAGGCGGTTGGCATTGGCATCGTGCGGGCCTACGTCCCAGATTGCCGACCAGCTGCCCAGATCGTTCCAGCCGGCATTCAGCGGTACGACCAGACCGGCTTCGGTATGCTCCATGACCGCATAGTCCACCGACTCGTCGGCGCACAGCGCGAACTGCTCGGCCGGGATATGCGAGAAATAGCTGTCGATCTGCGCGTGTTGCAGCGCCACACGGCAAGCACTGAGAATGTCCGGGCGATGACGCTCGAGTTCGGCCAGAAACACCGACGCGCGGAACATGAACATGCCGCTGTTCCACAGGTATGCACCACTGGACAGGTACTCGGCGGCCAGCTCCGGCGACGGCTTTTCCTTGAACGCGGCAATGGCGAAACCGCCCTGATCAACCGCCTGGCCGCACTGAATGTAGCCAAAGCCGGTTTCAGGGTGAGTCGGTGTGATACCGAAGGTCACCAGGCGACCGGCTTCGGCATGCGCCTGGGCCACTTGTACGGCCTGACGGAAAGCGTCTTCGTTAGGGATATGGTGATCGGCAGCCAGCACCAGCAGCACCGGATCCGTACCATCGGCGGTCGCTTCCAGTGCAGCCAGGGCAATGGCCGGGGCGGTGTTGCGCGCCAGCGGCTCCAGAATGATGCGCCGGCTACCGATCTTCGCTACACGCAATTGCTCGGCGACGATAAAGCGATGGTTTTCGTTGCTCACCACCACGGCCGGTGAATGCTCCAGGCCTTGCAGACGCGCCAGCGTGCGCTGGAACATTGTCCCCTGATCCTGGCCGTCCAGGGCCAGAAACTGCTTGGGGAAACTCTGCCGCGACAACGGCCACAGACGAGAACCATTACCGCCAGCCAGAATTACGGGGGTGAACATAGAAACTCCATTCCTTAGCCACGAGGGCGTCATGAGGGCAGCATTATCCGGGGGCTGTAATTGAGATGCAATAAAGCCAGCGCGCGAGTAGACCCGTAAAAACGCGGATATTTCCCTGCCATGATGATGTCAGTACATATTCATCCAGATCGCTCCGAGAACCCCCTTCCTTCAGGTGGGGGAGGAAAGGAGAGCGGCGTAGCCGCATAGGCTGTACATAAATACAGCTTGATGGCACTATCCATCGATGAGCAAGCGCGCCTATAAATTCAGGTTTTACCCCACTTCAGAGCAGAAACTGCTACTGGAGAAAACCTTTGGCTGTGTACGCTACGTCTACAATTACATCCTGGATTTTCGCTCCAAAACTTACGCCGAAGACAAGACGAACATTGGCTTTACTGGCGCTAATGCGGCATTGACCCAATTGAAGAAAGATCCAGAGAAGGCATGGCTCAACGAGGTCTCCTGCGTTCCTCTGCAGCAGGTGCTTCGCCACCAGCAAAAGGCTTTCATCAATTTCTTCGAAAAGCGCTCCGGATACCCTTCATTCAAAAAGAAACACCATCGTCAGTCCGCTGAGTTCACACGCAGCGCCTTCAAGTATGTCGACGGCAAGCTTTTCATTGCGAAAAGCAAGGTGCCCCTTGATATTCGCTGGAGTCGAAGCGTTCCGAGTGAGCCTTCCACCGTCACGGTTTCAAAAGACAGGTCCGGTCGTTATTTCGTGTCCCTGCTGTGTGACTTTGAGCCTGAAAAACTCACGGTTTCGCCAAACATGATCGGCCTTGATCTGGGGATCACGGATCTGTTTACGCGATGCGACGGGCAGAAAGAGCCCAATCCAAAGCACACGGCCAAATACGCCGCCAGGCTGGCGCTGCTACAGCGCCGACTGGCCAAAAAGAAGCTCGGCTCAGCCAATCGCCTGAAAGCGAAACGCAAGGTGGCCAGGCTGCACGCAAAAATTTCAGATGCCCGCCAGGACAACCTTCATCAGG
>NZ_BAAILM010000010.1:90743-159651 GCF_054589175.1 Pseudomonas sp. 3A(2025) | reverse complement strand
CTGGCTAAAGGAGAACCGCAGAATAGGCACTCGCTACGACAAGCTGGCCAGGAGCTTTGCAGCCATGGTCACGCTGGCCTGCAGTCTGCGTTGTATGCGGCAATACTTTTCGTACAAAACCTAAGTCCTTGTCAGGTGCAAGGACTTAAATAGGGGGGGAGGGCAGGGGGGCGGCGCGTTAATTAATTGCGCGGTATCAATACGGCGCATCACCCAGAACAGTAGCGCGGTGCATGATGCGTCGTTGCGGGCGATAGTCATCGATCGCGAAGTGTTGGGTAATGCGGTTATCCCAGAACGCGACATCGTCCTTTTGCCATTGCCAGCGCACGGTGAATTGCGGCTGTGTCGAATGGCTGAACAACAGCTTGAGAATGGCCTCGCTCTCGGCGTCCGGCAGTTCATCGATACGGGTGGTGAAACCCTCGTTGACGAACAGGCCCTTGCGCCCGGTGACCGGATGAGTACGCACCACCGGATGGCTGTGCGGCGGGTTGCGGCGTCTGGCGTGCTCAAAGCGCGCCTTGTCTTCGTCGGTAATGGCAAAGCGTGATTCGGGGAACGACTTGTTCAGGTCGTGAGTGGCGCTCAAGCCGTCGAGCAGGCGCTTGAGTGGCTCGGACAGCGCGTCATACGCCGCGCTGCTGCTGGCCCACAACGTGTCGCCACCGTAGGGCGGCACTTGTTTGGCGCTGAGTACCGCACCCAGCGCCGGGGTTTTGAGAAAACTCACATCCGAATGCCACAACGCGTTGTCACGCAGGTCGGTGACTGCTGTGTCGAGAATCAGCACCTCGGGTTGCTCGGGCACATTGGGGTAAATCGGATGAATGTGCAGGTCGCCGAAATACGCCGCCAGCCGCGCTTGTTGCGCAGGCACAAGCGGCTGATTGCGAAAGAACAGCACCTGGTGATCCAGCAGTGCCTGATGCAACTGTTCGTGATGCGCCGCGCTCAGCGGCTGGCTCAAATCGACGCCTTCGACGCGGGCGCCGAGTGCGGGGCTGACAGGGGTGATGTTCAGGCTCATGAGTCTTCTCTTAATGGCCACGGCCGTGCCAAGGCACGAGTTTGCGTTGCAGGGCGCGCAGGCCCAGTTCCATGGCAAAGGCAATCAGGGCGATGACCAGAATGCCCAGCACCACCACATCGGTGACCAGAAACTGCGCCGCCGACTGGACCATGAAGCCCAGGCCGCTGGTGGCGGCAATCAGCTCGGCGGCCACCAGGGTCGACCAGCCGACGCCCAGGCCGATACGAATACCGATCAGAATGTCCGGCAAGGCGCCGGGCAGAATCACGTGGCGGATCAACTGGCGGCGCGTGGCGCCCAGCGATTGCGCAGCACGGATCCTGGCCTGGTCGACATTGCGCACACCGGTGGCGGTGGCAATGGCGATGGGCGCGAAAATCGCCAGATAGATCAGCAACGTCTTGGACAGCTCGCCGATGCCGCACCAGATCACGATCAACGGCAGATAAGCCAGCGGTGGAATAGGCCGGTAGAACTCGATCAACGGATCGAGAATGCCCTGGGCAATACGGTTATGGCCGATGGCAATGCCCACCGGCACGGCAAACACGATGGCCGCCACCAGCGCCAGGCCGATGCGTTGCAGGCTCGCACCCAGGTGTTGCCACAGGGTCGACTCCATGTAGCCGTCGGTGACCAATAGCCAGGCCTTTTGCAGCACGGCCGAAGGTGGCGGCAGAAACAGCGGCTCGATCAGCCCGGCAGCGGTGACTGCCCACCACAGGGTCAGCAGGACGATGAAAGTCAGGCTGCTGATGGTGCGCGTGCTGATCGTTCGCGTCCGGCGCGACGTGACGGTGCCCTGGGCGTTCAGTTGGCCGAGGCCGGACTGGCTGATCCGTGCGTCGCTCATGCCGACTCCTTGCGCGAGGTGGCGCTGCGTTGCGAGAACACCCGCTGCAGTACATGCTCGCGGGTGGCAATGAATTCAGGGTCGGACTTGATGGCGCGCGCCGATTCGCCGGCGGCGTAGCGCTGGCCAAAGTCCAGTTTCAGGTGCTCGTCGACCCGGCCGGGCGAGGGCGCCAGCAGGATCAGGTCGGTGGCCAGGAATACCGCTTCTTCGATGTCGTGGGTAATCAGAAACACCGGCTTGCGGGTACGTTGCCAGACTTGCAGCAACAGCTCCTGAACCTGCTCGCGGGTAAACGCATCCAGTGCGCCGAACGGTTCATCCATCAGCAATACGCGCGGGTTGGCCGCCAGCGCTCGGGCCAGGCCGACCCGCTGGCGCTGGCCACCGGACAACTGCCAGATCTGCCGGCTTTCAAAACCGGCCAGGTCCACCAGCGCCAGCATCTCGCGGGCGGTCTGCTCGCGCAGGCTGCGTTCGATACCGGCCAGTTGCAGGCCGAAGCCGACGTTGTCCAGTACATTCAGCCACGGCAGCAGGGCATCGTCCTGAAACACCACGCCACGCTCGGCGCTCGGGCCGCGCACTGGCACACCGTCCAGGGTGATACGCCCGCCGCTGGGGGCAACGAAGCCGGCAATCAGGTTCAGCAGAGACGTCTTGCCACTGCCCGACGGACCCAGCGCCACCAGCAATTGCTGCGGGCCCAGGCTCAGGGAAATGTCGGCCAGCACCGGTTGCTCGACGCCAGGGTAATGAGCGCTGACGCGCTCCAGTTGCAGCAGGGCCATGCGGCGTCCCTCCAGATTGAGTGCGGCGCGTGCGGATCAGTTGTTGATGTACTTGGCGCTCACGTACGGGCTGTAGTCGCTCAGCACGGTTTCGACCTTGCCTTGCTCCTTGAGGAAGTTGGCGGTGTTGCTGATCGCGGTGGCGGTGCCGCCGTCCAGCAGGGCGCTGGAGCGTTGCGCCTGGGCATCCGGGTATTCAGAGCCGGCCAGCAGCTCAGGTACGTCTTCGGCGTTGGAACCGGTGAGTCTGGCGATCTTTTTCACCTGCTCGGAATCGGCGGTCCACTTGGCCTTGTTGGCTTGATAGTCAGCAAACGAGTCGAGGGTGACCTTGGCAAAATTAGCGATCACTTGCGGGTTTTTCTCGGCGTAGTCCTTGCGTGCGACCCAGACTTCGAAGGTTGGCGCGCCCCACTTGCCGACTTCGGCGGCATCGGTCAGCACTTTGCCGGTCTTGCGAATCTCGCCCAGTGCTGGCGACCAGACAAAGGCGCCGTCGATGTCGCCACGCTTCCAGGCGGCGGCGATTTGCAGCGGTTGCAGGTTGACCACCTTGACCTTGCCTTCCAGCCCCCACTGCTTGAGCGCGCCGAGCAGGCTGTAGTGCGAGGTGGAGACGAACGGGGTGGCGATGGTCTTGCCGACCAGGTCTTGCGGGTTGACGATGCCGCTGCCGTTACGCACCACCAGCGCTTCGGCGGAATTGATCTGTGCCGAGACAATGAACGCCACGATCGGCAGCTTGCGCGACGCGGCGGCGGCCAGCGGGCTGGAGCCCAGATTGCCGATCTGCACGTCACCGGAGGCCAGTGCGGTTACCACTTCCGGGCCGCTGTTGAAGCGCCGCCAGTCGATTTTTTCGCCAATGGCTTTTTCATAGGCGCCGTCGGCCTGCGGCACTTTGCTCGGGTCGACGCCGGTCTGGTAACCGACAATCAACGGCGCGGCCTGGACATTGAAGGCCAGCAACGAAGCTGCCAGTACGGAAAGCAAAGGACGAACGAACGCTTTATGGGCCATGACGATTCTTCTTGATAGGGGAGTGGCAGATTTCGTCGCAATATTGAGGTTATAAAAAAGCTCATTCCAATAATTATTTGGAATGAGCTTAGAGCGGCAGACAAAGCGTTCTGACGGCGTTACACCTGCACGGCCTGCGGCGATTCGCGCAACAGCCAGCGTTGCCCCAGCCACGAAGCAATCAGCACCCCGGTGAGGGCAATCATCACCGCCTGGTAACCCTGCAGAAACGCACCTGTCTCAGCCACTTCGCCAGGCCCGGTGTAATGCCGTAGCAAACCAACGCCCAGCGCCAGGCCCAGGCCGCCGCCGACGTTATGCAGGGTCATCAGCGAACCCACCGCCACCGAGCCAAAGCGCTCCGGCACCGAAGTGACGCCCAGCACGGTCGAAGGCCCCAGCAGGCAGGCCCAGCCCAGGCCCATCACGGCAAATGCCGCCAGTACATACAACCAGGCGGTGTGGGTCGAAAACCCGGTTTGCAACAAGGCACTGACGACGAACAACAGCAGCCCGGCCTGAATCAACAGCGCCGGCCCCTTGCGATCCACCAGCCGGCCGACCCACGGCGACAGCAGCGCCACGCCCAGGGTGGTCGGCAATAGCAACAGGCCGGTGGTCTGGCTGTCGGTGCCGCGCACCTGAGCCAGGTACAGCGGCATGACAAAAAACGCCACGCAATAGAACACCGCCAGGGTAAAACTGGCCAGCACCGCCGCCACGAAGCGCCGGTTGGCGAACAGGTGCAGGTCGATGATCGGCGAGGCCACGCGCAGTTCGACGCGGATAAACAGCCCCAGCGTGACCACGGCCAGCGCCAGTGTTGCCAGGCTTTGCGCTGACTGCCAGCCCCAATGGCTGCCTTGCACGATCAACAGCACCAGCGCCGGCAAGCCGATCAACAACAGCAGGGTGCCGGCCCAGTCGAGCCTGGGCTGGGCTTCGTCAGAGCGTGATTCGGTCACGTTGAAGGCAATGATCGCCAGGCTCAACAGCACGAACGGCACGTTGATCAGGAAGATCCACGGCCAGCCGAACGCCTGGGTCAGCACGCCACCCAGCACCGGCCCGACCGCCAGGCCCACACCATTGAAACCGAACAGCACGCCGAAGGCCTTGCCTTGTTCTTCGGGTGCAAACGCCTGGGCCACGATGGCGCCCGAAGCGGTGTACAACACCGCACAGGCCAGCCCTTGCAGCACCCGCGCAACCACCAGTCCTTCAAGGCTACTGACCCAGCCAGCGCCCAGCGACGCCAGGCCAAACACGATCAACCCCAGCGACAACACGCGCTTGCGCCCGAACAGATCGGCCAGTCGCCCGGCCAGCACCATGAAGCTGGACATCGCCAGCAAAAACGCATTGATCACCCATTGCAGATGATCGACCGGCGCCTGCAACTCACTTTGCAGCGCCGGGAGTGCGGTGTTGACGATCGTGAAATCGACGCAGCCCAGAAAGCTGGCGATGCTGACACCGCCCAGAGCCCACCATTTACGAGAAGCCGTCATGAAAATCTCCTGTGTTGAAACAAAACGTCGGATCGCCCAGGGGCTGATCCGACGGGGACATCAAACCGCGAAGGCGGCGCGGGCCCAGACGGGCAGGACATTGCCATGCAGCGGCTGGTCGGCCACGGCGGCGCGTTTCTTGAATTTCAGCGACAGCCACTGGGCGTGGTCGGGGTAGTGCTGCTCGACAAAATGTCGGCGGGTAGCCGCCATGGCGCGGGTCATCGGTTGTGGGTAGACGACAAAGTCGATGCCTTGCGAGGCCCACAGCGGCATGATGATCGGGCATTCCTCGATCAGGTAATTCAGGCAGCGGGTGCGTGCCTCGTCCAGGTCCGCCTCGGGGTTGCGCTTGTGCAAACGGTCGAGAAACAGGCCGATGGTGCCGTTGACTTCATCGCGGTAGTCGCGATTGTTCTCGTACTCGAACTGCACCCGGTCCAGCAACGGCCGGTAGCCGCTGTCGAGCAGGCATTCTTCCCAGCGCAGGATGCGCGTGACACTGGCCAGCTTGTTGATTGCGGCCTGGTTACGTGCCAGCCACTGCTCGCCCGACGCGTTGCTGACCCGATAGACCTCTTCGTAGCTATAGTTGCTGAGGTTGTGGCGTTGCAGGATATCGGCCACGGCAATGGTGGTTGAGGCAAAGCCCTGGCGGTTGATCAGGTCGATGGTGGCTTCGAATTTTCCGCCTTCGTGGTAGTCCTGGCCGACGCTGATCAGCAGCAAGGCATGCTTGCCGCGATAGTCATGTTGAAGGTCCGTTTCAAATGCCGCTTTATAGGTAGCGCTCATGCTCAACTCCAGTAGATCAAGGGGGATTGCTCGCCGAAATAACCGATGAAACTCGACAGGGTGATTCGCGGCGTGTGGTGCACGGGACGAACCGCGTGGATGAAACGCGGGTTGATGATGATCAGGTCGCCGTCTTCGGGGCGGGTGGTGAAGTCGGCCGGGCGCAGCCGGTCGCGATCGATGCCGTAATGGCGGTCGCTTTTCAGGTGCTGGTATTCGTCTTCGCTCGGGCGGGTGTTCCACACCTCCAGCTCGCCGCCTTGCGCGGGCACCTGCAGGTAAATGTTCGCCGACAGTTGCGCTTGCAGGCTGACCTGCAAATGCGCCGGCAGATTCCACTCCAGCTTGTCGATGTGCGGGCACAGGTCGATGTCTGGCTCTTGATAGCGGGTAACGCCGGTGAAGCACTTTTCGCCGTCGACATCGAGCAGGTGCGCGCCGCGTGGCCAGACTTCATCGAGCTTCAGGCGCAGGTCGTCGATGGGCGACAGGTAAGGGCGAAAGGCATCGCGCACCCGATTGATATTGCCGCACGCCGCCTGGTGATAGGCGCTGCGCACCTCGTCGCTTTTGATTTCGGCATAGGCGATGCCCAGCCGGGTGAACTCGCGGGCATGGCCCAACGAGCCCCGTTGCGGGTGATCGAACAGATGCTGACGTGCGGCCTCCAGGCTTTGCGGACTGACGAAATCCGGTATGCGGATGCCATAGATGTCGTGATTGAGCAGTTGCTGGATGTGCGCCGAACTCAATTGTTCGGCATTGAGGGTTGCGAGCATTACTTACCTCCTGGCAGTAAAACGAGCCCCACGGCAAACACGCACAGGCCGGGCTCAATGATCGAAACGGGTGTCGTAATGCGTTTTGGCGTCGATGCCCTGGCGGATGATTCCTTCATCGCGGTACAGGTCGGCGCTGTGTTGTAACTGGTCGATAACCGTCGCATCGATGGCGATGCGTTGCGGTCTGGATTCCAGTGTCGAGACGCGGTGAAACTCGACCGGCAGCCCGGTAGAGGCGGCCAGTTGTTCGGCGTAGGCGTCGACATTGCGGTTGGCCCACTGGTAGGCGCGCTCGATGCGGGTCAGCAGGTCGCGCAGCGCGTCGGTCTTTTCATCGATGGCTTTTTGGCCCGCGACGATCAGCACGTTGCCGGCAAACAGCGTCTCGCCGCTGGCCAGTACGCGGGTCTGGTCTTGCAGGCGGGCCATGGTGGTGTACGGGTCCCAGGTTGCCCACACATCCGCGCCGCCGTTGGCCAGCAACACCCGCGATTCCCCCGGTTGCAGGAAAATGAACTGCGCGTCGCTGCCGTGCAGCCCGGCCTGACGCAACAGCGCCAGGGCCAGGAAGTGACCGATCGAGCCGCGTGTGGTGGTGATGCGCCGGCCCTTGAGATCCGCCGCCGTATGCAGTGGCGAATCCTGTCTGACCACCAGCGCCACCATGGTTGGTGTCACGTGCAGCTTGATCACCGTCACGGTCTTGATCGGCGCTTTCGCCGCCACGGCGAAGATAAACGGCGCCTCGCCCAGCGCGCCGATATCGATGGCGTTCAGGCTCAGTGCCTCGGCAATCGGCGGCGCCGAAGGAAACGATGAAAACTCGACTGCGTAGGGCAAGTCTTGCAGTTCGCCGGCCGCTTGCAGCAGCACCTTGAGCGACGCCTTCTGGCTGCCGACGCGCAGGGTGGTCTGCGCTTGTACGGCGCAGCTCAGCCCCAGCAGCGCGAGCAGCAGCATGGCCTGCAACGGCTTGCCCCGGCTCAAAACGCCACGCTCACACGGCCGTAGTAATAACCACCGGCAAACCCGTAGGGCGAGAACATGCCGTACTCGTAGGTGCCGGCCCAGGTCTTGATGCCTTTTTTATCCGGGTAGACATCGAACAGGTTATTGGCGCCCAGGGCCACGGTGAGGTTGTCGGTCACGTCATAGGCCACGTCCAGATCGGTGATCCACTTGGCGCTGTAGGTGCGGTCGTTGTCCGGGATATTCGAGCCTTCGGTGTACTGGCCGTAACGGGTCAGCGCCAGGTTGACGTTCCAGCGGTCGAGCCGGTAATGGGTTGCGGCGATCCACTTGTCCTTGGGCGTGGCCTTGGTCAGGTCGATCTGTTGCTGGCGGTCGAACAGCACATAACCGCTGCCCAGGCTGGACAACTGACTGGGGTTGGCGGCAAGGCCGCGAATGGTGTTGCGGTTGTGGTTATAGGCCAGGCTGAATTTCGCCTGCCCATATTGCTGCAACGCCAGGCTGTATTCGGCCACCAGATCGACACCTTGAGTGCGGGTGTCAGCGGCGTTGGCGTAGTACTGGCCGGCCAGGTTCGGTGGCAGGCCGTTGGCGGTGAGGATATTCGACACGGCTGTGCCGCTCAGCACGCCGGTTTGCAGGATCCGGTCGTCGATGTCGATCAGGTACCAGTCGGCGGTCAGGCGCAGACGCTCCAGCGGTTCGGCGGTCAGGCCCAGGCTGTAGCTGAGCGAAGTTTCAGGCTCCAGCGAAGTGGCACCCAGGGCGATAGCTTCCGGCGAATCGGGGCGCATCTGCCGGGTGCGGGCCACGCTGGTCACGCCACCGACGCCGAACTGGGTGATGCTGCTGGTCGCCGAGAACTGGTTCTGTGCCAGCGACGGGGCACGAAAGCCCTTGCTGACGCCTGCACGCAACGCATAACCCGGCACGAACTCGTAGCGGGTGGTCAGCTTGCCGCTGGTGGTTTCGCCGATGCCCTGGTTGTACTTCTCATGGCGCACGGCAGCGCCGACGTACCAGTTGCTGGTCACATCCAGGCCCAGGTCAAAATACGCCGCGACGTTCTGCCGGTCGGCGCTGCCGGCATCGTCCGGGCTGGTGCCGGCCACCGAAAACAGGCCAGGGTCGGGAACCCGTCCGGCGAACGGGCCGGTCGGAATCACATAACTGCCCTGGCTGTACGAGTTGGGCTCGCCGGCTTGCAGGGTGAATTCTTCACGGCGGTATTCGATACCGGCCGAGGTTTGCAGCGGGCTGCTCCAGCCGATGTCCAGCGCGCGGGTGAAGTCGAGGTTGGTGGTCCACTGATCGAAGATTTCGTTGGCCAGATGAAAGCGGTGCTGGCTGAAGTCCGGGCCGTTGGAAATGTTGACGTTGTTGTCGGTGTACAGGCGCGCCTTGTCGCGGCCGTAGCTGCTGCTGACATCCCAGTCCCAGCCGCCCACCTGGCCCTTGAACCCGGCGGTGGCCTGGTAGTCGACCTCTTCGATCTCGCGCCGCGCCTGGCCGCCATCGCCATACGGCGCGCCATCCACACCGGCTAGGCTGGTGATGTCGGTAGGCTTGCGATGACCGAGGTCCTTGTTGCTGTTGCGGTAGCTCAAGGTCGAGAACGAGTACAGGGTCACATCGTTCTGCAGTGGCAATTCAAGGTTGTAGGCCAGGCTGGTGGTACGGTCGCGGCCCAGGCCGTATTCGTTGCCCCAGCCATGCCGGTTGCTCTCGCGTGGGTCGGGCGAGCCGTCGGGCTGGTTGAAGTACAACTGGCCGGAGGCGGCCGAATCGCGAATCCACGGCTCCTGGGCCTTGGCATCGAACGACAGGTTGAAAAAGCCACCATCGCCCAGCGCCGTACCGACGTTGGCCGCTTCATGGCCGGTGGTGCCGTCGCCGTTGTAGTTCTGGCCCAGTGAGGTCTCGGAGGTGACGCCGTCGGCGTTGCGCTTGAGGATGATATTGATCACGCCGGCAATGGCGTCCGAGCCGTATTGGGCGGCGGCGCCATCGCGCAGCACTTCGATGCGCTCTACCGCGGCGGTAGGAATCAGGTCGAGGTCGACCGGCGTCGACGCGTTGCCGACCCGCGCATTGTTGTTGATCATCGCGGTGTTATGCCGGCGCTTGCCGTTGACCAGAATCAACACCTGATCGCCACCCAGGCCGCGCATGCTGATGCCGCGCACCACAAAGCCGGTGCCGCCGCCGTTGAAGGTTGGCACGTTGAACGAGGGGATCAGGCGGGCGAGGATTTCCTTGAGGCCGCTCTTGCCGGTAGCAGTGAGCTGTTCGCTGGTGTAAACGTCAATCGGGACCGGGCTGTCGGTCAGGGTGCGTTGCTGGTTGCCACGAAGGCCGGTGACCAGCACCGTGTCGAGGGTGTCGTCAGCCTGAGCCAGGCTGCTTAAAGCACTAGCGGCGAGCAGCAATCCGGCAGTTTGCAGGGGTGCGAACAGGGGGGCGAAATGCGTTCGGGCAGCGTTGCTCATCAGTCGTTATCCATGCGTGCATAGTCATTGTCCTTAGCGCTGGGAGCGCTCGTTTTGGATCCCATTATTGGGTGAAGGAGAGTGTAGGCTCGGTAACAAAATGTTAAAAATACGGAATACGAATAAGCTAATGTTCATATCTTGTAACAAAAAACCAACAAATTCAGTGTGGGTATCATGAGTCGTACACAGCAACAGATGCGCCTGGGCCTGTTCATCCAGGCCGCCGGCCACCATGCTTCGGGCTGGCGCTACCCCGGCGCGCAAAGCGGCAGTGAGAACTTTGCCCTGGTGCGCAGGCTCACCGAGAGCGCCGAGCGTGCGTGTTTCGACCTGGTGTTTTTCGGCGACAAACTGGTCACCGGCCCGCAAGAGCCGCCGTCGATGATCGTGCGCTTCGAGCCGCTGACCCTGCTCGGCGCGCTGGCCACGGTCACCGAGCGCATCGGCCTGGTCGCCACCGCTTCGACCACCTACGGCGAGCCCTACACCGTGGCGCGCCAGTTCGGCACGCTCGACCATATTTCCAATGGCCGGGTGGCCTGGAACGTGGTCACCACCGGCTACGACAGCGCGGCCAATTTCACCCTCGGTAATCACCCGGACCACGAGCAGCGCTATGCCGTGGCCGAGGAGTTCGTCGATGTGGTGCGCGGGCTGTGGGACAGCTTTGAAGACGACGCCTATGTGCGCAACGCCGAAACCGGTGTGTACCTGGACAGCAGCAAAATGCACCGCCTCGATCATCAGGGCGAGTTCTTCAACATTGCCGGCCCCTTGAACCTGACCCGCAGCCCGCAGGGCCATCCGGTGCTGGTGCAGGCCGGCTCGTCGGGGCCGGGCATGGCGCTGGCGTCGCGCATCGCCGAAGTGGTGTTCACCGCGCAACAAGACCTGCCCAGCGCGCAGCAGTTTTATGCCGACCTCAAGCGCCAGGTGGTCGAGCATGGCCGCGACCCCGGCCATTGCCTGGTGATGCCCGGCATCATGCCGATCATTGGCCGCACCCAGGACGAAGCGCTGGCACATTTCGAGCGCCTGCAACAATGGAATGACCTGGACGCCGCACTGGCACTGGTCAGCGACCGTCTGGGGCATGACGTCAGCGGTTTTGATCTGGATCAGCCGCTGCCGGACTTGCCGCTGCCGCAAAACATGAAAAGCCGCGCGCAGTTGCTGCTGGACATGAGCCACAAAGACGGCCTGACCCTGCGTCAGGTTTGCCATCTGGCCGCCGGGGCACGCGGTCATCGCATCGTGGTCGGCACCGCCCAGCGGGTCGCCGATGAAATGATTGCCTGGTTCGAAGGGCAGGCCGCCGACGGCTTCAACCTGATGCCGGCGCATTTTCCTGAAGGGCTCGATGCGTTTGTCGACGGTGTGTTGCCGATCCTGCGCAAGCATGGGTTGTTTCGTGAGCAGTACAGCGGGCACACGTTGCGCGAGCACTTGGGGCTGCCACGGCCGGCGCATCGGAGCGTGCGGTAGATCGTCGGGCTGGTTTTGAGTCTATGGATTCATTATTTCGCTGTACGACACCTTCCGGCGCATCGATGCGCTGCGGGGTGGGCAATGGTGATGCCCGCTGAGCTGGCCGAATGCCCGGACCAGGCGCTGCAAGCGCATCGTCTGGTCAACTCGCGTTTTCCGCCCATCGATCTGTTCAACGACGTGGCCGATGCAGCCGAGTTTGAGGCGTTGTATCAGATTCAGGCGCTGACCAACCCGCGCGTGCTCAACGAGGTGGGGCGCATCGAATTGATCGCCTTGCAGGAGATTTCTTTCGCAATTGCCGGCTGCTCGTATGCCACCGCCCCGTTTACCCACGTCAACCCGGCCGGGTCGCGTTTCAGTAATGGCAGCTTCGGGGTGTTGTATCTGGCCGATGAAGTGCAAACAGCCGTCGCAGAGGTGCGTTATCACCAGCAGAACTACTATCCGGTAGGTTTCCAGCTCCTGTACTTGCATGGCGTCGATCACGCAACGAGGTCACGTGGCAGTGAGTGTCAGGCAGTTTTGAAAACAGGGCGAATATAACCGGTAGGAAAAATAATTTTCTCGATTGATTTGAATGATGCAGAGCGTTTGCTACGCTGCCGCTTTCGGCAACGTATTAAAATATCAAAGCAGTAAACATCGAGAGTAACAGTCAACTGTACTGACGTGTTTGTTCGACAGGCCAGCGCTGCCGATTATTTTTCATGACGATCGTGTTCAGGAGTTTTCATGGGCATCAACAGGGATTTTTTCTTCGACCATATCCGTGAGTCTTTATTCAAGGGCTCGCTCATACAGGGGCAGCGCGATGGGCTGAATGCGATCCTTGACAAGTGGGAGGCGGAGTCTCCTGAGGGGGATGATCGATGGCTGGCCTACATGCTTGCTACGACACACCACGAGACCGGTAGAACCATGCACCCCGTCCGTGAAACCTTCGCAGCCACGGACGACGAGGCTATTAACCGGCTTGAGAAGGCTTGGGCCGCCGGTAAATTACCGTGGGTTAAAACGCCCTATTGGCGGCGCGATGCTAACGGTGACTCATGGCTGGGGCGAGGGTTTGTCCAGCTCACGCACAAGGCCAACTATCAAAGGGTGGGGGCGATTATCAAGGTTGATCTCATCACTCATCCCGATCAGGCAATGGCGCTCGATACGGCACTTAAAGTGCTGTTTGTAGGCATGCGCAGTGGTCTCTTCACTTCTGCAAAGCTCTCTGACTTCTTTAACGAGTCCAAGAGCAACTGGGTGCAGGCGCGCAAAATTATCAACGGGCTGGAAAGTGCCGATCTCGTGGCAAGTTACGCAAAAAGCTACTATGCCGCGATTAGCTACACGGTCGGCTGAGTGGGGTAAGCGGCGTTGACTTGTTGACCACGCTGTCGAGTTCATCGACAGCGTGGGTAATTCCATCAGGCCATGCGACCCTGCAGGCTGTTATATCAATGAGCAACAGGCTCGAGCGGGGCTTGCACCGGCAGCACTTGCGCCGCCGCCAGGCCTTCGGTGTGCTCGGTCGGGCGCATCGGAGCGCGGCGTACCGGGGCGCCGTTGGCCTTGAAGTACTTGGCATTGCTGCGCGCCAGCGGGGCGCGGTTGCGAATGCGGTCGGCGATCTTCTCGGCGATCATGATAGTGGTGGCGTTGAGGTTACCGGTGATGATCTCCGGCATGATCGACGCATCCACGACACGCAGCCCTTCCAGGCCATGCACACGGCCCTGGCCGTCGACCACCGCCAGCGGATCGGTGCCCATCTTGCACGAGCACGACGGGTGGTACGCGGTTTCGGCATGCTCTCGTACGAAGGCGTCGAGTTGCTCGTCGGTCACAGCGTCCAGGCCAGGGCTGATTTCACGGCCGCGATACGGGTCCAGCGCCGGTTGGGCCATGATTTCGCGGGTGATACGGATGCCATCGCGAAACTCTTGCCAGTCCTGCTCACTGGCCATGTAGTTGAACAGGATGCTTGGATGGTCGTGCGGGTCCCTGGACTTGAGCTGTACCCGCCCACGGCTGGGTGAGCGCATCGAACCAACGTGCGCCTGGAAGCCATGCTCCTGTACGCCTTTGCTGCCGTTGTAATTGATCGCCACCGGCAGGAAGTGGTACTGGATGTTCGGCCACTCGAACTCAGGCCGCGAACGAATGAAACCGCCCGCTTCGAACTGATTGCTGGCGCCGATACCGGTGCCGTTGAACAGCCATTCGGCACCGATGGCCGGCTGGTTCCACCACAGCAGCGACGGGTACAGCGACACCGGCTTGGTGCAGGCGTACTGGATGTACACCTCCAGATGGTCCTGCAGGTTTTCACCGACGCCGGGCAGGTCGTGAACCAGCGGCACATTGTGTTTTTTCAGCAGTTCGGCAGGGCCGACACCGGAGCGTTGCAGGATCTGCGGCGAGGCGATGGCGCCGGCGCTGAGCAGCACTTCCTGGCGTGCTTTGGCTAGTACGGGCGTGGTCGAATTGCCCACCAGATAGCTGACGCCCACGGCGCGCTTGCCTTCGAAGACGATGCGGTCGGTGGTGGCGTGGGTAACGATGGTCAGGGTGTCACGCTGTTTGGCAGTGTCCAGGTAACCGCGTGCGGTGCTGGCGCGGCGGCCATTCGGCGTAACGGTACGGTCCATCGGGCCGAAGCCTTCCTGCTGATAACCATTGAGGTCGTCGGTGCGTGGGTAACCGGCTTGCACACCGGCTTCGACCATCGCGGCGAACAACGGGTTGTTATTGGCTTTAGGCGTGGTCACGCTCACCGGTCCCTGGCCGCCGTGCCAGTCGTTGGGGCCGATATCGCGGGTTTCAGCCTTGCGGAAATACGGCAGGCAATCCGGGTAGGCCCAGTCTTCAAGGCCTGGCAGTTTGGCCCAGCCGTCGAAGTCCATGGCGTTGCCACGGATGTAGCACATGCCGTTGATCAGCGAAGAGCCGCCCAGGCCTTTACCGCGACCGCATTCCATACGGCGGTTGTTCATGTGCGGCTCGGGATCGGTCTCGTAGGCCCAGTTGTAGCGGCGACCTTGCAGCGGGAAGGCCAGCGCCGCCGGCATCTGGGTGCGAAAATCGAGGCGATAGTCCGGGCCACCGGCCTCCAGCAGCAGGACAGTGACGCCTGGATCTTCGGTCAGGCGGGCGGCCAGGGTGTTACCGGCGGAACCGGCACCAATGATGATGTAATCGAACTCAGACATAAGGGGACTCCTTGCGGAGCGCCCCTCAGCGACAAGCTGCAAGTGATGAGCTGCAAGCTTGTCGGGGGTGCTCCTGATAATGCATGTATTCAAGACGCCGCAGCTTCAAGCTTGAAGCTTGCGGCTCATAACTTGACGCTGCCGTCTTCCTAGAAGACGGACGCGTAATCGCCCAGTTCGACCTGGATCGATTTGACCCGGGTGTATTGGGCCAGCGACAGGATGCCGTTCTCACGGCCCACGCCCGATTGCTTGTAGCCGCCGACCGGCATGGAGGCGGCCGATTCGCCCCAGGCATTGATCCAGCAGATACCGGCTTCAAGCTGGTGAATCACGCGGTGGGCGCGGGTCAGGTTCTGGGTGACGATGCCGGCAGCCAGGCCGTAGTCGGTGTCGTTGGCGCGGCGGATGGCTTCTTCTTCAGTGTCGTAGCTGAGAATGCTCATCACCGGGCCAAAGATCTCCTCACGCACGATGGTCATTTCATCGGTGCAGTCGGTGAACACCGTCGGTGCTACATAAGCGCCTTGCGCCAGTGCGCCCTCGGTCAGGCGTTCGCCGCCGTGCAGCAGGCGTGCGCCTTCTTCCTTGCCCTTGGCGATGTAGCCCAGCACGCTTTCCATGTGCGCGAAGCTCACCAGCGGGCCGAAGTTGGTGTTTTCGTCAGTCGGGTCGCCAATGCGGATGCGCTTGACGCGCTCCAGGATCTTGGCTTCGAAGGCTTCTTTCAGCGCGCTCGGGATAAACACGCGGGTGCCGTTGGTGCACACCTGACCGGAGCTGTAGAAGTTGGCCATCATCGCGATGTCGGCGGCTTTATCCAGGTCGGCATCGTCGAAAATGATCAGCGGCGACTTGCCGCCCAGCTCCATGGTGACTTCCTTGAGGCTCGACGCCGAAGCGCTGGCCATGACTTTCTTGCCGGTACTGGTGCCGCCGGTGAACGAGATTTTTTCGATCTGCGGGTGTTCGGTCAGGGCGGTACCCACGTCGCGGCCGCTACCGGTCAGCACGTTGAACACACCATCGGGCAAGCCTGCGGCGGTGAAGATTTCCGCCAGCTTGAGGGTGGTCAGCGAGGTGACTTCACTCGGCTTGAAGATCATTGCGTTGCCGGCCGCGAGCGCCGGGGCCGATTTCCACAGGGCGATCTGGATCGGGTAGTTCCAGGCGCCGATGCCGGCAGTGATGCCCAGCGGTTCGCGGCGGGTGTAGACGAACGAGGTGTCGCGCAGCGGAATCTGCTCGCCTTCGATGGCGACCGCCAGGCCTGCGTAGTATTCCAGCACATCGGCGCCGGTCACGACGTCGACATAACGGGTTTCCGAATAGGCCTTGCCGGTGTCGAGGGTTTCCAGTTGCGCCAGCTCATCGTTGCGCTCGCGCAGAATATCGACGGCGCGACGCAGAATGCGCGAACGCTCGACGGCGGTCATGGCTGCCCAGACTTTCTGACCTTTCTCTGCGCTTTTGACGGCACGCTCCACGTCAGCCGCAGTAGCGCGCTGGACCTTGGCCAGCACTTCGCCGGTGGCAGGGTTGATCGCGTCAAAGGTTTCTGTGCCGCTGGCGTCAACGTAACCGCCATCGATATAGAGTTTTTGCGTTTCAAAACGGGCCATAGGGTTCTCGCAAGTGCATAGGTGGACTAAAACTAGCCTACTTTATTTATGTTGAACGCTCAATCAGTAAAGAATAAGCTCTGCGACAATCTGCCACCCTTGACAGGTTTTCGGACCAGTCAAGGGTGTGTAGAAAGGCGTCCTGTAAGGTTTGTGACAGAGCATGACGAAAGACGTTCGCGCTTTTTCGTTACATCTGGGCAAGGGTTCATGCACTTTTGTGCAAAAGCTCCATAGAGAGACGAGCCTGCGGCGTTGCCTGACGCCCACACGCCGATCGGTGCTGACACACAGGCGGCAGGCCTGAAACACGGGTCTGCTCACTTTCTACCGCTCTGCTTTGGAGCATGCGTGCAATGAGTTCTGCCTCCCTCATAAAGGCTTCCACCGAGAAGCCGACCGTCAACCGCGTCGTATTTTTCACCTCGGCGCTGTTGGTCCTGTTATTGACTGCCCTGCTGATCGCTGTCCCCGAAACCGCAGGCCGCGTCCTGAGCCAGGCTCAGGCGTGGCTGTCGCGAAGTTTCGGCTGGTACTACATGTTGATGATCGGAGCCTACCTGGTGTTCGTCATCGGCATTGCCTTCACCTCGTTCGGCAAACTCAAGCTGGGCAGCAAGGACGACCGCCCCGACTTCAGCTACGGCGCCTGGGCCGGCATGCTGTTCTCATCCGGCATCGGTATTTCGCTGCTGTATTTCGGCGCTTCCGAGCCGCTGGACCACTATTTCAATCCGCCCCAAGGCGCGCCGGCCAGCCTGGAATCGGCACGCCAGGGCCTGCAACTGACCTTCCTGCACTGGGGCCTGCACGGCTGGGCGATCTATGCGCTGGTCGGGCTGTCGGTGGCCTATTTCGCCTACCGCCACAGCCAGCCGCTGGCCCTGCGTTCGGCGCTGTATCCGCTGATGGGCGAGCGCTGGGTCAAGGGCCTGGCCGGCAACACGGTGGACATCTTCGGCATGTTCGTCACCTTGCTGGGGCTGGTCACCAACCTCGGCATCGGCGCCATGCAGGTGGCCTCCGGGCTTGAGTACCTGTTCGGCATCGAGCACAACAACACCAACCTGCTGATCGTCATTCTGGTGATGAGCACGGTGGCGACCATCGCCGCCGTGTCTGGTGTCGAGAACGGCATTCGCCGCCTGTCGAACCTGAATATCGTGCTGTTCAGCGGCCTGCTGCTGTTCGTGCTATTCAACGGGCCAACCCTGCATTTGCTCAATGGCTTCGTGCAGAACCTGGGCGATTATCTGGACGGGGTCATACTCAAGACCTTTGACCTGTACGTGTACGAAAACACGCCGGCCAGGTCCGAGCGCTGGCTGGGCCTGTGGACCGTGTTCTATTGGGCGTGGTGGATTTCCTGGGGCCCGTTCGTGGGCATGTTCATCGCGCGTATCTCCCGTGGCCGCACGGTGCGCGAACTGGTCGCCGGCGTGTTGCTGATCCCGCTGGGCTTCACCCTGGCCTGGCTGTCGATCTTCGGTAATACCGCGCTGGACCTGGTGATCAACTCAGGCGCGACCGAGCTGGGCCGCATCGCGGTGGAACAGCCGTCGATGTCGATCTACAAGCTGCTCGAATCCTACCCTGGCGCCAAAATCGTGGTGGGTGTAGCGATTTTCGTCGGCTTTGTGCTGTTCCTGACCCCGGCCGACTCGGGTGCGGTAATGATGGCCAACCTGTCGTGCAAGGGCGGCGGTGTCGATGAAGACGCCCCGCACTGGATGCGTATCGTCTGGTCGGCGATCATCACCCTGGTGACCATCGGGCTGTTGTTCGCCGGCAACTTCGAAGCGATGCAGACCATGGTGGTGCTCGCCGGCCTGCCGTTCTCGCTGGTATTGGCGGTGTTCATGTACGGGCTGTACAAGGCCATGCGCCAGGACCAGTTGCTGGAGCAGACCCACGCCGAACTTGCCGCTCGCGGCCGTCGCGGGTTTGCCGAGCGCCTGAGCCAGCTCGACCTGCAACCCAACCAGGCCACCGCGCAGTGCTTCATGGACCAGCACGTCAGCCCCGCGCTCAAGCAGGCCGTGACGCAGTTGCAGGGCAGAGGCTTCGAGGTGCTGAGCCGGGTCGGCCAGTCGCGCTCGATGATGGGGCTGCGCATCGAAATGGAGGAGGGCAACCCCTTCGTTTATGAAGTCAGCCTGGACGGCTACCTGGCCGCGCCCGACGATGTCACCCGTGAAGGCGACAACGAAGTGCGCCGGCGCTTCTACCGCGCCGAGGTCTACCTGTACAACGGCAGCCAGGAATACGACCTGATGGGCTTCAGCGAAGAACAGATCGTTCAGGATGTCCTCGATCAGTTCGATACCCATCAGCACCGGCTGGACCGGGTTTACACCTGAGGGTAATCAGCGCGTGCGGCCACCCAGCGTTTCAGCGACCCAGTCGGCAATGAATTGCCCGGCGTTGATGCTGTTATCGAAGCTGGAATGCTGCACGCCGCCTTCGCGTTCGGTGAAGATCTTCAGCTCGCGTTTGGGGCTGTTGACCAGTTGTTCATAGGTGCGATGCGCCCATTTCAGCGGGATCTGCGAGTCCTTTTCACCGTGGGTCACCAGGAAGGGCACCTTGATACGGTCGAGTACGCCATCCAGGTGCACGTTTTCTGCAATGCTCATGAACTCATCGACATCGCTGGCGCCCCACACCCAGCACACGTGGGCCCAGTAGTGCGGCACCGGGAAGTCGCCTTCCTTTTCCAGGCGGCGCTTCTGCACGTCGCGCCAGTCATGGTTGGCGCCCCAGACCACGCCGCAGGCAAAACGCGGCTCGAAGGCCACGGCGCGCGGACAGTAATAGCCGCCCAGTGACACACCTTCCATGCCGATGCGCTTGGCGTCGACGTCTTCACGGGTTTCGAGCCAGTCCACCACGCGGCTGGCCCAGTGTTCGCTGTCGTAGCGGGCGGTCAGGTTGTGCAGGCGCAACGCTTCACCGGTGCCGGGCTGGTCGATGATCAGCGACGACACGCCGCGTCTGGCCAGCCAGGCTGGCAGGCCCACGCGGTATTTCATCTCTTTGGTCGAATCCAGGCCGTTGACCTGCACCAGCAGCGGCGCTGGCCCTTCAACGCATTCAGCGCGTACATACAGGCCGCTCAGGTGCGTGCCTTCATAGGGGATTTCGACCCGCTGGCAGTTCTCGTTCGACAGCGCGATGCCCTGGGCAAACGTCTGCAGAAAACGCTGATACAACGCCTCGCGCCCCGGTGCACCGTGAGCTTGCAGGCGTTCGCAGGTCAGGTAATAGGTGGCGGCGCGGTTGTATTTCTCGCCTGCCGACAACAAGCGCCCGGCCGCCTCGTCCTCTTCGGCCAGGCCGCACAGCTTGTCGGCCATTTTCGCCCAGGTCTCGCGAAAGGCACGGGTGCCGGCGGCGTCGGGCTGTCTGGCGGCCTCTTGCAGCGGCGCACACATCTCCTCGATCTCGCCCATACGGGCGCCCATTTCGATGGCCAGGTCCACCGAGAGATTCCAGACGTAATTGGTGGGGAAGTAACGGAACATTTTTTATTGTCCTTGTGCTGTCGAAAGATCCGGCGTCCATCAACAGGCAGGACGCGTACCCGGTGAAGGTACGCAGGCACAACACGGTATGGCCAATCGCGACGGGGGATGCGAGGTATCGCCAAACGCGATGGCCGCCGGGTAATCGAGCAACTGAGGTACACTGCTCGCCGACCTTCCGGCGCAGTTGCGCCCATGCCGAGAGACTTAATCGAACCAGCCCTGATGTGCGTCGAGACTGTGATGAAAGGCGACACATTCCGAGTGGAGCAATGCTTTGGATTACGATCAGAACCCCTCAGGATCTGCCCGCCGCCATTTGACGGCAGCCCTTGAGCTTCATGCCGTCACCGATAGTGGCAAGCAGCCGGGGTGCAATGCCGTTGCCGGCTATTTGTTTGGACTGGCGGGAGAACTTGCCGTCAAAGCAATGATGCTGGACAGCGGTATGCGTCCTGCCGAACCTCGTAAAGGAAATGCCTTCTTCGAGCATTTTCCAGCCCTCAAGACCGTCCTCAAAGATCAACTTCACGGCCGTCGAGCCGGTGAGCTGATGCAGATTGCTGAAGATGGCGCCTTGTTCGACGCTTGGCATACCAATATGCGCTACTCATCCACTGTCAGAATCAATCCATTAAAAGTCACCGCCTGGAAGTCTAGTGCGCAACAGTTAATCGCTCGGATGGATAACCTATGACTTCACAGATCACTTTCGACCAAGCGCTCCCTTTGCTGATCTCGACACTGGCCGATCAGGCCGGGGCTGAATTTGCGCAATGTGGAGTCATCGTTAGAGATGCATCTGGCCGACTGGCATTCGTCTCATCGCGGCTGGCACAAAGCGACTCTGAAAATGACGCGCTTAATGCAAGCGTTGCTGAAAAACTGGGTGGCTATGCACGACAAGGAGGGGCTGTACGGTTCTCTGATGGCCCCGGTGCGCAAGCCGTGCTTGAGGCGTCTGATGCAATACCCATCCGCGTTGAAGATCAGTTTTACACGCTGCTTGACAGGCGTATCGTTGGGTCTGGCTGGCTCAACGCCCCTGCTGCCGAAGTGAGCCATCCACCGCGCTTCGTCTTTGCCACGCTCAAGGGCGGGGTTGGCCGCTCAACGGCGCTGGCTGTCGCCGCCGCAGATTTGGCGCGGCGCGGCCGTAACGTGTTGGTCATCGATCTCGACCTGGAAGCACCTGGCCTGGGCGAGCTATTGCTGTCAGATGATCGAACCCCCAAATATGGTGTGATCGACTATCTTGTCGATAACGGCATAGTGGGTATACCCGCTAGTCGCCTCGGCGATTTCATCGGTACCAGTGACCTTACTACAGCAGAAGGCGGGCGCGTTGATGTCATGCCGGCACTCGGCACTGCCTCCGATCACTATCCCGAAAATGTGCTGCCCAAGCTTTCCCGAGCAATGACTGAGGATATCGACAGTGCCGGTGTGGTCACCGTGGATCGCCAAATCTCTCGCATGATTGACGCCGTGACCCAGCGTGACCAGTACGATGCGGTGCTGATTGACAGCAGGGCGGGTCTATCTGAGTTGGCGGCGCCCGCTGTGTTGGGACTGGGGGCTACGGTTTTTTTATTTGGCACGGCTCAACGGCAAACGTACCAAGGTTATCGCAAGCTGTTCGCAGCCTTTCAGTTGCTGGCGCAGCGAGACAAAGCCGCCGGTGGCGATGCCGAGTGGCGATCCACATTGCGCCCGGTCTACGCCAAGGCGAGCATGAATAAAGACGCCATCGCGCTTTTTTCAGAAGAAGTCTTCGAGTTGTTTTCTGAGCATATATACGATGAAGAGGACCTCTCGGGAGAGGTCGGCGATGCGCTTCGTTTCGCTCAGGATGATTTGACAGCACCTCACCAGCCGTTAATGATCCCATTCACACAAAACTTCCTGGACTTCGACCCTCTTCTACGTCCAAGTCAACTAGAGAGCGCTTTCTATGAACAAACGTATCGTCCATTTTTGAATAAAGTTGATGAACTAATAGAGTCGAGCATGACCGATCACGAGCGCCCCAATGACAACCCTCTCTGACTTTTCGCACATTCGCGCTGCCATGGCGGCGTTTGACCCTGCCCCCCGGGTCGAGCCGAACCAGGAAATCGATGTCAACAGCGCCTTCTTGCCTAAAGGGCATCGAAACGTACTGGATCTGCGGCGGCAGTTGGTGGTCGGTAACCGCGGAGCCGGAAAAAGCTTTTGGACGCACGCACTGCTGCAACCCTCCTTGCGGCAACGGCTTGCCAATGTTTATGGCTTTCGTCAATTGGAGAAAGCCAACGTCGTGGTGGGCTTCAACGGCTCTGTTAAAGTCAGTGCTACTGCGCCAACCGTTGACGAACTGGCGTTTTTTATCAAGCAGGGAATTCCCGCTGAGCTCATATGGCGGGCAGTACTGACAAGAATTGCGTCAGTCTATAACATGTCTGGACAGTCCTTTTCCTTAGAGGACACCATCGCCAGGCTTTCAGCCGATCCGCAACTCTATTCCCATGAGCTGTCTCTTTTGGATGACACGCTCGCCGCCTCGGGTTCAGTGCTGGTCATTGTTTTCGACGCCCTCGATCGAATACAGGGTGATTGGAAACAAATCAGCGATATCACTCGCGCCTTGTTAATTCTGGCGGTAGGCCTTCAATCGTTCACGGCCATTCGCGCCAAAATATTCATGCGTGTGGATCAGTTTTCTGACCAGGAGCTTTTTCGCTTCCCAGACAGTTCGAAAATCAGAAATGACCATGTCAATCTCGTGTGGCGACCCTCAGAGCTTTATGGTTTGCTGCTTTTTCAATTATTGCTGGATAGCCAATCGCGGAACCCCATAAAAGCATTGGCTCAAAGCATCCAGGCTACCCAGGCTTTACCCCAACAGGGCGTGGATACCACGGATATCGATGCGCAGGAGCATCTAATTAACGCTATTGCCGGCGCTTTTATGGGCGCCAACAAAAAGCGTGGTCGCGTCTACAGTTGGGTACCTCTGCATCTGAGCGATGCGGCTCAAACGTGCTCACCTCGTAGTTTTCTTGTCGCTTGGAAAAAAGCTGCGGAACATGATCCGGCGCCGTCAGGCAAGGCAGTGGATCACCTTGGCTTACAGGATGGTGTTCGCTCTGCCTCGACCAGCCGCCTTGCCGAGCTTTACGAGGACTACCCGTGGATTCAACCGGCCCTTGAGGCCTTGCGCCGCCAGTTCGTGCCCATTGAAGAAGATCAGCTTTTTGCGCTTTGGGAACAGGCAGGAGTAAGGGCCAGGATTACAAGTGATCCCAAACCTCACGCCACTCCTGTGCGTTTCTTATCTGGCGACGAGCCCTCAGCCTTGCTGTCTTCGATGCGCGACGTTGGCGTAATGGAAGTTCGCAAGAACGGGAAAATCAATGTGCCGGATATTTTTCGAGTGGAAGCGGAAATTCTCAGGAAAGGCGGTGTTGCAGTGCCCAAAAGGGTTTTCTAGAGCCTGTCGCCATTGCCCGGTGTTGCTTGAGCCGGGCAAAGACATTCTATCTATGGTCTACCCCACCGCCCGCAACGCCTCGGCAGGCTGATCGACGCTCTGGATAAACTCGCGAATCCGCTCGCGCAGCCAGCGGTGCATCGGGTCGCCTTCCATGCTTCGGTGCCAGAGCATGTATTCGCGCATCACCGGAATTTTCACCGGTGCCGGCAATATCCGTAGCGGCAGATAGCGCGCATACAGCTCGGCCAGGCGGCGGTGCATGGTCGCCACGCGGTGGGTGCCGACCAGCAATTGCGGCAGGGTATTGAAGTCGTTGGTGATCACTTCCAGGCGGCGATTGAAGTTGTACTGGCTCATGAACCAGTCCTCGATGCTCAAATGCCGGTTGCGCCCGAAGCCCACCGAAATGTGGCCCATCTGCATGTACTGCTCCATCGTCAGGCTCTGGCCAACCTCGGGGTTGTCGCGCCAGACCACGCACACGTGCTCTTCTTCGAACAACAACTGCGCCGGGTGACCTTCAATGATGTAGCGCTCGGGCGCGATCATCATGTCCACCTCACCACGCAGCAGCAGTTCGGCGCCGCTGTCGCCGGGGCTGAGCATTTCGAAGGTGATCGACGGGGCGGCATGGTGAATCTTCTGGATCACCTGGGCGAACAGCACGCTGATCAGGTAATCGGACGTCACCAGGCGAAAGTGACGCTTGCTGGTGGCCGGGTCGAACACCGGCTTGGCGGTGATCGAGGAGCGAATGGTCAGCAGCACTTCGCGCACCGGCGCCGCCAGCTCCAGGGCATAGGGGGTGGGTTGCATCTTGCGCCCGACCTGCACCAGCAACTCATCTTCGAAAAAGGTCCGCAAGCGGCCGAGTACGCCACTGGTAGCCGATTGGGTCATGTGCAGGCGTTCGGCGGCGCGGGTGATGTTCTGCTCTTCGAGCAGTACGTCCAGGGCGACCAACAGGTTCAAGTCCAGGTGGTTGAAGCGCACGGTGATACCTCGAGGTTCTTGTAGTTATTTTGTCGATACCTTGTCCCGACATTTTTGCTACGTCAATCCCGGGCAACCGTCACTGGCCGGTAAACGCCCACTGTCATGGACCGGCCTTCAGGTATCGCGATTGTCGATGCCTCACATCCCTACACACGATTGGTCAGCGGGCCATGCCTGCCATCAACCTTCTCGGCAACTCAATAACAAATCGAATGGAGTGCCCGCCATGAACATCCTTGGACTCGATGCCCTGATCTTCGGCGTCGACGATATCCAGGCCTGCGCCGCTTGCCTGCGTGACTACGGCCTGAACGCCACCCACCTGGACGCCGACGGCGGGCGTTTCGAAGCCCTCGACGGCACGGCGATTGTCATTCGCCACGGCCATGACCCTGAACTGCCACCGGCGATTGGGCCGACCCCGTCGCTGCGCGAAACCGTGTATGGCGTGGCCTCCAGCAGCGATCTTGATGCCATTGCGGACGAACTGGGCCGCGACCGCGACGTGCGCCGCGATGCCGAAGGTGTGCTGCACAGCGTCGACGACCTGGGCTTTGCCATTGCCTTTCAGGTCACCTGCCGCCGCGCATTCCAGGCACCGGCCGACCTGACCAACGCGCCCGGCAGTGAGCCGCAACGCCCGCTCAACCAGTTGGGCATCACCGCCGACATGCAGGCACTGCCACGCACGCTGTCGCACGTGGTGTATTTCGTGCCGGATGCGGCCAAGGGCGAAGCCTTCTATCGCGACCGCCTGGGCTTTGTCACCACCGACAGCTTTATCGGTGTCGGGCCGTTCATGCGCACCGCCGGAATGGACGATCACCATTGCCTGTTCATGATCCAGACCCCGCCGCACATGCAGGGCTGCGAGCACTTCACCTTTCATATGGGCAGCGGCACCGAAGTGCTGTTGGCCGGCACACGCTTCCAGCACAAGGGCTGGACCAGTTTCTGGGGGCCGGGCCGGCACATGCTGGGTTCCAACTGGTTCTGGTACTTCAACTCGCCGCTGGGCTGCCACATCGAGTACGACGCCGACATGGACCGCCATGACGACGAGTGGGCCGCACGCCAGGCGCCGATGTCGGCGGACAACTCGCAGTTGTTCCTGTTTACCTCGCGGGAAAAATGGGCACCCGGCGGCCCGCCACCGAAAAAGGACTAAGCGGTGGCGTGCGCAACGCTGTGCCGGCTCGATGAGTTGACCGAGGGCCAGGCACGCGGCTTCGACCCGCAAGGGCGCGGCGCCGACAGCCTGTTTGCCGTGCGCCATGCCGGCAGCGTGCGGGTGTTCTTGAACCAGTGCCCGCACCTGCACACGCCGCTGGAGTACCGCAAGGACCGTTTTCTCAGCGCCGATGGCCAGTGGGTGGTGTGTTACGCCCACAACGCCCGCTTTCGCCCCGATACCGGCGAATGCGTGTACGGACCGTGTCTGGGGCAGGCATTACGGGCTTTGCAGCATCAAGAGCAGGACGGCTGGCTGCTAGTGCCGCTGGCGCTACTGGGCGACTGAGGTATCGCGACGCGTGATAGCTCGCATCCACTGACACGATTGGTAAAAGCCCGGCCACACCGGGAAGCTGTGCCCAGGCACAGGAAGGCCCGCATTTGAAATGCGGAAATAACAAGAACAAAACGGAAAAATGCCATGAATACGGTGAGCAACGTGTTGATCGTCGGCGGCGGGATCGGTGGGCTGTGCGCCGCCATTGCCCTGCGCCGCAAAGGAATTGCAGTCGAGCTGGTCGAGCTGAAAACCGAATGGACGGTCTACGGCGTCGGCATCATCCAGCAAAGCAACGTGGTGCGCGAAATGCACCGTCTGGGCTTGCTTGATGCCTACCTCGATGCGGCCTTCGCCTTTGAAGACGTCGCCATCTACTCAACCGCCGGCCAGCAGCTGGTGCGCATTCCAGGCCAGCGTCTGGCAGGCCCCGAGTACCCCGCCAACGTTGGTATCTCGCGCCGGGCGCTGCATAAAGTCCTCAGCGAAACTGCCATTGCACTGGGTACCCAGGTGCATCTGGGCTCCTCGATCGAAAGCTTTACGCAAGACGGCGAGGGCGTCGATGTGCTGTTCAGCGATGGCCGCCAGGGCCGTTACGACCTGCTGGTCGGCGCCGACGGGCTGTTCTCCAAAGTGCGCAGCCTGGTCTTCGGCGACCGCTACCAGCCGCATTTCACTGGGCAGTCGGTGTGGCGCTACAACTTCAAGCGCAGCGGCGGCCTCGATCACCTGGCCAACTATCAGGGCCCCGCTGGCAACGCCGGCCTGGTGCCGCTGGCCGATGACCTGATGTACCTGTTCACCACCTCTCACGAGCCGGGTAACCCGTGGAAAGACCAGGCCGGCCTGGCCGCTGAACTGCGCGAGCGGCTGGCCGGTTTCGGCGGCCTGATCGGTGAGTTGCGCGAGCAGATCACCGATTCTGCCGAGGTGGTCTACAAGCCGCTGGAAGCGGTGTTCGTCGACGAGCCCTGGTATCGCGGCCGCGTGCTGCTGATCGGCGATGCCGCCCACGCCACCACGCCGCACCTGGGGCAGGGCGCCGGCATGGCCATCGAAGACGCCGTGGTGCTGGCCGAAGAATTGACCGCCGGCGGCACGCTGGACGCGCAGTTGCAGCGCTTCATGGGCCGGCGCTTCGAGCGCTGCAAGTACATCAGCGAGATGTCGCTGCTGGCCGGCGCCAAAGAGGTCGAGCGCGACCCGTCGTTCGACCGCATCGGCCTGGTCAAGCAGATGCTCGAGGTCACCGCCCGGCCGATCTGAACCCCGGTATTGCTTGTTCGCACACACGTACAAAAACAATAAAAGAGGTGTTCCCGATGTTGACTCACCACCGTGCACACTGGCGCGCGCTGCCGCCGCTCAAACCCTTGGCCATGACCCTGCTGGCGCTCACCGCCGGCCAGAGTCAGGCGTTTGAAATCGACACCGGCGTCCCCGACCTGCGGGTGCGCTGGGACAATACCCTGAAATACAGCGCCGCCTGGCGCACTCAGGAACCAAGCAGCCGGCTCACCGAGGGTCAGACCTCGTTGAACCTGGACGACGGCGACCGCAATTTTCGCAAGGGGCTGATTTCCAATCGTCTCGATCTGCTGTCGGAGATGGACATCACTTACGGCAACGTCGGCGCCCGGGTCAGCGGCGCGGCCTGGTACGACGATGCCTATAACCGTGGCACCGACAACAACGACCCGAGCCGCAGCAACAGTACCTCGGTGCGTTACGACCAGTTCACCGACGACACCCGTACGTTGCACGGGCGCAAGGGCGAATTGCTCGATGCGTTCATTTTCGGCAAGACCGAAATCGGCGACATGCCGGTGTCCGGGCGCGTGGGCCGTTACGCCATGCAATGGGGTGAAAGCCTGTTCTACGGCATGAACGGCATTGCCGGCGGCATGGCGCCTATCGATGTGGTCAAGGGGCTGTCGGTGCCCAACACCCAGTTCAAGGAACTGATTCGTCCGGTGCAACAGATGTCCGGGCAGATGCAACTGACCCCTGATGTCTCGATCGGCGCCTACTACCAGTTCAGTTGGGAAGCCAGCCGCCTGCCGGCCGCCGGCAGCTATTTCTCCAACGACGACTTCTTCGGTGACGGCGCAGAACGGTTGTTCGTGGGCGCTCCGGTGATGCCGGGCGGTCAGCCGCTGGCCTTCTACCACGGCAAGGATAAAAAGGCCAAAGACTCGGGCCAGGGCGGCCTGCAACTGCGCTGGCGCACCGAAACCGTGGACTGGGGCCTGTACGCCATCCGCTTCCACGACAAGGCGCCGCAGCTCAACGTGCGCACCGACTTTGCCAACCTCAACCCGGTCACCGGCAAGGCGGGCGAGTTCTACTGGGTCTACCCCGAAGATATCTCGGCACTGGGCGCGAGTTTTTCGACCACGCTGGGCAACTTCAACGTCGCAGGCGAGCTGTCGACGCGCTGGAACCAGCCACTGGCCTCGACCAACCAGCACGCGCTGGCGCCGGACGAAGCGATCAACAACAGCGACAACCCGATTTACGCCACCGGCCGCACACTGCACGCCAACCTGTCGTGGCTGGCCAGCCTGGAGCCGAGCTTCGTTGCCCGTGAAGCCAGCTTTATCGGTGAAATCGCCTGGAACCGCGTACTCAGTGTCAGCAAGAACCGCGACGCCTTCGACCCCAATGCCGATCGCGACGCGACCAGCCTGCGCCTGGTGTACGAACCCATGTACCGCCAGTTCATCCCGGGCCTGGACCTCTCGGTGCCGGTCGGCGCCAGCTACACCCAAGGCGCATCGGGTGCATTGGGCACCGGTTTTGGCATCGACCACGGCGGCGACCTCAACATCGGGGTCAAGGGCAACTACCTCAACACCTGGAACCTGGGCCTGACCTACACGCACTACTACGGCCCGCAAAACACCTTTCTCGATGCCAGCAACAACTACACCTTCGAACAGTCGCTCAAAGACCGCGACTTCATCGCCTTCACCGTCAGCCGCAGCTTCTGACCCAGGACAGCCCGATGAAACACAACTACAAGATCGTCTCGTTAATCAGCGCCGTCAGTGCTGCCCTGTTATTCGCCCATGGCGCCATGGCCGCCGTGTCGGCCGAAGATGCCGCGAAGTTAAAAACCAGCCTGACCCCGCTGGGCGCCGAGCGCGCCGGCAATGCCAGCGGCACGATTCCGGCGTGGACCGGCGGCTATACCCAGGCGGACCCGGCCTATAAACCCGGCGGCAAGCGCGGCGACCCGTTCGCCAATGACAAGCCGACCCTGACCATCACCGCGCAGAACATGGCGCAATACGCCGACAAGCTGACGCCCGGCGTGCAGGCGATGCTCAAAAAGTACCCCGACAGCTACCGGGTCGAGGTCTACCCGACCCATCGCAGCGCCGCCGCGCCGCAAGCGGTGTACGACGCCACCTTTGCCAACGCCACCCAGGGCAAGCTGGTCGAAGGCCCGGCCGGGGCCATGCCTGAAGGTGCGTCCGGCGGTATTCCGTTCCCGATTCCGCAAAACGGCGTCGAAGCCATCTGGAACCACCTGCTGCGCTGGCGCGGGGCGTCCTGGCAGGCCAACTTCACCCAGTACCTGACCACCGCCGACGGCAAGCATGTGCTGACCAATGACTCGCGCGCCGACCTGCAAATGCCGTGGTACTTGCCCGGCGGCTCGGGTGAGAAGGGCGTGTTCTGGTCGATCCGCATGATCAACGACGGCCCGCCACTGCGTGCCGGTGAAGCCATCACGGGACTGGAAAACCTCAACGCCGACAAGGCCGCCGTGTGGACCTACCTGCCGGGCCAGCGCCGCGTGCGCCGCCTGCCGAACGCCTGCTGCGACACGCCGACACCGGCCACCGCCGGCGTCATGAGCTTCGACGAACTGTACGTGTTCAACGGCCGCACCGACCGCTTCGACTGGAAACTGGTAGGCAAGAAGGAGATGTACATCCCCTACAACGCCAACAAGGTGTTCACCGCACCGACCGCCGAGTCGCTGCTCGACGCCCACCACCTCAAGTCCGATGTACTGCGCTGGGAGCTGCACCGCGTCTGGGTGGTCGAGGCGACCCTGAAAAACGGCCAGCGCCACGTGATGCCCAAGAGCACTTACTACCTCGATGAAGACACCTGGGCGGCAGTGCTTGGCGAACGCTACGACGCCCGTGGCCAACTGGCCAAAGTGGTCTGGACATCCCCTGTGGTGCTGCCCGACCTGCCAGGGGTCGTGACCCTGACCAACGGCTTCTACGACCTGCTGTCGGGCGCGTGGTTTGCCGGTGACCTGTTTGCCGGCGAGGCCGAGCAATACCGCATCGTGCCGCCGTTCAAGGATTCAGTGTTCACCGCCGACGCCATGGCCGGCGAAGGCGTGCGCTAAAGCACCTTTCATCGGCTCCCCCATAACAAGAAAATAAAGGTGGCGTGCAATGAACAAGCTATTTACCCGCTGGCTGCTGGCAACCTGTTGCTGCCTGACGCCAGCCTTTGCAGCACACGCCACGGATGCGTTGCAACAACCCGCCGTGCAAGGCCCGCAAGCCTTGCGCGCGGTACTGCAAGACGTCACCCGCGCCGGCAATCGTCTGGTCGCGGTGGGCGAGCGCGGTGTGGTGCTACTGTCCGATGACAACGGTCAGCATTGGCGCCAGGCCATGGCGGTGCCGGTCAGTGTCAGCCTGACCGCCGTGCAGTTTGTCGATGCGCGCAACGGTTGGGCGGTCGGTCACGCCGGTGTGGTGCTGCGCAGCGAAGACGGCGGCGAGCACTGGGTGTTGCAACTGGACGGTGTGCGTGCCGCGGCGGTGGAGTTGCGTGCCGCCGAGGCGTCTGGCGACAGCGAGCGCATCGGTGCCGCCAAACGCCTGGTCGCCGATGGCGCCGACAAACCGCTGCTGGCCGTCAGTTTCAGCGATGCTGGTCACGGCCTGGTGATCGGCGCCTACGGCCTGGCCTTGGCCACCGCCGATGGCGGGCGTACCTGGCAATCGCAATCGGCCCGGTTGCCCAACCCCGGCGGCCTGCACTTGTATGCCATGGCGCGTCAGGACCGCGACCTGTACATCGCCGGCGAACAAGGGCTGCTGCTGCGCTCCGCTGATGCCGGCGAGCATTTCGAAGCGCTCGAAGGCCCGTATGAAGGCAGCTATTTCAGCATGGCCGTGTTGCCCGACAAGCGCCTGCTGGTCGGTGGCCTGCGCGGCAAGTTGTTTGTTTCCCGCGATCAGGGCCAAAGCTTCGAGGCGCTGGCCAATCCGATACCGGCCTCGCTCAACGCCATTCGCGTGACCCAGGACCAACTGCTGCTGGCCAATCAGGCCGGCCTGCTGTTGCGCAGCGGCCTGGGCGAGTTTTCAGCCAGACCGCAAGCGGTGTCCGAAGGCCTGCCACTGACGGGCGTGATCCAGGCCGCCGATGGCGCGCTGATCACCGTGGGCATGGCCGGCGCACGCCGTCTGACGCCTTTATCCTCTTCATCTTCGGCGGACTGAGCCCATGCACGTTTCGACTTCCCCGGCGCCGTCCAGCGGCCGCCTCGACGACTTCGACAGCGCCTCCGGCTCCTTGCTGGAACGCGCACTGTTCAACCACCGTACCCTTGTTGTGCTGCTGTGCCTGGTGGCGACTCTTTTACTCGGCTGGCAGGCCACGCGCCTGACCCTGAATGCCAGCTTTGAAAAAACCATCCCGCACCAACACCCGTTCATTCACAACTATATGGAGCATCGTCAGGAACTGGCCGGGCTGGGTAATGCGGTGCGCATCGCGGTGGCCAACCCGCAAGGCTCGATCTACGCCAAGGATTATCTGCACAGCCTGCAACAGCTCAACGACGAGATTTACCTGCTGCCCGGCGTCGACCGTGCGGCGATGAAATCGCTGTGGACGCCATCCACGCGCTGGACCGGCGTGACCGAAGAGGGCCTGGAAGGCGGGCCGGTGATTCCTGATGGCTACGACGGCGGCGCGCAGAGCCTGCAGGCGCTGCAACGCAACATCGAGCGCTCCAACGAGATCGGCCAGCTGGTCGCCTTCGACCAGCGATCGAGCATCATTTACGTGCCGCTGCTGGACAAGACTCCGGATGGCCAGACCCTCGACTACACCGCATTGGCCCATGAACTGGAAACCCTGCGCGCCAAGTACCAGGGGCAGGGCGTGGACATTCACATCACCGGCTTCGCCAAGGTGGTCGGCGACCTGATCGATGGCCTCAAGCAGATTTTGCTGTTCTTTGCCGCCGCCATCGTCATCACCGGCGTGGTGCTTTACGGCTACACCCGCTGCCTGCGCAGTACCGCGCTGGTGGTGGTCTGTTCGCTGGTCGCGGTGGTCTGGCAACTGGGGCTGTTGCCGTTGCTGGGTTATGAGCTGGACCCGTATTCGGTGCTGGTGCCGTTTCTGGTGTTCGCCATCGGCATGAGCCACGGCGCGCAGAAAATGAACGGCATCATGCAGGACATCGGCCGCGGCATGCACCGGCTGGTCGCGGCGCGCTTTACCTTTCGCCGGCTGTTCTTTGCCGGCTTGACCGCGTTGCTCTGCGATGCGGTGGGCTTTGCCGTGCTGATGATCATCAAGATTCCGGTGATCCAGGACCTGGCAGTGATCGCCAGCCTGGGCGTGGCGGTGCTGATCTTCACCAACCTGATTCTGCTGCCGGTGCTGCTGTCGTACATCGGCGTCAGCCCGGTGGCGGCCAAGCGCAGCCTGCGTGCTGAAGAGGCCGAGGCGGGCGGGGCAGAAAAACCTGCGCTGTGGCGCGCCCTCGACCTGTTCACCCAGCGGCGTTGGGCAACGCTGTGCATCGTGGTGGCGGCGCTGATGGCGGTCGGCGGCTTTGCCGTGAGCCTGCACCTGAAGATCGGCGATCTCGACGCCGGCGCCCCGGAGCTGCGCCCCGACTCGCGTTATAACCGCGACAACGCCTTCATCACCGAGCATTACGGCGCCAGCAGCGATATTTTCGCGGTGATGGTACAAACCCCGCCCGGCGGCTGCTCGGCCTACGACACGCTCAAGCGCGTCGACCAACTGGACTGGCAACTGCGCGGCCTGGCCGGCGTCGACTCGACCAATTCGCTGGCACTGCTCAACCGCCGCGTGCTGGTGGGCCTGTCCGAAGGCAGCCCCAAATGGTACGAGCTGGTCAACAACCAGGCGACCCTGAACATGGTCACCGCCGGCGCCCCGCGTGGCCTGTACAACGACGACTGCAGCCTGCTGACGCTGTACGCCTACCTCACCGACCACAAGGCCGACACCCTGACCCGCGTGGTCGACAGCGTGCAGGCGTTTGCCAGACAGAACGACAGCGAACAGGCACGCTTTGTCCTCGCCGCCGGCAGTGCCGGCATCGAGGCGGCGACCAATATCGTGGTCAAGCAGGCCAACCGCGACATGCTCTGGTGGGTCTACGGCGCGGTGATCGTGTTGTGCCTGGTGACCTTCCGCTCGTGGCGCGCGGTGGTCTGCGCGGTGCTGCCGCTGGTGCTGACCTCGATTCTGTGCGAAGCACTGATGGTCGGCCTGGGCATGGGCGTCAAGGTCGCGACCTTGCCGGTGATTGCGCTGGGCGTGGGCATCGGCGTCGATTATGCGCTGTACGTGATGAGCATCGTGCTCGCCGAAATGCGCAAGGGCGCCAACCTGTCGCAGGCCTATTACCGGGCGCTGCTGTTCACCGGCAAGGTGGTGATGCTGACCGGCGTGACCCTGGCCATCGGCGTCGGCACCTGGGTGCTGTCGCCGATCAAGTTCCAGGCCGACATGGGCGTGCTGCTGGCCTTCATGTTTGTCTGGAACATGGTCGGCGCGCTGGTGCTGCTGCCGGCGCTGGCCTACTTCCTGTTGCCGCAGCGCGTGGCGCTGGCCGAAAACCCTGTCGTCGAGCCTGGCTATAAGGCGCAGCGTGAAACCGACAGCCCATCCACGGCCAGCGTTCGCGATGGCAAGCCGGTTCAGGCCTGAGAAGAGGAGTCAGCGATGAATACACACGCTCATGCAGGCCGCGCCCAAGCCGCCTTGCTGTTGTTCTGCAGTTGCCTGCCGGTGTTGGGCGCGGTGCTGATCGCCCCGGTATTGCCGCGCATGCAGGCGCATTTTGTCGATACGCCGGGGGCGGCGGTGCTGGTGCCGATTGCCCTGACCCTGCCGGCGCTGGTGATCGCCTTGCTGGCGCCACTGGCCGGGATTCTCGCTGACCGCATCGGCCGGCGTCGTTTGCTGTTGGGCAGCATGTTGCTGTACAGCCTGTGCGGCGTGCTGCCGCTGTGGCTCGACTCGTTGCACCTGATCGTCGCCAGCCGCGCCAGCATCGGCCTGGCCGAGGCGGGGATCATGACCTGCTGCACGACGTTGATGGGCGACTACTTCGACGGCCGGCGCCGCGAGCGGCTGTTTGCCTTGCAGATGGTCGTCACCTCGCTGTCGGCGGCGCTGTTCATGGGCCTGGGCGGCGCGCTGGGCGAACACGGCTGGCGCACGCCGTTTGTGCTGTATGCCGCAGGCCTGGTGTGCCTGCCGTTGCTGGCCCTGTTGCTCTGGGAGCCACAAGTACAGATCAAGGCTGTTGGCCACAGCACCGAGCGCTTTCCCTGGCGCGCGTTGAGCCCGCTGTATGTGCTGACTTTTCTGGCCGGCGTCAGCCTGTTCATCGTCCCGGTACAGGCCGGTTATCGCCTGCAAATGCTCGACATCCACGCCCCGCAGCAGATCGGCATGGTCATGGGCGCTAATCAGTTGGGCGTGCTGCTGGGGGCCTTGAGCTTTCGCTGGTTTTCCCGTCAGCCGGCCCCACGTGCTCTGGCACTGGGCTTTGTCGTTGCAGGTCTGGGCGGTGCGCTGATGGCGCAGGTGGCCAGCCTGGAATGGATGGCGCTGGCGGTAATGATCAACGGCCTAGGCATCGGCCTGCTGCTGCCGACGCTGATCACTCAGGTCATGGCCCAGGTCGGCTTCGAACAGCGTGGCCGCGCCACGGGCGGATTCACGGCGGCCATTTTTGCCGGCGAGTTCGTCAGCCCGTTACTGGTGCTGGCGATCACCGCCGGCAGCACCGCACAACTGCCCACGGCCTTGCTGGTGATCGCCGGCGTGCAACTGCTGCTCGCGCCGCTTTGCCTGATCCTGCTGCAGCGTCGCCAGCCCGACAACGTCCAGCCACTGATTGAAAGGAACACACCATGAAACTGGCCACACTCAATGACGGCAGCCGCGACGGTTGCCTGCTGGTGGTGTCCCGCGACCTGGGCCGCGCCGTCAAGGCGACGGACATCGCCGCCACCTTGCAAACGGCGCTGGAACACTGGGCAAGCGTCGAGCCTGCGCTGCAACACCTTTACCGGCAACTGAACGCCCATCAGGCCGCGCACGCCTTCGATCTGGACATCGCGCAACTGGCCGCACCCTTGCCGCGCGCCTGGCAGTGGCTCGACGGTTCGTGCTTTCTCAGCCACGGCGAACTGATGCAAAAAGCCTTCAACCTCGACCCCATCGACGGCGCCGAGCGTATTCCGCTGATGTACCAGGGCGCCAGCGATGATTTTCTTGGGCCGCGTGCCGATATCCCGCTGCCCAGCGAAGCGCATGGCATCGATTTCGAGGGCGAGTTCGCCGTGCTGCTCGATGCCGTGCCGATGGGCTGCCCGGCTGAAGCGGCGCTGGATCATGTGCGCCTGGTGCTGCAGCTCAACGATGTCAGCCTGCGTGCGCTGGCGCCCAGAGAGATGCGCACCGGCTTTGGTTTTCTCCAGGCCAAGCCTGCCAGCAGCTTTGCCCCGGTGGCGGTGACCCCGGATGAACTGGGCGATGCCTGGCGCGACGGCCGTGTGCATCTGCCGCTGCAGGTCGAATGGAACGGCGAGTGGTTCGGCCATCCGCACGGCGGCGCGATGCATTTCGGCTTTGATCAGTTGATCGCCCACGCGGCGCTGACCCGCCGGCTGTGCGCTGGCACGCTGATCGGTTCGGGCACCGTGTCGAACGCTGACCGCTCAGTGGGCTCGGCGTGCATTTCCGAGCGGCGCGCCATCGAGATGATCGAACACGGCCAGCCGCGCACCGGCTTCATGCGCTTTGGCGACCGGGTGCGCATGGAAGCGCGCGGCGCGGACGGCGAGGTGCTGTTTGGCGCCATCGATCAGCACGTGGTGCAGGGGGGCTGGCCATGCGCGTGATGGTCACCGGCGCCAACGGCTTTGTCGGTCGTGCACTGGTGCGGCGTTTGCTCGGCGAGGGCACGTTGCGCGGTCGTCGTATCGACGCATTGTTGTTGCTCGATCAACAACTGGACGATGTGCCGGACGACCGCCGCGTGCGGCGTCACCCCGGCAACCTGTGCGATGCTGCCTTGCTGCGCCGGGTGCTGGCCGACGGCGTCGATGTGGTGTTTCACCTGGCTTGCTTGCCGGGTGGTGCTGCCGAAGCCAATTACGAACTGGGTTATCAGGTCAACCTGCAAGCCAGCCTGGAACTGCTGCAACAGCTGCGCAACCACGAACGCCCGCCGGTGATTGTCTACGCCAGCACGGTTGCGGTGTATGGCGGCGAGTTGCCCAGGCGTATGGACGAACAGCATCTGCCGCGCCCGCAACTGTCGTATGCCGCGCACAAGCTGATGATTGAAACCGCGCTGCAAGACCTGACCCGCCACGGCCTGCTCGATGGCCGCGCGTTGCGCCTGCCGGGCCTGGTCGCCCGGCCCCGGCAGCCGAACGGCTTGCGCTCGGCCTTCATGAGCGACCTGCTGCATGCCTGCGCAGCCGGTGAGGCCTACACCTGCCCGGTGTCGCCACAGGCCACGGCGTGGTGGATGTCGGCACGCTGCTGCGTCGACAACCTGCTGCATGCCGCGCAACTCACTGATCCTGGTGAACAGCGCGTCTGGCAAGTGCCGGTGTTGCAGTTGTCCATCGAGCAAGTGCTGGATGCACTGACCGCCTGCTTTGGCCCGCAATGCCACGAACGAATCGGCTTTGAGCCCGACCCGGCGCTTGAAGCCTTGTTCGGGCGCTTGCCGCCGATGCACACGCCCATCGCCCGCGCCCTGGGCTTTCGCCACGACGGCTCGGCTGCCGCCTTGCTGCGCAACGCCCTCGACATTCAACCGCGCCGCCGCCGTGCGACGCCTGTTAAAGGAATGGCCCTGCATGAACCTCACTAAACGCCGTTTGCTCGACCTCTCGGTGACTCTGGACAACAACCCTTACACCGACCCGCCGCCGTTGCTGCCGAAAATCGACTACATGGACCACCAGCAAGGCTGGCCGGAAATGGCCGCGATGTTTCCCGGCCTGCGCATGGAAGACCTGCCGGGTCAGGAGTCCTGGGCCGCCGAGCGCTTGCAGATCACCACCCACAGCGGCACCCACATGGACGCACCCTGGCACTACGCCTCGACCACCGACGGCGGCAAACCGGCCTTCGGCATCGACGAGCTGCCACTGGAGTGGTGCCTGCAACCGGGGGTGAAACTGGACTTTCGGCATTTGCCCGACGGGCATCTGGTCACTGCCGCCGAAGTAGAAGCCGAGCTGGCGCGCATCGGCCACGACCTGCAACCGCTGGACATCGTGCTGGTCAACACCCGCGCCGGCAGCCTGTTCGGCCAGCCCGGTTATCTGGATGCCGGCATCGGCATGGGCCGCGAAGCCACGTTGTACCTGCTCGAGCGCGGTGTGCGTGTGGTCGGCACCGATGCCTGGAGCTGGGACGCCCCGTTCAAATACACCCGCGAACGCTTCGCCGAAACCGGTGACGCCTCTCTCATATGGGAAGGGCATAAGGCCGGGCGTGATATCGGCTACGGGCAGATGGAAAAACTCGCCAACCTCGACCAGTTGCCAGCGAGCGGATTTCTGGTCAGTTGCTTCCCGTACAAGATTCGCCATGCCTCGGCAGGCTTCGTCCGCGCCGTGGCGATTTTAGAGGCGTAGGCATAACCACCGCGCCGGCCACAGGCAGGCGCAGGCGATTGCGGCCAGGCCGTACAGCAGTGGCGCATAACCCAGGTGATGCGCCACCTGCAGGGCGGCAATCGAGGCGAGCATGGCCACGGCTGCATCGGTCGATTGCAGCAAGGCGTAATCGGTGGCTGGCTGGTGCGGGCGTACTTGCCCCATCAGCAGGTTGTACAAGGTCACAAAGCCGATGGCGGCGGCGATATTCACCAGCGCAAACAGCGCCAGCCACAGGTGCAGATTCACTATTCGGGCGCCCAACGCCGCCGCCAGGGCAATGCCGGCGTGGATCAGCATGCTTGGCATCAGGCAGCGCCACATGCCGAGGCGCCTGGCCATCCAGCTACCCAGCACAATCCCCACACCGCTGGCCAGCGTGCCATACAGCGTAGTCACCAGCCCCAACTGGCTGAAGTCCAGGCCGTTGTCCAGCAGCATCACGGTTTGCACCGCCATCAGCCCGCGCATCGCCAGGTAATAAATCGCCACCAGCGCCAGCGCCGGCCACAGTGCCTTGATCGTTTGCCGATCCAGCCGCGGCGGCGCGGCGTGCGACAACGGTGCGCGGCTGGCCGGTAGCCAGGCCAGCGGCAGCAACAGGCTCAGGGACAACAATGCCATGGCGATAAATCCGCCGCGCCAGCCCCAGTATTCAGCCAGATATAGAAACGCCAGGCTGCCGAACACCACGCCCAGGTAACTGCCGCCCACTTGCGCGGCATTGGCGAACGGTCGTTCATGGCTGTCGCAGGTGGTGATGGTGATCGCATCGGCATACACGTCGTGAGTGGCCGACAACAGCGCCAGCAGCATCAACGCCAACAGGATCGGGTACAGCGAATGCGCAGGCGAAAGGGCACTGATGACCAGCAGAATCACGGCCATGCCCAGTTGCAGCATCACCAGGCTGCCCAGATAACGATTGCCGCGCAGGCCCAGGCAATGGCGCTCACACCACGGTGCCCAGAAGCATTTGCCCACCCACGGCAAAAAGGTCAGCGACAACAGGCTGAGACTGGCCAGGTCCAGGCCCTGATGGCGGAAGTAACCCGTGACCCCTTGCAGCATCAAGGCGGTGAGCATGCCTTGGTGCAGGTAGTAGGACCAATAGGGCACATAGCGGCGCACCTTAGAACGACGCCTTGACGCTCAGGCCCAGTTCGCGGCCGGTGCCCGGCTGGGCAAACTGCTGGCCGGGCGCCGACTCATAGGCGTAGGTGCGGTACAGCTTGTCACCGAGGTTATTGCCGTACAGCGCCAGTTCCAGATCAGGCTGGGGCAGCCAGGCGAGGCGGGCGTCGAGCAGGGTGTAGCCGCTTTGTGCGACCTGGTTGTCGACATCGAAATAATGCTTGCCGGTGTAGCTTGCGCCCACGCCGGGACGGATTTCACCGGGCACACCTGCAAAGAACAGACTGTGCTCAGCCGACACACGCAGCGTGCGTTGCGGGGTAAAGGTCAAGTGATTGCCCTGGCGGGTCGAGTCCAGCAAGCGGTTGCGGTTCAGGGTGCCGGCCAGGCGCAGGCGGGTGGCATCGTTGGCTTGCCAGTCCACAGATAATTCCGCGCCCTCGCTGCGTGCCTTGCCGATATTGGCCAGCGACTGGGTGCCGGTGCCGGCATCGCCGATAAACTGCTGCACATCGTCGATATCGATGCGGTACAACGCAGCATTGAGCCACACGCGCTTGTCGAGCAGGCTGGCTTTGACCCCGACTTCCATGTTCAGGGATTTTTCCGGTGAGTACGCCACCGCATCCGGGGTAATGGCGCCAATGCGGTTATAGCCGCCGGCCTTGAAGCCTTTGCTCAGCGAAGCGTACAGGCGCGCATCGGGCGTCGCCTGCCAGCCCAGCGCGACTTTGGGCGTGGTGCTGGTGAAGGTGTCGTTGCCGTTGTAGTCGAAGCCCGGGGTGTACAGCGCGTTTTGCTGCACGTAGCGGGTCTCGGCCTTTTCTTCGCTATGGCGCGCGCCGAGGGTCAAATCCCAGCGCGGCGCCAGGTGCCAGGTGAATTCGCCGAACACGGCTTTCTCGGTGTTTTCGATACGGCTGTCGGCCTGACCGTACACGCCGAACAACGGCGCGCTGCTGTCGGGTTGCCGCTGCGAATGGCTTTTGCTGTTTTGCCAGTACAGCCCGGTCACCAGGTCCCAGGCCCGCTCGGCGCCTTGCGTCGACAGGCGCAACTCCTGGCTGACGGTGCGCTGGGTCTCCGGCCACAGAAAACCCAGGTCGCCGAACAGCCGCTCATGCCGGTAGCTTTGCAGAGCACTGACAGCGGTCAGGCGCCAGCTGTCATTCAGGCTCCAGTCCAGCGTCGCGCTGCTGCTTTCGACGCGGCGTACGTACACCGACTCCAGCAACGGCACGCTGGCTCGGCGCTTGCCGTAGGTGGCGTCGGCCAGGTATTGCTCGTTGTACGAGCGCAGTTTGTCGCGGGCATAGGCCAGGCGCAGGCTCAGGTCGTCGGTGGGCTTGAACAGCAGGCCAACACGGCCGCCGCCGTTGTCGCTGTCGCCGTGGTGCTCACTGCCGGTCAGGTCGCCGTCGGTGTCGTCGCGGTACACCGCGCCTTGTACATACAGGCGCTCGCTGACCAGCGGCGCCGAACCACTGACGGCGACTTGCTGGTGCAGGTTGCTGAAGCGGCTTTGCACGGTGGCGGTCGGGGTGTCGTCGGGCTGGCGGGTGGTGATGTTCAGCGCCCCGGCATGGGCGTTGCGGCCATACAGCGTGCCTTGCGGGCCCTTGAGCAGTTCGATCTGTTCGATGTCGAGCAATTGCTGGTTGAAGGTACCCAGGTATTGCGGCACGCCATCGACATAAATGCCCACCGGCGCATTGTACGGGTCTGAGGACGAGATGCCGCGCAGGCTCAGGCTGGGGAACACATCGGCACCGGTGTTGCGCACCAGCAGTTCAGGAAACACCCGCTCCAGCTCGCCGCTGCGGTAGACATTGGCCTGCTCAAGGTCTGCTTCGGTGGCCACGGCCAAGGCCAGATCGGTCTGGTTCTGGGCCTGCACCCGCTTGCTGGCGGTCACCTGTAAATCAGGCAGGGTCAGGGCCGAGTCGGCGAACGTGCAGGGGCTGATAGCGAACAGCACCGCAAGGCTGAGCAAAGAGCGTTGCATGGCAATAACCTGAGGCAGAAGAGATGGCCAGATGGTCGCGTTACGGCGCATTGCCTGCGCGCGCGATCAGGGTGGTCACGCGCGTGATCGGGTCATTTGTTGATAGTCATTATCATTTGCCGGGCGATTCGCAGCGATTGCGGTACTCGCTGGGCGCCACACCGTGATGGCGCCGAAACACTTTGGCGAAGTGGCTGGGGTTGGAATAACCGACCTCCAGCGCCGCATCCACCACCCGTTCGCCGCGTTGCAGGCGCTCGGCGGCCCGCTGCATGCGCACATCCTGAAGCAAGGCGTAGGCGCCTTTGCCGTACACCTGGCGAAAGCCCTGTTTGAGTTTGCGCACATTCAGCGTTACCGCGTCGGCCAGGGCTTCAAGGGTCCAGGGTTCGGCGGGGCGTGCCTGCAATAAGCCATGGGCCTGCTCGATACGTGCCCGATCGCGCGCACCGACCGCCGGCTGGCTGTGGGCGCTTTGCAGGTAGCCGACCATCTCGCCAAGCATCTCGAACGCCTTGCCGCGCAAAAAGATGTCCCGCGCCACGCCCTGCAACGGGCAATCGAGCATGGCCATGCCGACCTTGCGCAGCACGGTCGGGGCCGGGAACTGCACCATTCTGGCCAGGCCGTCACCCGAAATACGTCGTTCCCACAGCCCGGCCTGGTCGAGCAGATGCCGATCGATGCCGATACGGCTCAGCACCTGCGGGGCGAAGCTGATGTTGACCCCACGCACGCGGGTATTGGCCGCCAGCAGGCCTTCACCCTGAATCGCCACGCTGCCGTGGTACAGGCAGCAAGTGTCGGGGCTCAGCAGCATGAACGGGGTATCGGCAAACTGTCGCCAGCCGCCGCCCTGGGCGTAGTAGGCAATCGACAGCGACGGCTCGCTGTTGGCCTGAATATGACAGTCCTGGGTCGGTTGTAAATCCAGCACACGAATATCCAGTTCTTCATCGGCCAGGTTGGCAAAGGTCGGGGACAGCGGCTGATCGGCGACGTAGTGGTTGATGGACATTGGACAGGCCCCTGAGTATTCAATGGCCAAATGATAACACTTGTCATTAAAGGGCTGATCACGCGCATTTGATGCCTGATCGCGCGCGCGTCATCGCCGCCATGGCGACAACCTTGCCCGTCATCGTCGATGCACAGGACACCTCTCGTGACAGCAAAGATTCTGATTCAAGGCGCCGGCATTGCCGGGCTGGCGGCCGCCTGGTGGCTGAAGCAGCGCGGCTTCGCACCGACCCTGGTCGAAAAGGCGCCTGACCTGCGCTGCGACGGTTTTGTTCTCAGCCTGGGCGGCAGCGGTTATCACATTGCCGGGCAGATGGGCATTCTCGAAGGCCTGCAAGCCAAGGGCGTCGAGCTGGGGCGCACGCAGTTTCGCGACAGCCAGGGCCGCGATGTATTACTGATCGATCATCGCAAACACCTGCGCCAGACCAACCTGCTGCCGGTGTGTCGCGATGATCTGGTGCTGGCGCTGCACCGGGCACTTGGCGATCAGGTGCCGATTCACTTCAATACCCAGGTGCACACGCTGGAGCAACAGGCCGACGGCGTGCAGGTGATCTTCGACAACGGCGAGCAACAACGCTTCGATTTTGTGGTGGCGGCCGACGGTTGTTTCTCGACCCTGCGCCAGCGTTACTTCGCCAGTGACGAGCAGTGCCTCAAGTCGCTCGGCTACAGCGCGGCGGCGTTTACCCTGCAAGGCCAGCAGGCGCGTGGCGGCGAGCGCCATGTATCGTTCTCCGAACCCGGTTACACCGTTGAGCTGTACGGCATGCGCAAGGATCTGCTGGCAGCGCTGTTTGTCTGGCAAGACCACGAACAGCGCCGCGTGCCGCGTGAGCAACGCGCCGCCTGGCTGCGCGAGGTGTTTGCCCATGCGCATGAGGATATTCAGGCCGCCCTGGCGGCGCAGCCCGACAGCTTCTATCTCGACCATTTGATGCAGGTGCAGTTACCGAGCTGGCATCAGGGCCGGCTGGTGTTGCTGGGTGATGCGGCGCATTGCCTGACCCTGGCGTCGGGACGCGGGGCGAGCATGGCCTTGACCGGTGCCTGGTTGTTGGCCGAAGAGTTGTCGCGCAGTCAGGACACTGCCGCTTTAGGCCGTTATGAAGCGCGCTTGCGCCCGGACATCGACCTGCTGCAGGCGCTGGCGCCGCGCATGGCCAACTGGTACGTGCCCACCACCCGATTGAGCTGGCACAAGCGCAACCTGTTCATGCGCTTCACCCCCGACTGGCTGGCCGCCTGGATGCTGCGCCGCACGTTTGCGCAACTCGATCGCAGCGCGTTGAGCGAGGCGGTGCTTAATCCAGCCGTTCAGGGTGGGTAATCACCAGATACGCCACCGCGTCGCTGTCGGCCGGGTTGCGGTAGCGATGCGGCTGGTCGGCGTAAAACAAAATCGAGTCACCGGGGGAAAGCAAGTAGCGCTCTTCATTGACGCTGATTTCCAGCACGCCCTGAGAAACCACCAGGTTTTCCTGCACGCCGGCTGCGTGGCCCTGAGAGATTTCCTCGCCCAGCGCGCTCAGGCGGATTTCATAAAATTCGGTTTGTCGCGAATGATCGAAAGGAAACAGCGCACGGCTGACAAAGCTGCCGTTCGGGCTGACCAGGCGCTTGCTCTGTTGCACCGGCAGCAGTTCCACGCCCTCAAAGGCGCGGGTTTCCAGAAAAGCGGCCACCGAGACTTTCAGGCCTTTGGCAATCTTGCACAGCACCTTGATCGAGGGCACGCTGCGCCCGGACTCGATCTGCGCCAGCATCGCCCGGCTGACCCCGCTCAAACGGGCAAGGGCATCCAGCGACAAGTAACGTTTGCTGCGCAGGCGTTGCAGGTTCTGGGCGACGCGTTCACCAATCAGATCGTCATCAGCGGTTGCGCACTCGGTCGCCGGGGGCTGCACATCCTGTGCCGCCGCCGCGGTACGCAACAGGCTCATGGACGAGCCTTGGCGAAATCCGGGTTGTTCTCGGCTTGAAACAAAGACCACATGGTGAGATTTGCCCGGGCGCTGTACATCGCCCACATCAGCTCGGCCTGGCGCTGTGCTTCACGGCGTTTGCGAAAGCGGGTGAGGTCGAGGATTTGGGCAGTGGCTTGCATGGCAGGCTCTCGGTACGAGGTAAGTGGGCCTACAGTAGCGATTTAGCGTTAGCGCTAGAAATACTGAATTGACATTTGGTAATTCCATTTCGAGCTTAAAAACCTGATGCTCCATTTCAGGGCGTTTTGCGCGGAAAACACTATGCTTATTCAATAAGGTTATTTATTGACAGGCGATTGGCTCAATTAGGCTATATAGAACTGGCCACAAGCCAAGCCTTATTAAGCCTTAGTAATGACCCTCGACTACGCATTTATCCTTACCACCCTGCCGGCGTTTCTCAAGGCGGTGGGCGTCACATTGCAGGTGGGCCTGATCGCGATCTGCACCTCCTTAATCGTGGCGCTGGTCAATAACGTCATCCTGATGTTCCGCACCCCGGTGCTGTATCGCCTGATCGGCCTGTATGTCGAACTGGCGCGCAACACGCCCTTGCTGATCCAGCTGTTCTTTATTTATTTCGCGCTGCCGACCCTGGGCATCAAGGTCTCGGGCTTCAGTGCCGCGATCATCACCATGACCTTTCTCGGCGGCGCCTACCTGACCGAAGTGCTGCGGGCCGGCATTGAGGCGGTGCCGAGCGCGCAACTCGAATCGGGCCGCTCTATCGGCCTGTCGGACTGGCAACTGCTGCGCCATGTGATCCTGCCGCAAGCGGGCATCCTCAGTTTGCCGGCGCTGTTCGCCAACTTCATCTTCCTGCTCAAGGAAACCACGGTGGTGTCGGCCGTGGCGGTGCCCGAGATTCTCTACACCACCAAGAGCTACATCGCCCTGTACTACAAGACCTACGAGATGCTCACGGTGCTGACCCTGATTTGCGTGTTGCTGTTCCTGCCGTTGTCGCTGCTGCTCAGCCGTCTGGAAAGGAGGCTGCAACATGGCCAGTTCGGGTCTTGAACTGCTCTGGGTGTCGCTGCCGCTGCTGGGCGAAGGCGCTGCCCGGACCTTGTCGATTTCGGCGCTGGGCATCCTGTTCAGTACCGCAGGCGGTCTGTTGTATGGCTCGCTGAGCACGCTGGGCATTACCTGGCTCAATGTCGTGTTGCGGGTTTACCTGGAGCTGTTCCGGGCGATCCCGGTGCTGGTGTGGCTGTACCTGCTGTTTTTCGGCCTGCCGATCTTCTTCGGCCTGAGCCTGTCCAGCTTCTGGTGCGCAGTCCTGGTGTTGAGCCTGTGGGGCGCCAGCGAAGTGGGCGAGGTCGCCCGTGGCGCCCTCAAGTCGCTGCCGCGTGGCCAGCGTGAAGCCGGGCTGTCGATTGGCCTGTCGGCGTTGCAGTTGTACGGTTATGTGCTGGTGCCGCAGGCGCTCAAGCGCATGACGCCGCCGACCATCAATATCTACACGCGGATCATCAAGACCAGCTCGCTGGCGGTGCTGATCGGCGTGGTCGATGTGATCAAGGTCGGCCAGCAGATCATCGAGCGTACCTACGAATCGGTGCTGATCTACGGCGCTCTGTTCCTGTTTTTCTTTTTCATCTGCTACCCGCTGTCACTCGCCTCGCGGGTGCTGGAGCGGCGCTGGACACAAGCATGAGTGCATTGATCGAGTTCAAGGGCTTCAACAAGTTTTTCGGCAGCAACCAGGTGCTCAAGGCCATCGACTTACAGGTCGAGGCTGGCGAGGTCATTGTCGTGCTCGGTCCCAGCGGCTGCGGCAAAAGTACCCTGTTGCGCTGCCTCAACGGCCTGGAGCAGGCGCAAGGTGGCGAGCTGAACTTTGACGGCCAGCAACTGCTGGCGCCGGGCACCGACTGGCGCAAGGTACGCCAGGACATCGGCATGGTGTTCCAGAGCTATCACCTGTTCCCGCACATGACCGTGCTCGACAACATTCTGCTCGGCCCGCTGAAAGTCCAGCGCCGCCCGCGCAAGGAAGCCCTGGCCCAAGCCGAAGCGCTGCTGGAGCGAGTCGGGCTGGCGGACAAGCGTGATGCTTTTCCGCGCCAGTTGTCCGGTGGCCAGCAGCAACGCATCGCCATCGTCCGCTCGTTGTGCATGAACCCCAAAGTCATGCTTTTCGATGAAGTCACCGCCGCCCTGGACCCGGAAATGGTCAAGGAAGTGCTGGAAGTGATCCTTGATCTGGCGCGCGGCGGCATGACCATGCTCATCGTCACCCACGAAATGGGCTTCGCCCGCGCCGTGGCCGACCGCATCGTGTTCATGGAAGCCGGAAGCATCCTTGAACAAAGAACCCCCGAGTCTTTCTTCAACGACCCTTCGAGCGCACGTGCGCAGCAGTTTCTGGAGAAGTTCTCTTATGTAGAAAGCCTGCCGGGCAAGCACACCGCGCCCAAGGCCGCTGTTATCTAAAAGCCATAGAGCCCTTTAGGAAATCACATGACTACTGCCTCGTTTAAAACTGCTCGATCACTGCTGTTGTTGCCTTTGCTGGGGCTCGGTCTGCTGTCCGGCTGCGGCAATGGCGACAAACCTGCCAAACCGGCCGCCGCTGCACCGACCGCCGCAGCGCCGGCCAGCTATCTGGACAAGATCAAGGCCCGCGACAAGCTGATCGTCGGCGTCTTCACCGACAAGCCGCCGTTCGGTTTCGTTGACGAGAAGGGCAAATACGTCGGCTTCGATACCGACATCGGCCGCCAGTTTGCCAAGTCGCTGCTGGGCGACGAGAACAAGGTCGAGTTCGTTGCTGTCGAGCCGGCCAGCCGTATTCCGTTTCTGCAAAGCGACAAGGTCGACATCATCCTCGCCAACATGACTGTGACGCCGGAGCGCAAGGAAGCGGTGGAATTCACTAACCCCAACCTGAAAGTCGCCGTTCAGGCCCTGGTGCCGGACAACAGCCCGGTGCACAAGCTCGATGACCTGGCCGACAAGACCATCATCGTTACCACCGGTACCACCGCCGATGTGTGGCTGACCAAGAACCACCCGGACTGGAAGCTGCTCAAGTTCGAGAAAAACTCCGAATCCCTGCAAGCCCTGGCCAACGGTCGCGGCGATGCCTACGCGCAAGACAACCTGGTGCTGTTCAGCTGGGCCAAGCAAAACCCCGGCTACCGCACCCTGCCGGAAAAACTCGGCGGCGAAGCCCCGATTGCCCCGGCGGTGAAGAAGGGCAACATCGAACTGCGCGACTGGGTCAACACCGAACTGGCCAAGCTGGGCCAGGACAAATACCTGCTCAAGCTCTACGACCAGTACGTGCGCAAGGAACTGGCCGCCGACACCAAACCTGAAGACGTGATTGTCGAAGGCGGCAACTGGAAGGGTTGATCGGCTGGCACCCCGCATCCCCCGTAGGACCGGCTTTAGCCGGGAAACAGGCACCACAAATCTGCGGTGATGTCTTTCGCGGCTAAAGCCGCTCCTACGAGAGGGGGCGGCGGCGTTATTTTGTGGTTTTCGCCAGCATCGCCTGCAGCAGCACATTCGCCCCGGCTTCGGCCCAGTGCGGGTGGATGTGCTCCGCTTCGTTATGGCTCAATCCCTCCACGCATGGCACAAAAATCATCGAGGTCGGCGCCACGCGGTTCAGGTAGCAGGCATCGTGCCCGGCGCCTGAAATCATGCGTTTGTAGCTATAGCCCAACTCAACCGCCGCGCGCTCGACGTGCTCGATGCAGTCAGCATCGAAATTGATCGGCGCGTATTGAAAGATCTGCTTGAGGCTGTGCTGCAAGCCGCCCGCCTGGGCAATCGCCTCAACTTCATCGCGCAGTTGCGCATCCAGCCGTTCCAGCACGTGTTCATCCGGGTGACGAAACTCGACGCTGAACGCCACCCGTCCCGGCACCACGTTGCGTGAATTGGGAAACACCTGCACCCAGCCCACAGTGGCGCGGCCTTCGTCACCTTCGGCTACACCGATTTTATTCACCGCTTCAACCACCCGCGCCAGGCCCAGCAAGGCATCGAGGCGGTGGTTCATCGGTGTGGTGCCGGCGTGGGCGCTGCGGCCCTTGAGCTCGATATCGTACCAGCGCTGACCTTGTGCGCCCGTCACCACGCCGATGTCGAGGCCTTCGGCTTCAAGAATCGGTCCTTGTTCGATGTGCAGCTCGAACGCCGCATGAATCTCCCGGTTGCCCATCGGTTCGCTGCCGGCATAGCCGATGCTTTGCAACGCCTGACCGATGCTGATGCCCTGTGCGTCGGTGCGCGACAGGCCGTATTCAAGATCGAAAACCCCGGTATAAACGCCGGAGGCGATCATCGCCGGGGAAAAGCGCGAGCCTTCTTCGTTGGTCCAGTTGACCACCTCGATACTGCGCTCGGTTTCAATGCCGTGGTCGTTGAGGCAGCGGATCACTTCCAGGCCCGCCAGCACGCCATAAATGCCGTCGAACTTGCCGCCGGCGGGTTGCGAGTCACTGTGCGAGCCGGTCAGAACCGGCGCTTTGCTGTCATCGCGGCCGGGGCGGCGGGCGAACTGGTTGCCCATGGCATCGATCTTGACGCTGCAACCCGCTTCGATGGCCCAGCGTTTGAACAGCTCGCGGCCCTGACGGTCTTCTTCGGTCAGTGCCAGGCGCGACACGCCGCCATTCGGGGTCGCGCCGATCTGCGCCATTTCCATCAGCGAGTCCCACAGGCGCTGACCGTTGATGCGCGGCAGCGTGCTCATTGTCCGGACTCCGGGTGCTTGACCTTGTAGCGGAAGTTGCAGTGTGAATCGCCCTGCATCAGGGTCTGGGTGCGGGTCAGCTCGACATTGGGGTCGTAGCCGACGATAAACAGCTCGTCGCGGTTGCACGACAGCAAGTGGCCGATCTCGCCCAGGCCCATCTCGCGGTACATCTCGGCGTAACGGCAGCGGTGTACGTCGTAGTCGTAGTGGGTGGCGTCGCTGGCGATGATCTCGACTTTCAGCGCATCGTCCTGCTCCCACAGGGTTTGCAGGGCGACGAAGCCTGCGAGGTCCGGGCCGTTCGGCTCGCGCTCGGCAAAGTACTGACCGGCCTTGACCGCTGCTTGCGACACCGCCTCACCGATCACGACCTGCGCCTGTTGCTTGCCGTACTCGCGGACCAGAATCTCGTAGATCGGCTTGATGATTTCGGCTTCGATTCGCCGCCGGGCCAAAATACCCAGTTCGCCTTGGACTGCGCTCATGTCGGTTCTCCTCATTCACGGTCGGGGCGGGTTGGCCGCCCCGTTTCATTCATGTTCAGGGCTTGCCGCCGGCCACACTGACGGGCTGCCACGTGTTGGCTTTCACTTGATACACGGTGAAGGTCGGGTTTTTCAGGTTGCCCTGTGCATCGAATGCCAGGGTGCCGGTCACGCCCTGATACTCGCTAGTGCGCAGCACCGGCAGGTATTTTTTCGGGTCGGTGGAGCCTGCCTTTTCTAGGGCGGCGATCAGCACGCCGACGCCATCGTAGGCAAACGGCGCGTGCAGTTCGATCGGCTGCTTGTAGCGTTCTTTATAAGCTTGCTCGAAGGCCTTGCCGCCCGGCATTTGCTCGACCGCCAGGCCCGGCTCCAGAGCGATCACGCCTTCGCCGTCGTTTTGCGCCAGGGTCAGGAAGGTCTGGCTGACAAAACCGCCTGCGCCCATCAGCGTGGCCTTGATGCCCAATTGCTTGAGGCGCTTGGCCAGCGGTGCGGCCTGGGCGTCGACGCCGCCGAAGAAGATCAGGTCCGGGTTCTTGCTGCGGATGCTGGTCAGCACGGCACTGAAGTCGATGGTCTTGTCGTCGACGTATTCGCGCGCCACCACCTTGCTGCCGCCGGCCTCGATGGATTTGACGAACTGATCGGCCAGGCCCTGGCCGAACGCGGTGCGGTCATCGAGTACGGCGATGCGCCTGGCCTTGAGGGTTTGCAGCGCGTACTGGCCGGCGACCTGGCCGCCGTCGTCGTCATGGCCCATGACCCGCAGGCTGGTTTCAAAGCCTTGCTGGGTGTAGCCATGGCCGGTGGCGACCGGCGCCACTTGAGCAATCCCGGCGTCGTGATAAACCCGTGCAGCGGGAATGCTGGTGCCGGTGTTCCAGTGACCGACCACACCCACCACACCGGCATCGACCAGACGCTGGGCTACGGTGACGGCGGTGCGCGGGTCGGACTGGTCGTCTTCGGACAGCAGCTTGTAGGTCACCGCCTCGCCGCCGATTTTCGGATGGCGGGCGTTGGCCGCGTCGATGGCCAGTTGCGCGCCGTTTTCCAGGTCCTTGCCGATTCGGGCAGAAGGTCCGGTCAACGGGCCGGCAAGGCCGATGAGTACGGTCTGGTCGGCCTGGGCAATGGCTGAGGCCAGGCTGGAAAGCAGCAGGCCGGCGAGGGTGGCGCGTTTGATCAGGGCAGGGTAATGCATGCTGTGGATCCTTAGGCTTATTGCTATGAGGTACACGCCGGAGGCCCGGTGGCGTCGGATTTTTATAGAACGATCGGTCGTGAATCGGTGTTGTTCATTCACCCAGATACGCCGCGCGGACTTGCGGGTTGTCGAGTAACTGTTGCGAGGCGCCTTGCAGGCTGATCCGGCCGCTGTCCATCACGTAGCCGCGCTGGGTCACTTGCAGCGCCAGGCGGGCGTTCTGTTCCACCAGCAGCAGGGTCATGCCGGTTCGGCAGACGTCTTCAATCACTTGAAAGATCTTCTCGACCATCACCGGCGCCAGGCCCATCGACGGCTCGTCGAGCACCAGCAGGCGCGGGCGTGACATCAGGGCGCGGCCTAGCGCGAGCATCTGTTGTTCGCCGCCGGACATCAGCCCGGCCGGCTGCTGCAAGCGCCGGCGCAGGTGCGCAAAGCTGTCGAGAATCCGTTCGATATCGTCATTGATCGCTGTCGTGTCGTGGCGCAGATAGGCGCCGGCTTGCAGGTTTTCCAGCACGCTCATGCGCGCAAACACGCCACGGCCTTCGGGGACCATGGCCAGACCGAGCTTCAAACGCTCGTGCGCGGGTAGGTCGTTAAGCGGCTGGCCGGCAAAGTGCAGGCTGCCGGCGCTGGCCGGAATCAAGCCGGTCAGCGCCTTGAGCGTCGAGGTCTTGCCGGCACCGTTGGCGCCGATCAGCGTCACGTGTTCGCCGGCGTCGACGTGCAGGTTCAGCGATTTCACCGCTTCGATAGCGCCGTAATGCACGCTCAGGTTGCGGATTTCCAGCAGGGCTTCAGGCATGTGCGCCGGCTCCCAGATAGGCTTCGATCACCAGTGGGTCATGGCGCACCAGCTGCGGCGTGCCGTGTGCGATGACCTTGCCGTGGTCGAGTACGGTGATGCGGTCGCACAAGCCCATAACCAGTTTGACGTCGTGTTCGATCAACAGCAGGGTGCGGCCGTCGTCGCGAATCTTCGCCAGCAGGGTGCGCAGTTGCTGTTTTTCCGTGGCGTTCATGCCGGCCGCCGGCTCGTCCAGCGCCAGCAGGCGTGGCTCGGTGGCCAGGGCGCGGGCGATTTCAAGGCGCCGTTGATGGCCGTACGACAAGGTATCGGCGCGCTGTGCCGCCAGTTCACCGATGCCGACATACTCCAGCCACTGCTGGGCGATGCGCCGGGTCTCGGCTTCTTCGCGGCGGGCGCGGCCATGGCGCAGCAAAGCAGCCAGCAGGCCGTTGCGGGTGCGTACATGGCGACCGACCATGACGTTTTCCAGCGCGCTCATGGCTTTGAACAGGCGAATATTCTGAAAGGTGCGGGCGATGCCGGCACGCGCGACTTCATGCACCGACGACGGTTTGTATGCCTGGCCCTGCAACGCAAAGTGGCCGCTGTCGGCCTGGTACAGCCCGGTCATCACGTTGAAAAAAGTGGTCTTGCCCGCGCCATTGGGACCGATCAGGCCGTGTACTTCGCCGGCCTGGATCTGCAGATCAACGCCTTGCAGCGCGGCGACGCCGCCGAAGCTTTTATGCACGCTATGGATGTGCAGCAGGGGCGTACTCATGGGCGCTGCTCCCGTTGCGCGGGCCATAGACCGGTCGGTCTGAAATGCATTACCAGAATCAGCGCCAGCCCGTAGACCAGTTGGCGGATCACTTCCGGGTCCACCAGCACTTCGCCAAACAGCGCCAGTTGCAGGCTGCTCATGCTCGCGCGCAACACTTCCGGCAAGGCGGCCAGCAGCACACAGCCGAGAATCACGCCGGGAATGTGGCCCATGCCGCCGAGTACTACCATGGCCAGCACCGCCACCGATTCGTTAAGGGTGAACGATTCTGGCGAAACAAAACCCTGGAACGAGGCAAACAACGCGCCGCCAATGCCGCCAAAGGCTGCGCCAATCGCGAACGCCAGCAGCTTCAGGCGCTTGGTGTTCAGGCCCATGGCCGCTGCGGCTTCTTCGTCTTCACGAATCGCCATCCACGCCCGGCCAATGCGCGAGTCTTGCAGGCGCAGGCAGGCGAGCATGATCAGCACCGCCAGCGCCGCGAAAAGATAGTAATAGAGGTACACCGACGGCAGCTTGAGGCCGAAGATTTCCTGGGTACGGGCCAGATTGACGCCAAACAACTGCACCGGCTCAATCGAAGAGATGCCTTTCGGGCCATTGGTGATGTTCACCGGACGGTCGAGATTGCGCATGAAGATGCGGATGATCTCGCCAAAGCCCAGAGTGACGATGGCCAGGTAATCGCCGCGCAGGCGCAGGGTCGGCGCACCCAGCACGATGCCCAGCCCGGCGGCGAGCAAGGCGGCCAGCGGCAGGATCAGCCAGATCGAGGTGTGCAGGCCATCGGGCAGTAGCGCGGCCAGTGCCGGAAACTGGGTCAACAAGTGCGGCGACGACAGCAGCGCCGCCAGGTACGCGCCCAGTGCGTAAAAGGCAATAAAGCCAAGGTCCAGCAGTCCGGCATAGCCGACCACGATGTTCAGGCCCAGGGCGAGCATGATGTACAACAGGGCAAAATCCAGGGTCCGCACCCAGGCATTGCCGCCGGTGTAACCGGCGATCCACGGCGCCAGCAACAGGGCGGCGGCAAACAGCACCAGGCCCAGTTTCGGGCTGGCTGCGCGTTTGAGGTTCAAGGCCAGGCTGATCATGCGCGCACCGCCAGCCGCTCGCCGAGCAGGCCCGAAGGGCGCAGCACCAGCACGGCGATCAGCACCATGAAGGCAAACACGTCCTGATAATTGCTGCCGAACACACCGTTGGTGAGTTCGCCCAGGTAACCGGTGCCCAGCGACTCGATCAGGCCCAGCAGCACGCCGCCGAGCATCGCGCCCTTGAGGTTGCCGATGCCGCCCAGCACCGCGGCAGTAAAGGCCTTGATGCCCGGCAAGAAACCCATCGAGAAATGCGCGTTGCCGTAGTTGCTGGCCATCATGATGCCGGCCAGCGCCGCCAGGGCACCGCCGATGGCAAAGGTCAGCACGATCACCCGGTTAGGGTTGATGCCCATCAGGCTGGCTACTTGCGGGTTCTCGGCCACGGCACGCATGGCGCGGCCCAGCCGGGTGCGGTTGACCAGCAGCAACAGCGCGCCCATCACCGCCATGGCAATGACCACGGTGGCAATAGCCGTGACATTGGTGATCGCCGGCGCGTGCTCTTCACTGCCCGCGGTGATCTCTATCGGGTCCAGCGGCAGCAGTTGCGGAAACATCTGCGGGTTGCGGCTCCAGATAATCATCGCCCCGGTCTGCAACAGCAACGATACGCCCAGGCCGCTGATCAGCGGCGCCAGGCGCGGAGCATCGCGCAGGCGGCGATAGGCAACCCGCTCGATCAACCCGGCCAGCAGCGCACAGGCCGCCATGGCCAGAACGGTAGCAATAGCCAGGACCAGCAGGTCCGGACAGCCCGGCAGGCTGGCCTGCAACACATGAATCACCGACAGGCCGACCAGCGCGCCGACCATCAACACATCGCCATGGGCGAAGTTGATGATGCGCAGGATTCCGTAAACCATGGTGTAGCCCAGCGCGATCAGCGCATACAGGCTGCCGAGCACCAGGCCGTTGAGCAATTGTTGAATGAAGGTATCCATGAACAAGAAAGCGCCAGCAAGCAAAGGCGGCACAGTAGGTATTTATTCTGTTTTTATCAAATATCCAAAATTCATATGGTTATATGCGTGCGAATTCAATTGTTGAATTTGTTTTGTTCCAGTAAATAGTGGGTTCTTGAATTCGGCTAATTGGCATTAAGCTCAATACATGAATAATTTAGAACAGTTGCACAGCGACCCACCGTTGCGCGCCGTGCGCACCTTCGAAGCTTTCGCCCGTCACGGTGGTGTCAATGCCGCCGCGCGTGAACTGGACGTCTCGGCCTCGGCGATCAGTCATCAGTTGCGCCTGCTGGAAGAGTTTCTCGGCCAGCCGCTGACCTCGCGCCAGGGCCGTAACCTGATCCTCACCGATGAGGGCCGCGAGTATTACCGGGCCATTCGCTCGGCCTTCGCGGTACTGCGCAGCGCCACCGACCATGTGCGTGAACAATCGGCCACCCGCCAGATCACCATCAGTCTGATCCCGATGTTCGGCATCAATCTGTTCATTCCCCGACTGGCTGAGTTTCTCGCCGAAAACCCCGGCGTCGACGTCAACGTCACCTACGCCAACCACCGCAGTTATCCCAGCGATGCGGCTGACATCTCGATTCGTTTCGGCACCGGTCACTGGCCCGGTTATCACAGCGAACCGCTGATGTCCGGCGCCGTCACGCCGTGGTGCAGCCCGGCCTTTTTGCAGCGCCACGGCCCGCTGGATTCACTCCAGGCGCTGACCGAACTGCCGCTACTTCACGACGAAGAACGCGGCACCTGGGCCCAATGGTTTCAGGCCGCCGGGCTGCGTCATCCATCGGCGCTGCAAGGCTTGCTATTCGAAGACGGTCAGTTGGCACTCACGGCCGCGTTGACCGGGCTTGGCGTGGCCTTACTGCGCGAACCGTTGATTGGCGGGCTGCGGGATCGCGGTGAATTGGTGAAGCTGGCCGATCATTCGCTGGATGACGGCCGTGCGTATTGCCTTTGTCGGCGTGCGGAAGGGCAGTTGTCCAAGGAGGGCCTGAACCTCTACAGCTGGCTCAAACGCGGGTTAGTGCAGGGGGAGTGACGATCCCGCGCAACGCATGCGGCCCCTCGCTCAACTGGCGACTGAGAAAGTCCAGGCACACCCGGATCTTTTCCGATTCCGAGCCGCGCACGGTGGTCACCGCCGAAACATCGGCGGCCTGGCGCCAGGCTGGCAACAGGCGCACCAGTTTGCCGGCCTCAAAACTGGGCGCCACATCCCAGGCCGAGGCGAGGATGATGCCGAAGCCATCGTGTGCCCATTCCCGCACGATATCGCTGTTATTGGCGGCCATGGGGCCGGTGACTTTCACGCTTTGCATGCCGCTGGGGCCTTCAAGCCGCCACAGGCCAAAACTGCTGTCGCGGTCGCGAAACAGCAGGCAGTCGTGGCGGGTCAAGTCGGCCAGTGAGGCGGGGTGGCCGCGTTGTTCAAGGTAGCTTGGCGCGGCACACAGAATGCGCTCGCTGCTGACGATCCTGTGCGCGATCAGGTGCTGTTCGCTGATCTCGCCGACGCGAATATCGATGTCGAACTGTTCGCCAATCAGGTCAGTGCGCTTGTCGGTCAGTTCCAGCCACACGTCGAGTTTCGGGTAGCGCTTGCGCAGCAAGGCCAGCACCGGCGCAACATGAAAACGCCCCAGTCGCTGGCTGGTGGTGATGCGCAGCAGGCCCTTGGGTTCGACCTTGTCGCCGTGGGCGGTGTCGAGCATGGTCTCGACGTCTTCAAGAATTTTGCGCGCCCAGACCAGCATCGCTTCGCCTTCACGGGTGATCGACACCCGCCGCGTGGTGCGGTTGAACAGCTTGCAGTTGAGGGTGTGCTCCAGAGTCGCCAGGCGCTTGCTGACATGCGCTGGCGAGATGCCTAGCTCGGCGCCGGCACTGGCGAAACTCGAACGTTTGGCGATGGTGACGAACAACAACAGATCCCTGAGAAACGGGTCATTGTTCGTTATTGGAGAATTCTGACTTTCCATGGGGGCTGATTATGCTGATTCGGGGAGAGAGTAGGCTGGATCGTAGCAGTACTCACCGACAACAATAAAACCCCGTGAAGAACACACCATGTCTGAAAAAATCAAAATCGCCGTGGCTGGCGTGGGCCTGATCGGCCGTCGTCATATCGAACTGGTGCAGGCCAGTGCATCCTGTGAACTGATCGCCGTGGTCGATCCTGTGGCGCTGCCGGCCGACTACCTGGCCAGCCTGGGTGTCGCGCAATACGCCGATCTGCCGGCATTGTTCGCCGCAGGCAAACCCGATGGCGTGATTCTGGCGACGCCCAATGCGCTGCATGTCCTTCAGGCCTTGCAATGCATCGAGGCCAATGTCGCCGCCCTGATCGAGAAGCCGGTCGCGCTCAGCGTCGAGGAAGGAACAAGGCTGCTGGCGGCGTCAGAGGCAAAAGCATCGCGTTTGCTGGTGGGGCATCACCGTGCACACAGCCCGCTGTTGGCCCAGGCGCGGGAGGTGATTGGCGAAGGTGTTCTGGGCGATATCGTCGCTGTGCAGGGCAGTGCGCTGTTCTACAAACCCGATGATTATTTCGAGGCTGCGCCGTGGCGGCGTCAGGCCGGCGGCGGGCCGATCCTGATCAACATGATTCATGAGATCGGCAACCTGCGTTCGCTGTGCGGCGAGATTGTCGCTGTGCAGGCCATGCAATCGAACGCGGCGCGCGGCTTTGCTGTCGAGGACACGGTGTGCATCGGCCTGCGTTTCGAGAACGGCGCGCTGGGCTCGTTTCTGCTGTCGGACTCGGCCGCGTGTGCGCGCAGTTGGGAGCAGACCTCGCAAGAGAACGCCAGCTACCCGTCGTATGACGACGAAGACTGCTATGTGATCAGCGGCAAGAACGGCTCGCTGGCGGTGCCGACCTTGCGCATCAAGCACTATGGTTCGCAGCCGCGTTCCTGGTTCTCCCCGTTCCAGGCAGCAGTGGCCCAAGTCGAACGGCGTGACCCGCTGGCGCTGCAACTGGAGCATTTCTGCCGGGTGATCCGTGGGCTTGACGCGCCGCTAGTCACGGTACGCGACGGGTTGCGTAACCTGATCATTACCGAGGCCATCAGCGAGGCTGCCAGGAGTGGGGCCATTGTGTGCACCGGGCCGGCATCTACTTCAACCTGAGCCTGCCCGGCGACCTTCGTCACGATGGCGTGTGCGGAAAAATACCTAGCCCTGACCACAGGTCCTGATGGTCAATATTGCTTTTGGCCAGTTGTTCCAGCAATTGATGCAAGGGCATGCTGCCCCACTCGACGCCACGGTTGATCAGATACGGCACCGGGCTGTGCGGTTCGATAATGGCCAGGTACTCGGCGATCGACTGCAGTTGCTGGTAGGCCGCTTCCCGTGAAGCCGGATGATTGCGCGGGGCATCGGGGGCAAGCGTGATTTCAGGGAGAGTGGCCGGTGGTGCCTCTACGATAGCAGGGCGTTTGTCGAGCAGGTCCTGATAGAAATCGCACAATTTATCCAGGGCGTTCTGCAGCTCTTGCAGTCTTGGTTGCTCACCCGGCAGATGTTCAAGGCTCGCGCTCGCCAAAGCCTGCAAGGACGGTGAGGCGTTTCTCAGTGCCTGGATGGATTCGATAATATGGCTGTCAGGTAGCACGTCAACAGCAGCCTGATACTGCACCACCAAGCGTTGGCCCTGCACGACACTATCTTGCTGATAGCCCGCTCCGGTTGCGAGGTTATGCATGGAGATCCAGTTCGACAATGTTATGGGGTTGGAAAAGGAGCCTTGAACGCCCAGCAAGGGCGTGTAATAAAGCAGGGTGCTTGCGTAGGTGCTTGCTGCCCAGCTTAGAGCGATGGTGAGCCGTTGGGTGCTCTGGGCATCGTCTGGATCGCGCGGATAAAGCTCTGTAGAAAATGCCTTGCACAGGCCCGTCAGCAGGTCCAAAGCAAGTGGCAGCCCTGCAGCGCCGTGATGCATCAGCCATAGATGCCCCAGTTTGGCGGCAATCATCAAATCCTTGGTCCTGTTGCTCAGCAGATCATAGGCATCTGATTCAGCATCCCAGCGTCCATTTCTGATAGCACCTTCATATTTGCTTTCAAAGTGATAGTCGAGACGAGTGTGGGATATAGGGTTGCCCGTGGGTTTCTGTTCTCTGATGGGCTGGAAAAGCGCGTGTAGATGCTCCCGCAGTTCGGAAGGGTTAAGTGTTTCGATGCCGAACATGATCAGGCTCCACTGACGGTTGAAAATAGCAGTTAAGGCAACACCCCCAACACCGACCAGATCCTGCGCGTATCCACATCGGCATTGACCAGTTCACCGAGCAAATCGCGCAGCGGTTTATTGCCCCATTCGATGCCGCGATCGATCAGGTACGGCACCGGGCTGTGCGGTTCGATCTTGGCCAGGTATTCGGAAATCACCTTTAACTGCTGATAAGCCGCTTCGCGCGATTGCGGTGTGCCGGCCGGCAGTTGCGCAACCGGTGCGGGGGCGGCTGCCGGGCTGGCGACGGCGGCGACAACCGGGGCGGCAACCGGTTCCGGCTCAGGTTCCGGGACAGGTTCAGGGTGCATGGAGAGAAATTCCTGCTGGGCCTGGCGCTGAAGTTCCAGGGCGTGCTGCAAGGCAATGAAGCTGGGGGCTTCTTCGCCCAGGTGCTGGTCGCTCCAGCGATTGAGGCGTTCCAGGTTGACCAGGCAAGCGTTCAGCACCTGTATCTGTTGGGCGATCTCGCGCGCCGGTATTTGCAGCACCGACTCTGCCCACTGGCGCAGCAGGTCTTCGGCTTGCTTGGCCTCGGCCTGGATGCGTTTGTTTTCGCTGGTGTTGCGCCGCAGCTTCTGTGCATGCATCCACTGGGCGTGGGTCAGGCCTTCAAAGTCGCGGGACTCTGATACCAGCATCGGCATGCGCACATTGAGCACTTCGCTGTAGTTGCGCGCTGCCCAGGCCAGCGGCGGGGCCAGCCAGCCAGGGTCTTCATCTTCCGCACGCGGGTAGAGGTGGCCGCCGTAACGCTCGCCCAGTTCGGCGAGCAGTTCCAGGGCCACGCACAACCCCACCAGCCGGTAGCGCTGCAACCAGGCCTCGCCCAGCCAGACCGCGACCATCAGGTCTTTGCTGCGCTGGCGCAACAGTTGGGTGGCGAGCGCTTCGACCTTGGGCCAGTTGCTGCGCTTGAGGTCATGCTCCCACACGCCGCGTGGCAGGCTGGCGTCGTCTTCACGGCGCGCCTCGCGCAGCCGGTCGACTTCGTGAGAGTCCTTGAGGCTGTGCCCCACCGCGTGGTCGCCGGGAATCGCGGCGAGCAGATCCGGCAGTGCCTGGCGCAGGCTGTCAAGGGTGATGGAATCGGTCATGGTGTGAACTCGGCAGTGGTCGTCAGCGCGGGCAGCGGATCGATGGTCGGGTAGGGGGACGGCGGCACGCGCACCGGCAGTTCACTCAAGGTCAACGGCTGTTTGCCGCCAATCGCCTTGAGCGAAAAGCGCAGGAACATCAAGGCGCCGGCATTGCGGCTCTGGGTGCGCAGTGGCAGTTGCAGGGCCAGCGGTCGGTCGCCGTCGCCCTGGGCGGTGAAGTGGTTGATCGCCTGATTGGCGCGGATCATGCGCAGCAACGCCCATGGCCCTTCGTACCCCCAGCTGGCGCTCAGGTCGGTGACGGCCAGGGCGGTCTGGCGCGGGTCGTCCAGTGGCCGCTGATTGCTGCCCTGTGCCCAGCGCAGGGTCAGGTTTACCGGTTCGCCGACGGTCCAGTTGGCGTGGCTGATGGCTTCGGCCGGGTAGCTGACCTGACGCGGGCCGGTCTCCAGGCTCCATTCGATGATCTGGTCGGCGCCGCGTTCTTCTTCGCGGTCGCTGCGCCAGCGCACTTCCAGGTCCAGGCCGCGCAGACCCTCTTTGTCGCGAATCAGGATCGGCCCGAGCCAGGCACGGGCCTTTTGCAGGTTGAACAGAAACTCGGCCGCCGCACCGCTGTTGCTCGACAGGCTGTCCGGCAGGCCTTTGTAGGCATCGGCCAGGTACTTGTCGATCAGCTCAAGAAACTCGCGGACCCGGTCGGGGTTGGCGTCTACCGCGCTTTCTTTGTTGCTGAACGGAAAGCGGCCCGCCAGATAGGTATTGAAGTACACCGACATCTGTTGCCAGGCCACCGCCGAGGTGTAGTTCTGCAGGGCCGAGCAGCGCTGGCGGGCTGCATCCCAGGAGGTACGCGCCAGCACCGAGAAACGCCCGCTTTCTTGCGGCAGCAAAGATGTCGTGAGCAGCTTGTTGCAGTTGCTCATGTCCATTTCGTTGAACTCATGCGTCACCAGTTGCTGGTACATCAAGGCGGGGCTGGTGGGGTTTTGCTCGCTGAACTTTTTCATCGAGCGCACGGTGTCGCCAATACTGTCAATCAGGTCCAGGTCGCTGCCGGACAAGAAATCGCGCTGGCTGGTCAGCCATTCAATCGATGGATTGACCTGGCTCAAGGCGTCGATGATCAGCGTGTACTGACGGCTCATCGACTGCTTGAGCGAGGCCACATCGGGCTCGCGATAGCTGCGCAAGGCCAGGTTGCGGGTGCCGTCCCAGCGACTGAAGTCGATGGGCGAACGCAGCACCGGCAGGCTTTGCAGGTCATTGACCGTGCGGCGCAGCTCACTCAGGGCGCGGCTGTTGAATTCCTGACGCAGCAGTTCGACCTGGCGGTTATCGCCGACATCGGCCACGGCCTGCAGCAGTTGCAGGGCTTTGTCCAGCGGCAGGTCGAAGGGCTGGCTGGCGTTGTTGAGCCAGCTTTGCGGGGTGTCGGCGCGTGTCGTCAGGCGTTGCCACATGGCGACGTCCACTGCCCAGCGGGCCGAGGCGATCAGGCCCTTGCGGTACACCGGCGGCAATTCGGCCACTTGCTGGGTCAGGAAATTCTGGTAGCTGGCGTAGTACTGCAAGACCGCCACCAGGCCATTGTTGTCGATATTGCGCAGGCCGTCAGAGGTTCTCGGCAACAGGCTGGTCTGGTTCATCGCCGCCTGAATGAACTCTTCGCGCATCAGAATCTGAATGCTCTGGTCGAGTTTTTCCAGGTTGCTTTGCAACTCCAGGGTGCCGCCGCTTTGCTGGCGCAGAACGCTTTGTTGTTGATCGCCGCGCTCCAGCCAGCGGTCATAAAACGTGCGCTTGGTGGTCTTGGCGTAGTTTTCGATCTGATCGACGACGGCCGGGCCGATCAGGCTGCTCTGCCGGGCGCGTTGCATGACCTCCTTGTAGCCGGCGGTCAGTTCGGTCGAGGTGTTCTGGCTCCAGGCCGCGTTGGTCTGGGCGATCAGCAGGCGCAGGCGGTCGATGGAGGCATCGATTTCTTCAAGCTCGGTCAGGCTGGTGCGCTGGCCGGCTTGCAGCTTGCTCAAATGGCTGTTGAGGATGGTGGCGAGCTGGCTGAAATCGGCGCTGGCAAACAGCGTGTCGAGCCACAGGCGCGTGGCGGCCAGATAACGCTGCGCCACCTGATTCTTGATCGGGGCCAGATCCAGCGAGGCGGCCAGCGGTAGCTCAGGATCGTTGAGCATGCGTTGGTACTGCTCATCGAGCGACAGGTTTCGCGGTTGCAATGCCAGGCCGAACAGCTCGTTGGCCAGCAGGCTGGCCTCGTCCAGCGGTCGTTCGCTGACTTCGATGCCTTGATTGAACAGGTTGCTGCGCCGCTCCAGTTTTTGCGCGTCGTCGACGATGCGCACCGCTTGTTGCCAGGCCTCGTCACTGTTGGCCGTCGTGCTTTGCGCAGGCTGGGCTGTGCCGAGCTGGTTCCTGTCGTTTTCCAGGCGTTGCCTGATGGGGCTGAACAGTTGCTCGCGGGCGCGTTGCTGCAGGGTTTGTTCCAGGCGTTGATCCAGGCCGTAGAAGCGCGAGCCAGGCAGCACGGCGGTGCTCAGTTGCCAGCGCGGTGTGGCGCTCAGCAAGTGCCAGAAGCCATTGATGCGTTGCCGGGCAATTTCATCGTCCTGGCCCTGGGCGACCAGCCCGTTGTTGTCGTTGAGCAAGCGTGCCAGGCGTTCTGCATCCTGAGTGCGCACGTTCCACATCCAGAGCATGCCCAGCAGCCAGATCAGCCCGAGGGCCAGTGCGCCCAGGCCCAGCATGCGGTGCCAGCGCTGACGCAGTTGCAGGATTCGGCTGATCGGTTGCGCCAGGCCTTGTTCGGCGACGATGCGCTGGCGCCACAGGCGCCGGGTAAACAGCGGTGGTTCGCTGCCTTGTTCACTGTCTTCGGCAAACGGATCGAAGTCGGCCGGCAGCTCGCGGTGCAGCACGGCGTTGCCGGCCACGGTGAAATACACCCCGCGCAAGCGCGGTGCTTCACCCAGGGCATTGCCCTGAAACACCGGGTCGCAGAGGGTTTGCAGCGGGTCATGCAGGGCTTGCAAGTGGTGCGGCAACTGGTAAAGGTCGGCGTCCGTCTCGCCACGCAGGGTACCCAGTTCAACGATCAGGCCTTCGATCGATTGCTGCATCTGGCTGACCGCCTGGGTAATCCAGCTCGGGTGCCAGGCGGTCTGAGCGGTGTACGGCGAGGTCCAGCCCAGCGGCAGATCATAGGTGCTGGTGGGCAGCGCATTGATCAGGTTGACCAGGCCCGGTACGCCTTCGCCACCACTGAACACCATGTACACCGGCAGGCTCAGGCCCAGACGCTGTTGCAGGTCGATGAACTTGCGCCGTGCGGCCTGGGCGGTGACCACGCTGTGCTGGTCATCGAGCAGGTGCTCGACAGTGCTGAGCCAGATCACCGCATCGAGTGGCCGGCGTGCGCGGCTCTGGACCAGCAGGCCGAGCAACTGGCGCCACAGCTTGAGTTGTACGCTGGCGTTTTCGCCATGATTGAACAAGGCGCCCGGTACGACCAGTACCGCGCCGTCGGGGCCATACCACCAGCGGCCGAACCAGGCCGGGCGTGTGGTGCTTTGCAGGCCCCAGCCTTGCAGCAGGGGCGTGGCCAGCGCGTCGTCACCGACCATCAGCAGCCAGGGCGTTTCGTAGCGGTCGTTAACCCCCAGGTTCAGTTCCCACTCGCGCACGGCCTGATAAAAACTGCGGCTGGCCCCGCTCAGGTGTACGGCGCAGAACCTCCAGACAAAAAACACCACAATGACCAGCAGCAGCACGCCGGCCACAACCAGGTCCAGATAATTCATCAATGGCTCTGCTCCGTCGCGGGCTGCGTCAGCCTGAGGGTCAGGCTGGGGTCAATGTGTTGTTCGATGCTCCACCACAGGCCCTGGCCCAGGCCGATGAGCAAGATCAATCCCAGGCTCAGCGCCAGCGCCAGCCGGTAGCCATCGGGCAGGCTGCTGCGTTGCGGCATCTGCTGGGCGGGGCGTGCGCCCAGTTGCTCCATTTGCGTCTGCACTTCATCCAGCGACGGCGGGCGCCGGTAGATGAACGTGAACAGGCTGCGGCGCCATTTTTCATGCAGGCCCTTGCCGTTACCGTTGCGCAAACGACCCTGAAAGCCCAGGTTCAGGCACAGCAGATACACCCGCGCCAGGTCGCGCTGCGCCGGGTCGCGGGTGTCGAGCAGTTTCTTGATTTTCACCGGCAAGTGGTCGCCGGCCATGCGGGTCTTGAACAGCCGGCTTTCCATCGGTTGTTCGATCCACTGTGTTTGCCCGGCCCAGGGATTGAACAACAGAAACTCATCGACCAGCGCCACGAACGCCGACAGCGTGTCCTTGGCCTGTTCGCCATGCGCTTCGCCAACTGCGGCATAGGTGCTGCGCCACAAGCGGCGGGCGATCAGGCTCACTTGCTCGGCGACCCTGGCCACCTGGTCGTCGGCCGGCAGGGTGACGGGCAGGTCCTGCCAGAACAGCAGCCATTCGCCCCAGGCCCTGTTGAGCGCGGCGCTCAGCGGTGCGCTCTCGACGTTCGCGCCGTGCAGTGATGAGTCGTTCTCAAACATGTGCGGTCGATCCCTGAGACGGTTCAGTCCGGTTGGCTTTTGTCGAGCATGATGACTTCTACGGGCGCCGCCTTGTCGCTGTTGGGCGGCATGTACAGGCACAGTTCGTGATCGGCCCGGAACCATCCACCTTGCGCGTCGACCATGAACAACTGGGTATTCTCATCGACCCCGTAAGCCACTTGATCCTTGCGTTGCAGCGGCTTGAACGACAAGCCACCACCGCGCTGACGCTGCAAGGCGGGCAGGTGCTCGCGTGAGGCGATGTTGGCCTGCTGTAGCCATTCGCTTGCAGCTTGCGGGGCGGAGCCTGCCGGCATGCGCAAACCGATGACCAGTTGCTGGGCCGCTTTGCCGGTGTCGGTCAGGGTGATGAAAAATACGTTCTGGGTCTTGCTGAACGGGCGCCGGTCATAGCCACTGCGAATCAGCTTGACGCGTAACTCAAGCCATTGCAGGACTTCATCGAAGCCGCTTTGCAGGTCTTCAAAGTCCAGCGGCGAAAAGGCCCGCACACCAAGTTCCGGTTGCAGGCTGGCCACGGCGCCAGCCATGCCGGTCAGTTGCAGGTACAGCGAGGCCGGGGTCGCGACGCCGGTCTCCAGGTTGGCTTGCAACTCTGGCAAGCGTGCCCACAGGGCGCTCATCTGCATGCGCAGTTCGGCGCTTTCGTTGTTCTGCCCGGTGTCGTGGGCCTGGCGCCAGCGCCCGGCGAGGTATTTGCACTTGTCGCGTACCAGTTGGCACAGCTCTGCGATGCGCGCACCAATCGGTGAATCAGGCAGCAGCAGGGGGCAGGGCGGTGTGTAGGGCAGCAGGCTGATGGTGTTGTCTTCACAGCCCAGACGCAGCAGCGGCAGGTGCACAGAGTCTGAGCGGCCCGCAGCCAGTACCAGACGCAGGTGCGGGCGCCAGACCGTGACGTTTTCAGGGTGTGAGCCGGTGCTCAGGTCGAGCACGCCGGTGGTGTTGTCCGAGCGCAGGCGACCCACCAGCGACACCAGTTGACCTGCGCTCCACAAGGGGTCAACCGCCAGATACACCAGCAGGCTGCGCTGGTCGCCGAAATCCTGCGGGGTGACTTTCAGTTGCGGGACAAAATCCTTGTCTTTGATCGGGTCGAAATCCACCGCCAGCCCGTCGGGCAGCACCGCACTGAGCGCCTTGATCTGCACCAGCCCGGCACCGAGCGCCAGCTTGTCGATTTGTACCGTTTGCACGCCCCAGTACCAGGGTCTGGCATTGGCTGCCAATTGGGCGCTCAGGCTTTCGGCGCGCAGGCTTTGCAACTGGAAATGCTGGGGCAGCAAGTGCATGCCATCGTTCCAGCAAACTGCATCCGGGGTACTGCGCATCCTCGACTCCTGGCCATCCTGAAAAAACTGCGTTTATTGCCCCTTGGCATCGAGCAAGCGCATTTCGCGGTTGCCCAGTTTCAGCCAGATGCTGTGTTGCTTCTGAAGCAGCAGGCGGTGTGCGCCCGGTGTGCTGTAGCGGGCAAAAATCAACAGCCCCTCGGCCTTGCGGCCATGCAGCGGGATGTTGTTCACATCCAGCAGTTGTCCGGGCACCACCTCCAGGCTCCAGATCCGCACGCCGCCCGGATAATCGCGTTGCAGTTGCTGACGCTGTTCGAACCACTGGCTGGCCGTGGTGGCCTTGAGGCGTTCAAACATTGCGGCATCGCTGGCCGCGACAAAGTCCAGTGCCACCGGTGTGTCATTGTTGGCTTTGAGTTCAACATCGATCCGCACCGTATTTAATTCCACGCTGGGCGCAAACAGGCTGCAACCGTTTATCAGAAAAGCGGTCGTCATCACAAGCACTGTTTTGAATGTAGGGAACTTTATTAAATACATACGATTCCAATACAAGTTTTGTAAGAAATGTCTTGCATTCTTATAGCCTTCTTCTAATGTTTTGCACAGCCAGCTTTCCTACGGGAGTTCCGCCTGGCAGTCAGAAATTGTCGACAGTGTGCGCCTGGCGCCTTCCCGGCGAGGCCACCAAAGGAGTAAGGCATGGCAGCGAAACCGGAAAGCAAACAGCATTATCTGGGCCGCAATCGGCCGCCGCGGGTGCAGATTACCTACGATGTAGAAATTGGCAACGCCCTTGAAAACAAAGAATTACCGTTGGTGGTAGGAATTCTTTCCGACCTGTCTGGCGACACATTGGATGGCAAGCTTTCACTGGATAAACGCGGCTTTGTGGATATTGATCGCGACAGTTTCAACACCGTATTGGAGAAGATCAAACCGACCCTGGATTTCAAAGTTTCCGACAGCGACACCGGTTCCATCCAGCTGACATTCAACCGTATTGAAGACTTCAGCCCGGAAAACATTGTGGGCCAGGTCGATGATTTGAAAGCCTTGTTCGAGAAGCGCCGGGTCTTGCAGGATCTGCTGATCAAACTCGATGGCAACGAAGCACTGGACAACAGTCTGGGGCTGGGCTTGTCCAGCATCGAGCAGATCGCGCAATTGCAGGGCGATCAGCAGGGTGAATTGCCTGCGCCGCCTGCCGATGTCACGGATGTCACGGACGACAACACTGACACGCCTGCCAAACAGCCCTAATCCCGATCCGCGTCCGTCCACGGAGGAATAATCCATGCCCAATGAGTCTTCTGCTTCATCCACAACCACCCAGACGCAAAGCGAGTCGCTGCTGGCCAACATCGTCTCCAACATGACCATGTCTGCCGACACTACCCAGCGCGAGGCGGAGCAGGTTCAGGCCCGCGAGATGCTGGAAGTGCTTGCTACCGAGGTCAAGGCCACCAAGCCTGCGCCCGGCCAGGATCCACGCCATTACATCAGCGAGCGGATCAAGGAACTCGACGACCAGATCAGCGCCCGGCTCAACCTCATTCTGCACAACAAGAAACTGCAGAAGCTTGAAGCGTCCTGGCGCGGCCTGCACCAGTTGGTCTCCAACACCGAGACCAGTTCTTCGCTGAAACTGCGCCTGCTCAACGTCAGCAAGGCCGAGCTGGCCAAGGATCTGGAAAAAGCCATCGAGTTCGACCAGAGCGCGCTGTTCAAGAAAGTCTACGAAGAAGAATACGGCACCTTCGGCGGCAACCCGTTCAGCGTGCTGATGGGCGATTACGAGTTCGGCCGCAGCGTGCCCGACATCAAGCTGCTGACCAAGCTGTCGAACGTCGCCGCCGCCGCACACGCCCCGCTGATCACCGCCGCCAGCCCGTTGTTGTTCGACCTCAAGAGCTTCGCCGACCTGGGCGTGCCACGCGACCTGACCAAGGTGTTCGAAAGCACCGCGCTGATCGAGTGGAACAAGTTTCGTGAGACCGAAGACTCGCGTTATGTCTCGATGGTGCTGCCGCACTACCTGGCGCGCCAGCCATACGACCCGGTCAATGCCCCGGTGCCGGGCCTGGCCAGCTTCACCGAGAACGTCCACCTGGGTGAGGACGATGTCACTCGCCAGAACGGCGAAGTCATCAAGTTCTCCGACCTTGGCCAGCACAAGACCGACCCGGATAAATTCCTCTGGGGCAATGCGGCCTGGCTGCTGACCCAGCGCATCACCGATGCGTTTGCCCACTACCGCTGGTGTGCCGCGATTCGTGGGCCTGAAGGCGGTGGCGTGGTATCGGACCTGCCGCTGTACCAGTTCCTGACCACCGCAGGCGATCAGGCCATCAATTGCCCGACTGAAGTGGCGATCACCGACCGTCGCGAGAAAGAACTCGACAGCCTGGGCTTCATCGCCCTGTGCCATCGCAAGAACAGCAACGACGCGGTGTTTTTCGGTGGCCAGACCACCAACAAGCCACAGGCCTACAAGACCTTCGATGCAAACGCCAACGCGCGGGTATCGAGCATGCTGCCGTATGTGCTGGCCGCTTCGCGGTTTGCCCATTACCTCAAGGTCATCATGCGCGACAAGGTCGGCAGCTTTTCGACCCGCGACAATGTTCAGACCTATCTGAACAACTGGATCGCCGACTACGTGCTGATCAACGACAACGCGCCGCAGGAAATCAAGGCGCAGTACCCGTTGCGTGAAGCCCGTGTCGATGTCACCGAGGTGCCTGGCCGTCCGGGCAGCTACCGCGCCACGGTGTTCCTGCGCCCGCACTTCCAGCTCGAAGAGCTGACCGCCTCGATCCGCCTGGTCGCAGCCTTGCCGCCATCGGCTGCAGCCTGATTGCCTGGCCCGCCGTTCGCGGCGGGCCATCACCCCTATACGCCGTACTAAGGAATACACCCGATGGATGCAATCATTCTGGACCTGGGCAGCACGATCAAAGGTGACTCGCTGATCGAAGGCTATGTCGACAAGATCGAAATCATGTCCTACAGCCACAACGTGGCCCTGCAAGTCACCAACGACGTCAGTAACTCGGAGCGGACCTCGGGCAAGCCGCATGTCGGCGAATTCGTGCTGACCAAGTTCATCGACTCCTCGACCCCTGACCTGAACATCTACTGCTGCTCGGGCAAGCCGATCACCGAAGCCAAGATCACCATCGGTCGTAACGCCTCCGAAGAGAGCGGCCAGATCATGGCGTTCATCGTTTACACCCTGACCAACGTGATCGTCTCCAACGTCAGCGTCAGTGGCGGTACAGGCGGCAAACCGGTAGAAACCCTGTCGCTGAATTTCACCAAGATCAAGTGGGAACTGACCACCCAGAAAGACGACGGCACCAAAGAAGGTACCGCAGCCACCACCTGGGACCTGGCGTCCAACAAAATTATCAAGGCTTGATAAAAAGCG
>NZ_BAAILM010000010.1:0-90557 GCF_054589175.1 Pseudomonas sp. 3A(2025) | reverse complement strand
CGCCGGGAGCTTGAGCGGCTGCTCAATACCCGGCGCACCGAACGGCGCCATCGCATGACGCCAAGCGTGATCGATTACGGCATCGCCGACTGGAGCACCCTGTACGCCGATCGCGAGCAGGACCATCGGCAACTGATTCGCGAAGTGCGCAATGCCATCCTGAATTTCGAGCCGCGTCTGGTGCTCGACAGCGTGCAGGTGCAGGCCGAGCCCGGGCAGCGCACACGCATGACGGTGCGTGCCATCGGGCATGTGCGTGGCCTTGAATCGGCGCCCAGCATGGCGTTTGTAATGAATCTGGGCGATGGCGGCTTCGAGGTCAGGCATGAGCGATTCGATTGATGCCGAACTGCTGGACTATTACCAGCGTGAATTGACCTGGCTGCACCGCGCCGGGGTGGATTTTGCAGCCAGCCATCCGGCGTTGGCAGGCAACCTCAAATTATCCGCAGCAGGCTCTCAGGACCCTCATGTAGAGCGCCTGCTGGAAAGTTTTGCCCTGTTGACCGCGCGCCTGCAACGGCGCCTGGACGACGGTTACGCCGATTTCAGCAATGCCTTGCTCGAACAGCTTTACCCGCTGGCGCTGCGGCCGATGCCGTCGTGCGCCATCGGCCATTTCGTGCCGGACCCAGCCCAGGGCAATATCGCCAACGGTTATCCGCTGGCGCGTGGCACCTCGGTGTTCAAGGCGCCCGACAAGAAATACGCCGACAGCCTGTACTTTCGTACCAGCGCCAGCGTGATGCTGTGGCCCATCGTGGTCGACGAAGTGACCCTGCTGGATGCCGACCGCACGCAGTTTCTGACCGGTCTCGGCAAGGCCCATTCTTCGTTGTGCCTGCAACTGAGTTGCAGCGGTGAGACGCAGTGGTCGCAGTTGCCCAAAACCCTGACCCACTTGCGTGTGCACCTGTCGGGTTCGCCGATCCATCGGGCCATGCTCTACGACCTGCTCGCCGCCCATAGCCTCAATGTGGTGTGCGCGGTACCCGGTGGGCCGCCGCTGGTATTGCCCGAGCATTCACTGCCGCAGGCCGTCGGGTTTGCCGAGGACGAAAGCCTGCTGCCCGAAGAAGACGGCGTGCACCCGGCGCTGCGCTTGCTGGTGGAGTATTTCACCCTGGCGGAGAAATTCGCCTTTTTCGATATTCCCGTGCAAATCCCGGAGCAGACCGGCGAGCGTCTGCTGGTCTATATCGCCTTCGACACGCTGCCCGACCGCAGGGTCAGCCTGCAGCGCGAAGACATTGCACTGGGCTGTGCGCCGCTGATCAACCTGTTCGCCCGTACGGCTGAAACCCTGCGCCCGGACGGCACCAGCAGCGAGCATTTGCTGATCGCCGATTCGCACCGCGACACCAGCCTGGAAATCCACAGCATCAAGCGCCTGGTGTCCAGCGGTGCCGACGGTATCAAACCGGTGGCCCCGTATTACGGCGATCAGCACCGCGCGGCACGCAGTGGCTTGTTCTGGCATGCGCGGCGCATCAATGGCCTGCGCGCTCAGCGTCCCGGTACCGACCTGATGCTCAGCCTGGTCGACAGTCAGTTCCAGCCAGCGCGTGAGCTGCCCGGTCGCAGCTTTACCGCCAGTGTGCTGTGCACCAACCGGCACCTGGCCGAAACCTTGCCGCCGCTGACCCCGTTGCAGTTCGAGAGCAGCGGGCCGGTGGCGAGCATTCGCTTGCTCAAGAGCCCCACCCGGCAATCGATGCCGGACCTGGACGGCGCCTCGCGCTGGCGGCTGGTGTCGCAGCTCAATCTCAATCACACCTCGCTGGTCGAAGGGCCAAGAGCCTTGGCGTCGCTCAAGGAAATGCTGACCCTGCACAACCTGCGCGACGATCCGGCGATCAGCCAGTTGATCAAAAGTATCACCGACATGCACACCACACGGGTGGTCGACCGGGTCGGCCCCGATGCCTGGCGCGGTTGGCGCAATGGCCTTGAAGTACGCCTGACCATCGATGCCAATCACGCGGCGGGTCATAGCCGGGTGCTGTTCTGTGCCGTGCTGGCCCATTTTTTCGCGCTGTACGCCAATGCCAACTGCTTTGTACGCACGGTGCTGGTCGAAGGCGATAAGGTAATCAAGACATGGCTGCCCGACAGCGTCCCGACATTGGCACTTTAGGCGCGCTGTTGCGGCACGTGCCGCAGCGCTTCGAATTGCTCCAGGCCTTGCAGATTCTTGAGCGCGAGCAGCCGCAACTGCCGCCATTGGGCAGCAGCAACGACCCGCAACAGGAGGTGGTGCGCTTGCGCGGCCCCTTGTTGCCGGTGTTTTCTGCCAGCCAGATCACCAGCCTGCGGCTGATCCCGCGTTTACTCGGCCCGCTGGCACCGGTGCGTGCGCCGTTGCTGGCCCACAACCGCCACCGCCCGCCACGCATGACCCTGCACACGCCGGTGTTTGGCCTTGGCGGCCCGGACGGGCCTTTGCCCTACGCCTATCAGGAATGGCTGCAACAGCGGGCGCGGGTCAAGGACCGCGGCACCATGGCCTTTCTCGACCTGTTCCAGCACCGTCTGCTGAGCCTGTTGTACCGGGTGCAGCTCAAGCAGCGCATCGCTTTGCCCTACAAACCCTGCGAAAAAAGCCCGGTGTACCAGCAATTGCAGGCACTGTGCGGCCTGACCCGCCAGCCACCGGGCATGCCGCCTGTGGTGCCGGAAAAGGCCCTGATCTCACGCACCGGCCTGCTGGCCAACGGTCGTCGCTCATTGGCCGGTTTGCAAAGCCTGTTGGGTCACCATTTCGATGTTCGTGTGCGTATCGAAGGTTTTCAGGGCGGCTGGCGGGATATTCCTGACGCCAAACAGACCGTGCTGGGGCAGGCCGGGCGTAACCAGACGCTGGGCCGCAGTGCGTTGTGCGGCACCCGCGCCTGGGACCAACAGCGCGGCATCCGCCTGAATATCGGTCCGCTGGAACCCGAGCGGGTCGACAGTTTCATGCCGCACGGCGATGCCCATCGGGAACTGGCAGCGCTGGTGAGGTACTACCTGGGTGCCGATCTGCATTGCAGCTTGCGGGTTTACCTTCAGCGCAGCGAGCGCTTGCACCTTGGGCGCCTGCACGGGCCACAGCCGGGCCTGGGGCTGGGTAGCCGGCTTAACCGTGAGCCCCGCGATGGCGCGTATTGCATCGACCTTGAACTGACCGGCGAGGGCGCCTGAGATGGACATCGCCGCGCTGATCGCGCACCTCAACGGACCTTGCCACGATGCCCTGGAGCGCGCTGCGCAACGGGCCTGGCAAAGCAATCAGGCGGTGGTCGAGGTCGAGCACCTGTTGCTGGAGCTGCTGGAGATTGCGGGCGGTGACCTGAGTATTGTGCTGCCGGCACTGGGCGTGGCCCGTGAACCGCTGAGCGCGGAAATCCAGCGTACGCTGGAGCGTTTCAAGGGCGACCATGACGCCAGCCCGGTACTGTCGCAGCCGCTGTTGGGATTGATCGAGGCTGCCGTGGTCGAGGCCGTTGCCCTGGGCTTGAGCGGTGTGCGTTCGGCGCTGCTGTTGCTGGCCCTGCTGGACCGCGCCGAGTACCGTGTGCTGCTGCAAGCCGGCATGCCCTCGCTGTTGCACGTTTCGGCCCAGGCCCTGCGCACGTTGCTGCCGGTCGCTGTCGAGCCTTCTGTCGAATCGGACGTGCCGGCCCAGACAATCGCTGACCCGACGCAGGCCACCAGTGCCTGGCACCGCTCGTTGCTTGAGCAATACACCCAGGACCTGACCGCCGACGCCCGCGCCGGGCGCATCGACCCGATCATTGGCCGCGACAGCGAAATTCGCCAGTGCATCGACATCCTGCTGCGCCGTCGGCAAAACAACCCGATCCTGGTCGGCGCCCCCGGCGTGGGCAAAACCGCCGTGGTCGAAGGCCTGGCGCTGCGCATCGTTCAGGGTGAAGTACCGCCGCTGTTGCAGGGTGTCAGCCTGCGCACCCTGGACCTTGGCCTGTTGCAGGCCGGTGCCGGCATCAAGGGCGAGTTCGAAAAACGCCTCAAGGGCGTGATCGAAGGGGTACGTCATGCCGCCGGCAAAGTGATCCTGTTTATCGACGAGGCGCACACATTGATCGGTGCCGGTGCCGCCGAAGGCCAGAACGATGCTGCCAACCTGCTCAAACCGGCCCTGGCACGTGGCGAGCTGCGCACGCTGGCGGCGACGACCTGGCTGGAATACAAAAAGTACTTCGAAAAAGACCCGGCTTTGGCACGACGCTTTCAACTGGTGCAGGTCGAGGAGCCCGACGAACCTACCGCCGTGCAGATGCTGCGCGCCGTGACGGCCAAACTGGAGCAGCACCACGGCGTCGAGGTGCTGGACAGCGCCATCGTCGATGCGGTCAAGCTCAGCATGCGCTACATCTCGGGACGTCAATTGCCGGACAAAGCCATCAGCGTGCTCGACACCGCCTGCGCGCAGGTTTCGCTGGCACAGCACGATGTGCCGCCGGCACTTGAAAGCCTGCGCCATCGCCAGGCCGCTGCGCTCGACGAGCTGCAACGGCTGCGCCGCGAACATATCACCGGCCAGGACCACCGGCTGCGCATCGAGGCGCTGGAGCGCGAAGAACAGGACAGCGGCCAGGCGGCCCTGGAGCTGGAGACCCGCTGGCAGCAAGAGCGCAGCGCGGTGCGCGAACGGGCTGAAATTCGCGAGCAATTGCTGGCCCTCAGCGACAGTATCGACCCGACCCTGATCGACGCCGAACTGGACCTGCGCATCGACGAACTGGCCGCTCGCCTGGAACGTCTGGAAAGTGGCCTGTCGGTGATTCGCCAGGACGAGCCGTTGGTGCCCGAGCAGGTCGATTCGCGCACCGTCGCGGCGGTGATTGCCGGCTGGACCGGCATTCCGCTGGGCAAAATGCTCGCCGACGAGGCCTATGCCTTGCGCACCCTGGCCCAACGGCTGGGCCAGCGGGTCATGGGCCAAAGCACCGCGCTGGCCACGATTGCCCAGCGCTTGCAAGCCTATCGCGCCGGGCTCAGTGACCCGCACAAGCCGGTTGGCGTGTTCCTGCTGCCCGGCCCGACCGGTGTGGGCAAGACCGAAACCGCTTACGCGCTGGCCGATGCCCTGTATGGCGGCGAGCGTAACCTGATCAGCATCAACCTTTCCGAATACCAGGAAGCGCACACCGTCAGCCAACTCAAGGGCGCGCCGCCCGGCTATGTCGGCTATGGCCACGGTGGGGTGCTGACCGAGGCCGTCAGGCGCAAGCCGTACAGCGTGGTGCTGCTGGACGAAATCGAAAAGGCCCATCCCGATGTGCTTGAAGCCTTCTACAACGTCTTCGACAAGGGCGTGATGGAAGACGGCACGGGGCTGGTGGTGGACTTCAAGAACACCGTGATTCTGGCCACCAGCAATGCAGGCGCCGAGCTGATTCTCGACACGCCGGGCATCGAGCTGGACGGCGAGGGTTTCAAGCAGCAATTGCATCAGGTCTTGCTGGAAGCCTTTCGCCCGGCCTTTCTGGCGCGCATGACCGTGGTGCCCTACCGCCCGCTGGATGAAGCGACGCTGGAGGCCATCGTGCTGTCCAGGCTGGAAAAGCTGCAGGGACGTTACAAGGCGGCGACCGGCAAGACCTTCGATTTCGATCAACGCATCGTCAACGCCGTGCTTGCCCAGTGCCGCGGGGCCGGGGCGCGGGATATCGAGAATGTGTTGATGCGTGAGGTGACGGGGCGGTTGGCGCAGTGGGTGCTGGAGTAAAAAATCAGAGAACTCTATTCGATCATGATTTGCAAAGGGACAATACATGTCAGTAAAACGCTCGAAAGAAGCCAATACGTATCGAACCATCAATATCCATAACGTCGTCGGAGACTGGTACAACTCTACGCAAATCCCCTATATAGCCCATGCTTTCGTAAAGGGGGGAGGGATCGTTTGTCTGAGTCCGGCCGTGACCAGTGGTGCCAGCAATAAAGCCGCGAGCCATCCAGACCAGCAGTATTGGCGTATTTTCAATTCTGGCCGGAGTTCAGCTGTCAGCAGCGTCATACAAGGTATTGCCAGTGCCGGTGGGGTCAGCAAAATCGAACGCATCGATATTGATTGCAAGCTCATGCCGTGCAATTCCAGTGATCATGCGTGTCTTTATGCGGTGCCTGCCTTGATGCGCACGTTGTATGGCTTGAATAATATTGATTTGCGTATTTTTTCCCACGCAGATGAGAACATGGGCTCGGGAGGCTCCAGCAAGCGCGTAATCCTCACCAATACGTCGGCAGATTCCACTCGGCTGGATAATGATTACAATCTTCATCAGGGCTGGGGCTGGACGCCCTGATTCCTGCGCTCATTGAGACCAATCGATGCCTCGTGCAACCGACACCACTACCAGCCTGTCCCTGACCGGTTCTGCCCTGAGTGCGCTGTTTCCGGAGTCGGTCAGCGGCGATGAAGCGCTCAACGGGCTGGGGCAGTTGATGCTGCAAGGCCAGTGCGACACCGCGTTGACGCTGACCTCGGTGATCGCCACCCATGTCACTCTGACCCTGCACAACGATGCCGAGCAGCGTCCGCTGGACCTGCTGGTCGCACAGATTCGCCAGTTGCCCGCCGATGCTACCGCCGATCGCTATCAGGCGCTGCTGCGCCCGTGGCTGTGGTGGCTGACCCTGGCGAGCAATAACCGCGTATTCCAGAACCTGTCGACCTCGGACATCGTCACCACGATTTTCAAGGCGCATGGCTTCACCGATTTCAAACTGTCGCTGAGCGGCAGCTACAGCCCACGCGAATACTGCGTGCAATACGCCGAGACTGACTTTGCCTTCGTGTCGCGGTTGCTCGAAGAAGACGGCATTTTCTGGTTTTTCACCCATGAGGCCGGTATTCATACGCTGGTGCTGGGCGACAGCAGCGACGCGTTCGTGCAGATTCCCAATGGGCCGACGGTCCAGTACCTGGGCCAGGGGCTGGGGCGTCGCGAGCTGCACGGCATTCGTACCGGGCAGCAGGTCTTGCAGGCGGTGTCCGGGGTCTTTGCCTCGACCGACTATGCCTTCGCCACCCCCGGCACCTCGCTGTACAGCCAGGCCCAGGCCAGTGCCGGGCCCTTGTCGGTGTACGAACACCCCGGCAGCTATGACGCCAAGGCCCGTGGCGATGCGCTTACCAAGCAACGCATCGACGCGTTGCGCAGCCAGGAGCAGCGCTTCGTCGGCGAAAGCGACTGCCGCTGGCTGGTGCCCGGCCACTGGTTCACCATGAGCGGCCACGACGACAGCAGCCTGAACATCGATTGGGTGGTGACTTCGGTGGCCCATGAAGTCAGCCACGAAAGCTACCGCAACCGCTTCGAAGCCATCCCCAGAAGTGTCAGCTACCGACCGCCACGGTTGACGCCCAAACCTGTGATGTACACCCAGATCGCCAAGGTCGTCGGCAAGGCTGGCGAAGACATCTGGACCGACGAGTACGGGCGCATCAAGATCCAGTTTCCGTGGGACCGCGACGGTGAGTCCGATGAAAACAGCTCGTGCTGGGTGCGCGTGGCGCAAGGCTGGACCGGTAAAGGCTTCGGCATGCAGTTCATTCCGCGCATCGGCCAGGAAGTGGTGGTCACCTTTATCAATGGCGACCCTGACCGGCCGCTGGTCACCGGCTGTATCTACAACGGCGACAACGCGCTGCCCTACGCCTTGCCGGCCAACCAGACCCGGTCGGGGATCAAGACCCAGTCGTCGAAAGGCGGCGGGGGCTTCAACGAACTGCACTTCGAAGACAAGAAAGACGCCGAGCAGGTGTTTTTACAGGCCCAGAAAGACCTGGCCATCAACGTGCTTAACGACACCAGCGCCACGGTCGGTCATGACGAAACCCTGACCGTGCAAAACGACCGTACCCGCACGGTGAAGGAGGGCAACGAGACCGTGACCCTGGAGCAGGGCAACCGCAGCGTGACCCTGCAAGCCGGCAGCGACACCCTGGACATCACGGCCAACCGCACCCTCAAGGTCGGCGGCAACCAGACCCAGACCACCAAAGGCAACTACAGCCATACCGTCTCGGGCAACTACTCGCTGACCGTCGAGGGCAACATGACCATCAAGGTCACCGGCACCCTGACCCTGCAAAGCGATGGCAGCCTGACCGCAAAGAGTGCCGCCAGCCTGACCAATCAGGCCGGCACCAGCCTGACCAACAAAGCCGGTACGTCGTTGACCAACGAGGGCGGCACCACGCTGACCAACAAGGCCGGCACCAGCCTGACCAACGACGCCGGCGTCAGCCTGACCAACAAGGGTGGCGCCGAACAGACCGTCGACGGCGGCGCGATGCTGACCATCAAGGGCGGCCTGGTGAAAGTCAATTGAGGGGCGCTTGATGGACAACGCAGTCAAGGTCGACCTCAAGCGTGGCGACAGCCATCTGCGTACCGCCCTGCTCGACGGCCGCCTCGAGGGTCCTGCGCACATCACCGAAACCGGCCGCCCGCAAGCGGCGCTGACCTACCGCAACGGCCTGCTCGACGGGCCGATGGTGCTGTATCACAGCAACGGCGTGGTCAGCGCCCGGCTGCATTACCGCCTGGACAAACTGCATGGCCCGGCACAGTTCTACAGCCCGCAAGGGCCGCTGATTCGTGACGCCAATTACCAGGCCGGCCTGCTGCACGGCGCGGTCAACACCTACTTCGAAGACGGCAGCCTGGCCGCGCGCGAGCAGTACCGGCTGGGGCAGATGCACGGTCTCAGCCAGCGCTTTCACAGCAACGGCAATGTGGCGGCGAGGATGGAGTACGACCGGGGCAAGTTGCTGCAAAAAGCCAGTGAATTCAGCCGCGACGGGCGGCCGCTGGATGCGTATGGCAGGCCGTTGAGGCGCTGGAAGGCGTGGTGGGTGAGGTGGCAGCAGGGACCGGAGTGATCCTCACGGAATCAATAACTGCACCTGCCCCGCAAACCCCACCTTGATCATCCCGCCCCAGGTGCACATCAGCGTGCAATTGGCATCCAGCGCCGGCATCGAGCCCAGCAACATGGTCGGCGCGCCCGGAATCCACGGGGCCATCGTCATCGGAATACACGGCATCGGCGTCGGCACGCCTAACGCAGCGGCGGTGGCGGCGATCACCATCGGGTTGGCCATGCTCTGGCACATGCCGAACGGCAGGATATTGACCAGCGGAATGTGGTCCATGATATTGGCCGCCGGCATGCTTGAGACCATCATCCGGTTGATGGGCAACACCATCAGCATTGAGGGCGCAACGCCGAAGCTGCATTGCAGCGTGGCGCCGGAACAGACGTGTGGACAGCCCATGGCAGACCTTCCCTGACAGGTTTGAATAAAAGCCCGGCCAGCATTCTAAGCCGGCGGGGAATGAGTCTGCCACGGCAGATTGCCACCTACCGAGGAAACCCTATGTTCAGCCATATACAGATCGGCGCCCGCGACCTTGAGCGCCAGATCGCTTTTTACGATGCGGTACTGGCGCCGCTGGGCCTGGTGCGCATGGCGGACGAGGCCGACGGCGGTCCTGCCGGTGCCGGCTGGCATACGCCAGGCAGCAAGCGGCCGTTGTTTTATGTGCAGTTGCCGTTCAACGGCCTGCCGGCGACCTGGGGCAATGGGGTGCAGGTCAGTTTCGCCGCCGGCTCTCAAGAACAGGTGCGTACGGCCTGGCAGGCGGCGCTTGATCACGGTGCCAGCGATGAAGGCGAACCCGGTATTCGTGGCCATTACGCACCGGACTATTACGGTGCGTATTGCCGCGACCCAGAGGGCAACAAGCTGTGCTTCGTGCACACCGATGATTTTCAATAGTCAGCCCCGTGTTCCGGCCACCGATTTGGGTGTGCGGCCAAAGAACTGGCTGAACGCGCTGCTGAAATTGCTCGGGTGCGCATAGCCCACACTCCAGGCGGCCTCGGCCACTTGCCGGCCGCTTTCGAGCAATTGCAGCGCCTTGTGCATGCGTGTATGCAGCAGCAATGCCCGCGGCGTGGTACCGAAATACGCATTAAAGCCTTGCTTGAGACGAAACTCGCTGAGCCCCACACAGGCGCACAGGTAAGCGTGGGTGATGGGTTTGTCCATTTGCTCGAGGATGATCTGCCGCGCGCGTTCCAGCTTTGTCCGCTCGGCATCGTTAAGCCGGCTTTGTGACGCTTCATTGGGCGCCACACGCTGTAATTGCTGCGCAAGCAGGCTTAACGCGTGAATGCGCAGGCCCAGTCGGTCTTCGGTCGGGTTGCGGGTCAGGCGGGTGAGGGCTTGCAGGTGGGCAAGGCTGTCCGGGGTCTGGGCATAGAACGCCAGTTGTTGCAGATGGCCGCGCTGGTAGTGTGTGGTCCCCAGCAAGCGCGTGCAGCGCTCGGCGCCGATGTAAGCGGCCAGTGTATTTTCAGTGACGATCAGGCGCAGTTGCTGCACATCCTGGTTGGCCTTGAAACGCCGTTCGCCACGGCCGTGGTCGAAGGCGTTGATCGTGGTGTACCCGGCCTTGAAGCGCAGCGGGTTGCCGCGCCGATCGCAATACTCGGACTCGCCGCTCAGGCCGAAGGCCAATACCAGAGTGCGTTGTTCGGTGAGTTGCTCGCTGGTTTCGATCAGGTCCTGGCAGGGCCGGTAGCGCGAACTCACCAGTGCCAGACCCGGCTCCAGCGCATGCCGCTCCAAGTGGAAATCGCCCAGCGTGGCGGGGCGGTCTCTTGAGTCTCTTGTTACCAATACACCGTTGTCCATACGAAATGCACCGGGCCGCATATGAATAAGAACAATTATCATTCTGCGCCACTGATAGCCTTCTGTCACTGCCATTCAGAGCAAAAACAGGAGCACAGCATGCACGTCAGTGGGCGCGGTTTCGCCTTGGGGAAAAAGTCGCCGTTGTGTCTGGCGTTGATGATTGCCGCCGGCCAACAGGTACATGCAGCGGACGAACTGCCGGCCATCACCGTCACCGCCAACGCGCTGGCACAAAGCGTCGAGTCGGTGCCGGGCGCGGTCAGTGCCTTTGAGGGGCAGACGCTGGAACAGGAGCATGTCGAAGATCTGCCGATCCTGATGCGCCGCGTGCCGGGCTTTGTCTTTCAACCGTTTGGCCAGTCCGGGATTCTGCCGCCGGTGGTGCGCGGTATCAGCTCCAACTTCGCCTCATATTCGTCGTCGACGCTGTTGATGGTCGATGGCGTGCCGACTTTCATGGCCCAGGGCTTCGACCACGACATGCTCGGCATCGAGCGTGTCGAGGTCTTGCGCGGCCCGCAGTCGGCGCTGTACGGGCGCAATGCCGAAGCTGGCGTGGTGAATATTCATACCCGCGTCCCGGATGAAACCACCCATGCACGGCTGAGCACAGAAATAGGCAGCCGCAACAAACACGCCGTGCGCGCCGACCTCAGCGGGCCGCTGGTGACAGATACACTGTTTCTCGGCGTGACCGGTCACTGGAGCGAGCAGGACGGCTACATCGACGACGACCTGAATGGTGGCCGGGTCGATGATCGCCGTAAACAGGGCGGCCGGCTGGCATTACGCTGGAAACCGAACGAACGCAGCGAGGCCATTTTGCGCTACTCGCAGCAGTCATTCGACGACGGTGCCGCGCAATGGGGCGCCTCCGGCAGCCGCCGGGTTCACGTCAACTCCGGCGTCAAAGGCTATGACCATTCCAGGGCGCGCACGCTGTCGCTGGACTTGTCTACCGAACTGGATTCGGGCATCAAACTGCGCTCGGTCACAGGCAAAAGCGATTACTACGACCGCGTATTGCAGGACACCGATTTTCAGCGCGCAGACCTGTTGCACATTGGCCGCGACAACCATTTTCAAACCCTGTCGCAGCAGTTCACCGTCGAGGGCACTTTGGGCGACAGCCAGTGGGTCACCGGCCTGTACCTGGACCGCGACCGCCACGACCTGGGCGGCGAGCAAAAGACCCTGGCTTATCTATTGCGTTACCGCTCCGAACTTGAAGCCGACACCGCCGCCTTGTTCAGCCACTGGATGATCCCGCTGGCCGAGCGCTGGACCTTGACCCTGGGCGCCCGCGCCGAAAAAGACCGGGTGCGCTTCACCCCGGAAGGCGGCACGGCGCGGTACGAAAGCTGGAAGCGCTTCTCGCCCAAGATCGCCGTGCAATACCAGTGGCTCGACAATGCCTATGTGTATGCCAGCGTGGCGGATGGCTTTCGCGCGGGCAGCTTCAACACCCTGACTGCCAGCGCCAACTATCCAGCCTATGCGCCGGAGAAGGTCCGTGCCTGGGAGCTGGGCCTGAAAGGCTCGGCGCTCGACCGGCGTCTGCTGTACTCGGCGGCGCTGTACACCATGGGCATCGACGACATGCAGGTGCAGCAGATGTTGACGCCGGGCGTGGTGTACATCGCCAACGCCGCCTCGGCCCGCTCCAGCGGTCTGGAGCTGGAAGCCGATTACCTGCTGGGTGCCGGCTGGAAAATCCAGGCTGCGGTGGCCTTCAACCGCACCCGCTTCGACAGCTTCACCGACGGCGCCGGCGACTACTCACACAACAGCAATCCCTTCGCCCCCGACCTGACCGGGCATCTGGGCCTGCGCTACGACGCCGACAACCGCTGGTACGCACAGGCCGGCCTCAGCGCGGTGAGTAAAACGTATCTGGATGCCGCCAACCTCTATAGCCGCGCCGGTTACGGCCTGATCGATGTGCAAGTGGGCAAGCGGTTTGGCCAGTTCGACATCAGCGCCTACGTCGCCAACCTCGCCGACAAGGATTACGACGCGGTGGGTTACCAGAATGGCTATGTCGACGTGTACAGCCCGCCACGCGAGCTCGGGGTGCGCCTGAGCTTCGAGCTGTAATTCATCGTCAAGGAAGGAATCGTTTTATGTTCAGCACCGACTTCACCCATCGCCATCCGCTGCAAGGCTATTGGCAACTGGCTGGCGCTACCGTGCAGGCCGACGCCTTGAGCCTGGCCTTGGAGCTGGGTGTGTTCCAGGCGCTGCGCGAGCCGCTGGCTACCGCCATCCTCGCCGAACGCCTGGTGCTGCACCCGGCCAATACCGGTTATCTGCTGGAGCTGTTATGGAGCATGGGCCTGTTGCAGCGTACCGGCGGCGACGAAGGCTATCGCTATGGCCTGAGTGATCTGAGCCGGCAGTATTTTCTGCCCGGCCCGGACAGTTGCATCGAGGCCTGGCATTACCGGGTCAAGGCGCTGCGTCAGGCGGGCGCCGGGCTGCGTGCTCGTGTGCTTGGCGATGCGCTGCCGCCGCCGACCCATGAGGCGCAAGCCTGGGCTGCGGCGGTCAAACATATCGCTCAGGAGCAGCGCGCCATCAGCGTGCCGGCCGTGCTGCAACGGCTGAGCCTGATTCCCGAAGTACAACAGGCCCGACGCCTGCTCGATCTGGGCGGCGGGCCGGGGCTGGTGGCCCAGGCGCTGGTCACGCACAACCCGCACCTGCACGCCACGCTGTTCGATTGGCCGGTGACGCTGGAAGTGGCCCGTGAGCTGATCATCGAAGCGGGGCTTGCAGCCCGTATCGACACGCTGGGCGGCGATCTGGCCAGCGACTCGATTGGCGCCGGTTACGACCTGATCTGGTGCTCTTCGGTGTTGCACTTCGTGCCTGATCCACTCGATGTCCTGCGCCGTGTGCATGCCGCGCTGGAGCCGGGCGGGCTGTTCATCTGCGCCCATGCCGAGCGCAGCGAGCATCCGGCAGTCAATGCCGGCGTGCTTACCTACTATTTGCCGATGCTGCTGGCTGGACGTTTCGTCGGGCAAAGCGGGCAACTGAGCGCGCTGTTAACGCAGGCCGGTTTCACCCGCGTCGAGCACATGGGTGAATGCGATTTCCCGATGGCCCCGGTGACCGTGCTGCTGGCGCGCAAGGTGGCCGTATGAAACTCGGCCAACGGCTGGGTTACCAGCAAGCGTTGATCGGCTGGTTCAACTTCGTTCTTGCCGTGCCGGCCATTTACATCTGGCTGGGCCTGCCGCTGATCCTGCGCCAGCACGGCTGGTCCGGCACCGACATCGGCCTGCTGCAACTGGCCGGGCTGCCGGCAGTGATCAAGTTTCTACTGGCCTGGCCCGTTGATCGGGTGCGCCTGCCCAGTTCCTTGCAAGGCCGGCGCTACAGCGTCTGGACGCTGGGCCTGAGTCTGGTGTTGCTGGTCGTGTTCGTGCTGCTGGGCCGCGATTCGTTGCTTAATGAGCGCCGGCAATTATTCACCCTGGCCTTGCTCGCCAGCCTGGTGACTACATGGACCGATGTTCCGCTGAATGCCCTGGCCATTCGCCTGCTGCCCGCTGCCCAACGCGGCCGGGCCGGCAGTATTCGTTCGGCATCGCTGAGCCTGGCCGCCATCGTGGGCGGCGGTTTGATGGTCGTGATCGAAACCCGCTGGGGCTGGAGTGTGCCGTTCTGGGTCATGGGCGTGCTCTTGGTATCGGCGATGCTGTTGCTATGGCCGCTGCGCGAAACCCACCAAGCCGCTGAGCCACCAACGCCAGTGTCGGCATCGCCCGCCCGTTACTTTGCCCAACCACAGGCAGGTCGCTGGACCGTATTGCTGTTGATCCTGTTTCCATGCCTCGGCGCGGCATGGGTGTACCTCAAGCCGCTGCTGCTCGACCACGGCTTTGCTGTCGAGCAAGCGGCTATGATCGCTGGTGTCGGCGGCGGGTTACTGGCTGCCTTGGCCAGCGCCGCCAGCGTGCGCCTGATGGTGCGTCTCGGTATCGCCCGCTCGCTGCTCGGTTGTACCGTCAGCGGGCTGTTGGCGTTGAGTTTGTTGACGGCGGCGGTACTCACTCACGCCTCCAGCGGCTGGCTGATCTCGACAGTGGCGCTGGTGTCGATCGCCATGGGCATGACCGCCTCGCTCACCTTCAGCCTGATGATGCACTTCAGCCGCCAACACAGCCCGGCCAGCGATTACGGGTTGCAGGCTTCGTTGTTTACCCTGACCCGGTTGCTGGTGCCATTGGCAGCCGGGGTGCTGCTGGACCGACTGGGGTATGGCGGGATGCTGCTCACGTTGAGTGTGGCGATGTTGCTGGTCGTGGGGTTGGCAAGTATGTGGCGGCTGCGATTGGCGGCGGCGGTTGACAAGCGTTAAGGCAAGCCGCGTCGTTCATATTTTTGTATGAGTCCTGAGTCTGAATTTGCACCAAACAGACGATTGTCGGATCAGCCCTGCAAGATCACTGTGAGACCACCAACAGGTCTTGTATGGAATATAAGAATGAAACGCTCCTTGTGGTTGGAGGAAATCGCCTCTGAGCTGACGCCGCTGCCGTCGTTGAAGGGGCAGCTCTCAGTCGATGTGGCGATTGTCGGTGGAGGTTTTGTAGGGTTGTGGACGGCTTTGCAGATACTGGAGCATGAACCGGGTTGCCAGATAGCAATTATCGAGCGTGATATTTGCGGGGGCGGGGCATCAGGCCGTAATGGTGGTTTTGTCATGTCTTGGTGGCCGAAGATCAGTTCTCTGTCTGCGCAGTGCGGCAAAGAGGAGGCTGTGCGTCTGGCCAGGGCGTCGGTGGCAGCCATTAACGAGATTGAAGCGTTCTGCCAGGCTCACGGTATCGATGCCCACTTTCGTCGGGCCGGCTGGTTGTGGACCGCCACAACCGATGCCCAGCGTGGTGCCTGGAACGATATTCTGAAAACCTGTCAGAAACTGGGTGAATCGGTGTTCAGTCCCTTGTCCAGTGCCGAGGTTGCCAGGCGCGCCGGTTCTGCCAGACATCTGGAAGGTGTACTGGAAATCAGCAATGCCACCGTACAACCAGCACGGCTGGTGCGCGGATTGCGGCGGGTGGCCCTGGAAAAGGGTGTGAGAATATTTGAAAACACCCCCATGACCGCGCTTGAGCGTTCATCGCCGGCTGTTCTGAGCGTACCCGGCGGGACACTGACCGCGCGCCGTGTGGTGCTGGCGCACAACGCCTGGGCGGCGCAAATCCCGGAGTTGCGCAAGATCGTCTTACCGGTCACCAGCACCATCGTGGCAACTGTACCGATCCCCGAGCGCCTGCAGGACATCGGCTGGACGGGCGGTGAAGCCATCACGGATTCGCAACTGATGGTCGATTACTACCGCACCACTCAGGACGGGCGCATCGCCTTTGGCAAGGGCACCGGGATGATCACGTATGGCAGCCGGGTCGATGCCCGCTATGACCACAACCCCCAGCTCAGTGCCGACACCGAGCGCGATTTCAGGCGTACCTATCCGCACCTCAATGACGTTGCTGTCAGCCATTCCTGGAGCGGGCCGATTGACCGTACTTACGACAGCCTGCCGGTGTTCGGGCACCTGAAAAGCGCCCCGAATATCGTTTATGGCATTGGCTGGAGCGGTAACGGCGTAGGCCCGAGTCGTTTGGGCGGGCGCATTCTCGCCAGCCTCGCGCTGGGTCTGGACGATCAGTGGAGTGGCTGCGCGCTGGTAGGGCGTACGGCTAAACGCTTTCCACCTGAACCCTTGCGTTACGTGGGCGGGCTGATGGTGCGCAATGCCGTGCAGCGCAAGGAAGCGGCAGAAGCTGAGGGCAATCGCCCGACGTGGCTGGATCGCCAACTCGCCGGCCTGGCGCCTGCCGGCCTTGAAGACAAGAACATTTAGATTCTGGAGAACGAAATGATCCCACCCATTTTGCTTGTCGACGCCGCTGGCATGACCTTGTCAGCGCCTGTGCCGGTCCTTGAGCCCATCGGCACGCCGGTTGCCGCCACGGCACTGCATGCCCATGAAACGGCAGACAAACTGCTGACGGGCGTATGGGAGTGTTCGCCCGGGCGCTGGCGGCGCAAGGTTCTGGCGCGCGAGTTCAGCCATTTCATTGCCGGGCATTGCATCTTTACCCCCGATGATGGCGAGCCTGTCGAACTGCGTGCCGGTGATGCGGTTCTGTTCCCGGCGAACTGTCACGGGACGTGGGAGGTTCTTGAAACCGTGCGCAAGAGCTTCGTCATCATTCCTTGATGCCGGCCATTTCAGCCGAGCGCAGGGCGATCCACAGGATGGCGACATCTTCAGTCCGGTCCAGCGAGCGCCCGGTGATTTCTTCGATGCGGCGTATGCGGTACACCAGCGTCTGTTTGTGCACATTCAGGCGCTGTGCCGACTTTTGCCAGGCCCGGTTCTGTTCAAGAAATACGCTCAGCGTCTGTTGCAACTGACCGCCATGTTGCTGGTCGTAATCGGCCAGGCAACCAAGGACGCGTCGATGCAGCCTGCGCGCATCCTCCAGATTGCCCGGCAGCCAGGACTGCTCATCCTGTGCCTGGGCATAGAACACCAGCGGGCGCTGTTGCGTGCAATGGGCGAGTGCCAGGCGTGCTTCACGCAAAGCCTCAAGGGTGCGCATGCCCCTTGCCAGCAAGGTACTCACGCCCAGTGGGCTGCCCAGTTCCTGTTGCAGTGGCTGGGCCTGATCGGCATCTGCCAGTAGAACAATCAGTTCTGTGCCCTGGCTGCGCATCAACAGTTGCAGACCTTTGCGAAGCAGTTGCAGGGGCCAGTGCGCGGCAAGCTCGGCCGTCGGTCGCGCCAGTGCCAGGCATGCCTTGCCTGCCGGAAAGCCGAGTTGCACCAGGCGGTCTTGCGCCGAGTGTTCACTCAGGCGTTCCTGAAGCAGGTCGTCGATCAGTTCCGAGCCCAGCCGCAATACCCGTTCGTGTTCCACCTGCACCCGTTCCAGCTCGATACCCAGTACGGCCACCACATGGTGAAGCAGACCGTAGTCGATCAGGTCGCCGCCACTGGCCAGAATCGAGCAGTGGTTCAGCGAGGGCAGGGCCATCACCAGAGCGTCTTCGGCACCGTCGTTGCAACGGGTGACCGAGTCGCTGGCGGTGCGGCGTTGCCCCAGCGCCTGTCGCCAGTTCTCTGGCAATGACGGCAGCCCGGTCTGCCAGGGCTGCAACGTGCGCGAGTCAAACAGGTACAGCTGTGAGTGAACGTTGACGGCCAGGCGCGCGAGCAGTGCATCGAGTCCCGGTTCGCGCAGGCCGATGCGGGCACTTTCGTACAAGCGGGTGATTGCATGGCGACGCTCGTACTCTTGTTGTTTGCTGGCGTCGAGTATGGCCCGCGTCACTGCCGAGAATGGCACGGAGTAATGGGTCAGCAGCAGCGGAAAACCCGATTGCTCGGCCTGAGCCTGCAGGGCCGTGATATCGCTGGGCGCTTGCATGTTCTCGCCAATCATCAAACCGGCCACCCGCGCGTCAGACAGACGTTGCAGGTAAGCCTGTTGCTCGGCAGCGCCAGGCGGAATGCCGATACCGGTGGTCATCAGCAAGTCGCCTTCACCCAGCCACTGCGTCGGGTCGCCAAGCTCGCAGACATGGGCCCAGCGCAAGGGCCGATCGACACCGGCACTGCCGCCCAGCAAACGGGTTTGCAGGGATGAGTTTTCCAGAATGTCCTGAATGCAATAAGGCATGTCGATTCCGTGTTCGCCAATAGCGGGGTTCACCCGCAAAGAAATAGCTCACTTTATGCTTTTGTGCAGTCATTGCCCCCCTGTACGCAAGTATGAGTGACGGCCTGCAATTTGTTATCCGGTCTGATTGTCACCCCAGGCTCAAGGCTTCAAGACTGGCGTGCGGCGTAACGCCGTATCCGGCCTCCCTGACGGGCGTGCTTTCGTGGAACACTGGAGAAGATAAAACAATGAAAACGCTCTTGAGTACTTCCCTGACATTCGCGCTGGGTTGCACAGTGGCGACACAGGCCAGCGCCGATCTCACCGTGGTTTCTCACGGGGGTGCCAACAAGATTGCACAGACCAAAGCGTTTTATGAGCCTTACATGAAGGTGACAGGCACACGTTTGATTGCCGATGAGTTCAATGGCGAGATGGCCAAGGTAAAGGTTCAGGTCGAAACCGGCAGCGTCTCCTGGAATGTGGTCGAAATGGAAATGCCGGAGCTGGCGCGGGCCTGTAACGAAGGCCTGCTGGAGGAAATCGGGCAGCAACCAGCGATTGCCAGTCTGGCGCCCGACTTGCTGGAGGGTGCGGTGCAGCCGTGTGGCGTGGGGTTTTTCGTGTGGTCTACGGTGCTGGCCTACAACGCAGAAAAACTCAAGACAGCGCCTACCGGCTGGCAGGACTTCTGGAATGTCGAGAAATACCCCGGCAAACGTGGCTTGCGCAAAGGGGCGATGTACACCCTTGAGTTTGCGTTGATGGCCGACGGTGTTGCGCCCAGGGATGTCTATACCGTACTGGCCACACGCGCCGGTCAGGACCGTGCATTTCGCAAGCTGGACCAGCTCAAGCCTTATATCCAGTGGTGGGAGGCCGGTGCCCAGCCGCCTCAGTACCTGGCCTCTGGCGATGTGGTCATGAGTTCGGCCTATAACGGTCGCATTGCCGCTGTGCAGGACTCCAGCAGCCTGCGGGTGGTCTGGAATGGCGGTATCTACGACATGGATGCCTTTGCTATTCCCAAAGGCTCGCCAAATGTCGAGCAAGGGCTGCGTTTCATTCAGTTCGTGCTACAGACCGACGCACAGAAAAACTACGCGCAGCACATTGCCTATGGACCGGTAAACCGTGCGGCAATACTGCTGGTTGACCCGTCACGCCGCAGCAACATGCCTACCGAGGCGGCCAATCTGGTCAATCAGGTGGCCATGAATGCAGAGTTCTGGGCCGATCATGGCGATCAGCTTGAACAACGCTTCAACGCCTGGGCGGCAAAGCAGTAGGTTGAACGCCCATCAAGCGCATGGCGCTTGATGGGCGTTATCTGCGGGTCAGTTCAGCGATGCCGATTCCTGAAGCGAGCGGCCTTTGGTTTCAGGTGCCCAGGCCAGGCAGACAAAAAAGGCCAGCAGGGTAATCCCGGCGCCAATCAGCAGGGTAGCCTGCAAACCGATGGTGGCCACGCCAATCGGTGTCAGGTAAGTACCGGTGGCCGCGCCGATACGACTGAAGCCCACGGCAACACCCACCGCTGTTGCACGAACCGAGGTGGGGAACAGCTCGTTGGGGTAAATCCATTCAAGGATGCTCGGCCCCCCGGAAACGAACGCGTAAAAGGCGAAGGCTCCGATGATGAACCACGCGGGCGCGTCGGCCCACAGCCCCAGCGCAATCAGAGGCAAGGCCATCAGCGCGAAAGGAAAGACAACCATAGGGCGGCGCCCCCAGGTTTCTACAAGCTTTAGCGCAGGGATCACGCCGATCGCAAACAGCACGGCGATCAACAGCTCGCCCAGAGTCGAGGCATTCACGCCTTTGATGCCGGCGCTCACCAGAATCATGCTACCGAACGTATACAGCACGTACTGCGGGGTGATCTGGGCAAAATACAGCACCCCGCACATGATCGTACGCTTGAGGTAGCCGCCACTGGCAATCAGCTTCAAGTCGCTGCTTATGGAGCGATGGCGACCGCCGTCGTTCAGTTCATCCACATCCGCCTGGGTGATGATGACAGCCTTGCCATACACCTGTCGGATCACGGCTTCGGCTTCTTTTATGCGGCCTTTGCTGGCCAGCCAGCGCGGCGACTCTGGAATGCCGCGACGGATCAGCACCACGATCAGGCCGACGACGGCACCACTGAACAGCATCCAGCGCCACATGGAGTGATCGCCGGTCCAGGCTACCACTGCGTAGCCAACGATAAAGGCGCTCATGGCACCCACCGACCAGGCAAGCCCGGAAAGGCCAATCATGAAGCCGCGACGCTTCGACGGTGTGAACTCGGTCAGCAGCGACGTGGCAATCGGGTAGTCAGCGCCTACCGCCAGACCAATGATGAAACGCAGCAGGATAAGCTGCCAGGCATCGGTGACAAAGGCCGACAATCCGCACGCAATTACCAGAACAGTCAGGTCCAGTGCGTACATGGTTTCCCGGCCAATGCGATCGGTCAGGGCGCCGAACAGGGTGGCACCAAAGAAGATGCCCAGTAACGAGGCAGCACCAATCAGGCCGGTTTCGGTGGGTGTGGAGGGAATGTCGTGAGCAAAGCCTATAAGGGCGATACCGATCAGACTGAGGATGTACCCATCCAGAAAAGGCCCCCCACAGCAGGCCAATAGCAGTTTTCGGTGAAATTTCGACACTGGCGAATTTTCAATGACATCAAACACGCTCATCGTACAACCTTTATTTTTTGAAGTTATAAGCTCCTCGGTACGCGTGGGCACTGAGGTATTGGGTTGATATCTGCAGGTGCCTGGCGCGTGAGATACACGCTCGCGGGGTCGCGATGACAGGCGTCCAAAGAGTGGAGTTGCCGATGCGTGCGAGCAATTTGCTCAAAGTAAGAAGCGTGCCGACAGCGCTCATTCAATCGTATGAGCGCAAGGGGAATGTCTAACGGGGCTCGAAGGCTGACTTGAACCACTCGACGACCGGCCAGATGAGCGAGTTGCCGCGATGGCGGGTACGTAGCAAATACCCATGGTCAGCGCGTTCTACCCGTGGCCCCAAGGCAACCAGTTTGCCTTCGGCGATGGCGTTTTCAACCAGCGAGGCCCAGGCCAGTGCCAGGCCGTGGCCCTGAATGGTGGCGTTGATCAACAGCGGGTAGTTGTTGAACGTGAAGCTGGTGTGTTCATGCAGCACACCGAGCCCTGCCAGGCTGGACCAGAGTGACCAGTCCATCCAGCGCGGATTCTGCTTGTCCATGTGCAGCAACGGTAATGCCCTGAGGTTCTCCAGGGTCAGCCGTTCATCCAGGCCATGTTCGCGGGCGATGGCGGGGCTGCAGACCGGGAAAACGGCCTCCGGGACCAGTATCAATTCGTTTTCAGTGTTACTGCTTCTACGATCGAACGTGATGTTGATATCGGCTTCGTGCACATCGGGCGTATCACGCTGATCGGCCGCGACAATCTCGAAACTCAGGTTGGGAAAGGCCTTTTGCAGCGTTCCCAAGCGAGGCAAGAGCCATAGATGGGTAAAGCCGAAGTTTGCCGCAATCGTGACCCTGGGAATGTTTCGTGTCAGGGCATCACGGGTGCGCGCCAGGGCATTGTGCACGGTGGCCAGGGCCGGGGCGATGTCCTGGTAGAGGCGCATGCCGTCTTGCGTGGGCTTGAGCGAGCTGCCGCCACGCTCGAACAAGGCGCCGCCCACAGCCTCTTCAAGGGCACGTACCTGTTGGGAAATGGCCGGCTGGGTGGTGCCGCTTTCCCGGGCCGCCGCAGTCATTGAACCAAGGCGCACGGTGGCCTCGAATGCGAGCAAGGATTTGAAGCCGGGAATCACTTTATTGGAGGCGGGCATAGCTGACCAATGGCGCAGTATAAGAAAAATGCATGGGGCCGATAATGGATTGGGGCGTTCTCTCTGACAAGGTCTTTTTCGACAATGGCAGCACGACGAACCGCTTCGGACAGCCAGCATGCAAGACACTCCGCGTATCGTGTTTCACCGTGTTCCCCCTTGCGTACAGTTACTCGGCAAGGACAGCCATTTTCAAATCCCGGCCCTCTGGCTACGGGAAAAAACCGAAGATGAGCAGTCGGTTGACAGCCTGACGCGGCAACGACTGTTTGACTCGCACCTGATCGATTGCGATATCGAACTGCTGAGTGTTGAACCTGTCGGGTCACATGCCGCCATCCTCACGTTCAGCGACGGCCATGTTGCGACCTACACCGCGAGCGAACTGCTGGCTGAAGCGCTGGATCAGGATATCTATCCTCAGGCCCACAGCTGGGCCAGTGATCTGGACCTCGCCCCGTTACGTCACGACTGGCGTGAGCTGGACAATGACGCCGCCTTTGCGGCGGCGCTTGAAAGCTATTTGCGCTACGGCTTCATCCTGCTGAGCCATGTGCCCAATACGCCAGAGCAGGTGCTCAGTGTGGGCAGCAAGTTCGGGTATGTGAAAGAGACCAACTTCGGCAAATACTTTGAAGTCTATTCGAAACCGGTGGCCAATGACCTGGCTTACCGCAGCGTTCGTCTCGGTCCGCATACTGACAATCCGTACCGCGACCCGGTGCCGGGTATTCAGTTACTGCACTGCCTGGTCAATGAAACCAGCGGCGGGCTCTCGACACTGGTCGACAGTGTGAAAGTCGTCGACGCGCTGAGGCGTGAAGACGAAGCCGGCTACCAGTTGCTGAAGAACACCCCGGTGCGGTTTCGTTTTGTCGACCATGGCGTCGAGCTGACGTGCCGCCGGCCGATGATCCACACCGACAGTGACGGCAACACTCTGGGGGTTCATTACAGTCCGCGGCTCGACAGTTTGCCGCTGTTATCGGCCGAGCAAACCCGACGCTTTCACCAGGCCCGCCAGCGTTTGGCAGAGCTGTTCAATCACCCTGACTACGAGCTGCGATTCCGTTTGCAGGCGGGGGAGTTGATGCTGTTCGACAACAGCCGGGTACTCCACGGTCGCACCTGCTACGACCCCACCGAGGGGCATCGACATCTGCAAGGGTGCTACATCGATTTTGACGGGCCACGCGAGCGTTTGAGCGAAATTGCCAAACGGTTGAAAAAGCACCAGGAGGCCGCTTGATATGCAGCAAGTCGATTTTATTCGTATGAAGGACGGCACCGCCGAGGAATATCACTTTCTTGAGCATCTGGAGAGTGAGTTCAACAAAGACTTGCCGGCCCGGATTTTAGCCGCACTGAGCAAACTGGAAGACTCCCTGAGCGGTTACCGGGTCAGCAGGCTCCAGCACTCGTTACAGGCGGCTGCCCGTGCCGAGGCAGACGGTGCCGATGAAGAGATGATCGTCGGCGCACTCATTCATGATCTGGGCGACGAGCTGGCGCCTTATAACCACTCCCAGTACGCCGCCTCGATCATCCGGCCATACGTTCGGGGGGAGGTGACCTGGGTGCTGCACCACCACGGTCTTTTCCAGAACTTTTATTACGCCCATCACTTCGGTGGCGACCGCGATGAGCGAGATCGCTACCGGGATCACCCCTGCTACCAACGCTGCGTGGACTTCTGTGAGCGCTGGGACCAGGCCTCTTTCGACCCTGACTATCCCACCCCGGCTCTGGAGCATTTTGCGCCCATGGTGCAGCGAATTTTCACGCGGCAGCCATTTCAGGCCGCGATTCTTGGCGCCGAATACACGCTGGAATGAAGCCTGACTAATAAAGACATTGAAACGCGCTGAGGTCCACAGACCGAAATCAGGCAACACCCTCGGCTTTTTACTGCCCACACGCTGAACCCGGACCACCGGACAACCCTGGCAATGTGATTGGAGCCGAACGATGAAAATGTCTTGCGTAGTGATTACCTCGTGTCTGGCGGGAGCGATCCCGCTGTTTGCACACGCCGCTGAACCTGCCCAGTGCAATGCAGTGCGTTTCTCCGAAATCGGCTGGACGGACAACGCCGTCACGACGGCGCTGGCCCGGCAAGTGCTGGAGGGCCTTGGCTACACAACCAGGTCATCGCTGCTGTCAGTGCCCATTACCTTGAAGTCGCTTGCAGACGGCAAGGACATGGATGTGTTTCTGGGTAACTGGATGCCGAGCATGGCGAGCGACATGGCGCCGTATCAGGCGGCCAGCTCGATAGACGTGGTGCGAATCAATCTGCAAAACGCCAAGTACACCCTAGCAGTGAATGAAGCGATCTGGCAGCAGGGCCTGAAAGACTTTGCCGACATCCCTCGATTCAAGGAGCAACTGGGGGCAAAGATCTACGGCATCGAACCGGGTAACGATGGCAATCGGCACATTGAACAGATGATCGAGGCCAATGCCTTTGGTCTTAAAAACGCCGGCTTCAAGCTGGTCGAGTCCAGTGAAGCCGGAATGTTGTCTCAAGTTGAGCGTGTCTCCAGGCGCGAGGCTGCGGTGGTTTTCCTCGGATGGGAACCACACCCCATGAACACCCGCTTCAAGATTCGCTATCTCACCGGCGGCGATGAGTTCTTTGGCCCGAACTTCGGCTCGGCGACGGTCTATACCCTGACCCGCAAGGGCTTCGCCAGCGAATGCCCCAATGTCGGCCGATTTCTCAGCAACCTGGGTTTCACCCTGGACATGGAAAGCGCGCTGATGAGCAAGGTTCTGGACGACAAGATAAAGGTGGAAGACGCCGCCAGACAGTGGCTCAAGCAAAACCCACAGTTGCTGGCGGCCTGGCTTGACGGCGTATCGGCGCGCGATGGCAAGCCAGGCGCTGAAGCACTGGCCGCGCATCTGGTGCAATGAAACGAGTCGAGTCGACGTAATAAAGAAGATGAGGCCGTGATGAGAAACAGTACTGCTAAAGACCGTGAAGAATTCGATTTTATCGTGGTGGGTGCAGGCTCCGCTGGCTGCGTGATTGCCAACCGGCTCTCTGCCGACCCGGCACACCGGGTTCTGTTGCTTGAGGCCGGCCCCGCAGACCGTAGCCTGTTCATTCATATGCCTGCCGGGGTCTACCGTGTCTGGCAGGATGAGCGAATCAACTGGAACTACAACAGCGTCAGCCAGGCCCACATGGACGACCGGAGCATTTCCGTGCCGCGCGGAAAAGTGCTGGGCGGAAGCTCGTCGATCAATGCCATGGTCTACCTGCGGGGTCATCCTTCTGACTACGACAATTGGGCGCGCGATTTCAATCTGCCCGACTGGGATTACGCCCACTGCCTGCCGTATTTCAAACGTGCCGAACGCAATGAGCGCGGTGCCAACGAGTGGCACGGCGCCGACGGCCCGCTCGGGGTTAGCCAGGGCAAATCGGACAATGTGCTGTATGACGCCTTTGTCGCTGCCGGGCCTGAGGCCGGGGTCGGGGCCAGCGAAGACTTGAACGGTTTTCAACCGGAGGGGCTGGCGCGTTTCGACAGTACTAAATGGAATGGCAAGCGGTGTTCGTCTGCCGTGGCGTATCTGCACCCCGTCATGGGACGGCAGAACCTTACTGTGATCACCGAGGCCCTGGTCGAGCAGGTCGTGCTTGCGGGCAAGCGCGCCACGGGTATCCGTTACAGCCACAAAGGCCGGAAAATCGTCGCCAGTGCCTCGCGTGAAGTGATTTTGTGCGGCGGCGCCATCAACTCGCCGCAACTGTTGATGATCTCCGGCATCGGCCCGGCAGACGCACTGCGCAAGGTGGGCATCACCGCGCTGCACGACCTGCCGGGTGTGGGTCAGAACCTGCAGGACCACATCGACCTGATCATGCAGTGGGAATGCACCAAACCGGTTTCGCTGGACCCTCTGCAAAAGCCCTTGGTCAAGCTGGCGGTGGGCACCCAGTGGTTACTGCGCCGCACCGGTCCTGTGGCCTCCAATATCTGGGAAGCCGGTGGGCTGGTGCGCACCAACAGTACGGTTCAGGCGCCCAATATCCAGTTCCATTTTGCGCCGGTGGGCATCGACTATGACAAGGGCAAGATCAGCCTGCGGCAAGGCTTTCAGATGCACATCAGCCAGCTTCGTCAGCAGTCCCGAGGTCATCTGGAGCTTGTCAGTGCCTCGCCTGCACAGGCGCCGCACATTCATTTCAATTTTCTGGAGCGTGAGCACGACAAACGTGAACTCGTCGAGGGCGTCAAGATGGCCCGGCACATCGTCAGCCAGCCGGCGTTCAACGAATACCGTGGCAAAGAACGGGTGCCTGGCGCGCCGGTTTCCAGTGACGCCGCCATCCTGCGTTTTGTGCAGCAGGTGGCTGAAACGGAGTTTCATCCCTCGTGTACCTGCCGCATGGGCAACGACCCGCTTGCCGTGGTCGATCACCAGCTCAAGGTCCACGGCATCGACGGCTTGCGCGTGGTCGATGCCTCGGCGATGCCCAATGTGATCAGCGCCAATCTCAATGCCACGGTGATCATGATGGCCGAGAAAGCGGCCGATCATATTCTTGGTAATCCACTGCTGGCGCCCCAGCGTCCGTTTTTTGCCTTTGATACACCTCTGTCCGTCGCGCCCGATCCTGTGGGTGCATGACGCAAATTCTGAATCTGAAATACAAGGAGCACGCATGTCCAGGCTTGATCGTTTCTATATAGGCGGCCAATGGGTGGAACCCCAGGGTGAGCAAACGCTCGACGTCATCAACCCCGCCACTGAAACATGCATCGGTCAGGTTGCGATGGGCAGCGAGGCCGATGCCGTCAGCGCTATCCAGGCGGCCAGGCAAGCGTTCGCGGCCTACTCGCGCACGACCCGGGAAGAACGTATTCACTACCTTGAACGGATTCTGGAGCGTTACAACGCTCGCTACGATGAACTGGTCCAGGCCGTCACGCTTGAATTGGGCTCGCCCCTTGCGTTGTCGCGTGATGCGCAGGTCAGTACCGGCCAGATTCACCTTGAAACCACACTTCAGGCATTACGTGATTTTGCCTTCGAAGAGCAACGCGGTGATGTGTTGGTCGCCCGTGAAGCGATTGGCGTTTGCACCTTGATCACGCCGTGGAACTGGCCGCTCAACCAGATCGTGTGCAAGGTGGCCCCCGCGTTGGCGGCAGGTTGCACCATGGTTCTGAAACCCAGCGAAATCGCGCCGCTCAGTGCCTTGCTGTTCGCCGGGATCCTCGATGAAGCCGGCTTGCCACCGGGGGTTTTCAACCTGGTCAATGGCAGCGGATCAGAGGTCGGTAATGTACTGACCCGGCACCCGGAGGTGGACATGGTGTCCTTCACAGGCTCCACCCGCGCCGGAGTCGCCGTCGCCAAAAACGCAGCCGACACCGTGAAGCGGGTCGCTCAGGAACTGGGCGGCAAGTCGCCCAACCTGATTTTTGCTGACGCCGATCTGCGCAGCGCGGTGACACAAGGCATCGATGCCTGCTTCTCCAATACCGGCCAGTCGTGCGATGCACCGACCCGGATGCTGGTTCCTGAGCAATGCTATGAAGAGGTCGTGCAGATTGCGCAAGCCCACGTCAGGACCATCAAGGTCGGGGATCCGATGGACCCTGACAGCGTTCTGGGACCGGTCATCAGCCGTGCCCAGTTCGAAAAGATTCAAGACCTGATTCAGTCCGGTCTCGATGAGGGTGCGCAGTTGATCTGCGGAGGGGCAGGGCGCCCGGATAATTTGCCGCAAGGCTATTACGTCAAGCCGACGATCTTTGGTAACGCCACCATGGACATGCGTATTGTCCGTGAGGAAATCTTCGGCCCGGTGCTGTGCATCCAGACCTACAGCAGCGAAGAGCAAGCCATCGCCCTGGCCAACGAAGGGGTCTACGGGCTGGCGGCTTACGTGCAATCGGCCGACCTGCAACGTGCCCGCAGGGTCGCCCGGCAACTGCGCGCAGGTTCGGTCTACATCAACTATCCAGAGTGGAGCCCGCAGGCTCCGTTTGGTGGCTACAAGCACTCGGGCAATGGCCGCGAATACGCCGACTGGGGCATTCACGATTACCTTGAAATCAAAGGTATCTCCGGGTGGGGGCCGTCATCTCGATAACCTTATCCAGAGCGCCTCAATCGTACCTGAGCGGTTCACCTTCAATATCCTCGGCAGCCGTCAGCGTGTTCTTCATCAGGCACGCCACGGTCATCGGGCCGACACCGCCGGGTACCGGGGTGATCGCCGAGGCGATATGGCTGGCCGAGGCGAAGTCCACGTCACCGACCAGCATCAACACACCGTCGCGCTCGATGCGGTTGATCCCTACGTCGATGACCACCGCTCCGGGCTTGATTGCCTCGGCGGTGATCATTTCGGCCCGGCCGATGGCGACCACCAGGATATCGGCTTGGCGGCACTCGGCGTTCAGGTCGCGGGTGCGCGAGTGAACGAGGGTGACGGTGCAGTTTTCCTGCAACAACAGGTTGGCCATCGGTTTACCGACGATGTTCGAGCGACCGACGATCACCGCCTTCTTGCCGGATAGATCGCCCAGACGCTGCTTGAGCATCATCAGGCAACCCAGCGGTGTGCACGGGGTCAGGCTGGCCTTGCCCTGGCTGAGTCGACCGACATTGATCGGGTGAAAGCCATCGACATCCTTGGCCGGGTCAATGGCGGCGATGACCCGCGCTTCATCGATGTGCGCCGGAAGCGGCAACTGCACCAGAATGCCGTGGACGAAGCTGTCACGGTTGAGCTTGTCGATCAGTGCCAGCAGGTCGCGCTGGGAGGTGTCGCTGGCCAGCAGGTGCGGAAACGAGTCGATGCCCGACTCCAGCGCCTTTTTCATCTTGGTGCGCACGTAGACCTGACTGGCCGGGTCATCGCCGACCAGTACCACGGCCAGCCCCGGCGCATGGCCGCGTCTTTCGCGGAAGGCGCGGGCACCACGGGCTACCTCCTGGCGCAGGGTCTCTGCGAAAGCCTTGCCGTCAATGAGGTCGGCCGTCGTGGGGGCGGCAATGTCGAGAGTGTGTTCGATGGTCATCTTGGTTCCTTATCAGGCTTTGAGGCGTTCGCCCTTGGGGTCGTAGACACAACTGCGCACGACGCAGGCCGCCTGGTCGCGGCCCAGAATACGCACAGTCAATTCAGTGTTCAGCGCGGCAAATTCACGCAGCACAAAACCCATGGCCAGGCTTTTCTCGACGCGGTAGCCCCACGCGCCCGAGGTGGTCAGGCCGATAAGCCGGCCTTGATGGAAAATCGGCTCGCTGCCCAGCGCATCGGCGGTGCCGGCCTGTATTTCCAGAGTGACCAGCCGGTGAGTGGAGGGCGTATCGCGTTCGGCCAGCACGGCTGTACGGCCGTCGAATTCGCCTTTGTCGGTCTTGATGAAATAACCCATGCCGGCGGCCAGGGCGCTGTATTCAGTGGTCAGTTCGCGGCCCCAGATCGGGTAGCCCTTTTCGATACGCATCGAGTCCATGGCCCGCAGGCCGAAATCAGCGATGGCGTAGGGCTGGCCGGCCTTGAGCAGCGCATCATAAAGCGTTTGCTGGTGCTCGACCGGGTGGTGCAGTTCCCAGCCCGGTTCGCCGACAAAGTTCATGCGCAATGCCCGCAAGCTGACGCCTGCCACCTCGATTTCCTGGCCGGTAAACCATGGGAAGGCTTCGTTGCTCAGGTCGGTAGGGGTCAGCGCCGCCAGAACGTCACGGGCGCGCGGACCGGCCAGTACCAGGCAACCCCAGTCGTGGGTGGTGTTGCTGATCGTCAGTGCGGGCCAGGCAGCGGCGCGCTGGCGCAAGGCATCTTCGATCAGCAATTCGGCAGCGGCCGGCCCCATCAGATAAAAACTGCCGTCCTGCAACAGGGTGATCGAGCATTCCCAGGCCACGCTGCCAGTCGCGGTCAGCACATGCGCCAGGGCGATATCGCCGGCGCTGGTGGGGACCCGATTGGGGCTCAGCCGGTCAAGAAACGCCCAGGCATCGCGACCGCTGATTTCAAACTTGCTGAAGGCGCTCAGGTCGAGAACACCGACACGCTGCTGCACGGCCTGGCATTCGGCGCGCACGGCGGCGTCCCAGTTGCCTCGGCGATAGGTGAACTGTTCTTTGGCGCTTTGGGCATCGGCGGCAAACCAGCTGGCGCGCTCCCAGCCGTACCACGCGCCGAACACGGCATTGCGCTCCTTGAGCTGCGGGTAGGCCGGTGTGGTCTTGATCTGCCGTCCCACCGGGCGCATGGCGTACTCGTTCGGGCAGCCGAGCTGGTATTCGTTGGCGTACAACTCCAGCGATTTGCTTACGGTGTAATCCAGGTCGGCGTAGGCGCCGAAACGCCGGGAGTCGAGCTCCCACAGCTCGACTTCCGGGTGGCCGTCGATGATCCACTGGGCCAGATAACGACCGGCGCCACCGCCTTGAGTGATGCCAAAACTGAAGCCTGCGCAGGCAAAGTAATTGTCGTAGCCGTGCACCGGGCCGAGCAGCGGCAAACCGTCCGGGGTATAGACGATCGGGCCGTTGACCACGGTCTTGATGCCGCCCTCACCGATGATGCCAATCTGTTCCATGGCCGCACCGATGATGTCTTCCAGTCGCCCCAGCTCAGGTTGCAGCAGCTCCTGGCCAAAACTGGCCGGCACACCGTCCACCGCCCAGGCCACTGGCTCACGCTCGTAGGGGCCCAGGATCAGGCCTTTGCCTTCCTGACGCAGGTAATAGGAAATATCCGGGTCGCGCAGCAGCGGTAAAAGCTCAGTGCGGTTTTGCAGTGCGGGAATGTTGTCGGTCACCAGGTATTGGTGTTCCAGGCAGCAGATCGGCAACTGGTGGCCGATCATCGCGGCAATTTCATTGGCCCGAAAGCCCGCCGCATTGACGATGATGTCAGCCAGGATCACACCTTGTTCGGTGGTCACTTCCCAGCGCTTGTCAGCCAGCTGGCGGATCGCAGTCACCGGGTTGTGCCGCGAAATCGTCGCCCCGTAACCGCGGGCCAGTTGCGCCATGGCATTGGTGACGCTGGTCGGGTCAATGTGCCCGTCATACGGGTCCCACAACCCGCCGAGCAGGCCGGTGGTGTCCAGAAACGGATGCAGTTCGGCCAGCCGCTGCGGGCTGACCACCTCGACGCCGTCGAGCCCGGCCAGCGTGGCCAGTGCCGCCACCCGATGAAATTCGTCCATGCGTTCTGGCGTGTGCGCCAGGCGTACGGAGCCGGTCTGGTGATGGCCCACCGACTGGCCGGTCTGTTCAGCCAGTTGCCGGTACAGCTCGATGCTGTGCTTTTGCAGCTTCATGATGTTCAGGCTGGTGCTGAACGAGGGCAGGTTGCCGGCAGCGTGCCAGGTCGAGCCGGAGGTCAGTTCGAGCTTCTCGACCAGCATCACATCGCTCCAGCCCGCCCTGGCCAGATGGTACAGCGTGCTCACACCCGTTATGCCACCACCAATCACTAACACTCTGGCTTCCGATTTCATCTCGCGGTCCTTCTGACGAGTCCTTGGGGAGTTTCACGCCGGTCAACCGGCCTGCTGGAAAGGGATGCTATGAGCCTTGAGACAGCGCTACAAACGATGTATACAGCTCAGATTTATAAGTCTGGCTAATACAGGAGCCCGCCATGTCTCTGGCCAATTTGCAGCTCAACTGGCTGCGCACATTCGAATCGGTCGGCCGGCACTTGAGTTTTTCGGCCGCCGCGATCGAGCTGAACATGAGCCAGTCGGCGGTCAGCCAGCAGATCAAGCTGCTGGAGCACAAGCTCGGCAAGCCGCTGTTTTTGCGCCAGACCCGCTCGATCCAGTTGACGGTGTCGGGGCGTGCTTACCTGGCGGTGGTGCGCGAAGGTCTGTGGCACATGCATCAGGGCATGAACAATATCTTCAGCTCGGTGGCGCAGGGCGTGCTGGAGTTGAGCGTCAACAACTCCTTCGCCCAGCTGTGGCTGGCGCCGCGCATGGAGCGCTTTGCCGAGCTGTACCCGCAGATTTCGCTGCGCATGTACGGGGTCAACTGGGAAGCCGATGCGCCGCCGTCCAGTGCTGAACTGGAGATTCGCTACGGCGCCGGCAACTGGCAGCAGTACGACATCCAGCAACTGCTGAGCACCGAACTCAAACCCTATTGTTCGCTGGACGTGGCCGCCAAGTTGCGTAACGCCGGCGGCCTGCTCAGCCTGCCGTTGATCGACACGCTGGGCACGCCCAATGGCTGGAACGACTGGCTGGCCAAGTACCCGCAGGCCGAGGCGGAAAACTTTCAGCGTTTCTATGTCGACAGCTACGCCATCGCGGCCAGCATGGCCATCGAAAGTGCCGGCGTGTGTCTGCTCAATGAAGAACTGGTCGAAAAGTCCAGATTGCGTGGCCAACTGGTTTCACCCATCGATCAGACCATTGAAAGCATGGCCGGCTTTTACTTGCTCAAGGCGCACAACAAACCCCTGTCCGGGGCCGCCCAGGCTTTCTGCAACTGGCTGGAGTCAGAGTTGCGTGCCGGTTTCCGTCTGGGCAGTGCCAAAGAAACACTGGCCACGAATTAGCCAGTCTTATTAATGAATCGCTTATAGATCGTTTGTTCGTGGCGTCATCCCGCTCGTAGCATCCCCCTCATACGTCAGGTTCGTTACCTGTGGAGGGGCTGATGCAACGCGAAGCAATGGAATTCGATGTGGTCGTGGTCGGCGGTGGTCCAGCAGGGTTGTCCGCCGCCATTCGCCTGCGTCAGTTGGCAATCGAAGAGGGGCGTGAGCTGTCGGTCTGCCTGGTCGAAAAAGGCGCCGAGGTCGGTGCGCATATTCTGTCGGGCGCGGTGTTCGAGCCTACGGCGCTCACTGAACTGTTCCCGGACTGGCAGGCGATGGGGGCACCGCTGCACACGGCGGTCAAGCGTGATGAAATTTTCTACCTGAGCTCTTCCCGCAACGCCATTCAGGTGCCCGGCGCCTTGGTGCCCAGCACCCTGCATAACGAAGGTAATTACATCGTCAGCCTCGGCAATATCTGCCGCTGGCTGGGGCAACAGGCCGAAGCGCTGGGGGTGGATGTATTTCCCGGTTTTCCGGCGGCTGAAGTGCTTTACGACGACGCAGGGCGTGTCAAAGGTGTGGTCACCGCCGACATGGGCCTGAGCCGCAATGGTGCCGAGAAGGGCGGTTTCACCCCCGGGATTGAATTGCATGGCAAGCAGACCGTGTTTGCCGAAGGCTGTCGCGGGCATCTGGGCAAGGCGTTGATCAAGGCCTTTGACCTGGACGCCGAATCCGACCCGCAGCATTACGGGCTGGGCATCAAGGAGGTCTGGGAAGTTCCTGCCGAACAGCACTCGCCCGGCCTGGTGATTCACAGCACCGGCTGGCCGCTGACGCAGAATGGCGTGCAAGGCGGCGCGTTCATGTATCACCTGCAAGACCGCCAGGTCGTCATCGGCCAGGTGGTGGACCTCAATTACCGCAACCCCTGGCTGTCGCCGTTCGACGAGTTGCAGCAGCTCAAGCATCACCCCGTTTATGAGCGCTACCTGCGCGGCGGCACACGCATCAGCTACGGCGCCCGGGCGATTGCCAAGGGCGGCCTGCAGTCCTTGCCGCGCATGCACTTTCCCGGCGGGCTGCTGATCGGTTGCGATGCCGGCACCTTGAATTTCGCCAAGATCAAAGGCTCTCACACCGCCATGAAGTCGGGCCTGCTGGCGGCAGAAACGATCTATGCGGCACTGGCGGTTGACGATTCGTCGGGACAGGACCTGGCCGATTACGCACTGCGTTTCAACGCATCCTGGATTCACCAGGAACTGCACACGCAACGCAACTTCGGCCCGGCCATGCACCGCTTCGGCAGCCTGGCGGGCGCCGCTTATGCCTGGCTTGACCTGAACCTGATGAAAGGCCGCCTGCCCTGGACGCTGCACGACCCCCGTGCCGATCACACCCAGCTGGTGCGCGCCGATGACGTGCCGCGCATCGACTACCCCAAGCCCGACAACGTATTGAGCTTCGACAAAACCTCGTCGGTGTACCTGTCCAATACCAACCACGAAGAAGACCAGCCGTGTCACCTGACTCTGGTCGATGCCGCGCTGCCGATGGCCTTCAACCTGCCGGCCTACGCCGAACCCGCGCAGCGCTACTGCCCGGCGGGGGTTTACGAAGTCGTCGAGCACGACAGCGGCGATCTCAAGGGCAGCCCGCGCTTGCAGATCAATGCGCAGAACTGCCTGCACTGCAAAACCTGCGACATCAAGGACCCGAGCCAGAACATCGTCTGGCGCGTGCCCGAAGGCGGTGGCGGGCCTAATTACTCAAGCATGTAGCACGCCTTTACAACAAGAAACCTACTCATCGAACTCACTGCCCAGACTCACAACACCGCAATCAGGGGAGCGTTATGAAAAAATCAGCGTTGCTTCTACTCACCGGCTTGGCCGCCGCCGCCACCGCTCAGGCCCAGGATCAACTGACCGTTGTCACCTATGGCGGCAGTATTGCCGCCGCCCAACAGCAATCGTCGATTGCGCCCTTTGCGAAAAAGACCGGCATCCAGATCAGGACCGAGGACTACTCTGGCGGCATCGCTCAGCTCAAGGCGCAGGTTGAGGCCAAACGTGTGGTCTGGGACGTCGTCGACATGGAAATGCCCGACGCCGTGCGCGCTTGCAACGCCGGCCTGCTTGAACGGATTGATCCGGCCAGGGACCTGGCGCCTGCCGTGGACGGCTCGGCGGCGGCCGCCGACTTTCTGCCCGGCACGCTCAATGCCTGCGGTGTAGGCGCTTACGTCTGGACCACGGCGGTGGCCTACAACAGCAAGGCATTCAAGGGTCCGGCGCCGACGACGCTCGCCGACTTTTTCGACCTGCAGAAATTTCCCGGCAAACGCGGCCTGCGCAACGCACCGCAAGCCAACCTGGAATGGGCGCTGATGGCCGACGGCGTGCCGCGTGAGCAGGTTTACGCGACCCTTGAAACCGAGCAGGGCCTGGAGCGTGCCTTTGCCAAACTCGACACCATCAAGCGCCAGGTCATCTGGTGGGAAGCCGGCGCCCAGCCGCCACAGCTGCTGGCTGACGGGCAGGTGAGCATGACCTCGGCCTGGAACGGGCGAATCTGGTCGGCGCAGGTCAAGGAAAAGCAGCCATTCAAGATTATCTGGGACGGGCAAATGTACGACATCGACGTCTGGGCCATCCCGCTGGGCGCACCCAACCGCCAGCGCGCCATGGATTTCCTGCGCTTTGCGACCTCGCCGCAGGTGCTGGCCGACCAGAGCCGCTACATCGCCTACGGCCCAAGCCGAAAGTCGTCGCAACCACTGGTGCAGGCCGACATGCAAGCCAGCCTGCCCACGGCACCGGCCAACTTCACCAGCGCCTTGCAGGTCGACTCGCAATGGTGGAGCGACCACGCCGATGAGCTGAACGAGCGCTTCAATGCGTGGCTGGCCCGCTGAAACCATTCGGACCGAGCCGAGTGGGTCGGCTCGCTGAATCCCGCAGTCTCGCCTGCGGTGGGGAGTAAAGCCGGTTACCCGTTGCCGGCAGCAAAGGGATTTGATCGTTGCTCAGCACTTGGCCCGGCGCTTGCGTCGGGCTTTTTTATTGAGCCGCTCAAGCACTCACAATGAATAAGCAATGCTTATCCATAAGCCCTATATCCATCGTTTGTAGCCATTCATACCCCCTTATAGCATCCATCCCCAGAAGATCAGATTGATTGGGAGGATGGGCTATGAAGGTGTTGGTGGCGGTAAAGCGGGTCCTGGACGCCAACGTCAAGGTTCGCGTCAAGGCGGACGAGACTGACGTCGAGCTGGGCAACGTCAAGATGTCGATCAATCCTTTCTGCGAGATCGCGGTAGAAGCGGCGTTGCAGTTAAAGGAGAGCGGCCAGGCCAGTGAGGTCGTTGCGGTGTCGGTCGGTCCTGAGGTGTGCCAGGAGCAATTGCGCACGGCGCTGGCAATGGGGGCTGATCGGGCGGTATTGATCAAGGCGCCCGCCGATCTGGAGCCGCTGGCCATCGCCAGGTTGCTCAATGCCTTGGTCCAGCGCGAGACGCCGAATCTGGTGTTACTCGGCAAGCAGTCCATCGACGGTGACAACAACCAGACCGGGCAGATGCTCTCGGCGCTGATGGGCAGTGCGCAAGGCACCTTTGCCTCGAAGATCGCTCTCCACGGCGAGTGGGTCAATGTCACCCGTGAGGTCGATGGCGGCCTGGAGACTCGCAGTCTGCGCCTGCCGGCAGTGATCACCGCTGACCTGCGCCTCAACGAGCCGCGTTATGCCTCGTTGCCCAACATCATGAAAGCCAAGAAAAAGCCGCTGGAAATTATCGATGCCGCAGCACTGGGTATCGATATCGCCCCGCGCCTGAAGGTCCTCAAGGTGTCGGCACCGGCCGAGCGTCAGGCGGGGATTCGGGTGGCGAGTGTCGAGGAACTGGTCGAACGACTCAAGAATGAAGCGGGGGTGATCTGATGGCTGTTCTGTTGATTGCCGAGCACCAGCAGGGTGCTCTGAAAGCCGCGACCCTGCATGCACTGACCGCCGCCGCTGCATTGGGCGATCAGGTCGAGGTGCTGGTAGCCGGTGAGGGCGCAGGTGCCGTGGCTGAAGCGTTGGCGGGTTACGCGGGCGTAGCCGGTGTGCTGCTGGCCGATGGCGCCGAGTATCAGGATCAGGGCGTGGAGAACCTGGCCGCATTGGTCATCGCGCAGCTCAGCAACGGTGGCTACAGCCACGTCGTAGCGGCGGCGACCGCACACGGCAAGAACCTGTTGCCTCGGGTCGCGGCCTTGCTGGATGTCGCGCAGATCAGCGATGTGGTGCAGATCGTTTCAGCCAATACCTTTGTACGGCCGTATTACGCCGGTAATGCCTTGGCCACCGTCGAAAGCACGGATGCGATCAAGGTGCTGACCGTGCGCACCACCGCCTTTGCCGCCGCTGAACAAGGCTCTGTGCCGGCCACCATTCGCACGCTGGCGTCGTTGCCTGACAGCGGCTTGTCGCGCTTTGTCAGCGCCGATTTCAGTGTCTCGGAACGCGTCGAGCTGACCTCGGCAAAGATCATCGTTTCCGGTGGGCGCGGCATGGGCAGCGGCGACAATTTCGGCTTGCTGGAAAAAGTCGCCGACAAGCTCGGGGCGGCGGTGGGCGCTTCGCGGGCGGCGGTCGATGCAGGCTTCGTTTCCAACGACATGCAGGTCGGGCAGACCGGCAAGATCGTCGCGCCGCAGTTGTACATCGCGGTCGGCATCTCCGGCGCCATTCAGCACTTGGCGGGGATGAAGGATTCCAGGGTGATCGTGGCGATCAACAAGGATGAAGAAGCGCCGATTTTCCGCATCGCCGACTACGGCCTGGTGGCCGACCTGTTCGAGGCCGTACCGGCGCTCGAAGCCGCACTGTCTTGAGGAACCTTCGATGAGCACACGAACGTATACCTTTGCCTTCGATTGCCCGGACCGGGTTGGCATCATTACCCGCACCGCCGGCCTGTTCGCCAGCCACGGCGGCTGGGTCCAGGAAGCGGCGCAGTTTTCCGACGCCGAGAGCAACCGCTTTTTCAGCCGCATGGTGGTGCGCGCCGAGTCGCTGCCCTTTGATATTGAGGTGCTACGGCGCAAGGTCGAGCCGCTGGCCCAGGAGCTGGGCATGAACTGGCGGCTGGTCGACAGCGAGCAGCGCAAGCGCGTGGTGCTGATGTGCAGCAAGGGCTCGCACTGCATGACCGACCTGCTGGACCGCTGGAAGACCGGTGATCTGGTGTGCGACATCGCCTGTGTGATTTCCAACCACGTAGACCTGCGCAGCCTGGTGGAGTGGTACGGCATCCCGTTCGAATACGTGCCGGTCAACAAGGACAACAAGGCCGAGGGCTTTGCTTTGACCGAGCGACTGATCGACGAGTACCGCGCCGACTGCATCGTGCTGGCGCGCTACATGCAGATCCTGCCGCAGAACCTGTGCGAGAAGTATCGCCATCAGGTCATCAACATTCACCACAGCTTCCTGCCGTCGTTCATCGGGGCCAAGCCGTATCACCAGGCCTCGCGGCGCGGCGTCAAGCTGATCGGCGCGACTTGCCACTACGTCACCGAAGAACTCGACGAAGGCCCGATCATCGAGCAGGACGTTGCCCGTGTCAGCCATGAACAGAGCGTCGATGACCTGGTGCGCCTGGGCAAGGACGTCGAGAAGACCGTTCTGGCGCGCGGTTTGCGCAACCACCTCGAAGACCGCGTGCTGGTCTACGGCAATAAAACCATCGTCCTGTAACCCCTGATGATCGAGCCTGCGCCTCGACGGGGCGCAGGCCGTGGAGTTTTCTATGAGCAATAGCCTGCCGGGCTCGGCCCGGGTCGTAATCGTTGGTGGCGGGGTGATCGGTTGCAGCGTCGCCTATCACCTGACCAAGCTGGGTATCAAGGATGTCGTGCTGCTGGAGCGCAAGACCTTGACCTGCGGCACCACCTGGCATGCCGCCGGCCTGGTGCCGACGCTGCGCGCCACGTACAACATGAGCATGCTGGCCAAGTACAGCGCCGGCTTGTACGAAGGCCTGGAGGCCGAAACCGGCCAGGCCACCGGTTTTGTACGCAATGGCTCGCTGAGCATCGCCACTCATCAAGAGCGTTTCACCGAACTCAAGCGCGGCGCTTCGATGGCCAAGCTGTGCGGTTTTCCGTGTGAGGTGGTCAACCCCGAGCAAGCGCTGGAGCTGTGGCCGCTGCTGAACATCGACGACATCGTCGGCGGCGTGTACTTGCCCTATGACGGTGTGGTCAACCCGGTGGACGTGACCCAGGCGCTGGCCAGGGGCGCGCGCCTGGGCGGAGCGCGGATCATCGAGAACACCCAGGTGCTGGACATCAAGATCAAGGAGGGCAAGGCGGCCGGGGTGGTCACCGCGCAAGGCGATATCGACGCCGAATTCGTGGTCAATTGTGCCGGCATGTGGGCGCGCAATTTCGGCAAGAAGGCCGGGGTGAATATTCCGCTGCACGCCGCCGAGCACTTCTATGTGGTCACCGAGCCGATGCCGGAAATCAACGGCATCATGCTGCCGACCCTGCGCGACCTGGACAACTACAATTACTTCAAGACCGACGCCGGCAAGCTGCTGGTCGGCACCTTTGAGCCCAACGCCAAGCCGTGGGGCCATAACGGGATTCCTGACAGCTTCAATTTCGACGAGTTGCCACCGGACTTCGACCACCTTGAGCCTTATCTTGAAGCGGCCATTCGCCGTATTCCGGCCATGGAGAAAACCGGCCTGCAAGTGTTCTTCAACGGCCCGGAAAGCTTCACCCCCGACGACCGCTACCACTTGGGCGAAGCCCCCGAGCTGCGCAACTACTTTGTCGCGGCCGGCTTCAACTCGGTGGGCATCCAGTCGGCCGGTGGCGCCGGTAAGGTGCTGGCCGAGTGGATCGCCAAAGGCCATGCGCCGATGGACCTGTGGGATGTCGATATCAAGCGCAACCTGCCATTCCAGGGCAACTCGCAGTACCTGTATGACCGCACCACCGAAGGCCTGGGCCTGCTGTATGCGATGCACTGGCCGTTCCGCCAGTTTGAAACGGCGCGTAATGCGCGCAAGAGCATCCTGCATGACCGGCTGGTGGCGGCCAATGCCTGCTACGGCGAAGTCATGGGCTGGGAGCGCGCCAACTTCTTTGCGCCCGAGGGCGTAAAACCCGAATACGAATACAGCTGGGGCAAGCAGAACTGGTTCGACTGGTCGGCCGCCGAGCACAACGCGGTGCGTAGCCAGGTCGGTCTGTTCGACCAAAGCTCGTTCGCCAAGATTCTGGTGCAGGGCCGCGATGCGATGAGCGTGCTCAACCGCATTTGCAGCAACGACATCGACGTGGCGCCGGGGCGTATTGTCTACACCCAGTGGCTCAACGAGCGCGGCGGCATTGAGGCCGACCTGACCGTCACCCGCCTTGAGCAAGAGGCCTTCCTGATCGTTACCGGGCCGTGGACGCAGGTACGTGAAATGGCCTGGTTGCGCCGCAACACCCCCAGTGAAGCCAACGTGGTCTTCACCGATGTGACCTCGTCCATGGCGGTGATCAGCATCATGGGCCCCAACGCCCGCAACCTCCTGCAATCGCTGACCACTGAAGACCTGTCCAACGAAGGTTTCCCGTTTGCCACTTCGCGTGAAATCGAGCTGGGTTATGCCAGGGTTCGCGCCTCGCGCATCACCTATGTCGGCGAACTGGGCTGGGAGTTGTACATCCCGACCGAATTTGCCCCCGACGTTTACGACCGCATTGTCGCGGCCGGCCCCGAGCATGGCCTGAAACTGTGCGGCTACCACGCGCTGAACTCACTGCGCATCGAGAAGGGCTATCGCCACTTCGGCCATGACGTGATGGAAGAAGACACCCCGCTGGAAGCCGGGCTGGCGTTCGCCTCCGACTTTAACAAGGCCGGCGGCTTCATTGGCAAAGAAGCCCTGCTGGCGCAGAAGGCTACCGGCGTCAAGAAACGCATGGTGCTGTTCAGGTTTCTCGACCCTGAAGCCACCAACTATCACGAAGAGCCGATTTTCCGTAACGGCGAAATCGTCGGGCGCACCACCTCAGGCATGTACGGCCATTACATCGGCGGCAACGTGGCCATGGGGTATGTGTGCAACGAAGCCGGCGTCAGTGCCGACTGGGTGAAGGAGGGCACCTACGAAATCGAGGTCGCCAACAAGAAGTACGCCGTAGAAGCCAGCTTGCGCGCCTTCTACGACCCTGAAATGCACAAGATCAAATGCTGACCCGCAGGCCTTTGAGTGAAGGCCTGCCGTAATACCCCAAACGTCATAACAACAAGTCGATTGAATCGCGTGCGGGCCGACTGACAGGTCGGCCCCACGGTCAAGATCGCTGGAGATAACCACTATGAATGCAACATGCATCGCCTCCGTTTGTGTCGCTCCGTCCCATCATTTTGCTTTCGGGTTCGCTCTGAATCCTTTCTGCCCATAGCGCATGCAATAGAAACCGTGCCAGCACCATGCCCCTGTCGGCGGTGCCTGGCTGCTTACTGAATTGCAGAAAGGTGATCCCATGCAAGCAGAGTCCTTTGTCAGTTTTCGCAACGTGCAAAAGAGTTACGACGGGGAAAACCTGGTCGTCAAAAATTTCAATCTGGAGATCCAGCGCGGTGAGTTCATCACTATGCTCGGGCCTTCGGGGTCGGGCAAGACCACGTGCCTGATGATGCTGGCCGGTTTTGAAACCGTGACCCAGGGCGAAATCTGTATCGATCGCCAGTCGGTCAACGACATCTCGCCGCAAAAGCGCGGCATCGGCATGGTGTTTCAGAACTACGCGCTGTTCCCGCACATGACCATCGCCGAAAACCTGGCGTTTCCGCTCAAGGTACGCGGGCTGTCGTCCGCGGATATCCAGAGCAAGGTGCGCGCCTCGCTGGACATGGTCGCCATGGGCAGCCTCGGCAATCGCATGCCGGCGCAATTGTCCGGTGGCCAGAAACAACGGGTGGCACTGGCACGGGCGCTGATTTTCGAGCCGCGCCTGGTGCTGATGGACGAGCCGCTGGGCGCGCTCGACAAACAGCTGCGCGAACAGATGCAGTACGAAATCAAGCGGCTGTCTAAACAACTGGGCATCACCGTGGTGTATGTCACCCACGACCAGAGCGAAGCGCTGACCATGTCGGACCGTATCGCGGTGTTCAACGACGGCGTGGTGCAGCAACTGGCCAACCCGTGCGACCTGTACGAGAAGCCGGAAACCGCGTTTGTGGCCAGTTTTATCGGCGAGAACAACCGCCTGACCGGCGAGGTGCTCGACTGCACCAGCGGTGACTGCACCGTGCAGGTCGGCAACCTGCAGATCAAGGGCGTGGCCGCCCGTTCAGTCAGTACCGCGCGCGGCACGCGCACCACGCTGTCGATCCGCCCCGAGCGGGTGCTGCTGGAACCGGCGCCAGGCGATTGCGACAACCGCCTGCCGGCAACCATTCAGGAAATCATTTACCACGGCGATCACCTGCGCCTGCGTCTGCAGGTGGCCGGGCAGGATGACTTCGTGGTCAAGGTCACCAATGGCATCACACCGGCCCGGCCACAGCCGGGGGCGGCAGTGACCATCGGCTGGCGAGCTGAAGACTGTCGGGTACTCGACGCTGCTCACTAACCCGCCCGCACGGAGACCCGCTTATGAATCGCCCTGTACTTTCAGAAGGACCTGCGCAAGAGCTGTTCATCCAGCCGCAGGCCGACCCATCGCTCAAGGCGCAGCTCGCCCAGGCCGAGCGCCGCAACCGGCGCAAGTCGGTGTTGCTGGTGCTGCCGTTGCTGGCCTTTATCACTGTGTTCTTTCTGATGCCGATCGGCGACATGCTGCTGCGCAGTGTCAAGAACCCGACCTTGTCGACCTACATGCCGCACAGTGCCCAGCAGTTACAGCAATGGTCGCGTGCTGACATTCCCGGTGAAGAGACCTTCGCAATCGTTGCCCGGGACATTCAGGCACTGGCCGCCAGCCAGCAACTGGACCGGGTCGGCACCGACCTCAATCGCGTGCAAAGCGGCATGAAGCTGCTGCTCAACAAGACTTCCCGTGGGCTGGGCACGCCCGAAGCGGCCGCCGCCGGTTACAAGCCGTTGATGATCGACCTCGACAAGCGCTGGGGCGAAATCGCCACCTGGTCGCAGCTCAAGAGCATGGCGCCTTCGGTGTCGGCGGTGCATTACCTGGCCGCGCTGGACCTGCAATACGACGAGGCGGGCAGCGTGGTTCAGCAACCGGAGAACCGCCAGATCTACGTCAGCAACCTGATCAAGACGCTGATGGTCAGTGCGGCAATCACCTTTATCTGCTTTGTGCTGGGCTACCCGCTGGCGTGGTTTCTGGCCGGCCTGCCGGAGCGCACCAGCAACCTGTTGCTGATTCTGGTGCTGTTGCCGTTCTGGACCTCGTTGCTGGTCAGGACCAGCGCCTGGATCGTCATTCTGCAATCGAACGGGGTGTTCAACGATGTACTGCGCAGCCTGGGCCTGATCGATCAGCCGCTGGACCTGATGTACAACCTGTACGGCACCATCATTGCGATGACCCACATCCTGCTGCCGTTCATGGTCTTGCCGCTGTACAGCGTGATGCGTGGCGTCGACCAGACCTACATCCGCGCCGCGCACTCGATGGGTGCCAGCCCGTTGCGCACCTTCTTGCGTATCTACTTCCCGCTGTCGCTGCCCGGTGTCAGCGCCGGCGGCATTCTGGTGTTCATTCTGGCGGTCGGCTACTACATCACCCCCGCGCTGGTGGGCGGGCGCACCGGGCAAATGATCAGCAACTTCATCGCCTACCACATGCAGACCTCATTGAACTGGGGCCTGGCGTCGGCCATCGCCAGCCTGCTGTTGATCGTGGTGCTGCTGATGTACTGGGTTTACGACCGATTCGTCGGTATTTCCAACATGAAACTGGGGTGAACAATGAGCCTTACCACTGCCTTGCCCAGCTACACCGGCATCCTGGGCCGCTGCTGGTTTTACACGGTGCGCAGTTTTGCCTGGCTGGTGTTGCTGTTTCTGGTGTTGCCGATCGTGGTGATCATCCCGCTGTCGTTCAATGTCGAACCTTATTTCAGCTTCAGCAGCGCGATGCTGCACCTGGACCCGGACGCGTTTTCGCTGCGTTGGTACCGGCAATTGATGAGCGACCCGCTGTGGCGGCTGTCGATCAGCAACAGCTTTCAAGTGGCACTGGGCGCCACGGTGATCGCTACCGCGCTGGGCACCCTGGCGTCCATCGGGCTGTCACGCAGTGATTTGCCGTTCAAGCGGTTGCTCACCGGGCTGCTGATCTCGCCGATGATCGTGCCGGTGATCATTTCAGCCGCCGGCATGTACTTTTTCTACAGCACCCTGGGTATCGGCCAGAGTTTGCTGGCACTGATCCTGTCCCATGCGGTGCTGGGCACACCGTTCGTGATTCTTACCGTGACAGCCACGCTGGCCAGTTTCGACCATTCGCTGGTGCGCGCCGCCGCCAGCATGGGCGCCTCGTCGAGCTACACCTTCTGGCGCGTGACATTCCCGCTGATTCGGCCGGGGATTATCTCGGGCGCCTTGTTTGCCTTTATCACCTCGTTCGATGAAGCGGTGATCGTGCAGTTTCTCGGCGGTGTCGAGCAACGCACCATCCCCCGGCAGATGTGGTCCGGCATGCGCGAGCAGATCAGCCCGACCATTCTGGCCGCCGCCACCTTGCTGATCGTCGTTTCGGTGGTGCTGTTGCTGTTGATCGAAATCCTGCGCCGGCGCTCGCTGCGCGCCCGTGGAATAACCCGTTGAGTCATCCTTCAAGGAATCTGTGATGAAAAAACTCGCGTTATGCATTGCCATCAGCGCCGTGTGCCTGCAAGCGACCGCCGCTGACAGCCTGACCATCGTCACCTACGGCGGCGCACTGGCGGCTGCCCAGACCCAGGCGGCGATCAAGCCGTTCAGCGAAAAGACCGGGGTCAAGACCATTCTGGAGGATTACTCGGGCGGCATCGCCCAGCTCAAGGCGCAGGTCGAGACCAAAAACGTGACATGGGACGTGGTCGACATGGAGCTGCCTGACGCAGTGCGGGCCTGTAATGCCGGCCTGTTCGAGCGCATCAACCCCGCCCGTGACCTGGAATCGGGCGCGGGCGGGGCGCCCGTGGATGTCGACTTCATTCCCGGTGCGATCAGCGATTGCGCGGTGGCCAACATCATCTGGTCCACCACGGTGGCCTACAACACCAAGGCATTTACCCAGCAACCGACCACGCTGAAGGACTTCTTCGACACCAAGACCTTCCCCGGCAAGCGCGGCCTGCGCAAGGCCCCGCAAGGCGCACTGGAATGGGCTTTGCTGGCCGATGGCGTGCCGGCCAACAAGGTCTATTCCACGCTGGAAACCGAAGCCGGCGTCGACCGCGCATTCGCCAAACTCGACACCATCAAGGACCAGGTCGTCTGGTGGGAAGCCGGCGCTCAGCCACCGCAACTGTTGGCCGACGGGCAAGTGGTGATGACCTCGGCCTGGAATGGTCGGATCTGGACCGCACAAACCAAAGAGAAACAACCGTTCAGCATCATCTGGGATGGCCAGCTGTATGACATGGACGTGTGGGCGATTCCGGCCGGTAGCAAGAACAAACAACGCGCGCTGGAATTTCTCAGGTTCGCCACCAGCACCCAGGTACTGGCCGAGCAAAGCAAGCTGATTGCCTACGGCCCGACGCGTAAATCGTCCCAGGCATTGGTAAGCGAAGAGATGAAGCCGCATTTGCCGACCTCACCGGAAAACTTCAAGACCGCGCTGCGGATGAACGCAGAATGGTGGGGCGATCATGCCGATGAGCTTAATGAGCGGTTCAATGCGTGGTTGACGCGGTAAGGCGCTCTGACGCTGTCTGGTTAGTGACGTCAGTGCTAACGCGGAATCTGAATACCCAGCGCATTCAACGTCGCTGTGTCCATCCGTCCATTGATATCCAGACCTGAATCCACCTGAAATGCCATCAAGGCACCACGGGTGGTTTTGCCCAGCACGCCATCAATCGCACCTGCGTAATACTTCTTGGTCATCAGCGCCAGTTGCACGCGCCTTACCAATACCGCCAGATCCTGTGCACCTGGCTTGGCCGAGGTGGTACTTGATCCTGAGGGGCTGGCACTGGGCGTTGTCGTACTGTTGCTTGATCCCGAGTTGTAGCTACGGGCAGCGGGTGCGGGTGTCGAGTAATAAGACGGTGCCGGGGGGGAATAGCTCCTCGGCGCCGAATAGCCTCCGGAGCTGCTGTAATGCGAGCTGTGAGAACTATGCGAGCGATGTGAACTGTGCGACCGATGCGCCGCATAAATATTGACCGCGTCAGTGGCATTGAGGGTGTTCTTGAATGCGGGTGGCGCGGCGTTGGGAAGCGGCAGCCAATCCTGTGACGCCAGATGAGCCGGGCCGGCATCGGCCAGCGGGCTTCCGATGATGGGCAGTGCCGCCAGTGACTGTCCCAACAGCATCTTCCAGCGCTCAAGCAACTTCATGATTTACTCCTTGTATTTGAAGCAGGTCGGTCACTGACAGCCTGCGAATGTTGCGGCTTTGCCAGCGTCCCGAATGAGATTTGAAAAAGCCCGCGCATGATCGAGTGGCTGCGCACCCTTGGCAGGCATCGATAAACAGATTTTTCCAGTCGGAAATACTTTGCCGATAGAAAGGCCCGAGTTGAGGATCAAGCACACACAAGGGCAAGTTGTAGATGGAAACCGTCATACCGCGAATATCCAGAAAGCCCGCCGCCAGTTTGAGTTGTTCCTGATAATCGGCAGGGTCTATCCACAGCGCTTCATGATTTTTCTTGGCGAGGCCTGTGCTCTCGATACCCATGAGGGCCACATGTTGGGTAAACGGTATATTGCGAAAAATAAAGTGCGCCAGTTCTGGAAGGCGTGCGGCGGTGAGCTTGCTCAACACCACGCGTATCTCAATGTTCTGGCCGGCACGCTGCAGGTTGTAGAGCCCTTGCATCGTTTCGGAAAATGCCCCGTAAGCCTGGACGACATGGTCATGATCGACAGCGTTATCCGCATATAGGGGAACCCCCCAGGTTGTGCCGGGGTGATCGATTGCTTTGAGCTGGTTAATCCATGAAGGATCGCGCAGCAAGCGGCCGTTGCTCAGAATGTGCAGTGACTTTTCGGGTACTACGGCTTTGGCGCGAGCAATGATTGCCAGCAGACCCTCTTTGTATAGCGTGGGCTCACCACCACTGATACCCAGTTGCTCGACACCTGGATCGATCAGGTCGATCAGCTTGAGGTTTTCGTCGATATGCCAGCGATCGTCGACATCCTTGGGCGGCTGCGAGCACATCAGGCACACGCTGTTGCAACGGTCGGTGATGAACAGCAGGTTGCTGTTCGAGCCACGACGATATAACACCCGCACCATGCCAGAGTCCGGGCCTGCCGAGATGACATCGCCGGGTTGCACCACCTGTGTATCGCGGGCATTGCTCAGGACGGTGGCGTCGAACAGCTCGCCATTTAGCGAATTGTCAGCCAGCAGAAACCCGCCCACGGGCAGGGTTTTAAACCGGGCAGGTTCCAGTGTGCAGGTTTGATCCAGCCAGAGTATGAGGTCTTCAAAGTCAGCATGGCCGGCACAGCCTTGCAGCCCTTTTTCGATCAGCTCTTCAAGCGTGATGACCTTGAAAAGACGGCGTGTAGGCAAATTACGGATAGAGAACTGAGTGTCCAGACGTAGCATGGCTTATCCCCGGTATCCGCTGCGGGGAACATCCCTGAGCGAGCGTCTGGAGAGCCAGCTCATCAGCACGCGATGCGTGGTGTCATCGCTGTCCCGGAGTTGGGTGAACAAATGCGTCAGCAACCCCATATTCTTTTCGCAGAAACTGCTGAAAGCACGATGTCCCACCGGATCACCCTGACGAGCAAAATGCTCGACAGGGTCGGCGCCGCAATAAGGCACCAATGCGCAATCCGAACACCCAGGCAAGGCCTCGGCGACACCACTGGCAAGCAGCAAATCGATCACCGGTGATTTGAGCAGTTCTTTCAGCGGTTGTTTAACGCTGCCCAGACTCAGGCCGTTTTCGCCCATTTCCAGCAGCATGCGCGACTCGTCCGACGGATAGACATCGCCGTCGTAGTTGTAGACCAGCGCACCCAGACCGGCACCCAGCGGTGAGCGCAGGTCCACGTAGCCCGACGCAAACGGGGTAAGGATGTTGGTGAGTAACAATGAGGCATAGCTTTCTGAAAGGTACGTCCCTTGCGTATTGATGGAAATCAGATAGGTGAGGGCAGTCTTGTAGAAAGAGAGGAACTCATTCATCGAGTAATCAAGGCGCCGTGCCGCGTTTTTCGCAAAACCATAAGGACTTAGCGGCCTTAGGGAAATACTGCTGAAGCCCTGTGTCACGTATTCATCAATGATTGCCTGCGGGTGTTTCAGGCTTTTGGCGGTCAGTGTCGTCAGCGCAGAAACGGCATCATGCCCCAGCCTTGCCCGAACCCGGTTGATGCCTTCCAGCGTGCGCTCATAGGCATCTTTACCCGGCGTCGGTCGGTTGGCGTTGTGCAGAAAAGCCGGGCCGTCGAGCGATGTTGAAAACTGAATGTTGTAGCGCTCGGCAAAGTCGAGCATCGCTTCTGTCAGATGATGCAGTGTGCTGGTGATGACGTACTGAATGCTTCGAGCTTCAACCTCGTTTCGCACCTCTACGCTCTCGACGATCTGCCGTATACGGTCGAAGGCCAGTAAAGGTTCGCCGCCCTGAAATTCGACGGTCAACACTTGGGACGGCGATTCAAACAGCCGATCCACCGCGTGCGCTGCATGTTCGGCTGACAGGTCATGCCCGGCATCGCTCTGCGGCGCCCGGGAAACCTGGCAATACTGGCACGTGTGATTACAGCGCAGGGTCACGACAAAAATATGCAGTGCCGGGCCTTCAAACAGGAAGCTTTTGCGGCTGCGGTATTGCGCCGCCATCTCGGCGAGCGGGTTGTGTCTACCGGGCTCGAAGATGAAATGCCGTGCCAGCAGATCCTTGTAAACGGGCGATCCAGTATCCAGCTCTTTGCGTACCAGTTTGTTCAGGACGGCTTCGGGAGTGAACAGGTACTCACCGGTTTCTGCGGTCAGCAGGTAATTGTGGGGGCTTGAATCATCCAGGCGCATGAACCTGAATGGCAGCAGACGATAAGGTGTTTCTTTGGCGATCAACGAGCTCTGTTGCAGCGTCATACACCTGCGCCTCGTAATGCGGCTGAAACGAGTGCTTCGCGCAGTTTCCAGGTCTCGCGATGAATCTGATCACGCAAGGCAAAATCATTCAGGTGTCTCAGTACCCGTTCATGGGCATGAGCAATAGAAGGAACCAGAGTACCTGGGCCGGCAATGACCGTGGGTGTCACGTCCAGTTCAAGGCGTGCACCATTCTGCTTGATCTGGATCGTGAGATCACCGGCAAGGGCATAGGCGACACGTTGGGCAACGCTTAAGGAATACACGCCTTCATCCAGGGCTATTGTTTGCTTCCAGCTCATTCACCGATTCCGTTCGAGGTCACTCACGGCGCGAATGATGCGAGAGGAGAAAGCCAATTGCCATTATTTGTAGCAAAATATTTACGTTTAATACAATGAGAATCAATAGGCTTTTCTTTTAAAGACCTCCTCACGACCGCCGATATAGCAAGTGGCCGTATTTTTAACGTCCATCCTTCTATATAGATATATAGCACTCAGAAAAAGGTATTTCTCATGCTGTTGCGGAGTCTGAAAATTGCTTCAAGGTCGAGCATTTTCTTTGCGTCATTTACCCTGTTGTTAATCATTGTCGGGGCTTTTTTCCTGAGTAAAACCGCACAACTCAGGCAGATCGAGCAGGACATCGAAACCGGTTCGCTGCAAAGTATCAACGTCACCGGAAAGATCAACGCGGCCTTGATTTCCATGCGCCTGGAAACGCAGCGGCTGATTACGGCCAAAGACCCTACCGATATTCAGGACACCAACAAGCGCCTGGACGGTTTTCGCGAAAACTTGAAACAAGGCTTGAATGACTTTGCACCGTTGGCCAAGAGCGACGAAATCAGGGCCATTTTTGCGCCGCTGAAGTCTTCTTTCGATGACTACTTGCGCTTGCAAGCCCAGCAACAACAGATGTTGAACGCGGGGCAGGTGGCCGAGATGGTCAAGTTCACCGCCGATCAGGGTGTGCCGACCATAGGTCGCGCCATCAGTAAGGGGCTGGCCGATCTGGCGGCCTTCAACGAGCGTTACGCTGCCTTGCAGGGTGAGCAGGCGGGAGCGATTTACACGCAAACACGCACGGCATTGTTCATCGTGATCAGCCTGGCGGTGATGTACACCATTTTCATCGCCTGGGTGTTTACCCGCAGTGTGACGCAACCGCTTTATCACGCTGTCGCGGTGGCCCAGCGCATCGCCAAGGGCGATCTGTCCGGGCAAATAGTGGTCGATGGTGCAGACGAGGCCACCGATTTGCTGCGGGCGCTCGATGGCATGCAGCGTGAGCTGCATGAAACGCTGAAGCTGATTGCCTCTTCGTCCGAGCGCCTGGCCTCGGCGGCCGAAGAGATGTCGACGATCAATCAGCAAAGCAGTCGCGGGTTGCTGCAACAGAATATCGAAGTCGATCAGGCCGCCACGGCGGTCAATGAAATGAGCGCGGCGGTGGACGAAGTGGCGCGTAACGCGGCCTCTGCCTCCGATGCAGCAAAGGCCTCGAACGAGGCGACCCAGGACGGGCGCCAGCGTCTGGGGCAAACGATCAAGTCGATTCATAGCCTTTCGGAGAATGTTCAGGGCACGGCCGTGCAGATCAACGGCCTGGCGCAACAGGCCCAGGACATCAGCAAAGTGCTTGATGTGATTCGGGCGATTGCAGAGCAAACCAACCTGCTGGCGCTCAATGCGGCGATCGAGGCGGCGCGGGCCGGCGAGCAGGGGCGTGGTTTTGCGGTGGTGGCTGACGAAGTCAGGGCGCTGGCGCATCGCACTCAACAGTCGACGACCGAGATCGAGCTGATGATTGTTGGTGTGCAAAACGGCACTTCAAGTGCTGTCAGTGCGATGGAAAGCAGCATTCAGCAGGCCAGGGTGACACTGGGGCAAGCCGATGATGCCGGCAATGCCTTGCAGGTGATTGCCGATGCCATCGTGCAAATCAACGAGCGTAACCTGCAGATTGCGACAGCGTCCGAACAGCAGGCGCATGTCGCAAGGGAGGTCGACCGCAACCTGATCAGTATTCGCGATCTGGCCAGCCACAGCGCCGAAGGCGCGAGTCAGACGGCCGTCGCCAGTCATGAGTTGTCGCAACTGGCGGTCGGTCTGAACTCGGTGGTGATGCGTTTCAAATTGCATTGACAGCGTGGCGTATCAAGCCTCTTTGCCGCGTACCCCAACGATGTAGACCAGCAAGCCCAGCACCGCCATCGCGGCGCCCACATAGCCGGTTGAGGTCCAGCCCCAACCGGCGGCAATCGCCATGCCGCCGAGCAATGGGCCGATGGCATTGGCCAGGTTGAACGCCGCATGGTTGGACGCCGCTGCCAGGGTTTGTGCACCTTTGGCGATGTCCATCAAACGGGTTTGCAGCACCGGCCCCAAGGCAATCATGGTGCCGACGCAGGCAATCGCCGGCAGCAGGGTCCAGATCGAGTGGGCGGCAAACGGGAAGGCCAGCAGCACGACAATCGACCAGACCAGCACGATGCCGATGGCCTGGGCACCGAAGCGGTCGAACAGGCGGCCGCCGATGATATTGCCGATCACCGCCCCGCCGCCGAAGCAGGCCAGGGCCACCGGAATCCAGCTTTGGGCGGCGCCGGTGACTTGCAGCAGCGTCGGCGCCAGGTAGCTGAACACGCAGAACATGCCGGCAAAACCCGTAGAGGCGATCAGCAACAGCAAGCCGATTTGCGCTTGGCAGAAGGCTTTGAGCTCATGCTTGACGCTGCTGGCCTGCGGTTTGTCACCGGCCGGCAGCAGGCACTGGACGAGGATGCAGGTCAGCCCGGCAAGCACCGCCACCACCACGAACGCATAGCGCCAGTCGAGCAGTTGCCCCAGCCAAGTGGCCAGCGGATTACCGATCAGCATGGCCACGGTGAGGCCCATCAGCACGCTGCTGACGGCGGCGCCGCGTTTGTGCAGCGGGCTGATCGAGGCGGCAGCCAGTGCTGCGACACCAAAATAGGCGCCATGCGGCAGGCCACTGACAAAGCGCGCCAGCATCGCGCCGTGGTAGTCGGTGACCAGTGCGCTGGCCAGGTTGGCCACGGCGTAGAACAGCATCAAGGCCACCAGCAGGGTTTTGCGCCGCCATTTGCTGCCGAGCATGGCCAGCACCGGCGCGCCGATCACGACACCCAAGGCATAGGCGCTGATCAGATGACCGACCTGTTGTTCGTTGATCTCAAGCCCACGGGCAATTTCGGGCAGCAGGCCCATGATGACGAATTCGCTGGTGCCGATGGCGAAGCTGCCCATCGACAGGGCCAGCAAAATCCAGAAGCGCAATCCGGCGCTGGGTGCTGTGTTGTCGCTTGTTGACACGTAATGACCTCATTTGTAACGGTGCAAGGCACGGGCTAGAGCGTTTTTGAACGCAATCGCCACCATACGGGATTGGCCTCGGCTCGTCATCGTCAATACCCCTCGATCATGTCCGCCGCCTGCTGGGTCGCCTGACTGGTGCGGGTCGCCAGCTTGCGCACCTCGTCGGCAACCACCGCAAAACCCCGGCCTGCCGCACCGGCGCGGGCGGCTTCGATGGCGGCGTTGAGTGCCAGCAGGTTGGTCTGCTTGGCGATGCCCTGAATGGCCGCCACGATTTGCGTCAGTTTGAGCAGGTTGTCCTGCATGGCCTGGTGTTGATGCTGCTGGGCCTCGCGCATCTGGTTTTCTTCGTGGCTGGCATGGATGTCGGTGATCGCGCCGACCACGCGCAGCGGTGAGCCATCTGCGGCGCGCCGGGTCTGGCCGCGGCCACGAAACCAGCGGTAATCGCCGTTCTTGTGTTGCAGCCGGTAGGCGACATCGAAGGGCGTGTTGCCGGAGCGGTCGTTCACGTGGGCGACAAAGGCCTCTATGGCGCGCTGGCTGTCATCGGGGTGCAGGCGCGACGACCAGCTTTCCAGGGTATTGGGAAACTCTTCGGTGGTGGTGTAGCCCAGCAGTCGACGCATTTGCGAAGACCACCAGATGGCGTTGTTCGGGTTGGCCGGGTCGCCGGCCACCACTTCGATGTCCCAAAGGCCGTCGTGGAGCATTTCCCGCGAGATTTCAAAACGGGTGGCGGCCAGGGTCAGCGCTTCTTCGTGCTGGCGCTGCAAGTGGATATCGCGCAGCACGCCGGCCACCGCCACGGGCACGCCTTGGGCATCGCGACGGGAGTGGGCGCTTATATGGCACCAGCGATAACCTGAGCCCAAATCCATGCGCACCTCCAGCGCATAGGCGGTGCGGCCGCTGCGGTCGGCCAGGTGACGGGTCAGGCCGTCCAGATGCGCCTGGCGGTCGTCAGGGTGCAGTCGTTCGTTCCACAGATCGAAGCGCTCTGGCAGCCCAGGCTGGCTGGTCAGCGCTGTCGACCACCACAAGGTGCTGGCGGAAACGGCGGGCGCAGTGCCGCTCAATTCCAGCGCCCAGAACCGATCGCCCGCGCTTTGTGCCACCAGCTCCCAGCGCTGCGAGAGGGTTTTCAGCTGGCTTTCGCGCTGAGCCAGTTGCGCCGCCGTCCGTTGCAGGTCAAGGGTCAGGGCGGCAACCTGGGCTTGCAGCGCCTGCTGCTCGACGTTGCCCTGTTGCAACTGGTCGGCGAGGGCGGTCATTGCGCGATGATGGGTTTTGCTGAGCACTAACATGCGGCACCTCTAAATGGATTGCACAGGCGTGCTGAAAGCGCTGGCGCCGGGTAACGCCTGCCAGTGTGGCGGGCCGGCCAGAATCTCGTCCGGGGTCAGCAGGCAGGCGTTCAGTTCGTGCTGCAACACCTGCAGATCCAGCCCCTGGCCGATGAACACGATCTCCTGGCGGCAGTCACCGGCAACAGGGTCCCATTTGCTCAGAATCCCTTCACGGCGATAGTCGTCCTGCGGCCATTGCGCCTGATCGATGAACTGCCACCAGCGGCCGACATGTTCCCAGCGAAAGTGCCCGGCACTTTGCGCCAGCATGCCGATTTCCAGGTAACGGCTGGCCACCCAGAAATAGCCCTTGCTGCGCAGCAGCCGCCCGTTGCGCCACGGCTTGCCGAGAAAATCCAGCAGCCGCTGCGGGTGAAACGGCGCGCGCTCGCGGTAGACCCAGGAGGCAATGCCATAGGTGTCGGACTCCGAGGCGTGTGCCTCGACCGCGTCCAGCTGTTTCATCCAGCCGGGCGATTGCGCCAGGCTCGGCAGGTCGAAGCGCTGCGTGCCGAGAATCTTCTCCAGGGCAATGACGCCGTGGCTCATCGGCAGAATCTCGGCGCCGGGGTTAAGGCCAGCGAGCAGGGCGCGCAAGGCCTCGAAGCGCGCCTCGCCGATCACGTCGAGTTTGTTGACCAGAATGACGTTGGCATACTCCACCTGTTCGATCAGCAAATCCGACAACGCGCGCAGTGGCGTGCTGTTTTCGGCTTCACCACCCACGCGCTCGGTCGAGTCCAGCAGTGCTTCGAACTGGCTGCCGTCGACCACGGTGACCAGCGTGTCGAGTCGCGCCAGCTCGCTCAGGCAAAAGCCCTCTGCGTCGAGAAAGGCAAAGGTCTCGGCCACCGGCATCGGCTCGGAGATGCCGGTGGATTCGATCAACAGATAGTCGAAACGCTGTTGGCGCGCCAAGAAGCTGATCTGTTCCAGCAGATCGCCGCGCAGGGTGCAGCAGATGCAGCCGTTGCTCATTTCGATCAGTTCATCGCTGCCACGGTGCAACGACACCGTGCGTTCTACGTCCTGAGCATCAATGTTCACCTCGCTCATGTCGTTGACGATGACCGCCACTTTCAAACCTGCGCGATTGCGCAGGATGTGGTTGAGCAGGGTGGTCTTGCCCGCGCCCAGAAAGCCCGAGAGCACCGTGACCGGCAGCCGGCTCGACGGGCTGGCGCCAGTCATGGCTGCACCGGGCCATCGGCCTTGTCCAGGTAGCTCTCGAACAGGTCGACGACCACAAAGCCGTCATCGGTCGCATCGCCCCACAGGTCTTTGACCCGGAACTCGACGTGGTAGGTGGGTTGCAGCACCGCGCTTTTGTCGCCGTGGCCAATGGTGTCGGGGAACGGCCATTTTTCGCGGGTACGGTGCAGCACCACGCCCTGTTTGCCGCGCACATAAGCCGGCATGCGAATGTGCCCGGCGACGTACTCATCACGCACGATCACGCGGTCGCCGACTTCGAAAGGCGCTCGGTCGGAAATGGCCGGGCGGCCTTTGGAGTGCGGCGGGTTGGCCAGCTTGAAGTGCGAACCCAGCGCCTCGTCGAGCTCCTCTTGAGTAATCACGCCGCCTTCGACCAACAGTGAAGCGGTGGCGATGACATAGCGCTCGTAATAGGTGGTGCCGACGTGCTGGCGCACATCCAGGCGCTCCACAGCGTGGCGCGCCTCATCGATGCTGAACTGCTGCAAGTGGTCGGCGGCGATGAACATCAGGCTGTAGGCCAGATGCTCCCAATCTTCTTTGAAGACCGGTTTATAGCTGAGGCTGTTGATGGTGTGCGGCACTTTGCCGAAGCCTTGAAAGCCACCCAGGTCGTGAAAGCCATCCATTGTGAAATACCTCGTGCAGGTTGAAAGGAGAAGGGGATGTTTTCAGGACACCTGGGGCAGGGCGACACCAATCAATACGTCTTTGGTGATCAGTTTTTGCAAGGCTTGCTCGTCCATGTGCTCGGTGCCGGCCGGGCGTTGTGGCAGCACCAGATAGCGGCTTTCGGCGCTGGTGTCCCAGACCTTCACCAGCATGTCGGCGGGCAGTTCGGTGCCCAGTTCACGCAGCACCGTGCGGCCTTCGCGCACCAGCCGGGCACGGAATTCGAAGCCCTTGTACCACTCCGGCGGCAGCCCCAGCACCGGCCAGTTGGTGCACGAGCACAGGCTGCAAACGATGACGTTTTTCAGCGTGGGCGTGTCTTCCACGGCGACGATGTATTCGCCTTGCGGGCCGGTGTAGCCGAACTGCGCACAGGCGGCGGTGCCGTCCTTGAGCAGCAGTTCACGGTATGCAGGATCGGTCCAGGCCTTGGCGACCACGCGGGCGCCGTTGGCCGGGTCCCATTTGTTTTCCATCAGGTCGGTGAGCTGTTCGATGTAGCCCTCGGGAATCAGGTCTTTGTTCTTGAGCACCTGAAACAAGGCGCGCGCACGTTCGCCTGGGGTTGAGGTGGATGCTTTCGGCACGGATGTGCTCATGGTCGGTTCCTCTTCTGGCAATACGGTGGATTACAGATCACGCCAGTCAGCGCTGGCTTCGAAGGCGGCGGCAGCCTGGTAAATCGTGCCCTCGGCGTAATGCGCGCCGACCAGCATCAGGCCCACGGGCAGGCCGTCGACCAGCCCGCACGGGATCGACATGGCCGGGTGGCCGGTGATGTCCTGCGGCGCGGTGTTGCCGATCATTTCCAGGGCTCTGGCCACGTACTCAGTTATCGAGCAACCCGGAGCCGGGTGCGGCTGGGCGACGATCGGCACGGTCGGCATGACCAGCAGGTCGTAACGCTGGAAAGCCGAGTCGTAGGCATTTCGCGCCAGGCGCGCGATGTTCTGTGCCTTGGCATAGAAGCGGCCGTTGTAACGCTCGATGCCGTACTGGCCGACGAACATGCACAGCTTGAGCGAGGCCGACAGGGCATCGGCCTGATCGCGCCAGCCGACCTGTTTGTCCAGCAGCGCGACGTCGTACAGGCCCTTCCAGTTAAAGCCTGCGCCGTTGCCGTGCATCATCTGCGCGGTCAGGCCTTCGCAGCCGATGGGGTGCCACAGTGCGCCGGCCAGACCGTGTTCGGGCACCGACACCGTTTCGACCTGGGCGCCGAGTGCCTGTAGCCGGGCAATGGCGTTGTTGACCTTCTCGGTCACGCGCGGGTCCTGATTGCCCAGCTCGAAACCTTCTTTGAGGACGCCGATTTTCAGGCCGCTGACGCCGCGCTCCAGGTAGTTGCTGTACGCGTCGACTTTCGGTGCGGCCTGGCGTGGGTCGAGCCCGTCGGCACCGGCCATGACTTCGAGCATCAGCGCGTTATCGCGTACGTTGCCGGTGATCGGGCCGGCGTGATCGATGGTTGCCTCGATGGCCATGATCCCGGTGTAAGGCACCAGGCCATGCGTGGGCTTCATGCCGTAGGTGCCGCAAAACGCCGACGGGATACGAATCGAGCCGCCCTGATCGCCGCCCACCGCCATGTCTACGTCACCGGCGGCCACCAGCGCGGCACTGCCTGACGACGAGCCGCCCGAGGCATAACCGTGGCGATGCGGGTTGTGCACCGGCGCCGGGTCGGAGGTGTGGCTGCCGCCGGACAGGCAATAGTGCTCGCAGGTGGCTTTTCCCAGAATCGTGGCGCCAGCATCCAGCAAGCGGCTGACCACGGTGGCGTCGAACGCCGGAACAAAGCCTTCCAGCGGCGCGGCGCCGTTCATCATCGGCACGCCGGCCAGCGCCACGTTGTCCTTGAGGGCAATGGTCCGGCCCGCCAGCTTGCCGTGCAGCGCGCCGCTGACTTCGGTCTTGTAGTACCAGGCATTCAGCGGGTTCTCACTGCCGGCAGGGCGGTAACCGGCACTGCGCGGGTAGCGCACAGGCGGCGTAAAGTCTGGCAACTCATCGACCAGGTCATAAGCGTCGAAGCTGCCCTGCATCAGCGCCAGGTATTCGCTGGCCTGTTCAGGGCTCAGCTGCATGTGCAAGCGCCTGGCAATGTCGATCAGGTTCTCAACGGTGGGGCGAACAATGGCCATGGTGAAAGGTGTCCTTTGAATGAAAAATAAGAGGTCCAGCGCCGGGCGGAAAACGCTTTAAAACACCCGGGCGTATCGCAGGTTCATGCGGAAGTCTTCTTTGGGGCCGTTGTCCACTGTCAGGTCCTTGCCCAGTTGCAGCTGGATCTGGTCCTGGGCGGTGACGAATTTGGTGGCGGTCAGGCGAAAGTTGGTGGTGCCGGCTTCGTTGTCCTGATTGACCTTGTCGACGTTGGTTTCCCCGCCCCAGGTATGCCCGAAGCCAATGCCGAATGTGGTGGTCGGGTCGGGCATGTAGCGGCCCATCAATTGCGCGGCGTACGAGACGTCTTGCTCCAGGCGGTTGCCGGCGCTGGTGTAGTCATCGTTGTCGCCGTACCAGGTCGCGCCGCCGACCAGGTCCATGGCCCATTTTTCGGTGAAGTGCTTGACGTAGGCGCCTTGCAGCTCGAATTTCCAGCGGTTCTCGCCGATGTTCAGCGGGTCGTCCTTGTCGTAGGTGCCGGTGGGCACGAACACATACGGCGCAATACTCAAGGTGTCGCGGGCCTCGTTGAGGCGCAGCTTGAGCGGGGCGGTGAGGATCAGATCGCCAATGCCGCGGGTGCTGCCCAGTGCCGAGGCATCGCCGCCGCTGGACACATGACCGAAGGGCAACAGAAATTGCGGGTCGATGGTCAGCGTGTCGCTCAAGGCATAGACGTGCAGCAGACGCAGGATGCCGACGTCCGACTTGAGGTTGAAATCGGAACTGACCTTGTGGCCGTTGGCGTACGCAGAGCCGGTGGTGGAGTGCTGGTAGTAGAGCGCGCCGATGGTCGCGCCCACCGGGTATTGTTCATAGTCACCGGGGGCGACTTCCACCGCATACGCAGGAACGACGGGCAGCAGGGCGGTGAGCAGCAACGGGCGAATGGTGTGCATAAGGGTTTTCCCTGGACGTAAGTGTGTGCGAGCGATGTGCTCAGCCTTGGACGGGTTGCGCGTCGCGCAGCATTCCGGTGTGCGGATGGCAGTTGATGTACTCGAACACCTGGCTCTTGGCGTCGGACACCGACACCTCGTGGTACAGGCGCAACTTGGCCAGGCCTGCCGCCACGCGAAAGAAGGTGACGAAGATGCGCAGGTGGGTCGGGTGCGACTCGGCCCAGCGCTCCAGCTTCTCGACCGAACGCCAGTGGCCGATGTTGTAGCTGAGGTCGAGGAAGTTGCCGTCAAGGTCGATGTTGCGCACAAAGCGGTTGCTGTAGCAGCCCAGCGGCTGGCCGTTGTCGCGCAGAAAGTCCATGCCGTCCTGCAGCGTCGGCAGGATTTCATCCAGGTACAGCGAGCGTTCTTCGGCTTCGGCGTCGGCCCAGTCCTGGCCCGAGCGGATCAGCGCGATATTGTCGTGACCGAGGACTACCACGCGACCGCCTTTGGCCGGGTCGCCAGAGACTATTTGCAGCTCGCCGGTGGGCAGCATCCAGTCGGTTTGCGAGACCGGGAAGCGGTCGCGCATCGAGCCCCAGTAGCCGTGTTCTTCAACCTCGCCGCTGGTGCTGTCCATGATCGCGCCGACGCCCGGCAACTGGTCGCGAAAGGCGTACAGGGTCTCGAACTGTTCGGCGCGCGGCGCAATGATTTCGCGGAAATACCCCAGGCCCTCGGCAAGCCGGTCATCGGAGCTCCACCAGCCATTGACCTCGGGCGAGCGCAGCCAGCGACAATGCGCGGCCGGGTCTTTCCAGTAGCCGACGATGATCAGGTTGTCGTAGCCGCTGTTGTCAGTGTGGTGGGTCAGGTCATGGCTCAGCGGGCCATCGGCCAGGCTGAAACTGTCGACGATGTGCCGCATCGCCTGCAACGCCGCCGCCTTTTGCGACTCGCCGCGATACTGCACGCCCAGGTAGCCCATCACTACCTGTTTGACCTGTTCATCGGCGCGGGCGACCCACATCGGGAACGGCGGCTGGTATTCGTCGGGGACGCGGCGGGAGAGGGTTCTTGGGCACTTGAGGTGCTTGTCGATCGCGGATTCCATGGGTGGCTCCTTTGTTCTTCTCAGGTTCAGGCTTTGGTTAGGGTTCAGCGGGTGGACGGAACAGGTGCGGTGCTGTGCAAACCGTTGAGGCGCTGGCGCAGCAACAGGGCGCTCCACTCGATCAGGTAAACCGCGAACTCCTCAGGGGCCAGGTCGCGTCTGTGCAACAACCAATGGGCGTCGTTCAGGGGCTGGTTTTTTTGTGAGTGCATGGAAAACCTCATCAGCGGGTGGTGGCCGGCTGGCTGCCGTGAGGTAGACGTTATGCAGCCGCAGGGCCTGCCGCTTTGTTGGTCGGGACAACCTTTTGGCTGGAAAGGACAGCGCATCAACGCAGGCTTGCAGCGCTGATCCGTCGTGGTGCGAGGCCCCGAAAACAGGGCGTTTCGTGCCTTAAAAGATGGCGTTTTTCGTTCTGTTCGACGGTCGGCTGCGGGCCGTAGCGAGCTTGAGGCAATGGCCTGCTAATTGCTTGAGCGCAGATCAAAGTGACCCGTTCCGCCGTTGTGAGGTGAATGCCATGACCCCCGCCAGCCAGTACTCGACCCTCGCCGTTTCAGCCCCTCGTCGCTTCGAATACTGGAAAGAAGTGGTGTGCCAGCATTGCCTGCTGGCCGACAGCAAGCCCTTGGCGCAGAGCGATTTCGATGGCGCACTGGGCGTCAACGGCATTGGTTCGCTGGACATTTATACGATGTCGTCGCCGCTGCATTACTGGGAGCGCTCCGACCGCCACCTGCGCAACGGCCCCAACGATGACCTGTGGCTGGGCTTTACCCAGCGGGGCTTTGGCGAACTGGAGCAGGGCGGACGCAAGACCACCTTGACGGCCGACAATCTGTTCATGTACGACGCCACGCAACCGTTTCGTTTCAGCCTGGGCGGCAGCGAAAACCACCTGCTGCGCATCCCCCGCGAACTGCTCAGCCAGCGCCTGCCAAGGGTGGCCGAGAGCACCGCCATCGTGCTCAATGACCGCCGTCCCGGCGTCATCCCGCTGCGTGAAATGCTCCGTCAGGCCGCCAATACGCCGGCGATACTCAAGGACGATGGTCTCGGCAGCCGCTACGCCGAAACCCTGCTGGATTTGCTGGTGATCAGCCTGGAACTCCAGGACCTGAAAACCACCCATGTCGAACTCGACCTGTACGGCCGCAGCATGAATTACATCCGCCAGCACCTGACCGACTCAGACCTGAGCATCGAGCGCCTGGCCCAGGTTCACCACGTGTCGACCCGCACCGTGACCCGGGCCTTTGCGCGTTATCAGAAGACGCCGGTGGCGGAAATATGGAAAGAACGCCTCAACGCCAGCCGCGACGCCATCGAGCGCGGACGGGTGAAGAGCATTTCCCAGGCAGCGCTGGATTTCGGTTTTTCGGATTTTTCGCATTACAGCCATGCGTTCAAGAAAGCCTTTGGGGTGACGCCGCAGACGTTGTTGCGGCGGGAGTGACCTCGCCCCTCAATCCTGCTGCCGCTGATGCTTCTTCAACCGATAGGCAAACTGCGCACGGCTAAGCCCCAATAAGCGCGCCGCAGCAGCCAGATTACCCGCGCTGTGCTTTAACGCTTCGTTGATCAGCCGCGACTCAAGACCGTCGATGGAAAAACCGGGGTCTTGTTGCCCCAGCGTTTCCAGCAGCGCAGCGCCTGTTGTCGCGGCGGTCTGGCGCCCTTGTGCAGTCGACAGGCTGCCGTGGTCGTCCACACCATAGGGATCTGCCGGCATGGTTTCATTGCGAAACAGGTGCACCAGGTCAATGGCCTGGCCTTCATCGCTGGCGATCAGGCCGCGTTCGATCAGGTTTTGCAACTCGCGCACGTTGCCGGGAAAGTCGTAGCGCAGCAGCACTTTCAGCGCGCGCATGCTCAGGCCCACCGGGGTGCGTTCATAGTCCTGACAGAAGCGCTTGAGAAAGGCGTCGATCAGCAGCGGAATGTCGTCGCGGCGTTCGCGCAGCGGTGGCAGGGCGATCGGGTAGACATTGAGGCGGTAGAACAGGTCTTCGCGAAAGGTGCCGTCCGCCACCGCTTTTCGCAGGTCGACGTTGGTGGCGGCGACCACGCGCACATCGACCTTTATCTCGCGCACGCCGCCGATACGTTCAATCTCGCGCTCCTGCAAGGCCCGCAGCAGCTTGCCTTGCCCCGGCAGGCTGAGGCAGGTGATCTCGTCAAGAAACAGCGTGCCGCCCTGGGCCCGCTCGAAACGTCCGGGCCTTGAATGCGTGGCGCCGGTGTAGGCGCCGCGTTCGACGCCAAACAGTTCGGCTTCGATCAGGTTGTCGGGAATGGCTGCACAGTTGAGCGCCACAAACGGGCCGTCGTGGCGGTGGCTGAGCTGGTGCAACTGGCGGGCAAAGCGTTCTTTGCCGACGCCCGATTCGCCACTGATCAGCACCGTGGCGGGGGTCAGCGCGACCCGTTGCAGGGCTTGGGTCGCGGCGTTGAAGGCGGCGCTGGCGCCAATCAACGGTTGTTCCTGACTGACGCCGGTACTGCGGCTCAGCGGTTTGCCGGGCACGCTTGAAACAGCCGGGCTGGTAACGGCGTGCGAGACATTCAGGTAGCTCAGGTCTTGCTCGGTGTCACCCCATTGCTCGGCGGTCTTGCCGATCACCCGGCAGCAGCTATGGCCCATGCCACGGCATTGCACCTCGCGGAAAATCACCATCTGCCCGAACAGGCCGCTGACAAAGCCGATGGCGTAGCCGGTTTCGGTCCAGCACACCGGGTCCTGGCCAATGCCATAAGTGGCCACGTGCTCGTCGGCCTCGCAGGAGTGGTGCCAGAGAAACTCGCCCTCATAAAAGCCTGAGTCGGCGTCGAACTTGAAGTGCAGAGGTTCAACCTTGGTCATGCCTTCCAGGGTGTGCAAATGGGTGCCGGCACGAAAGATGGCGGCGGCATCGGCATGTGGCCAACGCTCGCGAATCAGCCGGGCGTCACGGGCGCCGGAGGCATAACCGGTGCGGGTGAACAGGCCGCGGGCCTGCTCCAGGCCCAGGCGCTCGATGATCTCGGCACGCAGGGCGCCGAACGCAGAGCTGTGCAATAGCAGCATGCGCTGGTCGTTGAGCCAGATGCGTCCATCTTCGGGTGAGAAAAACAGGCAATCGGTCAGTTCGGCGGGCGTCGGCGAACTGCTGTCGCTCAGTTGGCGGCTGTCACCGCGCGGATGGTAATCCGCAGGATTGGGGTGAGTCATTGTTATGCCCCTGCAACGCTTGAGTTAACGATATGAGCAATTGCCGAGATAGTTATTAAACATAACTTTATCAATTGAACAAGTGGGGGATGGGCAGCTTTTGTATTTGGACTGTACGCAGCCTACGGGAGGCTGTCCGAAAGCCCCGCTGTAGAGCGCTTGATGATTTATCTTCAGGTCCGTTTCAGTCAGCGGCACAGCCTTTGCTCAAGGCCTTGTGCGGCGTTTGCACAGTCTCTGTGGCTGTGCAGGCGATGACAATTACAAGAACCGGAGTTGCCATGTCAGTGTCTGAAACCCCCTCATTTTTACAGCCGGCGCTCGTGTCCGAATGCCTGTTCAACGGCGACTGGGTACCCGGCTCGGGACCTGTGACGCCCGTGATCGAACCCGCCACCGGCGAACCCTTGATGCGCTGCGCCATGGCCGATGCCGATGACGTTTCCAGTGCCTGTCGCAGTGCAGCACTGGCGCAACCGGCATGGGCGGCGCTGGGCCCGCGTGAGCGCGCCGAGGTCTTTCGCAAGGCGGCGGCGTTGGCGCAGCAATCGTTCGCCGAGCTGGCGCTGTACATCGCCCGTGAAACCGGCGGGGCGCTGTTCAAGGGCGAGCACGAAGTGCGCGAGGCCATCGTGCTGCTGCACCAGGCCGCGGGCCTGTTGTCGCAGCCGCACGGGCTGGTGTTGCCCAGCGAGGCAGGGCGCTTGTCGTATGCGCGGCGCCAGCCGCATGGCGTGGTCGGGGTGATCTCGCCGTTCAATTTCCCGTTGATCCTGTCGCTGCGCTCGGTGGCGCCAGCGCTGGCGGCCGGCAATGCGGTGGTGCTCAAGCCTGACCCGCAAACCCCGGTCAGCGGCGGTTTCATCATTGCCCGGCTGTTCGAGGCCGCCGGTTTGCCCAAGGGCCTGTTGCACGTGTTGCCCGGCGCTGCGGCGGCGGGTGAGGCGCTGTGCCGCGATGCGGATGTGAAGATGATTGCCTTCACCGGCTCCACCGCTGCCGGACGCAAAGTCGCCGAAGTGGCCGGGCAGAGCCTGAAAAAAGTCGCGCTGGAACTGGGCGGCAAGAACCCGCTGATCATTCTCGAAGACGCCGACCTGGACCTGGCCGCGAGCAATGCCGCCTGGGGTGCCTGGCTGCACCAAGGGCAGATCTGCATGGCCACCGGCCTGATTCTGGTGCATGAATCCATCGCTGAAAGCCTGACCCGCAAGCTGGTCGAAAAAGCCCAGGCGCTCACCGTCGGCAATGCTGCGCGTGGTGAAGCGGCGCTGGGGCCGTTGATCAACCAACGGCAGTTGCAGCGCGTGCACGACATCGTCACCGAGAGCGTCCAGGCCGGCGCCCGGCTGGAGGCAGGCGGTACGTATGAGCGGCTGTTCTATCAACCGACGGTGCTCAGCGGCGTGCGTCCGGGCATGCGTGCCTTCAAAAATGAAGTGTTCGGTCCGGTGGCGGTCGTCGTCAGCTTTTCTACAGATGAAGAGGCTATCGAGCTGGCCAATCGCACCGAATACGGTCTGGCGGCGGCGATCATTTCACCTTCGGTCGGGCGCGCCATGGCCATCGGCGAGCGGCTGGAATGCGGCTTGTTGCACATCAATGACCAGACGGTGGCCGACGAATGCACCAACCCCTTCGGTGGTCGTGGCGCCTCGGGCAATGGCGGCAGTGTCAGCGGGCCGGCCGACTGGGACGAATACAGCCAGTGGCAATGGGTAACCGTGAAAAACACCCCGCCGCGCTATCCCTTCTGAACCCTGCACATGCCTTTACAACAATAACCAAGAGGGCTTGAACATGAACCTGAACAACAAAACCCTGATCGTGACCGGTGTTGCCTCCGGTATTGGTGCCGAAGTCGCCCGGCTGGCGCGTTTTCAAGGGGCCAGGGTGATTGGCGTGGATCGCCATGAGCCGCAACTGACGCTTGATGGCTTCTTCCAGGCTGATCTGGGCGACCCGGCGAGTATCGATGCGCTGGTGGCGCGCTTGCCGGCGCAGATCGACGCGCTGTGCAATATCGCCGGCGTGCCCGGCACGGCGCCGGTCAAGACCGTGGCCGAGGTCAATTACCTGGGCTTGCGCCATCTCTCGGCGTCGTTACTCCCGCGCATCCGTGCCGGGGGCAGCATCGTCAATGTCGCCTCGGTGCTCGGCGCGCAATGGCCGCAACGGCTTGAGTTGCATAAGGCCCTGGCCACCACCGACAGCTATGCCGCCGGCCAGCAGTGGCTGGCTGCCAATCCGGTGGAGCACGCCACCTGTTATCAATACTTCAAGGAGGCACTGATCGTCTGGAGTTTTGCCCAGTCACAGGCCTGGTTTCGCGACCATGCGGTGCGCCTCAACTGCGTGGCGCCGGGGCCGGTGTTCACGCCGATTCTGGGCGATTTCGTCAGCATGCTCGGCGAAGAGCGCGTGGCCCAGGACAGCCAGCGCATGACCCGGCCTGCGCTGGCCGATGAGGTGGCCGCCGTGATTGCCTTTCTATGTTCGGACGCGGCACGCTGGATCAACGGGGTCAATCTGCCGGTGGATGGCGGGCTGGCAGCCACCTACGTGTAACTACTGCGAAAAAACAACAACAAGAAAAAACAGGAATTACAAGATGCTCAAGCCATTCTTGCGGATCGTTGCGCCCCTGACATTTGTCGCCTTGCCCTCGGCGGCACACGCCTACGACTTGCCCGGACTCAATCTGGGCAGCACCAGCTTTTACGACGGCTCGCCGGCACCCGCCGGGCCAGGCTGGTACCTGGAGGAATACCTGACCTATTCGAGGGCCAGCCGTTTCAATGATGCCAATGGCAACAAACTGCCGTTGCCGAAGCAGGAGTTGACGGTCGTGGCGCCCACCACGCAGATCATCTACCTTGGCCAGCCTCTGGCCAACGGCGCGATGCCGGGCTTTACCCTGATCAATACCTCGCTGGCGCATGTCGATGTCGACGATGGCCTGAACAACGCCGCACTCAGCTCCCGCGCAGGCTTTGGTGACCTGATTGTCGGCGCCTTTTTGCAATTGCCGACCCTGACCCGCGCCGATGGCAGCCCGCTGCTGACCCAGCGCGTCGAGGCCGACGTGTCGATTCCGGTCGGCAGCTATGACCGCAATCGCTCGATCAACCCTGGCAGCAACTTCTGGTCGTTCAACCCGTACTACGCCGCGACGTACTGGTTCAGCCCGCAATGGTCGGCCAGCGGGCGCTTCATGTACCTGTGGAACGGCAAGAACGACGATCCGCAGGCAGGCTTCGGTGATGTCTCCGACACCCAGGCCGGCCAGGCACTGCACGCCAACCTGACGCTGCAATACGCCCTTAGCCAGTCATTGAGTGTCGGCTTGAATGGTTATTGGCTGAAGCAGATCACCGACACCAAAGTGGATGGCGATGAGGTCAGTGGCCGCAAGGAAAAGGTCTGGGCGATCGGGCCGGGGCTGGTGTATGCGTTCAGCAAGGAAGATGTGCTGTCGGTGAACGCGTACTTTGAGCAGGATGCCGAGAACCGCACCGAGGGCAACAAGATGGTGCTGAACTGGTTGCACAAGTTTTAGGGGCGGTGCGCAGCACCGATTCAATCAATGACCCCGGATCAGGCAAGCATTAGCGCATAACAGGCAAGTCGCTGCGTTGCCAGCTTCACATACTTCGACGCGTCCACGTGGCCTGTCGAATCATTGTGTGAGTGCCTGATATGCAAAACAACGCGATCCGCTTTGCCTGTAATGGCTGTGGGGTGTGCTGCAAAGGTCGTCTTGTTCCCCTGACCTTGAACGAAGCCCGGCAGTGGCTGGCGCGGGGCGGGGAGGTTGCCGTGATACTGGAGGCCTTCGATGAGTCGATGTGGCCGCTGGAGTCTCAACAGTACGCGCACAGTGCGCAACGTGCCGTCGAGGTGCCCAGCGGCGATGCGCAGATACAGGTGATTGCGGTGCTGGCGGGTAATGCGCTGGTGCAATGCCCCAGCCTCGGTGAAGACAACCGCTGCGGGATTTATGAGCAGCGGCCGCTGGTGTGCAGCATTTACCCGATGGAAATCAACCCGTTCATTGGACTGCGCCCGCAAGACAAGATTTGCCCGCCTGATGTATGGGAGCGCGGCGAAGTGCTGTTCTCTGACCGGATCGTCGACCCGGTCCTGGCCGATCAGGTCCAGCGTTCCCGCCAGGCCGACCGCGACGATGCCTGGGCCAAGATCTCTTTGTGTGCCGACCTGGGGCTGAACATTGCTGCCTGGAAGGGCAATGCGCTGGCCGTGTATTTGCCTGACCGCGTGCAGTTGCACGAGGCAATTGAGCGCTTTGATCAAGGTGCCGGCGCGTCCATAGACAGTCACTGGCGCGTGCGGGTCGATGATGTTCAATTGCGCCACACGCTGCATCAGTCGGGTATCGATACCCATGACACCCTGACGGGCCGCTATATCTTCCACCCGCTGCAAGCGCACGTCTGAACGCTAACTCGCCAGATTGGGCAAGTAACAGCTCTGTTCAGGCAATCGGGAAAGAGGCGGGGATTACATACTCAGCCGACCAGAACCCACCTGATCGTGAGCATTGAGCATGAGCAAGACACCTGTCGATGAACCCCGGATACCCCCTGCCAGTGATCTGGATCGCCGCGATTTCGTCAAGGCCGGCCTGACCGTGACAGCCGCCATGATGCTGCCCTCGATGGCCGGGGCGGCCTCAGGCACCCCGGCGTCAAGTGCGGCCAAAAAGGTATTGATCATCAACGGTCACCAGACCTGGCCGGGCATCAGTGAGGGGCGCCTGACCCGAACCCTGATCGAGGTCATTGCCCAGCAAATGACCGCCAAGGGCCACGTGGTGCAGCACACTCATATCGAGCAGGGTTATGTCATTGATACGGAGGTGCAGAAGCACCTGTGGGCTGACATCATCATTACCCAGTCGCCGGTGTTCTGGTTCGGCACGCCGTGGATCTACAAAAAGTATGTCGATGAGGTGTTCACCGCAGGTCTGGTCCAGCAAAGCATGCTGGCTGGGGATGGCCGAACCCGTAGCGATCCGGCTCGCCAATACGGCAGCGGCGGCAAGATGCAGGGTAAGCAATACCTCTTGTCACTGACCATGAACGCACCGCAGGCGGCTTACAACGATCCCGCACAAACGCTGTTTGCCGGCAAGTCCGAAGAAGACCTGTTTCTGGCCAATACCGCCAATTACAAGTTCTGCGGCGTCGAGATACTGCCGATTTTTTCCAGCACTGATGTGATGAAAAACCCTCAGGTCGAGACGCACATCGCCCGTCTGAAAGAGCATCTACGCCAGGTTTTCGGTTAATCGACCTCTTTATTTCATCTGTACAGGAATTTTACTGATGACCCCAGCCGGCACGCTCAAGTGGGCAAACGTGCAGCCTCAGGAAAGAGCCGCGTTGTTATTAGGCTTCGCCTTCCATTTTTGTGTGTTGGCCAGCTATTACCTGGTGCGTCCGTTACGCGACGCATTGGGGCTGGAGGGCGGTGCCGACAAGCTGCAATGGCTGTTTACCGCGACCTTTCTGGTGATGCTGGTAATGGTTCCGCTGTTTGGTGCACTGGTGTCGCGCTTGCCGGCCCGGCGTTTTGTGCCGTTGATCTATCGATTTGTCGCATTGAGCATGCTGCTGTTTGGTGTGCTGATCGCCAACCGGATTGCGCCGGTGACGGTCGGGCACGTGTTTTTCGTGTGGATCAGCGTTTATAACCTGTTCATCGTGTCGATTTTCTGGAGTGTACTGGTCGACCGGTTTTCCAGTGAACAAGGCCAGCGTTTGTTTGGCTTTGTCGCGGCCGGCGGCACGTTGGGAACCTTTATCGGCCCGTTACTGGCCGCGACCATGGCCAAGGGGCTGGGACCGATTGCCCTTACGCTGGCGGCAGCGGCACTGCTGGAACTGGCTGTGCGTTGCTATCGAGCGCTGTTGTCGCGCACCGATACGCACGCTGAGAAGGCGATACAGGCACGTACCGGTATAGGCGGCAGCATGCTCGCCGGTTTCAGCCTGATTTCGCGCTCGCCTTACTTGCTGGGGTTGGTGCTGTTCATGTTGCTGCACACCACCGCGGCCACGTTCCTGTATTTCGAGCAGGGCCGGATTATCGCCGGCAGTTATACCGATGTGGCCAGCAGGACGCAGTTTTTTGCGGTGGTCGACTTGATCGTGTCGGTCTTGACCCTGACCTTTCAGTTGCTGCTCACAGGCCCCTTGATCCGCTTGATTGGCGTGGGTGGCGCGCTGGTTGCGCTGCCTGCAATAACCCTCATGGCCTTTACCGCCATGGCGCTGGCGCCGGTGCCCACCACTGTCGCGCTGGCCCAGGGGCTGCGCCGCGCCATCGAGTTCGCCGTGGTACGCCCGGCCCGCGAGGTGCTCTGGACCGTGGTCAGCCGCGAGGAAAAATACAAGGCCAAGAATGTGATCGAAACCCTGGTGTATCGCGGTGGCGATGCTGCCAGTGGCTGGTTGTCGGTCGGGCTGGGCGCTATCGGTGCAGGGTTTGGCGTGGTTGCCATGCTGGTGGTGCCGATTGCCGGTGTGTGGGGCGCGCTGTGTCTGTGGCTGGCCAGGCGGCAGAAGCGCTATGCGAATCCGGACGCTTGAGGCCGCGCCGCAAGCACGGCGCGGCCTGAACTCGATGGCTCAATACGTCCACTTGACCGTCAGGGTGGCATTGCGTGGATCACCGTAGAAGTTGTTGCCGCCCCGGTGACGGTTGGACACCGGGATGTAGTAGACCTTGTCGGTGAGGTTGTTGCCCACCAGGCTCAGGGTCGTGTGCGGGTCTACGCGGTAAGCGATATTGGCATTGAACAGCGTGTAGCCGCCCTGGTACATGTCGCGGGTGGTGTCTGTGCTGCTCTGGCTGGTCAGGCCGCCGCCGACACTCCAGCGGTCACCGCCCGCCGCCAGTTTGTAGTCGCTGTACAGGCGGAACATGTGCTTGGGGAACCACTGGCTGTAAGGGTCTCCGGCCTTGACCGTGCTGGATACATCGTCCAGGTACTCGCTGCGGCTGAAGGTGTAGCCGGTGTACACCTGCCAGCGTTCGCTGAGTGCGCCTGACGCCTCCAGCTCTACGCCCTGGCTGCGCACCTTGCCGGCGGCCTCGTAACAATTGACCACGCAGGCGGGGTTGCCGTTATCGATGGCCCGGTTTTCCTGGATGATGCGAAACACCGCCGCCGAGGCATTGAGGTCGCCGCCGAACCAGGCGCCCTTGATGCCGGTTTCGTAGTTGGCGCCGACGATAGGCTTGAGCGGTGAGTTGGCCTCGTTGACCACGTTCTGCGGCTTGAAAATGCTGGTGTAGCTGGCGTACCACGACAGGTTGTCGCTGAAGTCCCAGACCAGCCCGCCGTAGGGGGTGAGCTGGCCGTCTTCGCTGTACGGCGAGCGCGGTTCGTTGCCGGTGGTGAGGTTCTTGAAGCGCGAATTGAAATAGAAGCTGCTGTAGCGGCTGCCCAGAATCAGCTTCAGATCGTCACTCAGATTGAACCGCGTCGCGGCGTAGACGGCCCGCTGGTAGCTGTCGTAGCGATAGCGATTCTGGTAGGGCACCTCGTGCTTTGCCACGCTGGAGGGCGCGAAGGTGTAGACGTCCACCAGCGAGGTGTTGGAGAAGATGCCCAGCCGGTTGTCGTAGTGCTCCTTTTGATAATCTGCGCCCAGCACCAGTTCATGGGTACGCCCCAGCAATGCGAAGTGGCCGTTAAGGTTGACGTTGGCTGCGTATTGATTGGCGCCATTGTTGCGGTGGATCTCGTTGTTGAGGCGCGCGGTGCCTGCCGGGCCAACACCTGCCACGCCATTACCGAACACGCCGATGAACTGGCCGTCGCCTTCGGTGTTGGTGTGGTTGAGCGAGCTGGTTATTGTCCAGTCGTCGTTCAAACGGTGCTCCAGCTCGGCGAAAATATTGTTCTTTTCAAAGGTCATGCTGTTCCAGCTGGCGCCCAGATAGGTCGAGCGCGACAACGCCAGGCTGCTGTAGTCGGTCGACATCGGCACCCCGTACAGGTTGGGCACGGTGCGCGATTTTTGCCAGGTGTAGCCGGTGGTCAGCGTGGTGTCGGGTGAGAAGTCGTAAGCCAGTGTGCCGAACACCACCTGCCGGTTCGACTGCACCGTGTCGACGAACGACTGGCTGTCCTGGTACACCGTGACCATCCGCCCGCGCAACGAACCGTCGTCGTTCAGCGGGCCGGACACATCGACCTCGTTGCGGTATTTATCCCATGAACCCGCGCTCAGGCGGGTCGAGAACTGGAAGTCGCGGGTCGGGGCCTTGCGGATCAGGTTGACGGTGCCGCCCGGCTCGCCAGCGCCCTGGGTCAGGCCCGACGCGCCGCGCAGCACCTCCACGCGGTCGTAGATGGCCATGTCCGGGGAGTCGCTTGAGGCTTCGGCCGAGCCCATGCCCGGCACGCTGCCCTGAAACCACGAACTGGCGCCGTTTTCCTGCACGTTATCCATCGCAAAGCCGCGCGAATAGAAGCGCACCTGGTCGGCGCTTTCATACATCACGTTGACGCCAGTGACGTACTTGAGTGCGTCTTCGAGACGGGTCATGTCCTGGTCGTCCATGCGCTGGCGCGTGACCACGCTGACCGACTGCGGTGTCTCGCGGATCGACAGTGGTAGCCGGGTCGCGGTGCTCATGCTGCCGGTGGTCCAGGAACCGCTGTGCTCGGTGGTGCTGCTCAGGCTGGCGCGTGTGTCATGCACCTGAGTGTCTTCCAGGGTAGTCGAGGCCCGGCGTTGCAGCCGCAAAGACGGCCTGTTGCCGACCAGTTCCAGCCCTGTGCCGCTGAGCAGGTGCGAAAAACCCTCGTGCAGTTCGTACTGGCCTTGCAGGCCCGCGCTGTTCAAGCCTTCAGTGAGGCGCGTGTCGTAGATCAGCGCAACGCCATTGGCGGCGGCGAAGTTCGACAGCACCTGGGTAAGCGAGCCGCCGGCAATCGCGAATCGTTGCGCAGCGGCCGGGGCAGGGCTTGAGTCGGCGGCCAGCGAGTGGACCGGCACGCCCAGCACCATGCAGGCACACAGGCTGCGGGTCAGGCAGGAAACCTTGAAAGGGCGGTGTAAGTTGAAAGGGGTTGTCACCACAAGTGCTCCAATAAGTGAGTCGCACCCTGAATGCCAAGCGAACACGCAAAAGTGTCAGTGTGTGATCAACTATTTTTTCAAACCGCCGGGGTGAGGGCTTCGACGCGCACCCAATAGCGCGAAAAGTAGCGCACCCGCACCGGCAGAATGTCTTGCAGTTGCGCCAGCAGGCGGTCGCTTTCGGCCAGGGCGAAGACGCCGGACACGCGCAACCTGGCCGCCGCCGCGTCGCAACCGAGCAGGCCAGGGCGGTACTGCGCCAGGTGGGCGAGGTAACGGTCCAGCGGCATGCCTTCGGCAAAGATCAGGCCTTGCTCCCAGGCCGCCACGTGGGCACCAAGCGGCGTGATGAGCGGCGCACGGTTGCGTTGCAGTCGCGCGGCCTGGCCGGCCAGCACGTGCTGTGCCGGTGCACCGAAGGGCTGCACGTCGAGTTGCCCTTCGAACAATGAGACGTCGACCTCGTCATCGCGGGCGCTGACCATGAAGCGGGTGCCCAGCGTCGTGATCAGCCCCTGGCTGGTCTCCACCCACAACGGACGTTGCCCCAACGGACGTTGCCACAATGGACGTTGTGAGTCGTGCCCGGTGGTGACCATGATTTCGCCACGGTGCAAACGCAGCCTGCGTTGCTGTGCATCGAACTGCACGTCCACCGCGCTGCGGGCATTGAGGTGCAGGTGCGTACCGTCGCTGAGCGTCCAGCTCTTGCGCTGGCCGGTGCCGGTATTGAGGTCGGCAAACTCACGGCGCCAGGCCGGGGTTTGCATGCCGGCCGTGGCCGCACCACCGACCGCCAGCACGGTGGCGAGCAACTTGAGTGTGGCGCGCCGGTCCAGGGCAGGGGTGTGCAAGGTGGCTTTAGCCACAGCAGGCGGCAGCCCCTGAAAACGCTGTAGCACCTGTTCGAGCAGGGCCCAGGCGTGCGCATGGTCTGGCGCGCTGGCCAGCCAGTCTTGCCACTGGCGCTGCTGGGCATCGCTCGCATCCCCCGAAGACAGCAGCGCGTACCAGTCGGCTGCTTGCTGCTGTGCCTGTGCCGGTACTGCCAGGTTGGCGGCCATCAGTGTTGTTCCCCGGCCACAGCGGCCATGCAATGCAACAAGGCACGGGCAATGTATTGGCGTACCGAGCTTTGCGAGACCCCCAGTTGCTCGGCAATCTGGCGGTGGGTAAGGCCTTCGAGCTGCGCCAGCAAGAAGGCGCGGCGCACCTTGGCGGGCAAGCCATCGAGCATGGCATCGATCGCTTGCAGCGCTTCAAACAACTGCCAGCGCTCTTCGGGGGAGGGCATCAACTCTTCAGGCAACTGCGCCAGTGCCTCAAGGTAACTGCGTTCCAGTTGCCGACGGCGCAGCAGGTTGACGAACAGGCTGTGGGCGATGGTCGACAGATAGGCACGCGGCTGTTCGACATCGCTCAACGCAGACTTGCCCAGCACCCTGACGAAGGTGTCCTGCGCCAGATCGGCCGCCACTTCCCGGCAGCCCAGACGGCGGAACAGCCAGCGTTGCAGCCAGGTATGATGCTCGCCATACAGAGCGGTAAACAAAACTCGATGCTGCTGACCGTCGCTCATCAACGTTTTCCAGGGTCGGCGCCCAGTGTGGCTAGTTAATGAGAACGATTATCGCATGCGTTTTTGAAAATTAAAACGGGGATGATTTCATCTTGATGGCACCGCCGCGCTATCGCCTTTGCCGATACGTCGCATCGTGACTTGCGATTGGCCAGCCATCGGCTTTTTCCCCAGACTGCCGTCAACGATGCGCTGCCAACGACAAGAACAACAACGGAGCAACCCGATGCACGTAGTCAAAGCTGTAGGTTATGGGCTGATGCTCTGTGTCGCCGCCAGCCAGGCCAGCGCCGCCGATGATGCCGATCAGGCCCGGCAATTGCTCACCCGTGCCGTCGAGTATTACCGCACCCAGGGTGACGCTGCCTTTGCAGCATTCAGCCGCCAGGGCGAGTTTATCGATGGCGAGCATTATGTCTTTGTGGTCGATACCAAGGGCGTAATGTTGGCCAGTGGCGGTAATTCCGCCGTGCTGATCGGGCGTGATGTGTCCAGGGTGCTGGACCCCGAACTCCAGCGTGCCTTTGCCGATGCCTTGAACATGCCCGAAGCCACCCTCGGCACGGCCGAGTACCGCTGGATGAATGTGCGCAGTGGCCGGGCAGAACTCAAGCATGTGTTCTATCAGCGCCTGGGCGACCGCATTCTGGCGGTGGACCAGGCGCTTCCCAGGGCCAGCGAGAAGCAGGCCGGCAGCCTGCTGGAGCACGCGGTGGCGGCATTGCAGAAAGACCCGTCAGCCACGCTTGCCGCCATCAATGACCTGTCTGCCGACTATCGTCTCGATGATCTTTACGTGTTTGTGATCGATCGGGTCAGCCATCGATATCTGGCCCACGGCTATAACCCCCGCCTGCTGGGCGTGGACTTCACGACCATCAAGGGTGCCGATGGCAAGCCGATCGGCAAACCCATCGTTGAGATGATGTCCACCCGAGACCGCGCGACTTACGCCTATCGCTGGAAAAGCCCGGTAACCTCGAAAGTCGAAGATAAACACGCGTTGATTCGCAAGACCCGGGACTACCTTGTGGTGGTCGGGTACTACCAGAAACCCCATTGATGAGATATCACCCACCGCCACGGTGCCTGGATGTAGGAGGGAGCTCTGCCGGAATGCCGGACCATCGCGATCGGCTGCACTAGCAGTCGTAAGATGTCAGCGTTTCAGAAATTTCTATGAGCGCTTCGCGCTCAATCGCCAGCAGAGCTGCCTCCTACGGAATTGGTTTAATATCCAATAAAATCAATAAGTTATTTTGTATTTGAGAAGAGGCACCGATCACACTCTAACAAGAAGGTTAAAACCTCATGAATGCTTTACGTTGTGCATTGAGCCGTGGTTTCGGCAATCTGTCGGTCGGTTTCAAACTGTCGCTGGGCTTTGGCGTGGTGTTGGTGTTCACCCTTGGTGTGGCGTTGACGGCCTTTGATTCGTTGGGCGTCATGCAATCGCGCAGTGAGCAACTGCGCAGCGAGTCGACGATCCAGGCCCTGGTGCAGCAGGCCCGGATCGCCGAAAAAGAGTTTGCCTTGAGCCTCTCGCCACAGGCTGCTGCCGGGGTTCATGCCCAAATCGACGCCTTGCAGCAACAGCTCGGCAACCCCGAGGTGAACGCCAGTGAGTGGGGCGCAATACGCCGCTCGAGTGCGGATTATCTGGCGCAATTTGTGCGCTACTCGGATTCGTTGCGTCAGGCCCGTGAGGCGCGCCTGCGCATGCAAGCGCGCGCGAAAATCGTGGCTGACACCTTTACTGGCGTGTTCCTCGATCAGATGGATGCGCTCACCACTGAACTGCAAGCAGGCCGTGTGCCCGACACCGAGCAGATGTTCCGCCTGGAACAGACGTCAGGCCTGCACGATAAACTCGGCAAGTTGCGCCACAGCGAGCTGTATTACTCCCTCGACGGTGAAGAGCGCTACCGCAATGACTGGGAATCCAGCATGAGCGATGTGCTGGCTTCGATGGAAAGCCTGGCGCGTGATCTGGACGATCAACAACAAGCGTCGTTGAACGTGGCGCGCACGGCGTTCAAGGATTACCGCGAGGCGTTCGAGCAATTCGTTGCCGACCGTGCCCAGGCAGCGCTCAGTGGCATCGCCATGAATACGCAAACCGGGCGCATTGCAGACCTTCTCGCCCAGACCCATCGCCAGCAAGCGGCCGCCACGGTCATCGACAGCCAGAATGCCTATCGGCAGCTGGCCGTCATCAGCCTGCTGGCGATCGTGTTCGGTATCGCTGCAAGCTTGCTGATTCGCCATCTGATCCTCCAGCCCCTGCGCCAGGCCGTACAGCTGGCCCGGCAGGTGGCGGCGGGTGATTTGAGCGGTGGGCTTGCGCACGCACCGCACGCAGATGAGCTGGGGGTGTTGCTGAAAACCGTCAGCCATATGCTGGGCAATTTGCGGGCGCTGGTCGGGCGTATCGGTCAGGGGGTGACGTCGCTGGACGGCACGGCGGGCAGCATGGTCCAGGTCATCGAGCACAGCGGCGCTGGCGTTGCGCAACAGCGGCACGAAACCGACCTTGCCGCCACCGCGATGCAGCAGATGACCGTCACGGCCATGGAGGTCGCGCAAAACGCCGAGCAGGCCAGCGCCGCCGTCACGCTGGCCAGCAGCCAGGCCAGTGAAGGCGATGAACTGGTGCGTCTGGCGAGTGGCAAAATCAATTGTCTGGCGGTGGAAATGACCGGCTGTGCCGGGGCGATGCAGACAGTACTCGAAGAAAGTGCCGCGATTGGCAGTGTGCTTGATGTGATCAAGACCGTTGCCGAGCAAACCAACCTGCTGGCGCTGAATGCCGCTATCGAGGCCGCCCGTGCCGGCGAGCATGGCCGGGGTTTTGCGGTGGTTGCCGATGCGGTGCGCGGGCTGGCCCAGCGTACGCAGCGATCGACCCGGGAAATCGAAGGGCTGATCCAGCGTTTGGGCGTGGTGGTGCGCGATGCCTCGGGGCGTTTGCAGGGCAGCCGCGTACTGACCGACGAAACCGTGGTACTGGCAGAGCAGGCGGCCCTGGCGTTGACCCGGATCACCCAGGCCGTATCGAGCATCGGCCAGATGAACCAGCACATCGCGGCAGCCGCGCTGCAGCAAAGCAACGTGGCCGGGCAGGTGGGTGAAAGCATGGGCCGGCTGCGCGTCATTGCGCAGGGCAGTACCCGGCAAAGCCTGCAACTGCACGAGTCGACGGTCGAGTTGCGTCAGGTGGGCGACGAGTTGAATGCAGCGGTTGGGAATTTTCGTATTTGAAATTATCCAGCGTTATGCGCACGGGCCACCCGTGAACCATTGGCTTTACCCAGCACCTGACAGATTCGCTGGCCGGCCGCTATCAACTTGTCCAGGTCGATGCCCGTTTCGATCCCCAGGCCATTGAGCAGATAAAGCACGTCCTCGCTGGCGATATTGCCGGTGGCGCCCTTGGCATATGGGCAACCGCCCAGGCCTGCCACAGAGCTGTCGAACACGGTCACCCCTTCCTGAAGGCTGGCGTAAAGGTTGGCCAGGGCCTGGCCGTAGGTGTCGTGGAAGTGCCCGGCCAGCCGATGACGCGGAATATCGCGACCCACTACCTCGAGCAGATGCCGGGTCTTGCCCGCCGTGCCGGTGCCGATGGTGTCGCCCAGCGATATTTCATAGCAGCCCATGGCATAGAGTTCTCTGGCCACGTTGGCGACCTGTACTGCTGCCACGTCCCCCTCGTAGGGGCACCCCAGTACGCACGAGATATAACCGCGCACACGCACGCCGCGCGACCTGGCGGCGTCCATGAGCGGGACAAAGCGTTGCAGGCTTTCGGCGATGGAGCAGTTGATGTTCTTTTGCGAGAACGACTCTGAGGCCGCAGCGAACACCGCCACTTCCTGAACGCCTGCCGTCATCGCGGCCTCGAAACCCTGGAGGTTGGGGGTCAGCGCCGCATAGGTCACACCCGCTTTGCGCTGGATCTGCGCGAACACCTCGGCGGAGCCTGCCATTTGCGGCACCCATTTGGGCGACACAAAGCTGCCGGCTTCGATGTAGCTCAGGCCTGCGGCAGACAAATCGTCCACCAGCCGCACCTTGTCAGCGATGCTGATGGATTGTTGTTCGTTTTGCAGGCCGTCACGGGGACCGACTTCGACCAGGCGCACCTGCCGGGGTAAATCCCTGTTGGGTAAATCCATACCGGGTACATTCATGCTTGCTTCCTCATGGATGGGTTACGCCTTATCCAGCTCGACCAGCACGGCGCCGTCCTGGACCATCTCACCTTCCTGGCAGTACAGCGCCTTGATGGTGCCCGCGTGCGGCGCACGGATGCTGTGTTCCATTTTCATGGCCTCCAGCACCACCAGTTGCGCCCCGGCCTCGACGGTTTGCCCAGACTCTACGAGCACCCTGACGATGCTGCCGTTCATGGGCGCGGTCAGGCCGCCTTGCTGGCTATGGCTGGCGCCGGCTGCGCTGATCGGGTCATAAGGCTCGACAAGGCGCAGTTCACCGTCCCAGTGCAGATACAGGCGCTCACCCTGACGAATGGCCCGATGCTGGCGACGCAGCCCGTTGTGTTCAGTGAGCAAGTGCTCCCCCTCAAGCGTTGCCGCCCGGGATGCGAGGCCGTTCAGCGTCAACGCACGGTCCTGGCCCTCGCAACGCAAATGCAACGTGATTTCAGCCGGCAGGCCGGCACGGAAACCGTTGCCGTTGGCCCAGGGTGAAGCAGGGTCATCGGCACGTACGTTGGCGGGCTGACTCTGGGTGAAGGCCTGGGCAGCGGCCAGCCAGAAATCGTCACTGAGTGCCGCCGCTGGTGGCAGCAGTTGCTCCTGATAGCGAGGAATGAATCCGGTGTCCAGCTCAGCCGCCGCGAACGCCGGATGGCCGATGATGCGCCGCAAGAAATTGATGTTGGTCTTGAGCCCGCCAATGGCGAATTCGTCCAGCATGCTCAGCAGTCGCAAGCGTGCTTGCTCGCGGTCTTCACCCCAGGCAATCAGTTTGCCGAGCATGGGATCGTAGAACGGCGAGATTTCATCACCTTCTTCAACACCACTGTCGACACGACGGCCTGGCGCTGCGCTGGATTCGCGGTACAGCGCCAGTTGTCCGGCGGCTGGCAAGAAGTCGTTGTCCGGGTCTTCGGCATACAGGCGTACTTCGATGGCATGCCCGATCAGCGGCACCTGATCCTGTGTCATCGGTAGCGCTTCACCGCGCGCGACCCGAATCTGCCAACTGACCAGATCCAGGCCGGTAATGGCTTCGGTCACCGGGTGTTCGACTTGCAGGCGGGTGTTCATCTCCATAAAGAAGAACTCACCGCGTGCGTCCAGCAAAAACTCCACCGTGCCGGCGCCGACATAACCGATGGCTTGCGCCGAGCGCACGGCGGCTTCGCCCATGGCGCGGCGCAACTCCGGGCTCAGGCCGGGGGCGGGGGCTTCTTCGACGACTTTCTGGTGTCGGCGCTGAATCGAGCAGTCGCGTTCGTTGAGGTACAGGCAGTTGCCGTGCTGGTCGGCAAAAATCTGAATTTCGACATGGCGGGGTTTCAGCAGGTATTTCTCCACCAGCATGCGCGAATCGCCGAACGAGGACTGTGCTTCGCGTTGCGCCGAGGCCAGGGCTTCGGCCAGTTGGCTGACTTCTTCGACGACTTTCATGCCTTTGCCGCCACCGCCGGCCGTGGCTTTGAGCAGCACCGGATAGCCAATGCGCTCGCAGGCGGCGCGGAAGGTGTCGAGGTCCTGCGCCTCGCCGTGGTAACCCGGCACCAACGGCACGCCGGCGGTTTCCATCAGGGCTTTGGCGGCGGACTTGCTGCCCATGGCGTCGATGGCCGAGGCGGGCGGGCCGAGGAAGATCAGGCCTGCGGCTTCAATGGCGCGGGCAAACGCTGCGTTTTCTGACAGAAAGCCATAGCCCGGATGAATCGCCTGCGCACCGCTGGCCTTGGCGGCGGCAATCAATTTGTCGATTTGCAGGTAGCTGTCGGCGGGTTTGCTGCCGCCCAGGTCGACGCGGATATCCGCTTCACGGCTGTGGCGGGCTTCACGGTCGGTGGCGCTGTGCACGGCGACGGTGGTCAGGCCCATGGCCTTGGCGGTGCGCATGACCCGGGAGGCGATTTCGCCACGGTTGGCCACCAGCAGAGAAGTAATCACAGGTGCGCTCATCAGCGTGGCTCCTGAGGCGTGGTTTCGGGGTGCCAGTTCGGCGAACGTTTCTGCAAGAAGGCGCGCAGGCCTTCCTGCCCCTCGGGGCTGATGCGGATCCGCGAGATGGCTTCTTCGCAGTAACGGCGTACGTGGGGTGTTGGCGTGCCGTCGCCCACTTCCACCAGCAACTGCTTGCTGGCGCACATCGCGGCGGGGCTGTTGAGCAACAGGTTGGCGACCCAGGCCTGAAGCTGTGACTCCAGCTCATCGGGCGGGTAACTGGCCGAGAACAGTCCAAGCGCCTCGGCGCGCTTGCCATTAAAGCGCTCGGCGGTCAGCGCATAGCGCCGTGTCGCGCGCTCGCCAATGGCCTGCACCACGAACGGGCTGATGACGGCGGGGGCCAGGCCGATGCGGACTTCCGACAGCGAGATCAGCGCGTCATCGCTGCCAATGGCCATGTCGCAGCAACTGACCAGGCCTACCGCGCCACCGAAGGCTGAGCCCTGGACCACGGCCAGGGCCGGAATCTTCAGGTGATAGAGGTTGTACATCAAGTCGCCCAGTACCCGGGCATCCTCAAGATTGCTGCTGTAGCTGAGCTCGGCCGATTGCTGCATCCAGGCCAGGTCCGCGCCAGCGCTAAAGTGCTTGCCTCTGGCGCGCAGCAGCAAAAAGCGCAGGTCGGTTTGCGCTTCGATAATGGCCAGGGCGAGGATCAGCTCACGGATCATCTCGGCGTTGAAGGCATTGTTTTTTTCAGGCCGGTTGAGCCAGAGCGTGGCAAAGCCGCGAGGGTCTTTTTCCAGTTCTATCGTGCTGAAAGCAGTAGCGAAGTCGTTCATGAGTCTCTCCAGTCACATCCTGAACACGCCAAAACGGCTTGCTTCGATGGGCGCGTTCAGTGAGGCGGACAAGGCCAGGGCCAATACGTCGCGGGTCTGTGCCGGGTCAATCACACCGTCGTCCCATAACCGCGCACTGGAGTACCAAGGGTGGCCCTGCTGTTCATATTGATCGAGGATTGGCTGCTTAATCTCGGCTTCTTGCGCGGCATCGAACACTTGGCCGCTGCGCTCGGCCTGCTCACGCTTGACCTGCACCAGCACGCCAGCGGCCTGTTCGGCGCCCATCACGCCGATACGAGCATTGGGCCACATCCACAGAAAGCGTGGATCGTAAGCACGCCCGCACATGCCGTAGTTACCGGCACCAAAGCTGCCGCCGATGATCACGGTGAATTTCGGCACCCTGGCGCACGCCACTGCAGTGACCAGTTTCGCGCCGTGTTTGGCGATACCGCCCGCTTCATATTTCTGCCCGACCATGAAGCCTGTGATGTTTTGCAGAAACAGCAACGGAATGCCGCGCTGGCAGGCCAGTTCGATGAAGTGCGCGCCTTTTTGCGCGGCCTCGGCGAAGAGAATTCCGTTGTTGGCGAGGATTGCAATCGGGTAGCCGTGCAGGTGCGCAAAACCGCACACCAGCGTGGTGCCGAACAAGGCTTTGAATTCGTCGAATACCGAGCCGTCGACCAGCCGCGCGATGACCTCGCGCACGTCGTACGGTTTCTTGGCATCGGCTGACACCACGCCATACAGCTCGTCGCCGCTGTACAGCGGGGCGATGGGCGTGCGTTGCTGCAGTTCGCCGAGTTTGCGCCAGTTAAGGTTGGCGACGCTGCGCCGGGCAATGGCCAGCGCATGCTCATCACTGTCGGCGTAGTGGTCGGCGACCCCGGACACCTTGCAATGCACGTCGGCACCGCCGAGGTCCTCGGCACTGACCACTTCGCCGGTCGCGGCTTTTACCAACGGTGGGCCGGCGAGGAAAATCGTTGCCTGTTCACGAACCATGATTGCTTCGTCGGCCATCGCCGGGACGTAAGCGCCGCCCGCGGTGCACGAGCCCATGACCACGGCGATTTGCGCAATGCCCGCCGCACTCATGTTGGCCTGGTTGAAAAAGATCCGCCCAAAGTGCTCGCGATCCGGAAAGACCTCATCCTGGCGCGGCAGGTTGGCGCCGCCGGAGTCCACCAGATAGATGCATGGCAAGCGGTTCTGCTGGGCGATGGTCTGGGCACGCAGGTGTTTTTTCACGGTCAGCGGGTAATACGAGCCGCCTTTGACGGTGGCATCGTTGGCCACGATCATGCATTCGACGCCCTCTACACGGCCGATCCCGGCGATCACGCCCGCAGCCGGCACGTCTTCGCCATACACGCCGTAGGCGGCCAGCTGGCTGATTTCGAGAAACGGTGAACCTGGGTCGAGCAGACGATTGATGCGCTCACGCGGCAGCAACTTGCCCCGCGAGGTATGGCGCTCTTGCGCTTTCGAACCGCCACCTTGCTGCACCTGGGCCAGCAGGGTGTGCAGGGCCTCGACCTGTTCGAGCATCGCCGCGTGGTTAGCGGCGAACTCCGCAGAACGGGGGTTGAGCCGGGTATGCAGGATAGCCATGGGCAACTCCGTTTAGCGGGTTTCGTTGAACAGTTCGCGACCGATCAGCATGCGCCGAATCTCGCTGGTGCCTGCGCCGATTTCGTACAGCTTGGCGTCACGCAGCAGACGACCTGCCGGGAATTCATTGATGTAGCCGTTGCCGCCGAGAATCTGGATCGCGTCAAGGGCCATTTGCGTGGCGCGCTCGGCGCTGTAGAGAATCACCCCGGCGGCATCCTTGCGCGTGGTCTCGCCGCGTTCACAGGCCTGGGCGACCGCGTAAAGGTAGGCACGGCTGGCGTTGAGCTGGGTGTACATGTCGGCGATCTTGCCCTGGATCAACTGGAACTCACCGATGCTTTTGCCAAACTGTTTGCGGTCATGGATGTACGGCACAACCAGGTCCATGCAGGCCTGCATGATCCCGGTAGGCCCGCCCGAGAGCACCACGCGCTCATAGTCGAGGCCACTCATCAGCACTTTGACGCCGCCGTTGAGTTCACCGAGGATGTTTTCTTCGGGGACTTCGACGTCATCGAAAAACAGCTCGCAGGTATTGGAGCCACGCATGCCGAGCTTGTCGAACTTGTTGCTGCGGCTGAAGCCTTTCCAGTCGCGCTCGACGATGAAAGCGGTGATGCCCTTGGGGCCTTTTTCCAGGTCGGTCTTGGCGTAGATCACATAGGTATTGGCGTCGGGGCCGTTGGTGATCCAGGTCTTGCTGCCGTTGAGCACGTAGTGATCGCCGCGCTTGTCGGCGCGCAACTTCATCGACACCACGTCAGAACCGGCATTGGGCTCGCTCATGGCCAGGGCGCCGATGTGTTCGCCGCTGATCAGTTTGGGCAGGTACTTGCTTTTCTGTTGATGATTGCCGTTGCGGTTGATCTGGTTCACACAGAGGTTGGAATGCGCGCCGTAGGAGAGTGCCACCGAGGCCGAGCCACGGCTGATTTCTTCCATGATGACCACGTGAGCCAGGTAACCCAGGCCGGCACCACCGTACTCTTCCGGCACGGTCACGCCCAGCAGGCCCATGTCACCGAATTTGCGCCACAGATCGGCGGGGAACAGGTTATCGCTGTCGATTTGTGCGGCGCGCGGCGCAACTTCTTTGGCGACAAAGGACTGAACCTGATCGCGCAGCATGTCGATGGTTTCGCCGAGGGCGAAGTTCAGGGAGGGGTAGCTCATGGTTGCACCTGCCTTTGCTTGTTCTTATGAGAGGGGCTTGGTAATGGATTACTTGTTATCTATTTCGGCCATGGCGGCGATGCAGCGCTCTTCGGCCGTGTCCAGCTCCAGTTGCATTTGCTCGATATCCAGCAACTGCTGCGCAAGCTGCGCGCGACGGGCGGTGATCTTGCTCATGAACGTATCCAGCTGTACTCGATTTCCCTGACTGGGGTCGTACAGCTCGATCAACTCCTTGCACTCCTGCAACGAGAACCCGATGCGCTTGCCGCGCAGGATCAGCTTCAGCGTCACCAGGTCCTTGGGGCTGAAGACACGCTCCTGACCCCGGCGCTCGGGGCTGAGCATGTCTTGCTCTTCGTAGAAGCGGATCGTGCGAGGGGTGATGTCGAGTTCCCTGGAAAGATCGGTGATGGAATAAGTGATTGTCATTTGGGTTGCTCTTTTTTACCTTTACGTTAACGTAAGCGTGCGCCGGGTGTATGTCAACGTGCATCGGCTTCAGCCAGTGAGCTCCCAGCCTCATAATTACAAGATCGAGGAATCTCATGACTCAACTCAGCTATACCCAGGGTTCGCAGAACAAACCGCTGTTGCCCATGACCATTGGCGAGGCGTTCGATCGCACCGTGACCCGTTTCGCCGACCGCGAAGCGCTCGTGGTACGCCATCAGCAACGGCGGTATAGCTGGGCCCGGTTGGCCGAAGAAGTCGAACGTTGCGCACGGGGGCTGATGGCGCTGGGCGTGCAGGTGGGGGACCGTGTCGGCATCTGGGCGCCGAACTGTGCCGAATGGTGCATTACCCAGTTTGCCAGCGCCAAGGTCGGTGCCATCCTGGTTAATATCAACCCGGCCTATCGTCTCAACGAACTGGAATATTCCCTGCGCCAGTCCGGCTGCGCCTGGCTGGTGTGTGCCGGGGCCTTCAAGAGCAGTGACTACCATGCCATGCTCATGGAGCTGTTGCCGGCGTTGGCCGAGCGCGCACCCGGTCAGCCGCTCGGCAGCACACTGCCCGAGCTGCGGGGTGTGATCAGTCTGGCGCAAGTGCCACCGGCGGGGCTGTTGTCCTGGGCAGAGCTTCTGGAGCGGGCCGCACAGGTGTCGCCTGACGCCTTGATCGAGCGCCAGGCCGGGCTGCAGTTCGACGACCCGATCAATATTCAGTACACCTCAGGCACCACGGGCTTTCCCAAAGGCGCGACGCTGAGCCATTACAACATTCTCAACAACGGCTACATGGTCGGTGAGAGCCTGGGCCTGACCGAGCAGGACCGTATGGTGATTCCGGTGCCGCTCTATCACTGCTTCGGCATGGTGATGGGCAATCTTGGCTGCGTGACCCACGGCAGTACCATGATCTACCCCGGCGCGGCTTTCGACCCTCTCGCCACCCTGCAGGCGGTCGCAGAAGAGCAAGCCACTGCGCTGTATGGCGTACCGACGATGTTCATCGCCGAGCTTGACCTGCCTGAACGTGCGGATCTGGACCTCTCCAGCTTGCGCACCGGAATCATGGCCGGTGCCAGTTGCCCGATCGAAGTCATGAAGCGCGTCATCACTGACATGCACATGGCCGAGGTGCAAATCGCGTATGGCATGACCGAAACCAGCCCGGTGTCGACCCAGACTGCGGCCGACGATGATTTGCAGCGGCGGGTCAGCAGCGTGGGGCGCACCCAGCCGCACCTGGAAAGCAAGGTGGTCGATGAGCACGGCCGCGTTGTCCCGCGTGGGCAGATTGGCGAGCTGTACACCCGTGGCTACAGCGTGATGCTGGGCTACTGGGGCAATGCCGAGGCGACCCGCGAGGTGCTCGACAGCGCACGCTGGATGCACACTGGCGACCTGGCAGTGATGGACGAGGAGGGGTACTTGTCTATTGTCGGGCGCAACAAAGACATGATCATTCGCGGCGGTGAGAATGTGTACCCCCGCGAAATCGAAGAGTTTCTATTCACTCATGCAGCCGTCGCCGATGTGCAGGTGGTGGGTATTCCCGATGCGAAGTACGGCGAGGAAATTGCTGCCTGGATCAAGTGTCACGCCGGTCATTCTGTCAGTGACGAACAATTGCGAGAGTTCTGCAAAGGGCGTATTGCCCATTTCAAAGTGCCCCGGCATTTCATCTTCGTCGCGGACTTTCCGATGACGGTGACCGGCAAGGTTCAGAAGTTTCGCATGCGTGAGTTGACGGTCGAGCGCCTGGGACTTGGCCGCCCGGGTTAAAACACTTATTTGCGATCCAGGGTTACTGAACAGCGCCTGAAGCTACAGCAACCGTTACTTGACATCCAGCAGGTGCAGCTTGAACTTGATAGTGCTGAAGAACGCTGCCGCGCAGAAGTAAACGTTAAACGAACGGAGTACAGAAACACGCATGTATCAAGCGTTAGTCATCGAAGATGATGAGGTGACCGCCCAGTCGATCGCCACTGAACTTGAGGCGCATGGGTTTGCCGTGAAACGGGCCAGTAACGGCCGCGACGGGTTGTCCATTGCCGGCAACTACGACGTGATTACCCTGGATCGCATGTTGCCGGACTTCGATGGCCTGACGATTGTCAGCATCTTGCGCAGCCTGAACATCGTCACGCCGGTGTTGATGATCAGCGCGCTGTCCGATGTCGACGAGCGGCTCAGGGGGAATGCCTGGCGCACCAGCGGCACGCGCGAGCTGTAGTGCGCGCCCTGCAAAAAAGCCCGGTCTCTTCAGAACCGGGCTTTTTTATACAGCGCCTGTCAGCGGCGACGGAACAGCGGTAGCGGTTCGTCGGTGGCGGCCTGGTAGGTCACCGAAAAATCTTTCAGGCTTTCCAGCGCGTCATACGGGTCTTTGTCGGCGCGAATGGCGAAGGCATCGAAACCGCAGCGGCGCAGGTAGAACAACTGGTCGCGCAATACGTCGCCAATGGCGCGCAGCTCGCCTTTGTAGCCATAGCGGTCACGCAGCAGGCGGGCGTTGGAATAGCTGCGCCCGTCGGTGAAGGCCGGGAAGTTCAGGGCGATGACCTGGAACTGATCGACGTCTTCACCGATTTCTTCGGCTTCTTCGTCGCTGTCCAGCCATACGCCCAGGCCGCCGTCGCGGGCCTTGAGGGCATGGCCGTGCTCGCGCCACAGTGCCAGCGGGACGATCAGGTCGTCGCAGTTGGACAGGCTGTCGAAGGTCGTGTCCTTGGGCAGCAAGTGCCAGGTTTCATCGATGACTTCGTTGTTCTTAATGATTCGCTGCATAGACGCGCTCCTTGAAAGGGTCGATGCCAATACGTTGGTAGGTGTCGATGAAGCGCTCGTCTTCGGTACGTTTTTCGATGTACACGTTGATCAGCTTCTCGATCACATCCGGCATCGCCTCCTGGGCGAAGGACGGGCCGAGGATCTTGCCCAGGCTGGCGTCACGGTTGGCGCTGCCACCCAGCGAGACCTGGTAGAACTCGGCGCCTTTCTTGTCCACGCCCAGAATGCCGATATGGCCGACATGGTGGTGGCCGCAGGCGTTCATGCACCCGGAAATGTTCAGGTCCAGATCGCCGATATCGAACAGGTAATCCAGGTCGTCGAAGCGGCGCTGGATCGACTCGGCGATCGGGATCGACTTGGCATTGGCCAGCGAGCAGAAATCGCCGCCAGGGCAGCAGATGATGTCGGTCAGCAGGCCGATGTTCGGCGTGGCGAAACCGTTTTCACGCAGCTCGCCCCACAGCTCGAACAGGCGCGACTGTTCGACGTCGGCCAGAATCACGTTTTGTTCGTGAGAGGTGCGCAACTCGCCGAAGCTGTAGCGATCGGCCAGGTCGGCGATGGCGTCGAGCTGCTTGTCGGTCGCATCGCCCGGCGCGACGCCGGTCGGCTTGAGCGACAGGGTCACGGCGATGTAGCCCGGCTTCTTGTGCGCGGTCACGTTGCGCTGGCGCCAGCGGGCAAAACCCGGATGCTCGGCGTCGAGCGCTGCAAGTTCGGCGTCCAGGTTGCTCAGCGTCTTGTAGTCGGGGTCGACGAAGTGCTTGGCAACGCGCTGCAGTTCGGCGTCGGTCAGGGTGGTCGAGCCACCGCGCAGGTGCGCCATTTCCGCATCGACCTTCTCGGCGAAGACCTCAGGCGTCAGGGCCTTGACCAGAATCTTGATGCGCGCCTTGTACTTGTTGTCGCGACGGCCATAGCGGTTGTAGACCCGCAGGATGGCGTCGAGGTAGCTCAACAGGTCCTGCCATGGCAGGAACTCGTTGATGAAGGCGCCGACCACTGGCGTGCGGCCCAGGCCGCCACCGACCAGCACACGGAAACCCAGCTCGCCGGCGTCGTTGAGCACCGGCTCCAGGCCGATGTCGTGGACTTCGATGGCCACACGGTCACTGGCAGAGCCATTGACGGCGATCTTGAACTTGCGCGGCAGGTAGGCGAACTCTGGGTGGAAGGTGGTCCACTGACGGATGATTTCACACCATGGGCGCGGGTCGACCACCTCGTCGGCGGCCACGCCGGCAAACTGGTCGGTGGTGACGTTGCGCAGGCAGTTGCCGCTGGTCTGAATGGCGTGCATCTGCACGGTCGCCAGCTCTGCGAGGATGTCCGGCACGTCTTCCAGCGCCGGCCAGTTGAACTGCACGTTCTGCCGGGTACTGATGTGCGCGTAGCCCTTGTCGTAGTCACGGGCGATCTTGCCCATCATGCGCATCTGCCGCGAGGTCAGCTGGCCATAAGGCACGGCCACGCGCAGCATCGGCGCGAAACGCTGGACATACAGACCGTTTTGCAGGCGCAGCGGTCGGAACTCTTCCTCGCTCAGTTCCCCTGCCAGGTAGCGTCGGGTCTGATCCCGGAACTGCCTTACGCGGTCCTCGATGATCTGCTGATCGTATTCGTCGTATACGTACATATAAGTCCTGTTCTCAGGCTTCGGTGATGATGCCAGGTTGCCGGAGGCGCCACATTCAGGTGGTTTTGCTGTTCCGGCGCCGGCACCATCTGGACAATTCTGCGCGCACGGTCGCGCACTCCCTGCGGAGCGGTGGCGAAGATACCAGCTTGCCGTTATCGGTAAAAGTGATGTTTATATATATGCAAATCGCTAAAAGCGATAAAGGCATGTATCGCGGTTCTTATCCACACTTGAAGTATGGTCAAGGCTCGTCTTTACTGGGTGAAACCGTGTATTTCGATGTGCAATCAGCCATAAAACCGACAAGAGGCGATGCAATGCGTAATCACCCGAAAAGCGCCAGATCCGACAGTGCCGTAGACGCTTGGGCCATCTTCTTTCTGATTCTGCTGGTGGTAGGGGCGGCTGTGTTCTGGGTCAGTGGCCAATGACACCCTGAGGTGTTCTTTCTATAAGCCATCGCACCCTCCAGTTTTGTCGGGGGGCGGCCGATAACCTTGAAGCTGTGCAGGTACGAAGCGGGCAAGCACCCTTGTTGCGTAGTCACGTGCTACGCAATCGAGTGGTAAGCAATCAAGTAAGCGCTCAAGGCTTCGGATGACATGACGGACAGGTTTACCAAGGCACTGGCAGTGATGTGCGCGCTATGGTGCGGCGCTGGATGGGCTGCCTCTGTGGTTTTTCTCAGTCCGGGACCGGCCTCCGACGGTTACTGGAACAGTTACGCCAAAGTGATGCAGGCGGCCGCTGAAACCACCGGCATGCACTTGACCGTGGAGTTTTCCGACCGCGATACACGCACCCAGGTGGAGCTGGCCCGTAAAACCCTCAAGGGCGAGACCCGGCCGGATTACCTGGTGTTTTCCAACGAACTCAACGTCGGCCCTGAAATCCTGCGCCTGTCCGAAGGCAGCGGGGTCAAGCTGTTCGCGGTCAATAACACCCTGACCGCCGATCAGGTGCGCATTCTTGGCGATCTTTCGCAGCGTTATCCGGATTTGCTCGGCAGCTTGCTGGGCAACGACGAGGAGGGCGGCTACCTGACTGCCAAGCGTTTGATCAGCCTGCACCCGCCGGTAAAGCCGGGGCAATCGATCGACATGCTGGCGTTCTCCGGCACCAATGCCACTCCTGTGTCGCTGCAGCGCGAAAAGGGCATGCGCCGCGCTGTGGCCGAGCATCCCGAGGTGCACTTGCGCCAGGTGGTACTGGGTGTCTGGCGCCGTGACCGTGCACTGGAACAGGCGCGCACGTTGCTCAAGCGTTACCCCGACGTCGCGCTGATCTGGGCGGCCAACGAGCAAATGGCTTATGGCGCGATGGATGCCCTGACTGAAATCGGTGGCGTGCCCGGTAAAGATATTCTGTTCAGCGCCATCAATGGCACCCCGACTTCTTTACAGGCGCAACTCGACGGTCGCCTGAGTGTGGTGGCCAGTGGGCACTTCACTTTGGGCGGCTGGGCGCTGGTACTGCTCAATGAGTACGATCAGGGCAAGATTGACCGCAATGGGCCGGCGCCGCTGGGTAATCGGCAGATCGGTGTGTTGCAAGTGGTCGAGCCTGAAGAGACCGTCCGTTTTCTGGAGGCTGCGAAGGTTGAGCGCTATCGGGTGGACATTGAGGCTTTCCATAAGCCGGACTCGCCGGGTGATTCAGCCTTCGCCCTGCGCCATCTGTTGCCACCGCTTCAGCCTGTGGCGAAATAGAGCACCAGGCGCACGATCAGCAACAGGCTCAGAACCAGCACCAACATAAAACCGACCCCTAGCACGATAAAGTGCCAGGGCTTGTCGTGATTGAAGTCACGCTGGCGGTTCTTGTTGCTCTGCACACCCAGTGCTGCTGCCGCCACGCTGCGCAGCATCTGCCAGAGCGTCGGGGGTTTGGGTCTTTCGGATGGATCGTTCATGGGCCAGCCCTGCGCACGCATGTGTTACGCAGAGTAGACCCATCCCGTAGCGTGCGCCGCACGAGGCGACTGCAGGTCGTAGGACTAATACCGATCAGTCAAGTCGAAAACAGAATAACTTATTGATTTTATTGAATTAAAAAACACCGACTGATCTGACCCCAAAAAGTTGGACAGTCTATTGCCACACGCCCACCGAGCGAGTCCTGAACTCCACAGGACTCAATCCGCCAAGCTTCACTTTTATCCGGTCATGATTGTAGTAACGGATGTA
>NZ_BAAILM010000009.1:0-117065 GCF_054589175.1 Pseudomonas sp. 3A(2025) | reverse complement strand
GGAGAAACCAGATCCTTGATCAATTCCCACGATGCGTCGGAGAGTTCGTAACGCTTTGCCATGCGGGCCTCCAGCCAATCATGGCCGCAATTCTACCCGCACCGACTTTTCGTACAAAACCTAAACCACCGTAGTGGCTGAACATTCATTAAGCAAGCCATCACCCTGCACGTTTATTCTCCCCCGCCCGCACTATAACCAAAGTATTAATACGATGGCGTTATCGCTGCACCTCCCTGAAAGCAATGAATAATTTTCGCCACCACCAACGTATTAATGCCTTAATCGATTCACTGAAAGTTCCTTCTTTATTTAAAAGTCAAGCCGACGAACGGCACAATGCATATCAACATGCCATTAACCCAGTATTTACGGATGTTTGCTGCACATGAATATTTTGCACGCCCCGCTTACAGCCGCTAAGTGCTTGAAAGTGTTCTGACAAGATTGATTTCGATTGCTATACCGAAGCCATCCAGAGTGTTTCGAACACCGCTTGTCGTCAGGGATTTCATGCACGCGTTGGGCCGGCTCATGCACGCACTGCACAGCCAGGTAACGCGGGATAAGGTTGAAACCTGGCCGCAGGAGGACACGGGGAAAGGACAGGAGTCGTTATGGACAATATCGTAGTTACCGACAAGGCCACTTCCGAGATCGCCGCCAAGGAATGGGGCAGCTTTCAAATCGCACAGCCGGGCGTCATTCAGATGCCGGTCGCGCCTTCGCAAATAGCGTCGGTCAATCGCAATGGGCAGGACCTGATCGTTACACTGAAGTCCGGTGAGAAAGTCACCGTCGGCAACTTCTTCGTGACCACGGCCGAAGGCGTACAGAGCGACATCGTCTTCGTCGGTGAAGATGGTGTCCTATGGCAAGCGCAGTACAGCACGGAACCGTTCAACGGCTTCACCTTTGCCGAAGTCGCCTCCATAGACACCCTGATTGCCGACGCCGGCGTTGTCGGTGGCGCAACCCAGACCTTCGCCTTTGCCGGCCTGGGCCTGCTGGGTGCCGGGGGCGCGGCCGCCGCAGCCGGTGCCGCTGGCGGAGGTGGTGGGGGTGGTGGCAGCGACGCCACAGCGCCTGATGCACCCGGCAACCTGGGCCTTTCGGCCGATGGCCTGACCGTCACCGGCAGCGGCACCCCAGGCGCGACCGTCAACGTGCGTACTCCCGACGGCAGCGTGCTGGGCAGTGCGGTGGTCGGCGCCGACGGCAACTTCTCCGTGCCACTGGACACGCCACAGAACAACGGCGAGCCGTTGGTGGTCGACCAGACCGACCCCAACGGCAATACCTCAAGCGGCACACCGATCACCGCACCCGACACCAGCGCACCGGTAGCGCCCGCCAATCTGCAAGTCAGCGCCGACGGCCTGACCCTGACCGGCAGCGGTGAAGCCGGCGCCACCGTCACTGTGCGCGATGCCAGTGGCAACGTGCTGGGCACCGCTGTCGTCGGCGCCGATGGCACCTTCAGTGTGCCGCTGGGCAGCGCACAACTGAACGGCCAGACCCTGAGCGTCGACCAGACCGACGCGGCCGGCAATGTCTCGGCGCAAGGCTCGATCACTGCCGCCGACAGTACTGCACCTCAAGCACCGGCCAGCCTGCAAGTCAGCGCCGACGGCCTGACCCTGACCGGCAGCGGTGAAGCCGGCGCAACCGTCACTGTGCGCGATGCCAGTGGTGCAGTGCTGGGCACCGCCATCGTGGCTGCCAATGGCACCTTCAGCGTGGCGCTGGGCAGTGCACAACTCGATGGCCAGACCCTGAGCGTGGTGCAGGCCGATGACGCCGGCAACGTCTCGCCGGCAGCCTCGATCACTGCACCCGATGGCAACGAAGGCAACAATGACGCGCCCGATGCACCGACCAATCTGCAACTGAGCGCTAATGGCCTGACCCTCAGCGGTCGCGGTGAAGCCGGCGCCACCGTCACTGTGCGGGGTGCCAGTGGTGCAGTGCTGGGCACCGCCCTTGTCGCTGCAGATGGCACGTTCAGCATCACCCTGGGCAGTGCGCAACTGAACGGCGAAACCCTCAGCGTCGTGCAAAGCAATGCCGACGGCACCTCGCCCGCAGCGGCCTTTACCGCAGCCGATGTCACCGCGCCAACGGCACCGGGCAACCTGCAAGTCAGCGCCGACGGCCTGACCCTCAGCGGTCGCGGCGAGGCCGGTGCTACCGTCACCGTTCGTGCCGCCGACGGCAGCATTCTGGGCAGTGCGATTGTCGCGGCCAACGGCATGTTCAACATCACCCTGAACACCGCGCAGACCGATGGCCAGACCTTGTCGGTCAGCCAGACCGATGCAGCCGGCAATCTTTCGCCCAGCGCCTCGGCCACCGCACCGGACGGCGCCGTTGCACCGGGCGCACCCACCGGCCTGCAACTGAGCAGCGATGGCCTGACGCTCACCGGCACCGGCCAGCCAGGCGCTACCGTGACCGTGCGCAATGCCGATGGCAGCCTGCTAGGCACCGCCGTGGTCGCCACTGACGGTACGTTCAGCCTTGATCTGAACAGCGCGCAGCTCAATGGCGAAACCCTCAGCGTCGTACAAACCGACGCGCTCGGTAACAGCTCGCCCTCGGCCTCGTTGACCGCCGCCGACGTTACCGCGCCGGCAGCACCGAGCAACCTGCTGGTCAGCAACGATGGTCTGACCCTGACCGGTCGCGGCGAAACCGGCGCGACGGTGACGGTTCGTGCAGCGGACGGCAGTGTATTGGGCAGCGCGATTGTCGCGGCTGACGGCACGTTCAGCATTACCCTGGGCACCGTTCAGGTGGATGGGCAGATCCTGTCCGTCAGCCAGACCGATGCGGCAGGCAACCTCTCGCCAACCGCTTCGACCACTGCGCCAGACGGCGTTGACGCACCCACCGCACCGACCGGCCTGCAACTGAGCGCCGATGGTTTGACCTTGAGCGGTACTGGTGAGGCTGGCGCGACTGTCACCGTGCGTGATGCAAACGGTGCAATTCTCGGCACCGCTGTCGTGGCTGCCGACGGTACGTTCAGCATCACGCTGGGCGCCGCCCAGTTGAATGGGGAAATCCTGACGGTTGTACAAAGCGATGCCGACGGCACCTCGCCTTCCGCTTCTCTGACCGCTCCCGATGTCACCGCGCCAAACGCTCCGGGCAATCTGCTGGTCAGCAATGACGGTTTGACTCTTACCGGTACTGGCGAAGCCGGCTCTACTGTCACTGTTCGTGCGGCTGACGGCAGCGTGCTGGGCAGCGCGATTGTGGCGGCTGACGGCACGTTCAGCATTACCCTGGGCGCCGCTCAGGTGGATGGGCAGATCCTGTCCGTCAGCCAGACCGATGCGGCAGGCAACCTCTCGCCAACTGCTTCGACCACTGCGCCAGACGGCGTTGATGCTCCAACAGCACCAACCGGTTTACAACTCAGCGCCGACGGCCTGACCTTGAGCGGTACTGGTGAGGCTGGAGCGACTGTCACCGTGCGTGATGCAAACGGTGCAATTCTCGGCACCGCTGTTGTTGCTGCCGACGGTACTTTCAGCATCACCTTGGGCAGCGCGCAACTAAATGGCGAAATCCTGACCGTTGTGCAAAGCGATGCCGACGGCACCTCGCCTTCCGCTTCGTTGACCGCTCCCGATGTCACCGCGCCAAATGCACCGGGCAATCTGCTGGTCAGCGCCGATGGCCTGACCCTGACCGGTAGTGGCGAAGCCGGCGCCATTGTTGTCGTGCGCGATGCCAATGGCAGCGTGCTGGGCAGCGCCCTGGTTGCCGCCGATGGCAGTTTCAGCATTACCCTGGGCATTGCGCAACTGGACGGCCAGACCCTGAGCGTCGTGCAAACCGATGCCGCCGGTAATGTGTCGCCGGTAGGTTCGGCCATCGCACCGGATGGTGTCGATGTTCCTGCTGCACCTGGCGGCCTGCAACTCAGCGCCGATGGCCTGACTCTGAGCGGTACCGGTGAAGCCGGTGCGACCGTCACTGTGCGCGATGCCAACGGTGCAGTTCTCGGCAGCGCGGTAGTCGCCGCTGACGGTACGTTCAACATCACCCTGAACAACGCGCAACTGAATGGCGAAACCATCAGCGTCGTGCAGACCGATGCCGGCGGCACGTCACCGTCCACGTCGCTGACCGTGGCGGATGTCACCGCGCCTGTGGCACCGGCCGGCGTGCAGTTCAATGCCGATGGCAGCCAGATCAGCGGTCAGGCCGAAGCCGGTTCGACCGTCCAGGTTCGGGCCGCCGACGGCACGCTGATCGGCAGCGCCGTGGCCGCCGCCGACGGCAGCTTCACCATTACCCTCAACCCGGCGCTGGACGACGGCCAGGTGGTCAGCGTGTCGGCTCAAGACCCGGCAGGCAATATCTCGCCGATCAGCACGGTCACCGCACCGGACACCCCGGTCGACACTACACCGCCAGCCCCGGCGCTTGACCTGGCGATCAATGCCAACGGCACCGTGCTGACCGGGCGTGGCGAGGTCGGCGCGCAGGTGGCGATCACCAATGCTGCCGGCACCGTGCTGGGCAGCGGCATCGTCGGCAGTGACGGTACGTTCAGCATTACCTTGAATCAGGCCCAGCATGACGGGCAAACGCTGAATGTGGTGCTTACCGACGCGGCCGGCAATGCGTCGCCCGGCGTCACTGTCACAGCGCCTGACCTTGGCCAGATCGACCCACCGGTCGATCTGGCGGTGTCGGCTGACGGGTTGTTCCTGACCGGCCGGGCCTTTTCCGGCCTGCGCATTTTTGTCCGCAATGCCTCGGGCCTGATGCTCGGCTCTGCCGTCGTCGACGCCGATGGCACCTTCAGCGTGGCCCTGACTCCAGGGCAGATCAATGGTGAACTGCTCGACGTCACCGCCAGCGATGCGGCGGGCAACAGTGCGCCGAGCGTGGTGGTTTCAGCACCGGACATCACCGCACCGGCCGCGGTCACCGCGCTGGTGGTCAGCCCTGACGGCAGCAGTGTGGCCGGTAAAGGTGAGGCCGGTGCGACTGTCACCGTGCGCGATGCCAATGGGCTTGTGTTGGCGACCGGCGTGGTTGCGGCCAACGGCAGCTTCGTGATTGCGCTGAACCCGGCGGTGGCTGAAAACGAGGTATTGCACCTGACTCAGGTCGACGCCTCAGGCCTGACTTCGCCAGAGAGCACTGTGACCGTACCGGATGGCAGCGGCCCCGTTGCACCCGACTCGGTGAGCATCAACCTGCAAGGCACTGTGGTCAGCGGCACGGGTGTGGCCGGTACGACCATTGAGGTACGCGATGCCAATGGCAGCGTGCTGGGCAGTGCCGTAGTCGCCGCCGATGGCACTTTCAGCGTGCCGCTGGGCACGGCGCAAACCAACGGCCAGGTGCTGGATGTCGTGGTGATCGCAAACGGGGTCGAGTCGATTCCGACGGCGCTGACGGCGTTCGACACCACGGCGCCAGCGCAGCCCGACAGCCTGGTCATCAACCCCAACGGTCTGGTGATCAGCGGTCGCGGCGAACCGGGCGCCACGGTGACAGTGCGTGATGCCGATGGCAATCTGCTCGGCTCGGCCACAGTCAACGCCACAGGCAGCTTCTCGGTACCACTGCTCAGCGCACAGAATCAGGGCCAGGTGTTGCAAGTCACCCTGACCGATGCGCAGGGCAATGCCTCGACGCCTTCGAACATCACAGCACCTGACCTGCAAGCGCCGCTACAACCTGCCAATCTGGCGCTGGACGCCGGCGGCACATTGCTGAGCGGCACCGGTCGTGCCGGCTCGACCATCACCGTCACCGATCAGAACAACACTGTGCTGGGCAGCGCCATCGTCGGCGCCGACGGCACGTTCAGCGTGACCCTGGCCAGCATGCAGAACAACGGCCAGGTGCTGGAGGTGAGTGCCGTTTCGGCCGCGGGCGAAAGCGCTACGCCCGTAAACTTCCAGGTGCCCGATACCCAGGCACCACAACCTGTCAGCGATCTTGCATTCAGTGCCGACCGCACTCAATTGACCGGTGAAGGCGAACCCGGCGCGCGGGTCACCGTGCGCGATGCCAGCGGCGCCTCGCTGGGCACCGCGGTGGTGGCCGCCGATGGCACCTTCAGCGTGACCCTGTCGCCGGTTCCGGGCGCCAGCGAAGCCTTGCAGGTGGTACAGGCCGACGCCGCCGGGAATATTTCCGACCCGGTCACCACCGTGCCGGTCGACACTACAGCGCCCGACCCATTGACCAATCTGGCGATCTCGGCCAATGGCAGCGTGGTCAGCGGCAACGGTGAAGTCGGCGCGCGGGTGCTGGTGCTCGATGAGTCGGGGGCCCAGATTGGCACCGCGCTGGTCGGCCTCAATGGCCGCTTTGAAATCACCCTGACCCCGGCACAAAGCAACGGTCAGGCCCTGACCCTTACCCAGACCGATGCGGCAGGCAATGTCTCGCCGGTCGCAAGCCTCGATGCGCCAGACATTCAACCGCCTGCAGCGCCGGGCAATCTGTCGCTGGCCAGCGATGGCCTGAGCCTGACCGGCAGCGGTGAGGCCGGCGCAACCATCACTGTGCGTGACGCAACCGGCGCCCGGATCGGCACGGCCGTGGTCGCCGCGGATGGCAACTTCAGCCTGACCCTGACCACCGCGCAACTGAATGGCCAAAGCCTGAGCGTGGTGCAAACCGACGGCGGCAACAATCAGTCGCCGGCCACCGCCCTGCTCGCCCCGGACAGCACCGCCCCGCTGGCCGTGGCCGATCTGGCGATCAGCGCCAATGGCGCGACCCTGACCGGCACCGGCGAGGCCGGCACCACCGTCAAGGTCACCGGCATTGGCGGCGTGGCGCTCGGCGAAGCGCTGGTGGCCGCCAATGGCAGTTTTTCGGTGACCTTGAGTCCTGCCCAACTCAATGGGCAGTTGCTCAGTGTCACCTTGACGGATGGCAGCAATAACGTCTCCCCGGCCCTGACCCTCAGCGCACCGACGCTGGGCGCGCTGGATCAACCCGATGATCTGGCCATCGATGCCACCGGCCTGACTCTGACCGGGACCGCCGCGCCGGGCACCACCGTGCAGGTCAATGCGGCCAATGGCAGTTCGCTGGGCAGCGCCGTGGTGCAGCCTGACGGTACCTTCAGCGTGACCCTGGGCAGCGCGCAACTGAACGGTCAGTTGCTGGAACTGGTGGTCAGCGACGGCAATGGCCGCAGCTCACCGCCACTGGAATACACAGCCCCGGACAGCACACCACCGGCGGCGGTCAGCGACCTGGCGATCAGTCCGGACGGACTGACCGTCTCGGGGACGGGCGAAGCCGGTTCGATTGTCGACGTGACGCGCAATGGCACTTCACTGGGCAGCGCCACGGTCGGCAGCAACGGTACGTTCACCGTTACCCTGAGCCCGGCAGCCGTGACTGGCGATACCTTGAGCGTGGTGGCCAGCGACAGCGCCGGCAACGTGGCACCGGCGGTGACCCTGGCCGGTCCTGACGCCAACAGCGTGGCCAGCCCCACCGGCCTGCAACTGTCGGCCGATGGCCTGACCCTGACCGGGGTTGCCGCGGCGGGAACCGTGGTGCGGGTCACTGGCAGCGGCGGCGTCTTGCTCGGCACCTCGGCCGTGGTCGGGGCCGATGGCAGCTTCAGCATCACCCTGGGCCAGGCCCAGACCAACGGCGAGACCTTGTCTGCCACCGCCAGTGCCGGCGGCCAGAATTCGGTGCCGGCCACGCTGATTGCTGCCGACACCACCGCGCCCGACGCGCCCACCAACCTGGTGGTCAGCGCCGACGGCAGCTTTATCACCGGACGTGCCGAAGCCGGTGCCAGCATCACCGTGCGCGGCCCGGATGGCAGCGTGCTGGGCACTGCCACCGCCAGCAGCACCGGTACCTTCACCGCCACCCTCAGCCCTGCGCCGTTGAACGCGCAGTTGCTGTCGGTGACTCAAACCGACGGCGGCAACAACACTTCGCCAGCGGCCACCACCAATGCCCCGGACCTGCAAGCCCCTGCCGCGCCGACCGACCTGGCCATCAATGCCGCCGGCACCGTGGTCACTGGCAAAGGCGAAGCCGGCACTACGGTGCAAATCCGTGATGCCAACGGTGCGCTGCTGGCCAGCGGCGTGGTCGATGGTAGTGGCAACTTCCAGGTCAGCCTGCCGCAACCGCAACTGACCGGTGCGCCCTTGCAGGTGCAATTGACTGACGCGGCCAATCACCTTTCACCGGCCGCCAGCCTGGCCACCGTGGATCAAACCCCACCGGCAGCGGTCACCAATCTGGTCCTGAGCGCGGATGCCACCTCGCTGGTCGGCAGAGGCGAAGCCGGCGCGACCGTCACTGTTCGTGCGGCCGACGGCAGTGTGCTGGGCAATGCAACCGTCGCCAGTAACGGCACGTTCAGCGTCACCCTCAACCCTGCGCCGACCAATGGCCAGACCCTTGAGGTCGCCCAGACCGACGCGGCCGGCAACGTCTCGCCCGAGGTCAACTTCAACGCCCCGGACATCACGCCGCCGGCCGCACTGACCCATGTCGCGATCAATGCCGACGGCCTGACCGTGAGCGGCAACGGCGAACCGGGGGCCACGGTGTTTGTGCGCAGCGTCAGCGGCACCGTACTGGGCAGCGCCCTGGTGGCCGCCAACGGCGGGTTCAGCGTGACCCTGACCAGCGCGCAGCTGAATGCCCAGTTGCTCACTGTCAATCAGGAGGACCCACCGGGTAACGAAGGGCCGTCGGTTACCCTGACCGCGCCCGACATCACCCCACCGGCCACCCCGGATCAGTTGGCGCTCAACGCCACCGGCCTGCAAGTGAGCGGTCGCGGCGAAGCCGGTAGCACCATTACGGTCAGCGATGCCAGTGGCCGGGTACTCGGCACCGGCGTCGTTGCCGCCAACGGCCTGTTCCAGTTGACGCTGAGCGAGGCACAACTCGATGCGCAGACCCTGAGCGTCAATGCCCGCGATGCCGCCGGCAATGTCTCGGGCACTGCCAGCCTGCTGGCCGCCGACCTGACACCACCGGCCGCTGTCTCCGCGCTGGCCGTGGCCTCCAGCGGCGCCACCCTGACCGGGCTGGGCGAAGCCGGTGCGAGCGTGACCGTCACCAACGCCAGCGGCACCGTGCTGGGTACCACGACCGTGGCGGCCAATGGCACCTTCATCGTCACCCTCAGCCCGGCAGCCGTCGCTGGCAGCGTGCTCGGCGTGGTGCAAAGCGATGCGGCCGGCAACGACTCGGTCAATGCCAGCGTTACCGCGCCTGGCAATCTGGCACCCGATACCCCAAGCAACCTGAGCCTGAGCGCCAATGGCCTGATCGTGAGCGGCACGGCAGGCACCGGCACCAGCGTGGTCGTACTGAGCCTTAACGGGCAAGTGCTGGGCACCGCCCCGGTGGCAGCCGATGGCACGTTCAGCGTGACCTTGAGCAGTGCGCAACTCAACGGCGAGACCCTGAGCGTCTCGGCCAGCAACAACGCCGGCTACAACTCACTGCCGGCACAACTGCTGGCACCGGACGTCACCGCCCCGAACGCGCTGACCGACTATCGTTTGTCGGCTGACGGCCTGGTGGTGACCGGCCGCGGTGAAGCCGGCGCCACCGTGACCGTCAGCGCCGCCAATGGCAGCGATCTGGGCACGGCGATTGTCGCGGCCAATGGCACCTTCACTGCGACCCTGTCGGCAGCGCAACTCAATGGCCAGGTGTTGAACCTGACCCAGACCGATGCCGCACAGAACCAGTCGGTGGCGGTCAGCCTGATCGCTGCCGACCGCATCGCACCTCTGGCCGCCACTGGCCTTGCCTTGAGCAGCACCGGCACGCTGTTGTCCGGCAGCGGCGAAGCAGGCACCACCGTGAGTGTCAGCAATGGCGCCGGCGCCGTGCTGGGTTCTGGCGTGGTGCGCGTCGATGGCACGTTCCAGATCACCCTGAACACGCCACAGCTCAATGGCGAACAATTGGCCGTGACCCTGACCGATGCCGCAGGCAACGTGTCGCCGGTTGCGGCATTCACCGCGCAGGACAGCATCGCGCCGCTGGTCTTGAGCAACCTGGTGTTTGCCAGCGACGGCGTGACCATTACCGGGCGCGGCGAACCCGGCGCCACTGTGAGGGTGGGCAACAGCGCTGACAGCGTGGTCGTCGGCCCGACCGGGGCCTTTACCCTGGTGCTCGCCACACCGTTGCTCAATGGCCAGACCATCAGCCTGACCCAGGCCGACAGCAGCGGTAATGTCTCGCCCGCCAGTAGCCTGATCGCACCGGACAGCACCGCCCCGCTGGGCTTGCAGAACGTGCAGGTCGACCCGACCGGCACCTGGGTCACCGGCAACGGCGAAGCCGGTGCACTGGTTACCGTGCGCAATGCCGGCGGCACCGTGCTGGGCACCGCAACGGTGATGGCCGACGGCTCGTTCAGCGTGTCGTTGACGCCTGCGCAGATCAATCTGCAAGTGCTGAGCGTCCAGCAGGCCGACGCGGCCGGTAACCTCAGCCTGGTCAGCAACCCTGTCGCACCGGACCTGACGCCACCGGCCGTGGCCACCGGCGCGATCAATGCGGCCGGCAGCGCCATCAGCGGTGTCGCCGAAGCCGGTGCCACCGTGCGCGTCACCCGTGCCGATGGCACGCTGGTGGGCAGTGTGACCGCCAACCCTGACGGCAGCTTCGTGATCGCCGTCAATCCGCCGCTGATCAATAAAGAACAGCTGCAGGTGGTCGTAATCGACGCCGCGCAGAACATTTCGCCCGTGCTGACCCTCAACGCACCGGACCTCACCCCGCCGGCAGCCGTGGCCAATCTGCAAGTCAACGCTCAAGGCAATCAACTGACCGGTACCGGTGAAGCCGGGGCGACTGTCCAGGTGTTCAATGGCAGTACCAGCCTGGGCACCGCGCTGGTGGCCGCCAACGGCACCTTCAACGTGGGCTTGAACACCCCGCAACTGAACGGCCAGACCCTGACCGTGGTGCAAACCGATGCGGCGGGCAACCCTTCGCCGACCGTGATCACCACAGCACCGGATACCACGGCGCCGAACGCGCCGAGCACGCTGGTGCTGAGTGTCGATGGCCTGACCGTCACCGGCGTCGGTGAAGCCGGCGCCACCGTGACGGTGCGCAATGCCGACCAGACCGTACTGGGCATCGGCACCGTGGCCGGCGACGGCACGTTCAGCATTGGCCTGAGTGCCGCGCAACTCAATGGCGGCGTGCTGAGCGTTCGCCAGGCCGATGTGGCGGGCAATGTCTCGGCCGATGCCAGCCTGCCGGTGGCGGACATTACCCCGCCTGCGGCGGTCGCCAATCTCGCGCTAAGCACCAACGGCCTGGTACTGACCGGCACCGGTGAAGCCGGCGCCACGGTGGTGGTGCAAGTCGGTGCAACGGTGCTGGGCAGCTCGACTGTGGTGGGTGCCGACGGCACTTTCAGCGTCAACCTGGGCATTCCACAGCTCAACGGCCAGTTGCTCAGCGTGGTGCAGACCGACGGCGCCAACCTGCCCTCGCCAGCTGTAACCCTGACCGCAACAGACATCACCGCACCGAACCTGTCGCTTGTCGGCCTGCCGACCACCAGCACCGTCACGGTGATTGCCGAAGTCGGCAGCACCGTGACCGTCAAGGCCGCTGACGGCACGACGCTGGGTTCGGCACTGATCAGCGTGCCCGGCGCGACAGTGATCACCCTGGGTACACCACAGATTACCGGCGCTCCACTGACCGTGATCGCCAGCGACGGCGCCGGTAACGCCGCGACCCTGACCGTGAACTCGGTCGACACCACTGCGCCATTGCTGGTCACCAACGCGGCCCTCAACTCGGGTTATACCCAGCTTTCAGGGCTGGGCGAGGCCGGCGCCACGGTGACGGTGACGCGCGGTACCGAGGTCATCGGCACTGCACTGGTGGCCGCCGACGGCACCTTCACCGTCACCTTCAATGCCGCTGCATCGCCGCTGCAAGTGCTGACCGTGACCCAGGCCGACACGGCACCTGTGCCTAACGTGTCGTTGCCGGTCACGGTGATCGTACCGCTGATTCCACCACCGCAAGCGCCGACCAATGTGCAGTTGTCGGCCGATGGCACCGTCCTTACCGGGCAAGGCACGGCCGGGGTGCGGATCAATGTCAACGCGGCAGACGGCACCCTGCTGGGCACCACCATCGTGCTGCCCGACAACAGCTTCAGCCTGACCTTGCCGGCACAGGTCAACGGTGAGCAGATCAAGGTCACCGCTAACCTGGCCGTCGGTGGCGACTCAAGTCCCGTGTTCGTCAATGCACTGGACAGCACCGATCCGCTGCCGCTGGCCAACGTGGTACTCAACCCGGCAGGCACCGTGGTGACGGGCACCGGTGAAGCCGGCGCCACGGTGATTATCAGCAATGCGGCCGGTGTGGAACTGGGTCGGGCGACAGTGGCCAGCAATGGCAGCTTCAGCGCGACCCTGAGCAGCGCCCAGACCAATGGCCAGGTCCTGGATGCCGTGCAAAGCGACGCCGCCGGCAACAGCTCGACACCGGTGCAGGTCAATGCGCTCGACACCATTGCGCCGCTGCTGGCCACTAACCTGGCCGTTACCGGCGCCGGCACCCTGCTGACCGGCAACGGTGAAGCCGGCGCCAGCGTGCAGGTGCTCAATGCCGCCGGCACGGTTATCGGCAACGGGGTCGTCACTGCAGGCGGCACCTTCAGTGTGACGCTAACCGGCGCGCCTCAGCTCAATGGTGAAGTGTTGCGGGTCACGCTGACCGATGCGGCGCAAAACGTCTCGCCCATCGCCAGCGTGAACGCGCCGGACGTCACCGCGCCGGCCGCCCCGAGTAACCTGGCCATTGTCGGCAGCGGCCTGCAACTGACAGGCAATGGCGAAGCCGGGGCCACGGTGTTTGTCACCAGTGGGCTTGGCAATGCCCTGGGCAATGCCGTGGTGGGTAGCGATGGCAGCTTCACCGTGCAGCTCTCTACCGCGCAGCTCAACGGTCAGGTGCTCAGTGTGCGCCAGGCCGACGGCGCAGGTAATTCGTCGCCTGTGATCACCGCCACGGCGGGCGACACCGTCGCCCCGGTGCTTGCCAGCAACCTGGTGGTCGCCGCCGGTGGCGCCAGCCTCAGCGGCAACGGTGAAGCCGGTGCGCGGGTCGAAGTCCGCGATGCCGGCAATGTACTGCTGGGCAGCGGCACGGTCGGCAGCAATGGCCTGTTCACCATCGCGCTGAGTCCTGCACAGACCGATGGCGAGGTGTTGAGCGTCAGGCTCACCGACGCCGCACAAAACGTGTCGTTGCCGGCCACGGTGATCGCACCCGATACCACGCCACCGATTGCGCCGGCCACGGCGACGATCAATGCCACTGGCAGCCTGATCAGCGGCACCGGCATTGCCGGCGACCGCATTGCGGTGACCAACGCCGGCGGCACTCGCCTGGGCACTGCGCTGGTGGCCGCCAACGGCACCTGGTCGCTGGTGCTCAGCCCGGCGTTGATCGACAGCCAGGTGTTGAGCGTCACCCAACTGGACGCCGCCAACAACGCATCCCCTGCATTGACCGTCACCGCACCGGACCTGACCCCGCCGCCGGCCGCCAGCGGCCTGTTGCTGTCGGCCGACGGCCTGACGCTGACCGGCACTGCCGAGGGCCTCGCCACCGTGACGGTGAAAAACGCCGCTGGTGTCACCCTGGGCAGCACCACCGCGCTGGCCGACGGCAGCTTCAGCATCGGCTTGTCGGGGGCGCAGATCAACGGTGAAACCCTGACCGTCGGCGTCGCCGACAGAAGTGGCAACCAGGCGCCGACCGTGACGCTGATGGCCGCCGACATCGACGCCAACCTGCCGGTGGTGGCCAGCGACAACCTGACCACCGCCACCGTCAACCTGGCGGCGGTGACCACCACGCGAACCTTGACCGAGTCGTTCCCGACCGTGATCGGCCTGGGCTTTACTCACAGCTTCAACTTTATCGTCGACAGCGGCACCACCGCCGACCCGTTGTTGACCCTGACCAGCGGCAGCGTGCTGGAGCTGGGCACCCAGGCCACCTTTACCTTGCAGGTCCAAGACAGCAGCGGCGCCTGGGTGACCCTCAGTACCTCGACCAGTGGCGGGCTGATCAACCTGAATCTGTTGTCGCCCACCGATCTGCGCGTGGACATCGGCACACTGTTGGCGGGTAGTTACCGGCTGACCGTGGCCAGCAACAGCCTGACCCTGGTGACCAGCATCAACAGCACGCTGCAACTGGACGTCAACAGTCTGAGCCAGTTCAACGGCGCAGCCGGTGCGGCGGTAACCGGTAACGTGATCAGCGATATCGGCACCGACGGTACCACCGACATCACAGGACCCGATAACGGCGCGGTGCTGCGTATCCAGACCGGCACCAGCAATGGCGCGGCCACCTACACCAATGCCGGCACCGGTGTTGTGGTTCAGGGGCTGTACGGCACGCTGACCATCGACGCACAAGGCAACTACAGCTACCGGGCCACCGGCAGCGCCGACAGCGTCGGCAAGGTCGATGTGTTCAACTATCAACTGCTGCACAGCAATGGCCTGTCCGACACGGCCACGCTGTATGTGCGCATCGACAGCCCGCAGGCCACGGAAGTCTGGAACAGCACCAACCTGGCGGCACCGGCACTGTTGCTCGACGCCACCGATGATGTGGCCAGCACCGACATCACCCTGGCCAATCTGGTGACCACCAACACCTCGACCATCGGCACAGTGAACGCCGGTCTGCTCAGCCTGGGGGCATCGGGCTCGCACGACTTCGTCATCAGCGGCGCCAACACGGTCAATGACCTGACCCTGACCCTGAGCACGGGCGGTTTGTTGTCGCTGCTGAGTGCGGTGACCGTGACCCTGTACAAACAGAACGCGACCAATGCCGCGCAGTACGATGTGGTGAAAACCTGGTCAGGCACTGGCTCGCTGATCAATCTGGGCGGCAATCTGTACGGTGTGACGGCGGACGACCAGAGCGCCGGGACCTATCGGGTCAGCCTGAGCTATACCGGCGTGTCGGTGGGCCTGAGTGTCACGATCGGGCTGATCAACACCGTGACCCACACCAACCAGTTCGTGGTCGGCAGCTACACCCCGGTGACGGGCAACCTGCTCACCGGCACGGCAGGCTTGGGCGCCGATGTACTGGGGTCGGCCCTTACCGTGCTCAGCGTGCTGGCGGCGGCCAATACCTATGTGCAACCGGGCTACAACGGCACCACCATCGCCGGTACTTACGGCAACCTGCTGGTGCATGCCGACGGCAGCTACACCTACACCCTCAACGCCGGACAAAGCGATGCGCTGATCGGCCAGACCGAGCAGTTCACCTACCGGTTGACCCACCCGAACGGCAGCAGCGACACCGCCACGCTGACCATCGACCTGGATCAGGCCAGCGCGGCCAGTTCGCGGATGGCACTGGCCAGTGCCGACAGCGACGATCTGTCGACCAGCACGCTGGCGGCCAGCAGCGGTGCCGAGCACATCGGCACCAGCGGCAACGACACCCTCGACGGCTCGGCCGGTGGTGCGGTGACCCTGCATGGCGGCGCCGGCAACGACACCCTGATCATCAGCGACCTGAACTTTGCCTCGGTCGACGGTGGCACCGGTACCGACACCCTGCTGTGGGCCGGTGGCGATGCCAGCATCAACCTGGCCAACCTGCACGGCCGGCTGAGCAACATCGAGGTGATCGACCTGAACACTACCAGTTCGGTCAACCTGACCTTGAACCTGGCCGACCTGGTGGCCGTCACCGAGGCTGACAACAGCACGCTGCTGATCAAGGGCAACGCACAAGACAGCGTGCATTTGGGTGGAACATGGTCGGCTGATGGCACACAGCTGGCAGATGGTCTTCAATATACCCAGTACACACCACAGGAGGACCCGACTCACCACCTTTGGGTGCAGAACGGAATTCACGTGGTGTGACGCCAGGACACGGCGCACTGCGGGGGCAGTGCGCCGGTATTAATCAGGGCGCCTCTAAAAACGTAGGCGAGGCAGTCAGCGCAAGGCAAAAACAGGCGAGCACGCGCAATGTACTCAAGTACATGAGCATTGCGAGTCGGTTTTTAACGCCGCGATGACAACGCAGGTAGTTTTTAGAGGTGACCGTCAGTAAGGGAATATTGTGAAGTCAGCTTATGCCTGCATTACCCGACATGCGCCCGTCGCCCTGTTGGCGATGGCCACGCTGCTCAACAGCCACCAGGCTCACGGTGCACAATCATCAGTAGCCGCTCCAGCTCCAGAACCGCAACAGCCCGACACCGTGCAGGACGTCTCGGCCATCTATCAGCAAGGCGAAGGCATCATGGGCACGCTGCTCAACCGGCACCGGGCTCGTGTCATAGAAGCACCGATAGACCCCGAATTACTGGAGGTCAGCCCTAGTCGTTTACAAAACACAGCGCAGGAACCAGGCGCGCTTGCACCGGCGCCCGCCGCGCAACCGGCCCCTCAAACGGCGCTGCAACCGGAACCTCAGCCAGCGCCGCGACCAGCACCACAAGCCGCGCCGCAACCTACACCTCAAGCAACACCGCGACCGGCGCCTAAAGCCGCGTCACCATTGCCTGCTCTCAAAGCCGCACCACCACGTCCCGACAGCACCCCGACCGGTCAGCGTCTGGCGCTCGGCGATGCGATTCGTCAGGCCGTGGCCTGGCACCCGGACATCGGCCAGGCAGTATCTACCCTGTATCAACAAGGCGAAGGCATCAATGTCGCCGAAGCCGGTTACTACCCACAGATCAGCGGCGGCGTGCGCGGCGGCCTGAACACCGGCTATGGCGGCGACTCCAGCACCCAGGCGCTGAACATTTCGCTCAAGCAGATGCTGTATGACTTCGGCAAGGTCGACAACGCGGTGCAGATCGCTCAGGCACGGGTAGCGCGCAGCCAGGCGCAGATTTTGCTGAGCATCGACCAGATCGCCCGCGACACGGCCTATGCCTGGGTCGAGGTGCAGCGTTATCGCAACCTGAGCGAAATCGCCCGCAAGCAGATTGAAGGCGTCGGCGACATTGTCGAACTGGCGCGCCAGCGCAGCGACATGGGCGCCAGCACCCGCTCTGACCTGGTGCAGGCACAATCGCGGGCCGAAGGCGCGATGGCCACCTTGCAGGATTACAAGGCGCAATATGCCCGCTGGCAGGCCGCGCTGAGCAGCCTGACAGGCCGCACCACGACGGTCGAGGTGACCGATGACTTTCCGCAAGACTCGATCACCGCCTGCGCGCAGCCGCAACGTCCACTCGATATTCTGCCCGCCGTGCTGATCGCCCAGGCCCAGCGCACCCAGGCGCAGGCAGAACTGGCCAGCGCCCGGTCCGAGGCCTACCCGACCCTGTCGCTGGAACCGACGGTCAACCACTATCTGGACAGCGGCTACAACGACAACAACCCGGCGATAAAGCGCACCCAGGCCGGCATCTACCTGAACTTCGAGGTGCCGATCTACCAGGGCGGCGCGATCAGTGCCCGCAGCCGCGCTGCCGGCCATGCCTTGAGTGCCGCCGACGCCGCGCAAGACGTGGCCACGTTGCAAGCGACCCAAAGCCTGGCCGAGGCCCGCGCGCAAACCGCCAGCCTGGCACTGCGCCAGAATGCCTTGCAACGTCGCCAGGGCAGCATCAGCGAGGCACGCGAGCTGTATGGCCGCCAGTACCTGGACCTGGGCACCCGGCCCTTGCTGGATTTGCTTAACGCCGAGCAGGAAATTCACCAGTCACGCTTCGAACTGGCCGGCACCCAGGCGGACCTGCGCCGCCTGCAGATCGACTGCCTGTACAACAGCGGCGGCCTGCGCCGCGCCTTCGACCTTGAAGCGCGCACGGTGCAGGGCGTGAGGATACTGCCATGAACGACGCCGTGATCATCACCACCCCCGCTGCCGGCCAGGACGAACCGCCGCCCGATTATCAGCAATGGATGGACGCGATCCTGCTGGTCGCCCGCCATTACCGCATGGACGTTTCCGTAGAAACCGTGCGCATTGCCGCCCAGCGCCCCGACCGCGATGTCGAAGACGTGGTGCGGCAGATGGCCCGCCAGGCCGGCCTGACCATCAAGTTCGGCGGGCGCAAGTCCCACGATATCGGCCGCTGGCGCACGCCGCTGGTGGTCGAGTTGCAAGACGGCCAGATCGGCGTGGTGCAAAGCCTCAGCGACGGCGAAGTCGGCATTGCCCTGTCGGGCGATCAGGGCCTGCAGCAGCGCATGCCCTTGCAGGAACTGGGCGAGCGGCTGCGGCGCACGGTGATCATGCGCCCGGCCCGGCCACTGTCGGATGTGCGCACCGACGACTATGTGCAACCGTTCGATGAGCACTGGTTCCGGCGCATCGTGATCCGTGACCTCAAGCCGTACGGCCATGTGATGATCGCCTCCCTGGTCGCCAACCTGCTGGCGATGGCCGGCGTGCTGTTTTCGATGCAGGTCTATGACCGGGTGATTCCGGCCGAGTCGCTGCCGACCCTGTACGTGCTGTTTGCCGGTGTGCTGCTGGCGGTGCTGTTCGACTTCACCTTGCGCATCATGCGCCTGCGCATCACCGACCTGCTCGGCAAGCGCGCCGACCTGCGGGTGTCCGACCTGGTGTATGGCCATGCCCTGCGCCTGCGCAATTCGGTACGGCCGCGCTCCACGGGCTCGTTCATTGCCCAGTTGCGCGAGCTGGAACAAGTGCGCGACATGATCACCTCCAGCACCGCCACGGCGCTGGCCGACCTGCCGTTCTTCTTTCTGTTTTTGTTGGTGTTCTGGCTGATTGCCGGGCCGCTGGTGGCCATTCCGCTGGTGGCGCTGGTGTTCATGCTACTGCCGGGCCTGTTGTACCAGCGCAAGCTGGCGCGGCTGGCCAACGCCAACATGCGCGAGTCGGCGCTGCGCAATGCGATGCTGGTCGAAAGCATTCAGGGCATGGACGACATCAAGGCCTTGCAGGCCGAGCAGCGTTTTCAGGAGCAATGGAACCGCTTCAACGCCACCACCGCCGACACCGGCCTGCAACTGCGCAGCCTGACCAACGGCCTGGTGACCTGGACCCAGAGTGTGCAAGGCGCGGTGTTTGCCATCGTCATCGTGTTCGGCGCACCGATGGTGATTGCCGGCGACCTGACCACCGGCAGCCTGGTCGCCGCCTCCATGCTGGCCTCACGCATGATGGCACCGATGGCCCAGCTCAACCATGTGCTGACCCGCTGGCAGCAAGCCAAAGTCGCGCTCAAGGGCCTCAACCACCTGATGCAATTGCCGGTCGATCACCCGGAAAACAGCAAGCGGGTGCACATGCCTGCGATTCGCGGCGACTTTTATATCAAGGACTCGGCGCTGCGCTACGACCCGATGGCACCGGTCGCCCTGCACATCGATGAACTGCGCATTCGCCCCGGCGAGCGCATTGCGGTGCTGGGGCGCAATGGTGCGGGCAAATCCACCCTGCTGCAGGCACTGGGCGGCGCGATGGACCTGGCCACCGGCGAATTGAGCATCGACGGCATTGCCATGAGCCACATCGACCCTGCCGACCTGCGTCGCGATGTCGGGCTGTTGCAGCAGCATGCGCGGCTGTTCCACGGCACCCTGCGCGACAACCTGGTGCTGGGCGCCGGGCGCGCCACAGATCAGGAACTGCTGGCGGCGCTGTCGATCAGCGGCGCGCTGGAGTTCATCCGTCACCTGCCCAAGGGTCTGGATCATCTGATTCTGGAAGGGGGTCTGGGCCTGTCCGGCGGCCAGCGCCAAAGCCTGCTGTTGTCGCGCCTGCTGTTGCGCCAGCCGCAAGTGCTGCTGCTCGATGAACCCACCGCCGCGCTGGACGATGTCACTGAAAAACGCCTGCTCGATGACCTGCTGCTGTGGTGCGAAGGCCGCACGCTGGTGATGGCCACCCACCGGCTCAGCGTGTTGCAACGGGTCGAGCGCATCATCGTGGTCGACAACGGCCACATCGTCATCGATGCGCCGCGCGAAGTCGCTCTGGCGCAACTCAGGCAACCCAACGGAGTGCGCCCATGAGCCGCGACGTCGCGATCCACATGCCCCAGGCGCCCGCTTCGTATCTGGACGGTGCCGACGAATCCGAGGTGCTGCGCGCCACCCGGGTGGTGTGGATCTGTGCGCTGATGCTGGGCTGCTTTTTGCTCTGGGCGGCGTTTTTTTCGGTCGTGGAAGTGTCCAGTGGCACCGGCAAGGTGGTGCCCAGCTCTCGCGAACAAGTCATTCAGTCGCTTGAAGGCGGGATCATCACCGAAATCAATGTCAGCGAAGGCTCGCGTGTCGAGCGTGGCGATGTGCTGGCGCAACTGGACCCGATCAAGACCCAGTCCAATGTCGGCGAAAGCGAAGCCAAATACCGCGCCACCCAGGCCAGTGTCAGCCGTCTGCAAGCCGAAGTCAGTGGCAAGCCGCTGGTGTTTGCCGAGTCGCTAAAGGCCTGGCCGGCCTTGATCCGCGCCGAAACCGAGCTGTACCAGACCCGCCAGCGCGGCCTCAAGGAAACCCTGGCCGGTATCGAGCAGTCGCTGAAGCTGGTGCGCAGCGAGCTTGCCATTACTGAAAACCTGGCCAAGGCCGGAGCCTCCAGCCGGGTCGAAGTGATCCGCCTGAACCGCCAGCGCTCGGAACTGGAACTCAAGGCCAGCGAGGCCCGTTCGGACTACATGGTGCAGGCTCGCCAGGACCTGGCCAAGGCCAGTGCCGAAGCCGATTCGCTGGCCGAGGTCGTGCGCGGTCGCGCCGACTCACTGACGCGCCTGACGTTGCGCTCCCCGGTGCGCGGCATCGTCAAGGACATCGAAGTGACCACCATCGGCGGCGTGATTCCACCCAACGGCAAACTGATGCAGATCGTGCCGCAGGATGACCAGTTGCTGATCGAGGCGCGTATCGCCCCCCGCGATATCGCTTTTATCCACCCCGATCAGGTCGCCAAGGTCAAAATCACGGCGTACGACTACTCCATCTACGGCAGCCTGGACGGCAAGGTCGTGACCATTTCGCCCGACACGATCCAGGATGAGTTCAAACCCGAAGTGTTCTACTACCGGGTGTTCATCCGCACCGATGCCGACGTGCTGTACAACAAGGCCGGCAAACCGTTCGCCATCGTCCCCGGCATGATCGCCACGGTGGATATCCGCACCGGAGAGAAGACGATTCTGGATTACCTGATCAAGCCGTTGAACAGGGCCAAGGAAGCCCTGCGCGAACGTTAAGCGCTATCAGTGCGCCGCAGCGACTGAAAGTCCGACCGGCGCGGGCACGGCTTTAGCGCCACCCTTCTGGCTGGCGTAACGCTGCCACTCACGGCTGATCTCGGCGTAGGGAAGGAAGATGCTGACTTGCTCCTGAACCGGCAGGTCGGCACGCTTGAGCTTTTGCAGGTCGTCCTGCTCAAGGTAGGCGACGTTGATACCGACAACCGTGCCATCAGCCGCAAACACCGGGCCGCCCGACATGCCTTGCACCGTGGTGCCATCGTGGGTGCCGTACATCACGCCCCCATCCTTGGCATCCAGGCGCACCATCGCGCTGAGTGCCCGGCCACGGGCTTCGCTCTTCATGTACATGGAGTTATAACCGACCGCCGTGAGCGATTCGCCCGGACGGTACTGGCGCCACATCGGTGCGCGCTGACCGGCCTTGTGGCGGAAGAACTGAACATCGCCGCGCCCCTGGAAAACCGACCCCGATACATAGGGAAGATGCTTGACCGTCACGGCGTATTCATCGTTCCACTGCACGGCACTGGCCATCATCACCAGAGCGAGTGGACCTCCGGCATGCACGACAAAGGCTTGGTCTTTAACAGGTTCCGTAACGTACGCGGTGGACATTCCATTGCACCCGCTGATCAGCGCGCAGGCTGCCAGAAGTGACTTGAGGGGGTTCATGCGGCTCACATTTGGGGAGGGGGTTGGAGGTGGTGCGAATATGTCATTGAGCCATCACTAAGGCAATATGCTATTAATGTCATTCGTCGGATGGCGTTTTTTTCTTGACGCCATTTTTTGATCGCCAGCCTTACGGGGCGGCGCCACAGAAGCCGAGGTGCAGCGCAGTGTCCTGCAAGGCAGCTGATTATTCAGCGCTCACGCTCGTTCGTTAGTTCAAAGCAACCCGTTTTTTGAACACTTCTCTACTTACCCAAAGGCCGAGCAGTCCATGCACTAACAGACCTATGCTTAGATCAACATCAGTGACAAACCTGTCACCGGAACCCGCTACCATGGAGGTGAAAGTTGAATCGCAGTCGGCCCGCAGCCCGATGCCACGGTCGACTCATGAAGTACTGCAGTCTCTGACACATTACCGTTTACCCAGGATGACGGGCGACGGTCCATCAGGGTGATATTCCACTTTTGAAACTCATGGATGAAACAATGAACGCACATGCTCTCTTTCCCCAGATTGGCAAAGTGATTGCCAGCACCGGCAGCCGACACTTCCCGCGCCTGTTGCATGACTTGATCCAGACCCAATTGTCGGTGGACGCTACGCATATCCGCCAGTTGCAGGCTGAAGCATCAGGCCAGGCCTGGACCCGCGACGAGATGGCCATCCTCTCCGAGGCGGCTTTCTGGGAACAGGATGCCCATGCGCCGCGAGCCGAAGAGGCGGCGCAATTGCACCTGTCGCGTCACAGCGATGGCTATCGTTATGAAATCTCCGTGTACCGTGCCGGCCAGCCGCAGGGCTTCTCATTCCGCGAGCGCAGCTTGCTGCAAGACATCTCGCCCTTGCTGCTGCCCATGGTCGAAAAGCACATCAGCGCCCTGCAACCGAGCACGCCCCAGGTGTTGCCACCTCATCCGGATGACGCTTGCGAGCCGCAAAACCTGTGCCTGCGCTTCTCTGAACGCTTGCGCCAGTCAGGGCTTGACCTGTCAACCCGCGAACGTGAAGTGTGCGTCGGCCTGCTCGCCGGCCAGACCGCGCCGCAACTGGCCGAGCAACTGCAGTTGAAGGTCAACACCGTGGAAAGTTACCTCAAGCGCGCGTCGATCAAACTGGGCATCGGCGGCCGGCACTCGTTGATGCGCTGGATGTATGCCGGTGACAAGAACCGCTCAGAGATGCATTGAGTCACGCTCTTCAGCGGGCGCTGTCGATAATCTGCCCACCATCGGGTGTCAGGCTGTAGCCCGTCAGGTACTGGGAATCCTGGCTGGCCAGAAACAGCGCCACCGGGGCAATATCGTCTTCAGGTGAGCCATAACGGCCCAAGGCATTGGTCGGCGCAGGAACATCGATATCGCCCCAGGTCTGGGCCACGGGCAGCAGGTTATTGACCGTGATCCTGTCTGCCCCCCATTCGCGCGCCGCACTGCGCGTCAGTGCGCGCACCGCTTCCTTGGCCATGTTGTACGGGCCATAACCACTCATGCCCAGCACGCCGGCCAGCGATGCAAAGTTGATCACCCGCCCGGCACCACTGGCTTTGAGGTGCGGATAACAAGCCTGCATGGTGCGCAGATAAGCAATGGGCCCCATCTCGAAGTTGCGCTGCAACTGCTCCACTGGCAGCTCCAGAATCGAAGAAACCACCACCGATGGATCGAAGGCGTTATTGACCAGGATATCCAGGCGACCAAAGGTCGCGACTACGTTTTCCACTGCCGCCGTGACTTGCCCGGCATCGGCGATATCGCACACCACTCCCAAGGCCGTACCACCCGCCGCCTCGATCTCGGCCACCACCCGCTCGACATTTTCCGGCGTGCGCGACAGCACCGCCACTTTGGCGCCCTGCTCGGCAAACAGCCTGGCCGTGGCACGGCCAATACCTCGGCCTGCGCCGGTGACAATCGCTACTTTTCCATTCAATCGGGACATCTCGATACGCTCCGGTTTATAAGACGTTGCCAGCAAGTTTCGGCGAGAATGTCCTGCAACCTGAAATCCAGCAAGAAGGATGAATTAGAGGCCGTCAGTATGGAAAACCAGACTAATGAACAGCATGAAATCACCATGCACGAAGAGATGCGCCGCGCGTTTTCGCTGCTGTCGGGCAAATGGAAACTGGAAATAATGTGGTTGCTGAACCAGCGGCTTTATCGCTTTGGCGAACTGCGAAAAACCATTCCCGGTATTACCCAGCACATGCTCACCGCGCAACTTCGCGAACTGGAAATGGACGGCCTTATATCGCGCACGGTGTACGCCGAAGTGCCGCCACGGGTCGAGTATGCAATGACCGACAAAGCCCGCGCGCTGGGGCCGACCATGGAGGCACTGACGGTGTGGTGGCAGACTTATGGGGCCAGCCTGCCGGTCAAACCCGCAGGCCGTGGGCGCCCGGCCGGGCGTAATTAATCAATACCAAACAGTTCTGCCGCACTGTCGCGAAACACGGGCGACAAGATGCCGGCATCGCTGGCAATACGCTGCATCCCTTCGAGCGACCGGGTAAAACTCATCTGCTGTTCATGCTGCGTATGCGGCCAGTCGCTGCCCCACAACAGGCGATTGGCGCCCAGGTGTTCAGCCAGCGCGGCCAGCGCGCGCCCGGCAAAACCCTGTTGTTCGCCCACACTGCCACCCAGGCGATACATCGCGGAAACCTTGACCCAGACATTGCCCTCGCGGCCCAGCGTCAGCAGTTGTGCAAAGCCCGGCTGGTCGAGCCCCAGACGCGCATCGGCACGGCCAAAGTGGTCGATCACCACCTTGCAGCCGGCCGCCAGCAGCGGCTTGATCAACTGCGCGATATCCTCGATCTGACGATGCAACTCCACGTGCCAGCCCAGACTTTTCAGCACCTTGAAAAAGCCTTGCCAGCGCGCTTCGCCCAGATCGATCAGTTCGCGCCCCACCAGATTCAGACGCACACCGCGTACACCGAGCGCGGCCATGCGCTGTAGTTCCTGCACCGGGGTGTCGGGATCGACCACCACAACGCCACGCAAGCGCTCCGGAGCCTGGGCCAGCGCCTCCAGCAAATAACTATTGTCGGTACCGAGAAAACTGGGTTGCACCAGCACCCCATGGCTCAAGCCGTGCCGATCGAGCTGCGCCAGGTAATCAGCCAGAGTAGCGTCGTAACCCGGTGCATAACGACGGGTCTCGGCCAGTTCCAGGCGACGCTCGAATACGTGTGCATGGCCGTCAATGCCGTTTAGCGGCACGGAGTAAGTCTGTGGCATGGGGCTCTCTTTCAATGGTCAGGCTTTCTGCGCAGCAGTATCGGGGCTGGCAGACTCAACAGCATCGTTCAGGTTACGGCCTTTGGTTTCAGGCAAGGCCAGCGCGGCCAGTACCGCGACACCATACGCAATGCCCGCGTCGATGCCGATGGCGCTGCCCAGCGACATGAAGCCGCTCATGTGGCCGACCAGAAACGGGAAGACGGCGGACAGTACGCGACCGAAGTTGTAGCAGAAACCCACCCCTGCCCCGCGCACATCGGCAGGATACAGCTCGTTGAAGAATGAACCGAGGCTGGCAGGGATACCGGCGGCAAAGAAGCCCAGCGGAAACCCCAGAAACAGCATTTGCGTGTTGGTCAATGGCAGGAACAGGTAGCACTGCACCGTGATCACGCAGCACAGCGCATAGACAATGATGTTCTTGCGCCGGCCAATGCGGTCGATCAACAGGCCGCTGACGATACAACCCAGCCAGAAGGCAGCGATGATGACGGCCAGATAACCACCGGAGCTGAGCACCGACAGGTTGCGCTCGGTTTTGAGATAGGTCGGCAACCAGGTCATGACCGCGTGATAACCGCCGTGCGCGCCCAGGCCCAGAATGCCGCCCAGCAAGGTCACACGGATCAACTCGGGGCGGAAAATCCCGGCCATCGAGGCAAAAAAGCTTTTCTCGGACGCCGCCTTGCGCTTCTGCATCGAGCCATCCGGCTCTTCGACGTTTTTACGCACGTAAATGACCAGGATCGCCGGCGCCAGACCCACCAGGAACATCACCCGCCAGGCGATATCTTCCGGCACAAAGGTGTAGACCAGCGTGAACACGCCCACCGCCGCGCCCCAGCCAAAGGCCCAGGCGCTTTGCACGGCGCCCATCACCTTGCCACGGTATTTGCCCTGGATGGTTTCAGCCATCAGCACCGCACCCGCCGCCCACTCGCCGCCGATGCCAAAGCCTTGCAGGGCCTTGACGATCAGCATCTGGTGGAAGCCGGTGACAAAGGCCGACAAGAACGTGAAGAACGAGAACCAGAGAATCATCCACTGCAGGGTTCTGACCCGGCCATAACGGTCCGACAGCGTTCCGCCCAGCCAGCCGCCGATGGCCGAGGTGACCAGCGTTACGCCGCTGATCAGCCCCGCATCGCCCTTGGTCAGCGCGAAAGCGGCAATCAACGCCGGAATCGCCAGACCGAACATCTGCACTTCAAGTGCATCCAGCGACCAGCCGCCGAAGCAGGCCCAGAACGTCTTGCGCTCTTTGGCGGTGATTTCGCGATACCAACTGAACATTATTTTTATCCTTCTATCGGGATGTAAGGGCACTGCGATCAGCGGATGTCGACGCTGTACCTGAAATGGCTGGCATGGCCGCGCGAACGCCGCCATTCCAGTGGTTTACCGGCGTAGTCGCGGGCCAGACGCTCGATCACCACCACAGGGCTGTGCACATCGATGTTCAGCAAACGCGCATACACCTCGTTGACGGCTTCTGCGGTGAGGGTTTCTTCGGCGCTGGCCACGACCTGGCCGCACAGCGATTCATAGATGGGATAAAGCAGCGCGCCCTGGCGATCGAGATCGACGTTCAGCAACGGCAGGAACAGGCTTTTCGGCAGCCAGATTTGCTCGGCCAGCACCGGCGTCGAGTCGAGCAAACGCAGACGTACCAGGCGGATGACCTCGGCGCCCGGCGCCAGTGCCAGCGCCTGGCTGACCGCCGAAGGCGCCTCGACCACCTCAATGGTCAGGATCCGGCTTTCAGGCACCAGTCGCTCGCCATTGGGGCCCTGGAAGCGAAAGAAGCGGAACAGCGAAGACTGGAACTGCGGGCGACGAATAAACGTGCCACGCCCTTGCTGGCGCTCCAGCACGCCTTCGCTGACCAGCGCATCGATGGCCTTGCGCACGGTGCCTACGGAGATCGCGTACTCGCTGGCCAGTGCTGCTTCAGTAGGAATCGCCTCGCCTGGGCGCCAGCGATTCATCGAGATCTGATAAGCCAGCTCATCGCGCAGGCGCTGGTAACGGGGTAGACGGTCGTCGGGGATAGGGGCTGTCATTGTTATAGTTATCTAGTCATATGTATGAATGTGAAGCGAAGTATTTGCCTAATCGGGAAGGTCGTCAAGAGGGAGATGGTGGGGGATCACGTTATGCCGGATTTTTTGATCGGGCGTGATCAGGCGGCCTGGCACTCGCACGGATTGAGTCATGCATACCCAAACGTTGAGTGCAGGCGGCCTTCGTTGTGAAACCGCACGATGAAGTCGGCGGTGTCCGGGCTGTCAGGCTCTCTCAACTCAAACCAATTCGGCCAACGATGCCGGATTGAAGCCCTTCAGATTCGCGTGATCGCCTGCTTCCACTTTGGCGACCCAATCCTTGTCACTCAGCAGAACACGCCCTACGGCGATCAGATCAAACTCTTCGCGCTCCATACGCTCAACGAGCCGATCCAGACTTGCAGAGGTTGATCCCTGGCCTGCGAACGCGTGAGTAACATCGTTATCCAGCCCGACCGAACCGACGCTAATGGTCGTGGCGCCAGTGACTTTCTTCGCCCAGCCCGCGCAGTTCAGCCCGTTCTCACCGTCAATTTCGGGAAACTCAGGGTCCCAGAAGCGTCGCTGCGAACAGTGCAGAACATCCACACCCGCCTCGACCAACGGCAGCAGCCAGTCCTCCATCAGTGCAGGCGTCTCGGCGAGGCGTACGCTAAAGTCCTGCTGCTTCCACTGGCTGACGCGCATGATGATCGGGAATTGGGAGCCGACCGCATGACGAACGGCAGACACGATTTCAGCGGCAAAACGCGAGCGCTCCTTGATCGTCGGTCCGCCGTAACGATCGGTGCGCCGATTGGTGCCGGCCCAGAAGAACTGATCGATCAAATAACCATGAGCGCCATGGATCTCGACGGTGTCGAAGCCCAGGCGCTTGGCATCCGCCGCTGCCTTGGCAAACGCAGCAACGGCGTCGGCAATATCCTCCTCGCTCATTGCCACACCACGAGGGTTATTTGGCGAGTCGAGGCCAGAGGGGCTTTCAACCGGCGCATCAGGTTCCCAGCCGCTGACATCCCGTACTGCACCGGTGTGCCAGAGTTGCGGCCCCATACGGCCACCCGCATGGTGAACAGAGTCGATCACGTCCTTCCATCCGGCCAGCGCGGCCTCACCGTGAAAAAAAGGAATGCCGGGACCGTTACGTGAAGCGGGACGATCAACGACAGTGCCTTCCGACAGGATCAACCCGACACGCCCCTCAGCACGCCGCCGGTAATACGCAGCGCTCCCACTACCGGGAATGCCCTCTGGCGAAAATTGCCGCGTCATCGGCGCCATGACAATGCGGTTTTTCAGTTCAAGCGACCTGACGGAAAGAGGACGAAATAGAATGCGGGTATCAAGGTTTGACATTGGATGGACTCCCTTTGCTTTCGGAAGCCATATAAGTATATTTTGTAAACCAAATGTCAATTAGGCACCTGGAGTCGCCCAGGTATACATAAGGAAACTGTGATGCTGGAATTAAAGCCGCAATGTTTTTCATCGCAGTGCCCAAGCCGGGCACTGTTCGACCAGATCGCAGACAAGTGGTCAATGATGGTTCTGGCGGTACTCGATGACGGGCCGCATCGGTTCAATGCCATCAAACGCCGCCTGGAAGGCGTCACTCAGAAGGCTCTGACACAATGCCTGCGCCGGCTGGAACGAAATGGCCTCGTTTCGCGCAAGGTCATCTCGTTCTCGCCCGTGGCAGTCCAGTATGAAATCACCACGCTGGGTCAAACGCTGCAGCAGCCATTTCGCGAACTGCATAAATGGACGCTCGACAAATTGCCTGAAGTTGAAGCGGCTCGATTGAAGTTTGACGAGGGTGGGCAAGTCATCTGAAAGTGCAAGTTAAAAGCCGCGCCTCTTTTGCGGGATCCGTAGATGATCAAGCGACAGTGACTCTCAGCCCGTGTTGCTCCAGGGCAACCTGCCCGAGTCCTATACCTTGCCTTGCGGCCATGCGGACATTGCAACATCGATGAGGCGGTCAAGCGTCTGCCCCGTCGCGCCGATGGCAGGTAGATTCACAATGGCCTGCAGCACGCCAAAGTAATACCAGGCCAGTACATCCAGATCGACATCCGGCTCAAGCTCACCTTGCAACTGCCCGTGAGTCAAAATCTCCATGAACATCTGGTGCTGCTGGCAAGCCGCAGCGTTGGCGATCATCTTGCCGGTAGCAGCAAGGTCTTGCTGCTCAGCATTACTGCGAGCGATCAGGCAGCCGGCGGGGCGTTTTTCCTCAGCGTTCTTCGGCAGAAACTCTCGCAGCAGTGCTTCTACGCTCGCCATGGAGGTCTGCGCGCGGGCCGATCTCATTCGCGTCAGTACGCGGTCGGTATAGCGTTCAAGAGACTCGTTGAAGAGCCCTTCCTTATCGCCAAACCTCTGGTACAAGCTCGATCGAGACAAGCCCGTAGCTGCCGTGAGGTCGCTGACGGACGCGTTTGCATACCCATGACGCCAGAAAACAAGCATCGCCGCGTTCAGGACAGCGCTTTCGTCGTATTGCGGTTTACCACTCATGGACACTCCGTTGACAACCTGGAACGATCGGACCAAGATACATGGAATGATCGTTCCATGATACGGAGTCGTTAGCATGCTCAACCAGTCGTCAAATCGGGTACACCCCCTGCGTATCGCTATTGCCGGTGCGACCGGCCGTGTAGGGCTGCGGTTGATCAATCGGTTAGTGATGGATCCGGTTAGCGTCGTTGCGCTGACACGCCAGCAATCATTCCTGTCTTTTCCAAAAGGCGTCGAGGCTGCAGCGCTGGATTTTGATCAGCCGTCGACGCTCAGAGAAGCGCTTGCAGGCGTTGAAAAACTGTTCATTGCCCATGGCACTTCCCCGCAACAAGTGACTCACGAGATTGCACTCATTGATGCGGCTGTAGAGGCTGGCGTACATCACATCGTGAAACTTTCGGTCATGGGACCTTCAACACCGCTCAATCCATTTGCCTGGCATTCACTGATAGAAGCCCACTTGAGCCAACAACCCATCGCCACCACGGTATTGAGACCCACCACGTTCATGGACGTACTCAAGCGTGCTGGCACGCCTGTAGCGGCCGGCAACTGGGGCGGCGCTGCGGGTCATGGACGTGTCAATCTAATCGATACCCGGGATGTTGCCGATGCGGCGCGCATCGCCTTACTGGAGGACGTGGCCGAAGGTTCCAAACGGGCCTATCACCTTACAGGCCCGCAAAACTGGACAATGCCTGAAGTGGCTGAGGAGCTGACCCGGCTTTTGGATCGCCCGGTTATTTACACCCATCGGACGCCCGTCGAACAGCGCGCGGTACTGCTTGCAGAAGGCGTCTCACCGTTCGTGGCTGAACTTCTCGTTGGACTGGATCGTATTTTCCATGACTCCGTACTGACTGAACGAACCCTGACGGTTGAGGACCTCACGGGTGTACCACCGCGCTCGCTGACGGACTGGTTTCATGAACATATTGAAGCGTTCAAACAATAAGTACGGCGATTGGTTATCGCTCGCGATCGGCTATTAATCATGAGAGCTTTCAGACATCCCGACGCCGAGGACTTCGTTCTTGAACGTGTTCTCTATGCGTTGAGCGATCCGGTGCGCATGGAAATTGTTCGCCACCTGGCCCAGGTAATTGAAGCGACCAGCGGTGAGTTACACGGCGGCCGCCCCAAATCAAGCGTTTCTCACCACTTCAGAGTACTGCGTGATGCAGGACTTATGCGCACGCGTAACGTAGGCACGACGCATATCAACTCGCTGCGCAAGGATGAGCTTGAACAACGCTTCCCACAGCTACTGGGCGCCATACTCCGTCATTGAAGTCAGGCGATGCGCAGGATTGCAACCCATCACATCGCCCGCACAACCCGACCTACAGGGCATTAACCAGATAACTGACAATCAACCGGTTCTCATCGATATCGCGCCCGTCGTCACTGCGGTACGTCGCATTGCGCCAGCGCACCAACAGGCCTTTCAACCGGCTTTGAAAGGCATAACTCACGTCGATATCGCGCTCCCACTCCTGATCGGCACCGGCCTTTTTCAAGTGATCGCCCTTGATATAAGCGCTGTAAAACGTCAGCCCCGGAATGCCCCATCCTGCAAAGTCATAGCCATAGCGCAGTTGCCAGCTGCGCTCACCGGCGCTGCCGAAGTCGTGGTACTGAACGTAGTTGGGCAGGAACGGGTTGTTGATATACGCAAAGCCCGTCGCGCCGTTCATGACCTGGTACGTCGCCATCACGCTATGGCCGGTATCGAAGGTGTACGTCAGCGCACCCGCGTAAGCGCGATTATCGACCTCGCCGACCTTGGCGGCGCCGATTTCCTTGCTGGCGAATGCACGCAGGTCGGTGTTCAGCGTACCGTTGGCAATCCGCGTGTTATGGGTCAGGCCGAGAAACTGCTGGCGGTAAACATCATCCAGTTCACCGTAGTAATAACTGGCCGACAGGGTTGGCGTCAGCGCGTAGTTGCCACCGGCATAGCGATAGTAATCACCGATGCCGGTGGCCTTGTAGCGACCGTCTTTCACCGCCAGGCTGATGTCTTGCAGGTTGGTGGAGTCTGGCGTGATGGTTTTATCGAACTGCGCCAGGTTAACGGCCAGACCGTTGATCTCGGTCGAATTGACCTGCAAACCCTGAAACGTTTGCGGAAAAAGCCGGCTGCCGTTGAATTGCAGCACCGGCGCCTTGGGTAGCGACAAGCCGTAACGCAGGGTGGTTTTCGAGACCTTGAGTTTGGCCGCACCGCCGGCTTTGGCGTATTCGTCTGCGGCTTCACCGGATGCGCGCCGGGGCAGCAGGCCGCTGCCGCTGCGGTCGGGGCTGGAGTCAAGCTGAAAGCCGGAAAACGCCAAGGCATCCACACCAAAACCGACCGGCCCTTGAGTAAACCCGGACTCGTAGTTCAACAAAAACCCTTGGGCCCACTCCTCTCTTTTGCCCACGCCGACGCCGTCGCGAAAGTCGCCGTTGTAGTAGAAGTTGCGCGCCTCCAGGCGCAGTTTGCTGTCTTCGATAAATCCGCCAGCCAGAGCGGCATCGAGGCTGAGCAAGCTGAAACCGAGGGTGGCGCAATACACTGTGCGATTCATTGTTATTGTTTTCCTGGCGCAGGGCGTCGCTGCCCGGAGGTATCACCGGGCAGGACGCCGATTGTTTTTAGAAGAAGGTTGTAGCGGGGCGAATCAGCGCTTGCGGCTGAGTTCCTGAGCCAGCTGCTTGCGGTCCAGCTCTTTTTCCCAAGCCGAGACGACCAGCGCCGCGACGCCGTTGCCGACCAGGTTGGTCATGGCCAGGCCCGTGCCCATGAAGCGGTGAATGCCCAGAATCAGCACCATGCCGGCCACCGGCACGATGGGCACTACCATCAGCGTGCTGGTCAGCATCACAAAGGCGGCACCGGACACACCGCTCGCGCCTTTGGAGGTGAGCATGGCGACCACCACCAGCGTCAGTTGCTGAGACAGCGTCAGATCAATATTCAACGCTTGCGCAATGAACAACACGGCCATGGTCAGATAGATATTGGTGCCATCAAGGTTGAACGAATACCCCGTCGGAATCACCAGCCCCACCACCGGTTTGGAGCAACCCAGACGCTCCATCTTTTCCATGATCTGCGGCAGTACCACCTCCGATGAACTGGTGCCCAACACCACCAGCAGTTCTTCCTTGATGTAGCCGACAAAGCGAATGATGCTGAAACCGCACAACCGTGCCACGCCGCCCAGAACAAACACGATGAACAGCACGCACAGCAGATAGAAACTGCCGATCAACTTGAGCAGCGGTACCAGTGAGCCTACGCCGTAAGTGCCGACGGTAAAGGCAATGGCACCGAACGCACCGACCGCCGACAACTTGGCAATGATATGAACGATGCGAAAGAACACCCCCGACAAGCCTTCGATGATGTCGTACACCGGCTTGCCCTTCTCGCCCATTGCTGACAATGCGCAGCCGAACAGCACCGACACCAGCAAGATGCACAGCACGTTGCCCTCGGCAAACGCCTGGGTGAAGGTCGAGGGAATGATCGCCATCAGGAAATCGACCATGTGCATGTGCCTGGCTTTTTCGGCAAAGCCGGTCACGGCCGAGGCATCCAGGCTGTTGACGTCGACGTTGAACCCGCCACCCGGATTGAACAGATGGCCGCCAATCAGGCCGATGATCAGCGAAACGGTGGAAATGATTTCAAAGTAAAGCAGCGCCTTGCCACCGACGCGGCCGACCTTTTTCAGGTCGCGCATACCGGCGATACCGGTCACCACGGTGCAGAACACTACAGGACCGATGATCATCTTGATCAGCTTGATGAAGGCATCGCCCAACGGCTTGAGGTCGGCGGCAAACGTAGGCCAGTAATGCCCGACGATAATACCGACGACGATGCCCAGCAGCACCTGAAAATACATGGCGCGGTAAAAGGGCTGTTTGCTTTTCACCGCACTGGGCGGTGAGGTGTTGACTTCAGCAGATAGCGGGCTGGTGCTCATTATTTCTACTCACAGGCGGTCTTGTTATTAAAGGCTCGGCGAGGACACGCAGGCTGATGTTAACGCCCGTATAACTTCAACGGGTTGTCCACCAGCAGTTGTTGACGCAATGCCTGGTCCGGGCAGAAGTCGAACATCAGGTCGACCAGCCCGCCATCGTTGGGCATGTCTTGGGTGATGTTCGGGTGCGGCCAGTCGGTGCCCCACAGCACGCGGCCAGGAGCTGCCTGAATCAGTTGTTCGGCGAAGGGAATGGCGTCGGCGAAGGGCCGCTTGCCGATCGAGACGCGCTCGGCGCCACAGACCTTGACCCAGGCCAGCGGGTGCTGCATCAGTTCGAGCAAGGCCTTGAAGGCCGGTTGTTCCAGGCCATCCCGGGCTTTGACGCGGCCCATGTGGTCGATGATGAACGGCACCGGTATGCGCGCCAGGCGGTCGGCGTAGGTGACGATGTCCTGGGCATCCAGATGCAGCACGACGTGCCAGCCCAGATCGGCCAGGCGCTCGACCGTCTTGTCGAATACGTCAAGGTCCGGTGCGCCACCCAGATGCACGACAAAGTTGAAGCGCACGCCGCGCACGCCACCGGCATCCAGTTCAGCCAACTGCCGGTCAGACTCGCTGCCGTCGACAATCGCCACGCCGCGATAACGCCCCTCGCTGCGTGCAATCGCGTCGAGCATGGCGCGGTTGTCGCTGCCGTGGCAGCTGGCCTGGACGATCACGGCGCGGCTGAAACCCAGGTGATCATGCAAGGCACGCAGGCGTTCGTACGGCGCATCGGGCGGGGTGTAACTGCGGTCATCGGCGTAGGGAAACTGCGCAGCCGGGCCAAACACATGGCAATGCGCGTCCCAGGCACCTTCGGGCAAGGCCTGAGCAGGCCGGGAGGGATGGGCATCGGGGGCAAGACAGCTTTTCATCTCGAATCCTTTTTTGTTGTTGGCGCAAACGATGGTGGGATGGTGGCTGCATCACCTGCGCACAACAATCGGACACGGTTTCTAGCTGCTATGCGTGTTTCGCATACAAGAGTGACGTTTTACGGCTGACTCAACAGTTGCTCATTGATGACTGTCTGATCACGCCCGCGCGCCACCAGCCAGCGATGGAAGTCGCGGCAATGGGCCTTGTCGAATGCATCCCTGGCCCCGACCAGAAAGTACGATGAAGGCATCTTCAGCCCCTGTGCGAACGGAATGACCAGACGCCCGTCTGCCACGGCGTCGGTAATCATCGAGCATTGCGCCAGGACCACGCCCTGCCCGGCAATCGCCGCCTGAATGGCCATCGAAGACAAGGAATAGACCCGATAGCCATCGCGCAGGTGCGCGCAGTCAACCTGCTGCGCCGCGAACCAGTCGCGCCATGAAGGTGGTGAGGCAAACTTGGGTAACCAGTCCACCGACAGTAGCGGGTAAGCCTGCAAATCCGCAGGCGTGCGCAATGGCAGATCAGCCCGCAGCAGGTGCGGACTGCACACCGGAACCACATCATCGCGGAACAGTTCGACGGCGTGTTCGGTGGCAGCGTGGTCGCCGTAAGTGACCCGAAAGTCGATTTCATAGCCATCGGCTGCAGGCTCTGCATGGCTGCCATCCAGAAACAGATTGAGTTCCGGGTGTTCGCTTTGCCATGCATAGATCAACGGCGCCAGCCAGTCTGAAAGCAGCGATGGCAAGGCGCTGATGCGCAGGTTGCTGGCGCTCCTGGAGCGCTCGATTTCGACCTGGGCAATGCGCAGCGTTTCGAACGCCGCCACGCAACTGTCGTGATAGCGCTGCCCGGCGACCGTCAGCCGAATGCGCTTGCCCTCCTTGAAGGTCAGGCTCAAGCCCAGCGTGTCTTCGAGCAGGCGCATTTGCTGACTGACAGCGCCTGCTGAAATGTCCAGCCGGCGGGCAGCCTCGACGATTCCGCCAAAGCGCCCCACCGCTTCAAAAACCTGTAATGCGCGCAGCGATGGCAAGTTCATCAGCGTCTCCCGATAAGTTACTGACGGCTTGATACTTTAGCTCAGCTATACAAATCAACAGTTTTCAACATCTTTTCGAATACTCAGGTTCTCGTATTCTGATCCTGCTGCAGCGCGCTGTGGCCCATAACCATAATTAGCCTGAAACGATTGACCTTACATGCCTAACGCGTAGCCCCTTGACCTACAAAGGCAGACACCGATGAAGAAAATAGCCCTCGCCACATTCCTTGGACTTGCATCCCTTGCACTGGCATCAACCAGTGTTTTCGCCAAAGACCCGAACATCATTCGTTTCGGCGTCGACCCGACGTTTGCGCCGTTCGAATCAAAACAGCCCGATGGTCAGCTGGTCGGTTTCGACATTGATCTGGGCAACGCCATTTGTGCGCAACTCAAGGTCAAGTGCGTCTGGGTCGAGGTCGCGTTCGACAGCATCATCCCGGCGCTCAAGGCGAAAAAGTTCGATGGCATTCTGTCGGCGATGACCGTCAACGAAAAGCGCAAGGAAGCTATCGCGTTCTCCGACCGCCTCTACAACTCACCCAGTCGTCTCATTGCCAAGGCCGATAGCGGCCTGGTGGCCACCGCCGAATCCCTCAAGGGCAAGCGCGTCGGGGTCGCCCAGGGCAGCACCCAGGAAGCTTTTGTAAAGGCAAAATGGGCACCTAACGGCGTGACGATGGTGTCGTACACCAATCAGGACATGCTCTACCCGGACCTTGTCAGCGGCCGCATCGATGCCACCCTGACCGATGCCGTGGTCGCCGACATGGGCTTCCTGCAAACACCACGCAACACCGGGTTCGCCTTCGCTGGCGATAGCGTCCAGGACGAAAAGCTTCTGGGCCAGGGCATTGCGATTGGCCTGCGCAAGGATGACCCGCAACTGCTCGAAGCCATTAACGGCGCCTTGGCAGAACTGCATAAAAACGGCACCTACGACGCGATCCAGAAGAAGTACTTCAGCTTCGATATCTATCACTGAATGGTCTTTATGACGGGCTCGGACCGGTGGTTATTCAGCGGTCCAAAGCCCTGTCATCCCTGCGCTTACCCGCTGACTTTCAGACCTTTGCCTGGACGGTGCTTCGGCCAGGCTGTGCAGTTACAGGCTGTTGCGCCTGCTCGCCAGCGCTTCGTGCGCATCCTGTTTGCACAAGTGAACTCGGCAACTTATTCAACCTTCGAGGCATTTGGTCTGGACTCGAACGTTGAAAACAAATACCCCGCCCACCTCTCGGGCGGCCAGCAACAACGTGTGGCAATTGCGCGGGCGCGGGCGATGGAACCGGAGGTCATGCTGTTTGACGAACCGACCTCCGCACTGGACCCCAAACGAGTCGCAGAAGTGTTGAAAGTGATGCAGGCGCTGGCCGAAGAAGGCCGAACCATGGTGATGGTCACCCATGAGATGGGCTTTGCGCACCACCTGTCCAACCCTGTGATGTTCCTGCATCAAGGTCGGGTCGAGGAACAAGGCTACCCCGCTGACCTATTGGTCAACCCGAAAAGTGAACGGTTGACGCAGTTTCTTGCCGGCAATCTCAAGTAGGCCGGCGACCCTTCAATATTTTGACAAGAGGCAAACATGCACAGCGCATTTCCAACCCACCTCGGTTACATCCAACAGCGCGAGCAGTTTCTGGCTGCCGCCCAGACCGCTGGTGCCCGGCTGACAACCTGGGCGCATCCATTGCGCGGGCCGTTTGGCGAATCACTGAGCACCGATGTCGCCTGGCTCGGCGACCCGCAGGCCAGCAAGGTACTGGTCACCCTGAGTGGCACTCACGGGGTTGAGGGGTTCTATGGCTCGAACTGCCAGATTCAATGGCTGCAAGGGTTCAACCAGAACACGCTGCCGGCCGATGTCGCGGTGTTGATGATCCACCTGATCAACCCCTGGGGCACCGCCTGGATGCGCCGGGTCAATGAAGACAATATCGACCTGAATCGCAACTACCTGGACTTTACCCAGGCGCTACCAACCAACCCGGCCTATGCGGCGCTGCACGACATTTACATCTGCACCGAGGTGTCAGGCCCTGCACGCGCGCGCGCCGATGCGCACTTTGATGCACGCATTGCTGCCGAGGGCTGGCCGACGGTGATGTCGATTGTCGAAGCCGGCCAGTACACCCATCCCGACGGCCTGTTCTACGGTGGGCAGGCACCCGCCTGGTCGAACAAGACGCTACACGCCATCCTTGAAAAACACCTTGGCCATGCCCTGACGGTCATGAGTTTTGATCTTCATACCGGGGCTGGCGACTACGGCCATCCGATGCTGATGACCATCAGCGAATCCGCCTACCCGGCGTTGCAACAGGCCCAGGCGATTTATGGCCCATGGCTGTACACCCTGATCACCGGGGCTGGCAACCAGAGCGACACGGGCGTTGCCGCGACGGCAACGGGATACACCTCACAAGCCTTGCTCGATGCGCTGCCGCACGTGGAGTTGATGCCATTCGTGATTGAGTGCGGCACCTATCCAGGCGAGCAAGTGCACACGATTTTGCGCAATGACCAGTGGCTGCATTTGCACGGAGACTTTGCCGATCCCGTGGCAAGACGCATAAAGCTGCAACTGCTGGAACAGTTCTACCCCACCGACAGTGACTGGCAAGCGGTGGTCTGGCACCGCACCCGGAATATCTGGGCGCGCGCCCTGACGGCATTGGCACGCGACCTGTAATACCTGTTAGAAAAACTAAACTAACCAACAGGTTCAGGCATCTTTTCTTAGCTGACTGCCTCCTCGTACTCTGTCTTTACCGTGAACCTATAGGAGAGCCCGCCCATGTTTTTGCGTAACGCCTGGTATGTCGCCGCCAGCGAAACCGAGCTGGGAGAAAACCTGCACCCCGTCACGCTGCTCAGTGAACCGGTGGTGCTGTACCGCAAGCAGGACGGCACACCGGTCGCCCTCGAAGATGCCTGCCCGCACCGCAAGCTGCCCTTGTCGATGGGCCGCCGTCAGGGCGATGACATCGAGTGCGGTTATCACGGCCTGACCTTCGACTGCTCAGGCAGCTGCGTGCGTGCCCCCGGCAGCCGGCGTATTCCGCAAGGCGCCAAAGTGCGCAGCTACCCGCTGGCCGTGCGCTACGGATTTATCTGGATCTGGATGGGCGATGCCGATCTGGCCGACGAAACGAAGATCTGCCACGTACCGGAATGGGGTGACCCGGCCTGGGGCCTGAATCGCGGCGACAGCATGGTGATTCCCTGCAATTACCTGTACATGACCGACAACCTGCTGGACCCGGCGCATGTGGCGTGGGTGCATCAATCGTCCTTTGGTAACGCGGCGTGCGCCGAAGAGCCGCTGCAAACCACGGTCACTGACAGGGGCGTAATCGTCTCGCGGTGGATGCGCGATGTCGAAGTCGCACCGTTCTACGCCAAGTTCGTCAAATTCAGCGGCCATTGCGACCGCAAGCAACACTACGAAGTACATTACCCCGCGCAGGCCATCATCAAGGCGCTGTTCACCCCGGCCGGCACCGGTCGTGATGACGGAGAACTGCACGAGCAGGTGTTCCTGATGAACTCGTACAACTTCATGACGCCGATTGATGACGCCAACACGCGCTATTACTGGTTTCAGGTGCGTAACTTCGATACCGACAATGAAGAGGTGTCTCGCCAGTTCGATGAAGACGTGCGCCATGCCTTTGCCGAAGACCGCGAAGTGCTCGCCGCCGTGCATAAAGGCATGGCCAACAAGCGCACGCCCAATATCGACCTGGCCTCTGACTCAGGCCCTCTGCGCTTTCGCCGCCAGCTCGACAAGTTGATTGCTCAGGAACAGCACATCCAGCAGGAGGCTTGAAATGGGCACGCTCAGTTTTAAACCGTTCCGGGTCGTCGAGAAGAACCAGGAAAGCGCGGTCATCACCTCCTTCGTGCTGGCCGCCGCCGATGGCGTATCCTCGGTATCGTTTCGTCCGGGCCAGTTCGTCATCCTGCGCCTTGCCTCGGGTACAGGCAGTACCATGCTGCGCCATTACAGCCTGAGTGCCGATGCCGGCGATCTCTCGCGGGTGCGCATTTCGGTCAAGCGCGAGCCTGCACCCGTCGACAGGCCAGAACTGCCAGCAGGGCAAGGGTCCGGTTACCTGCACGACCATGTACAGGTCGGTGACACGCTCGACATCGCCGGCCCCGCAGGCGATTTCGTGCTTGACGAAGACAGCCCGCAGCCTGTGGTGCTGCTCAGCGCCGGCGTGGGCATAACCCCCATGCTGAGCATGCTTCACCGGTTGAGCAGGGATTCAGCGCGCCCGGTGTATTTCATCCATGCCTGCGAGCACGGTGCTGTGCATGCCTTTCGTGAAGAAGTGCTGGCACTGGCCAGTCGGCGTTCAGGAATCGACGTGCACTTCTGCTACCGTACACCCGATGCCGAAGACCATGCCAGCGGCGCCTTTCACAGTCAGGGGCTGATCAGCCGAGAGACTTTGCAGGCCCTGTTGCCTCTGGACGACTACGATGTTTACCTGTGCGGGCCAAAGCCGTTCATGCAGGCGAACTGGCGTCTGCTGCGCAGCCTTGGTATTGCCAAAGAGCGTATCCACTACGAATTCTTTGGCCCGGCGAGCTTGCTGGAAGAAGAGCAGAACGCCCCGGCTCCCGCTGCACCGGCCCCCAAGCCCCCGGCACATGTAAGTGCAGACGCGCTGAGCGTCGAGTTTCTGCCCTCGGGCACCCGTGTGGTCTGGAACGAGCATTGCGAATCGCTGCTGGAACTGGCTGAACTGGCGGGACTGACCCCTGCTTTCAATTGCCGGGCCGGCCTGTGCAACACCTGCCAGGTGCCGCTTCGCGAAGGTTCGGTCGAGTATTTCGAAACGCCGCTGGACACGCCTGAGGACGGTCATATCCTGCTGTGCTGCACCCGCCCGACCACAGCGGTGACAATTGACTTGCCTGCGTCTTGACCCTTTAACCACCGCATTAAACGTGCGGCGTGCAAATCTCGCGCACCAGCGCCATGGTCTGCTCGGCCAGGCGCGACAGGGGCCGCTGCTCGGTGGTGGCGAAAAACAGGTGAGTCTGAATCATCGGCTCGACAATCGGCACCGCCTTCAGGCCTTCGAGCATGAAGTCCGGCTTGGACAACGCGGACTGAAACAGCACGCCATAACCCATGCCGAGCTTTATCAGCTCCAGCAACGAAGGAATGCTGTCGATCTCGAGACAAACGTTGAGCGCCACCGACCGACGCGCCGCCTCGGCTTCGATCAATCGGCGGATCGAGTGCGGCTCGCTGGGCGTGATCAGCGGATAGGTGCCCAGGTCTTCGACGCGCACCTGTGCAGGCAACGCTGCCTCTGCGCTGCCGATTAGCATCAAGGGTTCGCAATGAATGTGCTCGTATTGCAATTGGGCGCTTTGACTGGGGTTGAACAGCAAGGCGAAATCCAGCCGGCCGAGCAGCAACCATTCGCGCATGGAATGGCTCAGCCCTTCCTTGACGCCCAGCGTGCAGTCCGGAAAACGCTCACGAAACTGAGCCACCAGCGCCACGGTGTGGCACCTGGAAATACTCGGCGGCAGGCCCACCACCACTTTGCCGGACAGGCTGCCACGCTGTTCACGCAGTTCTTCGCGGGCCACCTGAACCTGGCGCAGAATGCCTTTGCCGTGATTGAACAGCCGCTGCCCGGAGGTGGTGAGTTGCACACTGCGGCCATTGCGCAGTAACAGGTGTTCCTGCAACTCGACTTCCAGTTGCCGCACCTGGCGGCTGACGGCCGATTGCGACAGGTTCAACACAGCCGCCGCCCGGGTAAAGCTGCCGAACTCGGCAACGCGAACAAAACACTCCAGCTGTTTGAGATCCATGCAACGTACCCGGCCAAAAGGCCACCTTACCCCATTCCTGTGGCTTGCCGGGGGCTGCCATACAAGGCATCCACCAAGTGCTGCCAGTCGAAAGGCTCTAATGCCGCATAGTCGATGTCCGCTTCAAGCATCGCATCGACCAGCCCGCGCTGAACACTGACAATGGCCTGGCTCATTGACGGCTGCACACGCCGCCCGCTTGGTCGCCGGCGCCACCGAGTTCATGTCGATGAACACTTGCCCCGGTTGCATCAACGGCGCGGCATCGAGCGCCGCTTGCAGCGCGGTGTCGGCGGTCACCGTCGAAATCACCCAGTCGCCCAGATCAATCGCCTGCGCAGCGCTGGCGCATAAATGCACGCCGCTTTTGAAGGCTTTTTCTTCAAGCCGCGTGCGGGTCGCGGGGTCTTGGTACAAACGGTCATAGGCATGAACATCCAGGCCCGAGTCGGCCAGGTCTTCGCCCAGAATTCCGCCGGCCTCGCCGAAGCCGAGCAATGTGATGGAAAGTGTCATGGTGCGGCTCCTGTGTCAGCGCCGATGGTGGCGCTGTGGAGCCTGTGCAACAACAGAAGGCCGGTTCTAGCAGGTATGCGTGTTTTGCATTTCTGAAAAAGATACTGGCAACTAGCTACCTCCCAGACTATTTATAAACATGGACGATGCCCTCTCACTCTTCAAGGGATGCACATGGACAGAGCAAACCCACCCTCTTCAGCGCAGAACGACCAGTTTCAGGCCGAACATGCGCGTATCGATCAACGTCGGAATCTGCTCGGGCTTGCGCGCAAAAGTAGCGGACATTGGGCCTTGGCATTATCTGGTGGAGGTATTCGCAGTGCTACGTTCTGTCTTGGCGTGCTGCAAGCGCTGGCTCGGGCCAAGGCGCCAGACGCTGAGAGCGAAGACTGCGAAACAACCGAGACATCGGGCGTCGGCAAGCGCCTGCTGGCGCACTTCGACTACCTGTCGACCGTCAGCGGCGGCGGGTATATCGGCTCGTTTTTTGGCAGCCTGTTTATACCCGATCGACTGCGTAGGCCTGAGAACAAGCAAGCGGTTGCCAATCCGCAAGTCCAGGCTGCGCAAGAGGCTTATGAAGTGCTCGATTACGAGCCGCCAGGGCGCATCCGCACCAGCATCGACTACACCCGTGCGCCAGTGGGTGCCGCGCCGCTGGCCTGGCTGCGCGAGAACGGTCGTTACCTGACACCGAATGGTTCAGGAGACCTGTTCTATCTGCTGGGCCTGTCGCTGCGCAACCTGCTGGCAGTGCATTTCGTCATCGGCATGCCGCTGTTGTGTGCGCTAACCCTGGCCATGCTGGTGCAGAAGGGCATTTCGAGCACTGGGTTGTGCGAACAGAATGACACCCTGTGCAATTCGCTCTGGTGGCTGCCGGGGGCGGCAATCATGCTTGTGGTGGTACCGCTGATGCTGGCGTTCTGGATGATTTATCCACGAGAAAATCAGGATGAAAAAGTAGAGCCTTGGAGCCGGGCCACAAAAATGTATGCTTTAGCCGGCATCGTGTTCGTTCTGGTCGCGGCTTTTTCCTTGGCACTGGACACTCGATTGCGGATCATTCTGTTCGCTTGCGGGATGGTCTGCCTGCTTGGGGTTGCAACCTGTTTCGGCGTGACCAAGCGCCTCAAGCACATCAATGACGAGCCACTGGTGGACAACAACTGCGTGCGCGGCTATCGCGTGCTGATCACCCAATACCTGGCCCAGGCTCTGATCGCCACACTGGTACTGGTGTTTTTCGCTCTGGTGCTGTCACTGACCCAATGGATCTATCAACAAGCGTTGGGCCCCCACCTGATTTCCTCCGCAGCTCTGTTGCCGCTTCTGATCGGCGGGGTACGTACATTGTCAACCTTGCTGGACGATAAAGCGCCGAGCAGTTGGCTGAGTCGCCTGCCACTCAGCGTGATTGCCGGTGTCGCGGGCATTACGATCTTCATGCTGGTGGCCTTGCTCTGGGGGCTGCTGGTGCAGTTCGTCAACAACCCACCGCCTATCAACTATTACCTGCTGCCCGCAGAGGCATTCTTCAGGCTGGCAGGCCTGGCGCTTATCACCCTGATGTTGAGCTATGGCGCCGGGAAATTTATCGGATTCATCAACCTGTCATCGCTGCAATCGTTCTACAGCAGCCGGCTGACCCGCGCCTATCTGGGTGCCTCAAACGGCCTGCGCTTTTCCGGCCAGACCAGCCATATCCGCAAACAGCGCCTGAGCGTCGCCCAGGCCCTGTCCGATGATGACGTGCCTATCGAGCAGTACTACGCCGCCACCCCGTGTGCGCCGGTGCATTTGATCAACGTGACCCTGAACCTTACCGTCGACCCTGCCGAGCAACTGGTGCAACGCGACCGCAAGGGCAAACCGCTGTGCCTGGCACCGAGTGGCCAGGCGGCTCCGGCCAGTGTCAGTTACATCTACGACGGCGAAACCCGTCAACGCTCAAATCAGAACAAGGGTATTGGTGAGACCCAACAGCGCCGCAGTCTCGCGCACTGGATCGCCACCTCCGGAGCGGCGGTATCCACCGGGCTTGGCCGGGCCACCACGCTGGGCACCTCATTGTCACTGGGTCTGAGCAACCTGCGCCTGGGCACCTGGTGGCCGAGCAATTTCCTTGAGGAAGGCGAAACCGCCAACAGCAGCCGGGTCTGGAGGGATAAATACTGGGCTCGGGTCTTTCCGACCCAGACTTACCTGTTTTATGAACTGACCGCCCACTTTCACGGCTTGCGCCGCGACTATCAGTACCTGTCCGACGGCGGCCATTTCGAAAATACCGCCACCTACGAACTGATCCGCGAAGGACGCAAGATCGAGCTGATCGTCATGTGCGACTGCGGCGCCGACCCGACCTACCAGTTCGATGACCTGGCCAACCTGATCCGTCTGGCGCGCATTGATCAGGGCCTGGAAATCCAGGAAGACACCGGCGTGCAACAGGTTGCGGACCTGGCGCCCTACTTTGGCTCTATCGAAAACTTCGCCAAACCTGGCGCGGACGACAGCCTGCGTTGCGCAATGCTGTTCAACGTGATGGATCGCCATGACAGGCGTAACGCACGCATTCTGCTGCTCAAACCCAATGTCACCGCCAGGCTGCCGGTCGATGTCCTCAATTACGCCAACGCCCACCCGACCTTCCCCAACGAAAGCACCGCCGACCAGTTCTTCAACGAGGCGCAGTTCGAAAGCTATCGGCAACTGGGTTTGCAGATTGGCCAGACGCTGTTTGGCGACGGCCAGCCGACCCCGGTTTCCGAGGCGTTGTGGGGCTATTTGCTGGAAGCAGACAGCAAAGGCCAATAGGCGAGATGTAGAATCATTGGCCCGGTACAACTGAGTGTGCCGGGCCTTTTTGCAGTCAGAGTCATCGACTCATTACGCCATCCGCCCCAACAACTCAACCACCTGCGCATGCAACTGCGGATCGCCGCACGCCACCACCGCGCCGCCGTTCTGCGCAGGTCCGCCGTCCCAGGCCGTCATCACGCCGCCGGCGCCTTCGATGATCGGGATCAGTGCCTGGACGTCGTACGGTTTGAGGCTGGCTTCGACAATCACATCGACGAATCCCGAGGCCAGCATGCAGTAGGCGTAGCAGTCGCCGCCCCAGCGCATCAGGCGCGCCTGGCAGGCGACGCGATCAAAGGCTTCGCGCTGGCCGGGCTCGCTGAACATGTCGGGCGTGGTGGACATCAATACCGCTGACGACAGCCCTTCGCAGGCGCGGGTTTTCAAGGAGACGCCGTTGCACCAGGCGCCTTCGGGGGTGCCGATGTAACGTTCGCCGGTAAACGGCTGGTTCATCATGCCCAGCACCGGGCGCTGGCCGTCGTTGAGCGCGATCAGCGTGCCCCACAGCGGCAGGCCGGTAATGAACGCGCGCGTGCCGTCGATCGGGTCGAGCACCCAGGTCAGGCCGCTGCTGCCGGCAACGTCCTCTTCTTCTTCGCCGAGAATGCCGTCGCTTGGGTACTGCGCCAGAATCAACTCACGCATGACCCGTTCGGCGGCCTTGTCGGCCACGGTCACCGGGTCGAAATGCGCGCCGCCCTTGTCTTCGACGGTCATCTGCGCGCGGAAATAAGGCTGGATGGCCGTGCCCGAGGCGTCTGCCAGTCGGTGGGCGAAGGCCAGGTATTCTTGCAATTGGTCGTTGCTCAGGGTCATGGGGTTTTCCTGTTCTGAAGGCGTGCAGGCGCGGATCATACCGCACCTGCGGCCAGGTTCAGCTCCGCGACGTCAACCAGGCGCGCCAGCCGCCCCACTGGCTGATGTCTTCGGCACCTGTCAGCCCGTAGCCCTCGCAGATGAAGCCGGTTTCCCAACGGCCATCGGCCAGTTCGACCTTGCCCAGCCCGAGCGGCGCCGGGATGCCACTGAGGAATGACCCCAGCTCGGCACTCGGCAATTGCCAGACTTCGATGGCAATGGCAACGCCCTGCTCCGCCACCCGCACCATGCCAGGCCGCTGCACCGGGCCGCCCGCCAGCGCGTACAGCCGATAGGCCGGCGCGCTGTGCGTGGTTTCAACCAGGGTCGCACCGCGCTGTTTGAGCTGCCCGTTGAGCGCCAGACCTTCCAGATGCGCACCGCAGACCACCAGGCGGGTCTGATCATGCCCCGCCACACGCCCCACGGCCTGACCTTGTTGATAGGCATGCGCCAGGCTGAGCAGGTACTGGTCGGTAAACGCGCGACCGAACAGCGTCACGCCCCACGGCAAACCGTTGGCCATCGTCGCGCTGGGCACGGCCACGGCGGCGTAGTCGAGCAGGTTCATGAAGTTGGTGTAGTAACCCAGCTCTGAATTGCGCAGCACCGGTTCTTCAGCCAGTTCAGCCAGGGTGACCGCACGGCCGATGGTCGGCGTCAGCACGCAATCGAGCCCGGCCATGACGCGGTCGCATTCGGCCTTCAAGGCTTGCAAGCGGTACTGGCCGCGGAAGGTATCGACCCCGGTCACTTCCGGGCCTTTGGCAAGCACGGCGTGGATCACCGGCAACACGGCCTCGGGCTGGGTACGCGCCAGTTCACCGACCACGCTGTAGCGCTCGGCTACCCATGGCCCTTCGTACAGCAAGCGGGCCGCTTCCAGAAACGGCGACAGGTCAAGGCTCACTACTTCACCGCCCAGCGCCTGCAAGCGTTCGATGGCGGCGGCGAACAATGCAGGCCCTTCGTTGCAACCGAAGAACTGCAAATCCTGCTGACGCGGCACACCAAAGCGAAATGGCCGTACATCACCGAACGCGGTCGCGCCGTTCCAGGCCGGATTGGCACGGCTGTAGGCGTCTTCGGGGTCCAGACCAGTGGTCAGCGCCAGCAACTGGCTGGCTTCCTGCGCGGTGGCTGTGAAGGTGGTCACGCAGTCAAGAGTACGGCAGGCCGGCACCACGCCGGCGGTGGAGATCAGGCCCTTGGTTGCCTTGAGCCCGACCAGGTTATTCAGCGCCGCCGGCACCCGGCCGGAGCCTGCGGTGTCGGTACCCAGCGCAAAGCTGGTCAGCCCCAGGGCCACGGTCAACGGTGAACCGGCGCTGGAGCCGCCTGACGGGTAGTCGCTCAGCACGCTATTGCGGCAAGGACCATACGGCGAGCGCGTGCCGTTGAGGCCGGTGGCGAACTGGTCGAGGTTGGTCTTGCCCAACGGCACGGCGCCCAGATCGATCAGCTTCTGCACAGTGGTCGCGGTACGCGTTGGCGTATAGGCATAGGCCGGGCACGCGGCGGTAGTCGGGATGCCGGCCAGATCGATATTGTCCTTGATCGCGAACGGCACGCCATACAACGGCAGGCTCTCGATGCTGCGCGATTCAAGCACAGCCAGGTAAGGCTTCAGCTCTTCGACGCTGAGCAGGTGAATGAACATGTTGAACTCAGGGTTCAAGGCTTCGGCACGCTCACGCAGTGCCAGAATCAAACGGCGTGGCGACTGCTCGCCGCTGAGGTAAGCCGCGCGCAGCACATCCAGTTGCAGATCGTTGTTCATGCTTGTTCTCCTGTAGCGCTGATCGGTTCCAGAACCACCACTCGTTGCCCTGCGCGTATCGCCGAGCCAGGTTCTACACGTATGTCGCGAACGATGCCGGCGCATGGCGCGAGCACCGGAATTTCCATCTTCATCGACTCCAGCACCACCAGCGCGGTGCCGGCTGTCACCTGCTCGCCGACCACGACCTGTACCTGCCAGAGGTTGCCGGCAATCGGGCTTTCGACGCTCATCTGGTGGGCAGGCAGCAGGGCCTCTTCAGTGGCCTCAGCCACCGCTTCGTTACTCTCGAAATGCGCCTGGCCGCTGTCGATCCAGCGTTGCCTTTCGGCGGCAAAGGCGGCTTGCTGACGCTCGCGGAACGCTGCAATCCCAGAGGCTTCTTTGGCGAGAAACGCTTGATAATCGGCCAACCGCAACTGGCTGTGTTCGATGTTCAGATCGAAACGCCCCAGCGGAAAATCACGGCGAATGCGCAGCAGTTCGTCGGCGCTGACCGGGTAAAAACGAATCTGATCGAAAAAGCGCAGCAGCCAGGGCTTGCCGTCGAAGGCCGCCACGTCGCGGTAACGGTTCCACATCTGCAAGGTGCGACCGACGAACTGATAACCGCCGGGGCCTTCCATGCCGTACACGCACATATAGGCGCCGCCGATGCCCACCGAGTTTTCGGCGGTCCAGGTGCGTGCCGGGTTGTACTTGGTGGTCACCAGACGATGGCGCGGGTCCAGCGGCGTGGCCACCGGCGCGCCGAGGTAGACATCGCCCAGGCCCATCACCAGATAGCGGGCGTCGAACACCGTGCGCTGCACTTCATCGAGGTCCGCCAGGTCGTTCATGCGGCGGATGAACTCCAGGTTGCTCGGGCACCACGGCGCGTCCTTGCGCACGGTGGTCATGTATTTTTCGATGGCCAGCTGACAGGCCGGGTCGTCCCACGACAAGGGCAGATGGACGATGCGCGACGGTACTTGCAGGTCGCTGGCGGCACACACCGCGTCCCACTCGCCGGCGACTAGTTGCAGCAGCTGCGCCAGCGGCAGTTGTTCAGGCTGATAGTGAACCTGCAGCGAACGGATGCCCGGCGTCAGGTCGATTACCCCGGCCAGGGCCTTGGCTTGCAAGGCCTGCATCAGGGCGTGGCCGCGAAAGCGCAAGACCAGATCCAGCTCGGCAGCGCCGATTTCCAGCAGCAGATGAGTATCACCGGCCACGCGCGCCACCAGCCGGGTATCGTCCCGCCCCAGATCGAGCACGATGGGCGATGAGCGTGCGGGTTCAGGGACTTCGACGGCTTGCTCACTCAGCAACGGCGCGGTGGCCAGTTGACGGGCGCGCAGCAGATTGGTCGCGACAAAGCGTACTTTGTCACCGGCCTTGAGCTGCCCCAGTTGCCACAGGTCCGCCTCGATCACCGTCACCGGGCATACGAAGCCGCCCAGGCTCGGGCCGTCGGGGCCGAGGATCACCGGCATGTCGCCGGTAAAGTCCACCGAGCCGATGGCGTACGGGTTGTCGTGGATGTTGGACGGGTGCAGCCCGGCCTCGCCACCGTCGGCCCGTGCCCATTCGGGCTTGGGTCCGATCAGGCGCACACCGGTGCGGCTGGAGTTGAAATGCACTTCCCAATCGGTGGCGAAGAAGGTGTCGATGTAGGCTTCGCTGAAGTATTCCGGCGCCCCATGCGGGCCGTAGATCACGCGGATCTGGCGTAGCGCAGGCAACGGCGCTTGCCCGGCCAGTTGCGCAGCTGCCGTGGTGTCGGCAAGCGGTGCCAGATGCAGCACATCACCGGCCCGCAGCGCCCGACCGCCATGGCCGCCAAACTGGCCAAGGGTGAAGGTGCTTTTGCTGCCCAGATAATCGGGCACCTGCAAACCGCCGCGCACGCACAGGTAACTGCGCGCACCGGCACCGCTGATGGTGCCCAGGCTCAACACGGAACCGGCCTTGATCAGCAGTGCGGTGTTCATCGCCACCGCCTGGCCGTCGACCGTCACCGGTAATACCGCGCCGGTGATCGCCAGCACCGCCTCGGTGTTGAAACGCAGGCTCGGGCCGCTCATGGTGATTTCCAGGCCCGCCGCGCCTTCGGCGTTGCCAAGCAACTGGTTGCCCAGGCGCAGGGCGCGGCTGTCCATGGGACCGGAAGGCGGCACGCCCACGGCCCAGTAGCCCAGACGCCCCGGATAATCCTGAACGCTGGTCTGGGTGCCGCCACTGAGCACCTCGAAGGTCGACGCCTGATAGGTCAGGCCTTCCAGGCAGCGCGTCCACGGCTGGCCGCTGGCGAACGGTGCATCGAGCAGAATCTGCCGCAGGTAATCGCGGTTGGTTTCTACGCCATACAGTTGGCTTTCACCCAGGGCCCGGTGCAGTTGTAAGCGTGCCTGTTCACGGTCGGGTGCCCAACTGATGACCTTGGCGATCATCGGGTCGAAGTACGGCGCGATCTCACAACCCGCCTCGACCCAGGTGTCGATGCGCAGCGCCTGGCCGTCGGCCTGGGGAAACTGCACGGCGGTCAACAGGCCGGGGCTTGGCTGAAAGTCTTTGCCCGGATCTTCGGCGTACAGCCGCGCCTGCACCGCATGACCGCGCGGTTGCAGGCCGGCGGCCAGTTCGCTGAGCGGCGGCAGGTCGCCGGCCGCCAGTTGCACCATCCAGCGCACCAGATCGACGCCCCACACCTGCTCGGTGACACCGTGCTCGACCTGCAAACGGGTGTTCACTTCAAGAAAATAGAAGCGCTGCTCGTCGCTGTCGAAGACGAACTCGACGGTGCCGGCGCTGCGGTAATTGACCGCGCGCGCCAGTTGCACCGCCGCCGTGCACAGGGCCTCGGCCATGCCGTCGGGCAAATTGGGCGCCGGGGTTTCTTCCAGCACTTTCTGGTTGCGTCGTTGCACCGAGCAATCGCGCACCCCCAGCGCCAGCACGTCACCTGCGCCATCGCCGAACACCTGAACTTCCAGATGGCGGGCGCGCTGGATGTATTTTTCGATGAACACACCGGCGTCACTGAAGTTGTTCTGGCCCAGGCGCTTGACCGTCTCGAAGGCTTCGCTCAGTTCCTGCGCCGAGCGGCACACGCGCATGCCGATGCCGCCACCGCCGGCGGTGCTCTTGAGCATCACCGGGTAGCCGACCTGTTCGGCGGCCTGCAACGCATCGGTAAGGCTGTCGAGCAAGTCGGTGCCTTCGAGCAACGGTACGCCCTGCTCACGGGCCAGGGCGCGGGCGGTGTGCTTGAGGCCGAACAGGCGCAGCTGTTCCGGCGTCGGGCCGACAAAAGCGATGCCGGCGGCTTCACAGGCTTCGGCAAAGCCTGCGTTTTCCGACAGAAAGCCGTAGCCCGGATGGATGGCTTGCGCGCCGCTGGCTTTGGCGGCGGCGAGGATCTTGTCCACGGCCAGATACGTGCCAGCCGCCGCGCCCTCGCCCAGGCTCAGCGCCTGATCGGCTTCAAGAATGTGGCGGCTGGCAAGATCGGCCTCTGAGTAGACCGCTACGCCTTTGACCTCAAGTTCGCGCAGGGTGCGCAAGATACGGCAGGCGATGGCGCCCCGGTTGGCAATCAACAGTGTGTCAAACATCAGCAGTCCCCCGAAGGCGGCAGATGTCCGCCCTGGCTGGGTTGCGGGTCGTCCCGCAGTTTTTCGGGTGGGTCTCGGGGCCGTCCCCAGACCAGAAGTCGCTACGGCTTGCGCGGGCCGTTTTGTGGCGGCCGGTAGCCGGCGCGGCTTTGGCACACGGCGAGTAGCCACAGGCGCAAGGTGTTCAGCCAGGGTTTCATGCCCATATCAGCAACTGCGCAGGCGTAGGGTTGTAGCCGTTGCACGGGTTGTTCAGTTGCGGGCAGTTGGAGATCAGCACGATCACGTCCATCTCGGCACGCAGTTGCACGTATTTGCCCGGCGCTGAAATACCGTCCTCGAAGGTCAGGCCGCCTTCGGGGGTGACCGGCACGTTCATGAAGAAATTGATGTTCGGGCTGACGTCGCGTTTGCCCATCCGGCCGTCGTGGCAGCAGGCGCGCAGGTAGTTGTCGCGGCAGCTGTGCATGTGGCGCTTGTCGAGCGCATAGCGCACGGTGTTGCTTTCCTGGGAGCAGGCGCCGCCGAGGGTGTCATGGCGGCCACAATTGTCGTCGACAATGGTCAGCAACGGCCGGCCGAGGTTGGAATACAGCACGCTGCCAACGCCGAGATAAACGTTGTTCTGCCGGCGCAAGGTGCGTTGCACGTCATAGCGTTCGCGAGGGTTGGCGGCGCTGTAGAACAGCGTGTCGATGGCCTGATTGCCCTCCAGGTCGAGGATGCGCAGGGTTTGCCCGGCCTTGACTTCGGTCAGCCAGGGTTCGCCGGCCGGAATCGTGGCCTGGTAAATCGCGGTTTCAGGGTGCAGATGAGCGCTCATGGCAGCCTCCTCAAGCAAACAAACGGTCGGTATTGATGAAGCCGCGCTGGTTTTCCGGGCGCGAGGTGCGGCAGTGTTCGGCAACACTGGCATCGCTGCTCATGAAGGTCAGTTGCAGCGGCTTGGGTGCGTACTCGGGCGCAGGGTCCATCGGGTGTTGCAGCGCGGTGATGACGAACAACGTGTCCATGGGCGCGTACAGCTCGATGCAGTCGCCGGCCTTGCTGTTGCCTGGCGCAAAATGCAGCCCGCCCTGCTCGTCGACATCGACGCGGCTGAACAGGTTGAGGGTCATCGACAGGTCGGTCAGGCCCAGTTGCCACTTGCCCATTTCCACCAGCAGGTTATCGGCGCCGTTGCGAAAAAAACCGTTGCGCAATTGCTGATAGTTACCCTGGCCGTATTTTTCCTGCACCTCCTCGGCGTTCAGCACGCCACCGAGACTGTCGCTCCAGCCGCAGGTGTCGCGGGTGATGGCGGCCAGCACGCGGCCCATGTCCGAGTACAGACAGTGGCCGGCGGTGAGCTTGGCGGTGTGTTGGCATTTGAGGCTGTCGGGCAGGTTCAGGCGCTCGCTTTTCTCGTGCGCGTTGAACAGCATCACGCTGACGTTGGCGCCGCCTTCAAGATCGGTCAGGCGCAGTAACTGGCCGCGCTTGAGTACAAACGACAGGTGGCCGCCGCCCGGCACATATTCATCGGCAAAAACATGGGGTTCATTCATGGCTGTTTCTCCAAGTCGGTTAAAGAGCGCTGGCTGTTCAGCGGCAAGTCGTAGGTAATGCGCGCGCCATAAGCCTGCGGTGCATGCGGGTCGACGCGCACCTTGTCGAAGACCATCAGGCGCGTGCCCAGGCTGAAGCCTTCGCTCAGGTCGTGGGTGACCATGAACACGGTCAGCCGCGTCTCGCGCCACAGCTCCAGCAGCAGCGCGTGCATGTCTTTGCGGATGCCCGGATCCAGCGCGCCGAACGGCTCATCGAGTAGCAACACGCGGGGTTTCATGATCAGGGCCTGGGCGATGGCCAGCCGTTGCTGCATGCCGCCAGACAGCTGCGCCGGGTATTTTTCCAGGGCATGACCGAGCCCGACCTTGTGCAGCAACTGCGCAGCGTGCTCGCGGGCGGCACGCTTGCGCTGGCCGAACAAACGCCCGAGTAACGGCGCCTGGGGCAGTTCAAGACCCAGCGTGACGTTGTCCAGCACGCTCAAATGCGGGAACACCGAATAACGCTGAAACACCACGCCGCGGCTGGGGTCCGGCTCACCGGCCAGTGGCTGGCCGTCGAGCAGAATCTGGCCTTTGCTGGCGCGTTCCTGGCCCAGCAGCAGGCGCAGAAAGGTCGACTTGCCGCAGCCAGAGGTGCCGACCATGGTGCAAAACTCACCCTCGGCAATGCTCAGGTTCAAGCCCTCGAGCACCACATGCTCGCCGTATTGCTGCCAGACGTTGTTGACTTCGATAAAGCTCATGGCCGGCTGCCCTCGTACCAGGGAAAGGCGCGCCGGGTCAGGGTTTTCAGTCCCCAGTCCATCAACCAGGCCAAAGCGGTGATCCACACCACGTAGGGCAGAATCACGTCCATGGCCAGATAACGGCGCACCAGAAAGATCCGGTAACCCAGGCCGTCCTCGGAGGCGATGGCCTCGGCCGCGATCAGGAACAACCACGCCGAACCGAGTACCAGGCGCAGCGAAATCAGCAGCCGCGGCAGCAATTGCGGCAGCACCACACGCAGGATCAACGTCCAGGTCGAGGCGCCCAGGGTTTGCGCCTTGATCAGCAGCTCGACCGGTATTTCCCGCGCACGCTGCTCCAGGTCACGGGCCAGGATCGGCGTGATGCCGATCACGATCAGCATCACCTTCGACAACTCGCCCAACCCGAAGACGATGAACAGGATGGGCAGGATCGCCAGCGGCGGCACCATCGACAGCACCACCAGCAACGGCGACAACGGTGCGGCAAACAGTGGCAGCGTGCCGGCGGCAATGCCCAGGCACAGCCCCGCTACGGCGCTGATAGCCAGCCCCACGCCCAGGCGTTGCAGGCTTGATGCGGTGTCTTTCCACAGCAGGTACTCGCCACTGCGCTTGTCTTCGGTAAAGGCCATGCGCTTGACCGCATCGCCCATTTGCGCAGCGCTGGGCAACAGCTTGTCGTTGGGGTTTTCTGCCAGCCGCTGCGCCGAGCCCAGAAAGTAGGCACACAGCAACAACGCAAACGGCAGGATCACCAGCAACAGCCGCGTGGGGCGGTCGGGGTGACGGTTGATCAGTTGCATGGCGCGGTCTCCTGGTTACAGCTTGCCGTCGGCGGCCAGCTGCACATAGGTGGGGTCAAAGCGCAGTTTCAGATTGGTTTTATCGCCGCGGGTCACGCCATTGGCGAAGCTCATGCCGACCACGTGGCTGTCTTTGGCGCCCTCACCCAGCAAACCATGATCAAAGGAAAAGCCTGCCACCTTGTCCATAGTGTCCGGCAGTTGCGCACTGGTAACGAACTCCAGCGCCTGCTGCGGCGTGTAGAACAAACGGGTGGTCGCCAACTGAGCCTTGAAACCGGCCAGATCGGTGCCTGACGCCTTGGCCATGTGGCTCAGCGCGACATCGCCTGCCGCACTCTGGCCATTGATCAGGGTCATGACCTCGAACCACGCACCTACCAGCACCTTGCCCAGCGCCGGGTTGTCTTTGAGGGTCTGGGTATTGACGACCATCATGTCGAGGATTTCGCCGGGGATCTTGCTGGAGTCGAACACCGCGCTGACGTCGGGCCGGGCCTGAATGTCGGCCAGCATCGGGTTCCAGGTAGTAACGGCCTGCACGTCATTGGTGTTGAACGCGGCGGAGATATCGGCATCGGAGGTGTTGACCACTTTCAGGTCTTTTTCACGCAATCCGGCGGTGTCCAGTGCCCGTGCCAGCAGATAGTGCGAGACCGAAAGCTCGACCAGATTGACGTTCATGCCCTTGAGGTCGGCCACGGTCTTGCCGGTGCCCTTGATGACAACGCCGTCGTTGCCGTTGGAGAAGTCGCTGACCAGCAGCGCAGTGCTGTCGACGCCGCCGGCAGCCGGAATGGTCAACGCGTCCATGTTGGTCATGGTGCAGCCATCGAACTGGCCGGCGGTGTACTGGTTGATCGATTCGACGTAGTCGTTGAGCTGGGTGACCTTGACGGTGATGTCGTACTTCTTCGCCCACTTGTCGACGATGCCCTGCGCCTGGGCATATTCCCACGGCATCCAGCCGGCGTAGATCGTCCAGCACACGTTGAAATCAGTCTTGACCGCCGCCATGGACGAGGTGCTGGTCAACAGGGCGATGCCTGCGGCGAGGAAAGCGGATAGAAGGGACTTTCTCATGGTAAGACTCCAGTTGAGGGTGGACGGGCAAGGAGCAGCGCAACACTTGTATGACCAAGTGGTCTGTCTCCCGGGCTTTTGTCCCGCCGTGTGACCTGAACTGGAGGTCGTCAGCTCTCGGACCAGACACTCGCTTTTCAGCGAGCCGGAACCCTAGCCAACCATTTTCAAATTGTGGTGCAAACTGCTTGCGCTACTCCTGCACATGATGGGCTATGCGAGAGGCGTGCCAGATAACATTGAAACGACCTGAAGGCTTTTATACATAAGGGTTGCAGTGTCCAGACGGGCTTATCGCAGGCTCCATGACCCCTGTCATTGATGCGCCGAAACAGCGCAAGACGCACCTGGTTGGGGCAACATTAATTTCCCACTCATCCGTCCAGCGCCCATTCTGGCTATAATGCGCTCGCCTTCCTTTTGATCATTATTCCCTTATGAAAAACCTGTTTTTCGCTGTACTCCTGTCTCTTTCATTCGCTAACTTTGCGTTTGCCGCCCCGCCAGAAACCTTTGCCGACGCTAAAGTGATCGCCAAGCAAAAGATCTATATGGATCAGGATAAAAGTCCATTGGGCGAGTTGTATTGCGGCTGCCAGTGGGCCTGGGTAGGCAAGTCCGGCGGCCAGGTCGATGCCGAATCGTGCGGTTATAAAACCCGTAAACAGGAAAACCGCGCCGAGCGCACCGAGTGGGAACATATCGTGCCGGCCTGGACGTTCGGCCATCAGCGCCAGTGCTGGGCCAATGGCGGACGCGAGCATTGCGTCGACGATGATCCGGTGTTCCGCAACATGGAAGCCAACCTGTTCAATCTTTACCCATCGGTGGGTGAAGTGAATGGCGATCGCAGTAATTACAATTACGGCATGGTCTCCGGCGTTGCGCCGCAATACGGCCAATGCAAGACCAAGGTGGACTTCGAACAGCGCGTGGCCGAACCGCGCGATGAAGTCAAAGGCCTGGTGGCGCGCACCACGTTCTATATGTTCGACCGCTATAACCTGAGCATGTCGCGTCAACAGCAGCAAGTGCTGATGGCCTGGAACAAACAGTTCCCGGTGACCGCCTGGGAGAAAGAACGCAATAACCGCATTGCCGCCATCATGGGCCACACCAACCCATTCGTGACCGGCGCGCGCACCTGGACTCTGGATTACAAGACTGTCGGCGACGGCCTGGTCAGCCCGATTCCGGCGCCGACCCAGGCGGCGGCGCAGCCAGCCACCACCACGCAAGCGTCGAACGGTTCGATCATCGGCAACCGCACCAGCCAGATCTACCACCTGCCCAGCGGCTGCCCGAGCTACGACAAGGTGTCGGCGAAGAACCAGATCGCGTTCGAATCCGAATCCCAGGCTCAGGCTGCGGGATACAGAAAGGCCGGCAACTGCAAGTAACCCGCGAGAATGGGGCGTAAGCTTACGCCCCCATCAATTCACGCACGCGCCCGGCCAGTGCATCGGCGGTAAACGGTTTGGTCAGCACCAGCATGCCGGGCCCCAACTGCCCTTCTCCCAGCGCTGCGCTTTCGGCATAGCCGGTGATGAACAGGGTCTTGAGGCTGGCACGAATCTCACGCCCGGCGTCGGCCATCTGTCGACCGTTCATGCCGCCGGGCAAGCCGACATCGGTGACCAGCAGGTCGATGCGCACATCGGAACGCAGCACCTTGAGTCCGGCCATGCTGTCGCCCGCCTCGATCACGGTGTAGCCCAGATCACCGAGTACATCGGCGAGCAGCATGCGCACTGTGGGCTCGTCGTCGACGATCAGAATGGTCTCGCCGTTTTCGGCAAACGCCGTGGGCGCTTGATGCGTGCTGCCTTCATGGTCAGGCGCGTCGCCGAAGTAGCGGGGCAAGTAGATGCACAATCTCGCGCCTTGACTGACGTCTGAAGCGATGCGCACTTGCCCGCCGGACTGCTTGGCAAAACCATAAATCATCGACAGCCCGAGGCCGGTGCCCTGGCCAATCGGTTTGGTGGTAAAGAACGGATCGAACGCCTTGGCAATGACTTCCGGACTCATGCCGGTACCGGTGTCGGTCACGCACAATGACAGGTACTGCCCCTCGGGCAGGTCATAGGCGCGGGCATGCGCCGCATCCATGCAGTGGTTGGCGGTGGTGATGGTAATGCTCCCGCCGTCCGGCATGGCATCGCGGGCGTTGAGGCACAGGTTCAACAACGCGTTCTCAAGCTGGCTGGCATCGACCAGCGTCGGCCAGAGTTCTTGCTCGCCTGCGGTTTCGACCACAATGCCCGGGCCGACCGTGCGCTGGATCATCTCGGTCATGCCGGCCACCAGCAGGTTCACGTCGGTGGGTCGTGGATCAAGGGTCTGGCGCCGGGAAAACGCCAGCAACCGATGGGTCAGGGATGCCGCACGCCTGGCAGCGCCCTGAGCGGCAGCGATGTATTTGCCGATGTCGGTCAGGCGGCCCTGGTTGATGCGCATGTCGATCAGCTCCAGAGAGCCCGAAATGCCGGCCAGCAGGTTATTGAAGTCGTGCGCCAGGCCGCCGGTGAGCTGCCCGACCGCTTCCATCTTCTGCGACTGGCGAAGTTTCTCTTCGGCCTGCATCAACTCGGCCGTTCTTTCCGCCACGCGGTGCTCCAGCGTGTCGTTTATCGCGCGCAACGCGGCTGTTGCGCGGTCACGCTCTGCCTCTACGGCACGGCGCTCTTCAACGTCGATGACCACCCCCGGAAAGCTCAAGCCGGTGCCATCCTCGGCCAGATCGACACGGCCATTGGCTTCGATCCAGTAGTAGTTGCCATCGGTGCGCCGCACCCGGTACTGGTGGGCATAAGCGCCGCCGCGCTGGATGACTTCATTGATTGCTGCGATCAGGCCGTCCCGATCATCCGGGTGAACGGTCGCCGCCACCTGCTCCAGGCTCAGCCCGGAACGGCCAAGCGCCGGATCGAGGCCAAAGGCAAGTGCAAAGCCCTCATCGACGGTGAAACAGTCAGTCGGCAGGTCCCAGTGCCAGGTGCCGATGATTGCCCCAGCGGCGAGCGCCAGTTGCACCCGTTGCACGTTTTCACGCGCCAGCGACTCGCTGACCCGCAAGCGTTCCTGGGCAGTGCGCCGCTCGGTGACATCGCTGAAGAAGATCGCGATCTTGCGCTCGGCCGGATCGCCGACCCGCACGGCCCGTACATCGAACCAGCGCTCGAAGGCCTCGGCATAGTTCTCGAAGTTGGCAGGCTCGCCCGTCCGGGCCACATGCCCGTAGGCCTTGAACCAGAAAGACTCAAGATCAGGGGCAAACTCGGTCACCCACTTGCCGCGCAGATTGACCCCCGCCTGACGCTCGAACGCCTGATTGACCTCGATAAAGCGGTAGTCCACCGGCTGATCCTGGTCATCGAACTTGACCTGGACGATGGCGAACGCGGCCTCGATCGTTTCAAGGATGGTTTTGTAGAGCTCTTCACTCTTGAGCAACGCCTTTTCCGCACTGCGCGCCTGGCTCAGGTCAAGCATGGCGCCGATCATGCGGATGGCCCGGCCTTCGGCATTGCGAATCACATGCCCACGATCAAGCACCTCGGCGTAGGAACCGTCCACACGGTGGAAACGATACTCATCAGTCCAGGCGCTGCCATCACCGTCGATAACCGCATGGATCGAATCGTAGATACGCATCCGGTCATCGGGATGGATCTGGGAAATCCACCAGTCACCGGTCATGTCCTCTGCCGTCAGGCGGTGACCGTAGGCTTCTTCAAGTGCGTCGTTCCACAGCACGTGATTGCCTATCAGGTCCCAGTCCCATATGGCGTCATTGGTGGCTTTGGCGGCCAGCCGGTAGCGCTCCTGGGTTTCCTGGATCGTCTGCGCGGCCAATTGCTTGTGGCGGTCACTGGACGGTTCGGCAATGGCGCCGTCAGCAACAGGCGCGGCATTGATGCCTGACTCATCAAGCAAGGCACGCAGGCGCACAACCTCCGCCTCCAGTGCTTCCCGGGTAAGATCTTTCAGCACGGCCCCCACCTACGCATGATTATTGGCACTGACTCATTCTCTGACATTGAATCTGAATGGCTTCTTTCCTGCGCGCGCGTTACGCGTCGGTAGGAAAGGTTGCCAAAATAATCTTTTTCAGACGTTAGCGTAGGAAAAAAGTGCGCTGCGTAGATGAATCATTGCGGCATAAAAGGGGCACAGGGCTTTGTTTAACTGCCCGCCTTATCGGTTGATAAAAACAACGCCTGCTTTCGAACGCTCATCCACCGTCAACTCGAACACATCGGGACGCGAATAATGGCCGACCACGTCGAAGTCGTACCGGGCCTTGATCAATTCATCGGTATCGACTTCGGCGGTCAATAACCCGGCCTCCCCCTTCAATGGCCCCGCCAGTACATCGCCCAAGGGCCCCACGATCATGCTGCCGCCGTTGATCAGCGGGCGCTCGCGGTCCCAGCCTGGCACCTCGGTGCCCAACTCGGCCGGCGACGGCTGAACCTGACAGGCGCTGACCACAAAGCAGCGCCCTTCATGGGCGATGTGGCGCATCGAGCATTGCCACACATCGCGCTCGTCCACGGTGGGCGCGCACCAGATTTCGACGCCCTTGGCGTACATCGCCGTGCGCAGCAACGGCATGTGGTTTTCCCAGCAGATCGCCGCACCGATGCGTCCGGCTGGCACATCGAACACTGGCAATGTCGAACCGTCGCCCTGCCCCCAGATCAGCCGCTCGGTGCCGGTGGGCATCAGCTTGCGGTGCTTGCCGATCAAGCCTTCGGCCGGGTCGAAAAACAGTGCGGTGCAGAACAGCGAACTGCCCGAGCGCTCGATAACGCCCACCACCAGATTGGCGCCTGTGCGACTGGACAGGCCTGCGAGTGCACGGACTTCGTTGCCGTCCGGATCAATCGCATTGTCGAAGTAACGCGCGTAAGCCTCACGGCCTTCCGGCAAGCGATAGCCCAGGCGCGTGCCAAAGATCTCACCCTTGGGATAACCGCCCAGAATCGCTTCGGGCATCACCACCAAGGAGGCGCCTGAAGCCACGATGGCATCTTCATAGGACAAAATCAGCGCGAGCGTGTCGGCCTTGCCGCTGGGCAATGAACCGATTTGAAGGGCTGCAACGGTTGAACGGGCCATGGTGCGGTACCTGCTTGATAAAAGTCAGGCCGATTCTAGGAGTACCCGCTGTCAGCAATGAATAGCAAATGACTGTTATCGACTATTAGCCAGATGAATATCAGGACGCCTCTGCAAAACACTCAATCACCGCTGCCCGCGCCTCGATCACCGAAGCTTCGACCAGTTCCTGGGTGCGCCAGCCAAGCTCGACCGGGTAACGCCGCAGTGCCAGCGGACACGGCAGCACCTGCAAGCCGCACAGTTGCGCAATCGCTTGCGCGGCATGCTGCGGAACAGTCGCAATGGCCCGCGTGCCCTTGAGCAGATAAGGCACTGCCGCAAAGTGCGTGGTCGATGCCACCACCCGGCGCTTCAAGCCCAGCAGCGCCAGCCCTTCGTCGACCACACCGATAAACCCGCCCGAGGAAATCAACACTTGCTCGTGCTCGACGAACTGCTGGAGGTTGAAGGTGGCCGGGTCCAGTCGTGTCTGGGCAGGATCGGCCAGGCAACTGTAGCCACCCTCCCCCAATAACTGGCGGCTGAGCACCCGGCTGGAAATACCGCCAGAGGTGATTGCCAGATCGATACTGCGATCCAGCAATGCATCGCTGACGATCTGGCTGTGGCTCTGGCGAAAGATCACCCGCAGTTGCGGCGCCCGCCGCGCCAGAACGGCCATCAGCGGGCGGCCGAAAGCGATTTCAAAATCATCGGAAAGCCCGATCGTCACCGACCGCCCGGCAAAACTTTCAGGCATCGGCATGGCCATGTTCAAACTCTGTCGGCATTTAGCCAGGGCTTCGCCAATGACGGGCTTGAGCTGATTGGCGAGCAAAGTGGGCGCCAACCCACGCCCGGTACGCACGAACAGTTGATCGGCGTATAACACGCGCAACCTCGATAACGCCGCACTGACCGCCGATTGCGTGACCCCCAGCAAAATCGCCGCCCGGCTGGCACTGCCTTCGTCATACAAGGCTTCGAAGACCTTGAGCAGGTTCAGGTCGGTGGTGGCGATATTCATTTGGCTCATATCCAATAGCAACGATGGGGTGTTTATCACTATATCGTGAACGCCTAGACTTCCATCACCGCATGCTTTGGCCACAGGCCCTAACGACCCGACAAGGTACGACCATGAGCCACATTCTTTCATCGCTTGGCATTCAACACCCGATCATCCAGGCACCGATGGCCGGCACGGCAACGCCGGCGCTGGCGGCGGCAGTCTGTGAAGCGGGCGGTCTGGGCTCCATTTCCATCGCTGCTGTCGATGTTGAAAGCGGGCGCAAAATGATTCGCGACCTGCGCGCCAGGACCGACAAGGCTTTCAACCTGAACGTATTCTGCAACCAGCCCTCAGTGCCTGATGCTGTGCTGGAGCAGAACTGGCTAAACCATCTGGCGCCGTTCTTCGCCGAGTTCAATACCCCAACGCCCGCCCGTCTTCATGACATCTACACCAGCTTTTGCAGCGGCGACGCCCAGTTGCAGTTGTTGCTCGAAGAGAGACCGGCCATCGTCAGTTTTCACCTTGGCCTGCCGCCGCAAAGCCATATCGATGCGCTCAAGGCGGCCGGTATCGTGCTGTTTGCCAGCGCCACCAGCCTCAGCGAAGCCCTGGCCGTTCAGGCGGCAGGCGTCGACGTGGTGGTCGCCCAGGGCATCGAGGCCGGCGGGCATCGCGGCATCTTCGACCCGCGCGCCCATGATCAACAGCTGCCTGCGCTGGTGCTCTTGCAACAACTGGTGCAGCAACTGCACATCCCGGTCATCGCCGCAGGCGGCCTGATGGATGGCCATGACATCCGCAATGCACTGAACCACGGTGCACTTGCAGCGCAACTGGGCACCGCCTTTGTACTGTGTCCCGAATCGTCGGCCAACCCGGCCTACCGAAAAATGCTGGCCAGCGAGCGCGCCAGCAGCACCGCTCTGACGGATGTGATTTCAGGCCGCCCGGCACGCGGCATGGTCAATCGTTTCATGACGCAAGTGGGCGCAGCGGGGCATCCGCCAGTGCCAGGGTTCGGCATCGCCTATAACGCGGGCAAGCAACTGAGCGAAGCGGCATCGAAAGCGGGCAGTGACGAGTTTTCACCCTTCTGGGCCGGACAGCAGGCTGCAAGAGTGCGCGCCATGGGGGCAAGCGAGTTGATGGCGGTGCTGATCGAGGAATATGGCGGCGCCTTGTCGTGACTTGATCTAGCCTGCTTCAGAAGCGCTCGTTGCCGCCGATAGCCAAGAAACAGCACTACGCTTCTGGAGTTCCCATGCTCGCAAGCAGCTATAACAGCCTGTATGTCCTGTTTTCCCTGATCGTCGCGATCCTGGCGTCCTATACCGCTCTGAACATGGCGGGCCGGGTCTCGCGCAGTCAGGGTACAGCCTCGGCACTGTGGCTGGCGGGCGGCTCGATCGCCATGGGGACGGGCATCTGGTCGATGCACTTCATCGGCATGGTCGCCTTTGAGCTGCCCATCCAGTTAGGGTATGACCTGACGCTCACGGGCTTTTCACTGCTGATTGCCATCGCCTCTTCGGCCTTCGCTTTGTGGTTGGTGTGCCAAAAGGAAATGCCGTTGCTGCGCCTGCTGCTGGGCGCGGTGCTGATGGGTATTGGCATTGCCTGCATGCACTACACCGGCATGGCGGCGATGCTGATGAATCCCGATGTGCAATACATCCCGTCGCTGTTCATCTTGTCGGTGTTCATCGCCATCCTCGCGTCGGGTGCAGCGCTGTGGATCGCTTTTCGCCTGCGTGACGAAGGCAATCTCATTAACCGCGCGCGCATAGGCGCTTCATTGATAATGGGCTGCGCCATCGTCGGCATGCATTATACCGGCATGGCTGCTGCACAATTCCCGCTGGGCAGCGTGTGCGGTGCCGCCAACAATGGCATCGACAGCGAATGGCTGGTGGCTGTGGTGATCCTGGTGACCCTGGGGGTCTGCGCCATCGCCCTGATTATCGCGATGCTCGACATCCGCACCAGTCTTCTGGCCAATTCTCTTGATCGCGCCAATAACGAGCTGGTGCAGTTAGCGTTGCACGACAGTCTGACCCGCCTGCCCAATCGCATCCTGCTCAACGACCGCCTTGAACAGGCGATCCAGAAATCGATCCGGCAAAAAAGCCAGTTTGCCATGCTGTTCATGGACCTGGACGGATTCAAGGCGGTCAACGACTCTTGCGGCCACCACGCCGGCGACCAGTTACTGGTCGAGGTGGCCAGACGAATCAATGAGGCCAAGCACGGCGAAGATACAGCGGCGCGCCTGGGCGGTGACGAATTTGTGCTGTTGATTGACCTCGACGAGCCCGATGAAGCGGCGGTGCTTGCCCAGCGTTTGCTGGAAGATATCAAGGCACCTTACGTTCTGGCGCGGCAGACCGTGCATGTGTCGGCCAGTATCGGCATTGCCATATTCCCGACCGATGGCGGCTCTGGCCATGAACTGATGGTGAACGCTGACGCCGCCATGTACCACGCCAAGGAACAAGGGCGTGACGGCTACTGCTTCTTCGAACAGACCATGAACATCAATGCGCATCAGCTTTTGCAGCTGCAAAACGATCTACGCAAGGCCATCGACCAGAACGAGTTTGTGTTGTTCTTCCAGCCGAAGATAACCGCCCCTGACGGCCCCATGACCGGCGCCGAGGCCCTGCTGCGCTGGAACAGGCCTGACGTGGGCATCGTGTCGCCTGATCGTTTTCTGCCCGCAGCCGAGCGCACCGGGCTCATCGTGCCCATCGGCAACTGGGTCATCAACGAAGCCTGTCGGCAAATGGCCCAATGGCATGAGCAGGGCCACCATGAGTGGAGTGTTGCGGTCAACCTGTCAACGGTGCAACTGGCCAACACCGGGCTGGTTGAGGTGGTGCGAAATGCACTGCAAAGCAATGGCTTGCCGCCTCGTTTCCTGACCCTGGAGGTCACTGAAACCACGGCGATGCGCGACGCCGAAGCCGCCCTGATTGTCCTCGATAAACTGGCCGCACTGGGCGTCAATATTTCCATCGACGACTTCGGCACCGGTTATTCCAGCCTGCTTTACCTCAAGCGTCTGCCCGCCAATGAACTGAAGATCGACCGGGGCTTCATTACCGAGCTGGCGCAGGGCAATGATGATGCAGCCATCGTTGCGGCAATTGTGGCGCTGGGCAAGACCCTTGGCCTGCGGATCGTCGCCGAGGGCGTTGAAACCGCCGAACAACGCGAGATGCTCACCGACCTGGGATGCGACATCTTGCAGGGTTACCTGCTGGGTAAGCCCATGAGCGCCGCAAAGATGCAGGAAAACTTCAGCGCCGGCGAGGCGCCAGCAACGACCTCAGCAACATCAATCCCGTTGGATCGGCAGTTGGCATAGTCAGCAACGGCGGCTTTTACCCGGCTACAGGCTGCCGGGAAGCACTGGGGTGGGGGCTATAAGAGCTGCCTGACGTTTTTACTCACCGAATAGAATTCCTCACAAACAGCGGCGATAGCTGCCTCCAAATCTTCGGACAGTGCCCCTCGGCGGGCATTGCTGAGCCTGAAGATCGTGTAACACGTTCTGGGGCGGTGCAACGTTTGCCACCCGTACAAAAGTCCTGCAAGGATGCAAAAAACGGCAAGTAGCATTATGTAACGCCTGCACCGCTATGCCGCCCCCTAAAGTTCAGCCTCATCAGCCGGTTGGTAAGCAGTTGCCAGCACGATCAACGGCCAGGAGGCCCTCTTGTCAAATCATCCCCAAGCATTTTTTCACCCACAACAACTTGCACTCGCGTTCATGCAATGCACCGCCAGGGCACTGACCGATCAGCAGATCGATCAGCAAGAACACACCTGGCTCGAATCGCTGGTGACCCACACCACAACCGGCGATTCTGCCAGAGTCGACCTGTTGGGGGTGGACGATGGCAGCGACCCGCCCGCACTGAGCGCAACACTGATGTTCAGCCATCCTGGCTCGACCTCGCACCGGATCTTTTTGTACAGCCCGGTTTATGGGCTTGAAGCATTCGATGATCGCACCGCCGTTGACGATACCCTTCACCATCGCATTACCCGCCATGACACGACGCTGGAAGCGACCCACATGCAAAGCGACGTTTTCACCGCACTCATGAACAGTTACCTGAACGTGCGCGCCCGACGCCTTGCGCGCATGGCCGAAGAACTGGCCCGGCTGCCTGCTCTGGATGCGCAGATCGGCAACAGCACCACCACGGCCGGTAGCGCGACAGCCTACAACAAGGCCCTGCATCAATTCTGGAAAACCTCGACGGCGGGCGCCAAACATCTGCACCAATTAGCGAGCAAGGCCTTTGCCGAAGGGTTCTACCAGGACCTGGCCCAAACCCGTCTTGCCGACCCCGGCAACCCGTTGTTGAGTCTGGACCCGCAATGGCCTGCGTTAATGGCACCGGTATCGCGCTGTGAAAAAATTCTTGTCCGCCTGAACAGCGAATGGGTCGAGCTGGCCGGTGCGTTTACCTTCAGCCACAGTAGCCGCAATGCACTGATGCTTTATTGGCCGCCCACTGGCCTGCACGCCTTTGCCGGTGAGGGAGCGTTACATGCGTACCTCGATACGCAGGCGTTGCAGATCGGTCTGCCGTTGAAATATGCCGCACAGTGGCGCCAGAACGACGCGCATGTCTATCAGGGGCAAGCGATCAAAGAGTCGGTGTTCGTTGACCGGCTGGATTCAATCGTCACGTTGCAGGAACTCAACCTGGCCTACACCCTGTCCATCGCCAGTAACGACGCGACCCAGGCCCGGATTGCGGTGGACGATGCACTGGATGTGCGTACCCTGATCGATCGTCGCCTGGCGTCTTTGGACCCTACCCTGCGCTGGACCCGGGGTGTCGTCGCACCGGCACGCCAGCCGCCGTCGATTGACCCGGTGATAAAACCGTTGTTGCAGAGCATTGACCGGCTGGCATGGCTGGCCAATGTCCGCGATGCGATCTACCAGATCAGCCCTGGTGTCCTGTCTGTGGCGCAGGGTCTTTTGCAACCCGCCCTGGCGGTGTTCGATGACAACCTGCAAGCACACACGACGTTATTGCACCAGGACGATCAGCGCGCCAGCGGCTCAAACCTGCTGGAACTGCTTTTTCAGCGCATCAGCGGCTTTTCAAGAGTTCCGCTGCGCGATACCGACATGTTCAGCAACACCGCAGGCCAGCCGTTGCTGTCGCTGGCGCCGGCGGCGGTCGAGCAGTTGCTGAACGACGCAGAAAAGGCGTTTGCCAACAGCTTTGCAGGCTGGCTCAAGGGCAGCGATACGCTAAGCCTGTGCCTGGATGGCCGCTGGCTGAGCCTGCCGGCCCTGTTGCGCACGAACCTGGAAGACGGGTTACGCCTGGAAATGGCGCTACACGATTATTTCAAGACCCTCCCGCCAGCGCTTATGAAACGGCTCAAGCAAGCGCTTGAAAGACCGCTTGCCGGTCAGCCACAGGCCATGGGGACGCAAAGTCTGCGTGTGTCGGGACTGCAACTGGCGCCTGCCCGGCAGACGCCAGGCATCCGCTTGAAGCTTGCTTTTGTCATCGAGCAGCCTGACTCCAGCGACCACGCGCTGTTGTTCTGGTCACCGCTCGAAGGACTGAAGGCGTATATCGACCTGCAACAACTGAGCAACGCACTGGTCAGCAACATGACCTCCGGCCCGCGTCGTGATGCCTGGCTGAACCTGCTGCCTGCTGCACAGGTCGGCGAGTGGAATCCCTGGCTGGAGGCTTCTGTCAATTCACACTTGAGCATCAGCACCTGGCCGATCGACGGTGACTTGCTCGATGAAATGCAGAAAACCCTGATACGCGCACAAAACGATGACGCCCAACAGGCACTGGCCCTGGCTATTTCAGATCAGGACAGGCCCGGTATTTTCGCCCCCCTGATTGATACGCTGCACACCTACGACGGTATCTGCGACTATTTCGAGGCCCAGTCACTTCACTTTGCCGACCTGCACACTCGCGAAGTATTGCCCGACTGGCTGGACCTTGCCACTGCGACAGACTTCGTGGCGTTTTCAGCGTTACTGCAGCGCACTCAAGAGACGTTAAGCCCCGCCAACCGTTATTTATCGGGCATCCCGACGATCGCTGATTTCACACGCCAGCATTTGCAAGCGCGCCTGGCCAGGGATTTTGCCTCGCACCCCATCGACCCCGATACGGTCATCATTACCCTGAAAGACTTTACCGCAGCCCCCGGCCCCACCGGCGAGGTTCCGTGGGCAATACCGGCAGCAACCCTTGAGATCGAGCAGAGCCTGACCCAGTCGGCCATCGATCACTTCAGCAAAAACACAGGTGCCGTCATGCACATTCGCCTGGCCGATGGTACAGACCTGCCTGCCGGCCTGACCCCGGACTATGTCAGGACGCTGGTTCGCGAGCTCGACATCGGCGGCCAGTACCAGACCTTGCTGAGCAAGGAGTTCGCGCCTGAAAACAAGCAGTTCAACCTGCGCCAGGCACGCTTCAGTGCCATGGCCAGCGCCATGCTCCAGTTGTCGACACTGCAGCATGTACTGCAGGATGGCTGGAACCGGGCAACCCTGGGCTGCGTAGACGCCATCCTGGAAATGCCCGACGGGCTGGCGCGACAACCGGTGGCAGGCCAGGACATCGCTTTCAGTCGCCTGCAGCTTTGTGCCGCCGCCGATGCAGCGCCCGACACGGTCACAGGCGTGTATGTCATCTGTCCGGTAGTCGAGAATCAGGGGCCGGTGATCCTGTTTACCGCCTATGCATCGCAACACAGCTTGCGGCTTTACCCCGGCAGGGCTGAACTGATCGCTGCGGTGCAAACCGACCCGGTCTTGCAAAGCCAGTTACTTGAGCGCCTGAAACCTGAGGCCAGGCGCACTTACGACAACGGCGGCTGGCTTGAACCCCATGTGCGCTGGAGCGCTGAAAGCTCATTCGATATTGTCCCGACCGCACCCGGCCCGGCCCGATTGCACCTGGTTCCACTGAAAGAAAATGCCCTGACAATCATGTTTGAGGACATGATCGAGCACCTGAAGGCCATCGCCGCGACACAGGCGATCAGCAGCGCACAAGCGCAATGGAAAAGCTTCACCGATCTGATGACACTGGGCGTCGAGCAGGCCAGTGCCTTCCTGCCCGGCCGACTCGCTATCCTGGTAAACCTGTGGCAGGCGAAAAGCTGGATGGGTGCTGCAACGGACGCAGCGCACAGAAGTCAGTGGGGCAAGGCATTGTCCGAGTTCGCCACGGCACTGGCGAGTATGGTCAGCACCCGGTCAGCCGAACAACCTGACGAGCCTGCCAGATCATCGGTTGCACATGACCTGCCAACGACCCTGGATAGCGCACGGCGGCTGCGTTCGTATGAGGTCAGAACGCTCTCGCTGGCCAATCTGGTCAAAGACCTTGCCCTGCCGGTCTATCGCGAAGGCCAAACGGTGTACGCGGCAGTCCAGGGTCGGGTCTACCGAATCGTCCAGCAGGGCGAAGACTGGTACATCTTTACCGGCCAATCGCAACCTGGCCCAAAAATCCGCCTGGATGCCGAGCGCCATTGGGTGCTGGATAACCCGGCCGGGTTACGCGGCGGCGGTATCGGCAGCAGTAAAATCGATATATTCGGCACGGATGCGGCCGATATCGATGAAGCACTGGAAGACCGCTTCACCGTCACGGCCACGGGGATGCCACAGATCAAGGCGGCCGACCGAATCAAGGCGCGGCAGATTCAGGCAGCCCATGCACTGGCGCTGCGCTATTTGCGCACTTGCCTGGTCAACCTGGATGCCGATCGGCGAGCAGGTTTCATCCCTCACACCAGCGACATTATTCTGCAGGCAGTATTTGGCTTTCCGGCCACACCCACAGTCGTGGCGCAACGATTAAGAAACATGGTGGCTGATATTTATGTCGACATGCTTTCACCTTCTCTGTCGCCCAAAACTTCGACAAGGTTCGTTACAGGCACTCATAAATCTTCAGATGCCTCTTCAGACGCGTTCGTTTATCGCAATGATCCTTCGCGCAGGATTTTTCTGGCCGACAGTTTTTTCAGTTACCTGCCTGTGGCTTATCCCATGCTTGAAACACAGACAGGCGGCTTTGACCCACGCACGCACTTTCAGGCGACGGTCTTGATCCATGAGTTATCCCACCTCAACAACAGGACCTCGGACATTGCCTACCTCAACTCGGCAGCGCCCTTTGCCGACCTGATCAGCCGCATGCACCCCCAGGCCCAGGCACAATTGCTGGACGCACAGAACCGCCGCCTCTCGCTGTATACGCCCAGAGACCGGTTATTCAAGATGAACCGGAATGGAACCTGGCAGGATCTCGGTGACGACGAAGGCTACGGTCTTTCAGCTGTGCTGAAGCTGACCAACACACGTAACCTGGAGCAGGCACGCGATGTGTTCTACAACGACCCGATCAAACGCTGCAATGTGATTCTGGCCAATGCCGACACCATCGCCTTGCTGGTGACCAAACTGGGCCGGGTACCGTTTCACTCGACCGCCGTGTAAAGCGCACCCATATGCTTTCAAGGAATGAGTTAGATCGCTAAAGCCTTTTACCGATCCAGAGAGGCTGTTTATAAGGACCGCAGGATGTATAGCCGTTCACGCACAGGAGCCTGCGCCTTATGTCACGCCTCAAGGACAAATTTGCATTGATCACCGGCGGTACTTCCGGCATCGGCCTGGAAACCGCGCGGGAATTTATCGCCCAGGGCGCTACGGTGGCAATTACCGGGCGCAGCACACAGGGCCTGCAACAGGCCCGCGAACAACTGGGCGACAGCGTGCTGCTGATCCAGAGCGATGCCGGCGACAGTGCGGGTCAGGCGGCCGTGGCACAGCAACTCGGCGCGGTATGGCCGCGCCTGGACGTCCTGTTCGCCAATGCCGGCGATGTGACCCATCGCTCGCTGCAAGACTGGGACGAAGCGGCCTGGGACCAACTACTGAATACCAATCTCAAAGGGCCGTTTTTCCTGATTCAGGCACTGTTGCCGCTGCTCGGCAATCCGTCGTCGGTGATTCTCTGCGGCTCGGTCAGCGCACAGATCGGCCTGCCGCAAAGCAGTGCTTATGCGGCCAGCAAGGCAGGCCTGCTGTCGCTGGCGCGCACGCTGTCGGGTGAGTTGATCGGCCGTGGCATTCGCGTCAATGGCTTGAGCCCTGGCCCGACCGAAACCGCCGCCCTTGGCAAACTCGGCCTGCCGCCAGAGCAGCAAGAGGCATTGCGCGCGCAGATCCGTGAACTGGTGCCGCTCGGGCGCCTCGGCACGCCCTGGGAACTGGCGCAGGCGGCGGTATTCCTGGCCTCGGACGAGTCACGTTTTGTGGTCGGCACCGAATTACTGGTCGATGGCGGCGTAGGGAATCTTTGAGCATGAAGCTGTATGTCATCCGCCATGGGCAAACCCAGGCCAACCTTGAACACCGCTATCTGGGCGCCCTCGATCCAGACCTGACCGACCATGGCCGGCAACAGGCCCAGGCCCTGCGCGGACAATTGCCGGCAAACTTAGATGCCATCCTCACCTCCCCGCTGCAACGCGCAAGGCAGACTGCCGAGATTCTCAACCAGCAGCTGCAACGCCCCTTGCGGGTGAACACGCAGTTTCGCGAGCGCAATGTCGGGGTTTTCGAAGGCCTGACCCAGGCCGAGGCCCGCGAGCGCTACCCGCACTTGTGGGCACGCAATATCACCCGCCAATGGGACGCCGCCCCGGACGGCGGGGAAACCATCAAGGACGTGGCTTATCGGGTTCGCGAGGGCCTGATCGAGTTGAGCAAGGATTATCAGGGCAAGACGCTGGTGCTGGTCGCGCATGGTTTTGTCGCCAAGACCGTGCGAGCGCTGGCACGTGATGACTTCAGCGATTATTTCGACTGGCAGTTGAATAACGGTCAGGTGCTGGAACTGGAAGACGTCACGGTGGGTGATTTGCCGTCGGGATTACGAGCTGTTGCTGTCTAGAGCTGACCCATTCACATCCCCATTACGAGCTTGCCGAGCGTCTTGTCTTTCGTTGTTACAAAAACTTGCGTTTACGTTCATCGGACAGGCAGAATCGCCCTTGTTGTACGATGACTGACAATAAATATCATCTGCGACTTTTCGCTGCGTACCGTTTCCGACAACTACAACAAAAGGATCTGAGCATGAAAAAGCTGAAATTGCTGGTAGGTTTCCTGTGCCTGTTCACGGGCTATGTCGCCGCCGCGACCAGTGATGAAAGTGATGTCGCCACCGCCGTAGACAAGCTGACCCAAGCCATGTGGCACAAGGATATAGCGCAACTCAAGGCACTGACCGCCGACAACCTGACTTATGGCCATTCAGGCGGCAACATTCAGGACAAGCAAGCGTTCATCGCCGACATCGAGACCGGTAAAAGCGCATTCAACGAACTGAAAATGCTCAACCAGAAGATCACCCTGTCCGGGGATGTCGCACTGGTGCGCAACCACTTTTCGGCTCAGGCCGTAAACAGCGGAAAAGTAGTGCCCACTGAAATCGAAAACTTTCAGGTCTGGCAGAAACAGAACGGCCAGTGGCTCTTGATCGGTCGTCAGGCATTCCGCTTCTGATATTCCTGTCCAACCGGACCTGTGTCGCCAGCACTGACTCAAAACTGCTGACGACACCGCCTGGCGCAGGCATCAAGAAATCCCGTTCGGCCCGTCCAGCACTTGTCTCACCTTGCGCGCAAGATCCTGCGGCATGCACGGCTTGGACACCACATCGAACTCCGAGCCGCCCATGTCGGTGCGCTCGATAGAGTTTTCGGCGTAACCGGTAGTCAGTAGCACCTTGACCTGCGGGTGACGGCGCTTGACCTCACGGGCGAGCATCACGCCGTTCATGCCGCCGGGCATGATCAGGTCGGTGAACAGCAGGTCGTACTGGGCACCAGACTCGAACTTGCCCAGTGCTTCACGGGCATTGAAGACGATGTCGGTGGCGTAACCACAGTCGTCCAGCACCATCTTCGCCAGTTCGGCCACATCAGGGCGGTCTTCGACGATCAGGATGCGCTCGCTGCCCTGGCGTTGTTCCGACACATGCTGCACCTCGTGGCTGGACACGCTGGCTTCGTCCACCGGGAAATACAGGCGCAAGGTGGTGCCGACGCCCTCCTCGGTATAAATACGCGCCGAGCCGCCGGACTGCTTGGCAAAGCCATAGACCATCGACAGGCCCAGGCCTGAACCTTTGCCTTCTTCCTTGGTGGTGAAAAACGGGTCCATCACGCGGTCGCGAATACTGGCCGGCATGCCGGTGCCGTTGTCGGTGATCGCAATGCACACGTAATGCCCTGGTAACAGGCCGTCGGTGGACATGCTGGCCAGGTCGTGGACCACCACGTTACGGGTCTCGATGAAAATCTTCGGGTTAGACCGGCCCACCAGTGCGTCACGGGCGTTATTGAAAATGTTCAGCAGCGCGACTTCGGCCTGGGTCGGGTCGATGCGGCAGTTGCGCAACGCCGGCTCAAGATCGGTTTCGACCAGCACATGGGCGCCAAAGGTGCGTTCGATCATCGGCGCGCTGGCATCGACCAGGCCATTGAGGTTGAGCACCCGGCCCTGCAGTTTTTGCTTGCGGGCAAAGGCCAGCAATTGCTTGGTCAGGGTACTGGCGCGCTCGACGGCGGCCTTGGCGTGATAAACGCTGCGTTGCACGCGTTGTGCATCGATCTGCGGTTTGTCGGCGGCGCTGCCGATCAGGTCGATGTAGCCGCCCATGACCTGCAACAGGTTGTTGAAGTCGTGGGCAATGCCACCGGTCAACTGCCCCAGCGCTTCCATCTTCTGCGCCTGGCGCAACGCGTCTTCGGCATCGCGGCGACGGCTGATGTCCAGTTGGGATGCAAAGAAATAGATCAGCTCGCCGTTGTCGTTGAGGACCGGCGAGATAAACAGCGCGTTCCAGAAGGTCGAGCCGTCCTTGCGGTAGTTGAGCACTTCGGTGGAAATGTCCGTGCGCGTGGCAATCGCCTGGCGAATATCGCTGACCACCTGGCGGTCGGTTTCCGGGCCTTGAAGAAACCGGCAGTTGTGACCCAGCACTTCTGCGGTGCTGTAGCCGGTCATTTTCAGAAAGGCCTGGTTGGCAAAGATGATCGGGTTATCCGGCCGGTTCGGGTCAGTCACGATCATCGGCATGCGCGTGGTTTCCACGGCCGCAAAGAAGATGTTCTTGCCCTGGTGGGACAGATCACCTGTTGCCGCATTATCAACCCGTGCTTTATCGTGCGCCACGCCCTGCTTCCCCTGTGATGTTAATTCGCAACTACTTATCGGCTACGACCGGTGCAGGGCGCAAAGAGTTCGATATACCGCTGTTTATGTGCCGCGACAAGGCGTCGCGGCATCGAATCACAGTAATAAAGCCCCCCGCCCCGATACCCGCATCAAGGAACACGGCCCATGCCCCTGCAACAAAATCCTCTGTTTGCCATCAGTGCCCTCAGCGCTGCGCTGGCCTGCGCGCCGCAGGCAATGGCGGCAGGCCAGCCCGTCACGTTGTCGGGCATCGAGGTCAACGCCAGCGAAAGCAATGCCGTGCAGGACGCCGAAGAGCGCTTGCAACGCGTGCCCGGCGCCACCAATGTAGTGGACATGAACCGCGTCGAGCAGGGTCGGGTGAGCAGCAGCGAGGATGTGTTCAAGTACCAGCCGGGCATTTATGCCCGCACCGCGCACAACGAAGGCAGCAAGCTGTCGATTCGCGGCTCGGGCCTCAACCGTGCGCCGGGCGGGCATGCTTCCGGGTTGTACGAGATGTTCGACGGCCTGCCGCTGACCGGCTCTGGCGGCACCCCTTACGAACTCAAGGAGCCGCTGTGGTTGAGCCGGGTCGAGGTTTATCGCGGCGCCAACGGCTTTGATCGCGGCGCGCTGGCCCTGGGCGGCGCGGTCAATTACGTGACCCACACCGGCTACGATGCGGCGCCCCTGCAACTGCGTTACGAGCTGGGCAGCCACGGCTACAGCAAGCGCCAGATCAGCTCCGGCCAGGTGCTGGGCGATCTTGACTACTATGTCAGCCTCAATGACTCACGCACCGATGGTTTTCAGGACCAGACGGCCGGCAACAGCCAGGGCATCGCGGCCAATGTCGGCTATCGCTTCAGCCCCAACCTTGAGACGCGCTTCTACTTTCGCTACCGGGAAAACGACTACGAAACACCGGGCCGCCTCACCCGCGAGCAGATTCGCCACGACCCGCGGGCCGCCAGCCCGGTCAACGTCGCCCGCGACAACAAGCGTGTGCAGCCGGGCAGCACCTGGCTGGCGAACAAGACCACGATTTACCTGGATGACAACTCACGGCTGGAAACCGGGCTGGTCTACCACGACTACCCGATGGACCTGCGCGAAGGCACCAACCGGCTGAAGGTCGCCTACACCGACATCAGTGGCACGCTGAATTACATTCGCCAGGATCAACTGTTCGGCCTCGCCAGCCAGACCACTGTCGGCCTGCGCCACACCAAGGGCCTGCCGAACAACGGCACCTCGGAATTCGTGCGCAGCCCGGCGGGCAACACCGCAGGCTTTGCGCCCGGCACCCGTACCCGCGACTACAGCTATGTGGGCTCGGACAGCGTGCTGCACGCCTCCAACGAACTGGAAGTGGCCCCAGACTTGTGGCTGACCAGCGGCGTGGCGGCGATCTACACCCGCCGCGAGACCGAAGTCACCTACCCCGACGCCCACGACCCGCTGAGCATGAGCGAATGGGACTACGCCGCCCGCCTCGGCCTACGCTATCAACTGACCCCGCAAACCCAGGTGTACGGCAACCTCAGCCGCTCGGTCGAGCCACCGCATTCGTGGTCGATGATCTGGGGCTCGAACAAATACTTCCCCGCCGGCAGCGGCGCCGCCACAGGCCTGCAAAGCGGCGGCGTAGAACTCGACAACCAGACCGCGACCACTGTCGAACTGGGCGCGAAAGGTCAGAATTGGGCCGGCGACTGGACTATGGGGTGGTATTACTCACAACTGCGGCATGAACTGTTGAGCGTTGAAATTCAGGCCGCGACGGCCACGACCTCGTCGATCGTGGCTGAAAGCAACGCCAGCCCGACGATTCATCAAGGCATTGAACTGAGCCTGGACAGCCCGCTGTGGCAAGGCCCGGGTGGCCGCGTAAACCTGCGCCAGGCCTATACCTGGAGCGACTTCCATTATCGCGACGACGACCGCTTTGGCGACAACCGCCTGCCGGGCTTGCCGCAGCATTATTACCAGGCCGAACTGCGCTTTACCCACCACAGCGGCGTGTATGTCGGGGTCAATACCGAGCATGCCTCGAAAGTGGCCGTGGACTACGCCAACTCGTTTTATGCCGACAGCTACACCCTGCTGGGCGCGACCCTGGGCTACAACTCGGCGGATGAGCAATGGCAGACCTGGCTGGATGTGCGCAACCTGACCAACCAGCGCTACGCCACCACCGTAACGCCGGGGTACAACGATAATGGCGTGGATGTGGCGCGCTCGACACCGGGTGAAGGCGCGGGGGTTTATGCCGGGGTTTCGTGGAGTTTGCGGTAAGTATCCTGGGCTCCAGGGTCAACGGTCAAAGCGCTCGGCCAGGTTACGCAGGGCTTCAAGCTGACGGCCAATCGCCTGGCTGATGCTCTGCCCTTCCTGCGCTTTACCCGCGCTGATCCGTGACAACTCGGCGACCTGCATCACTTGGCGGTTAAGGTCATCGGCCACCTGCCCTTGTTGCTCCATGGCGCTGGCAATCTGTGCGCTCATCGCCGAGATCTGTTCCAGCGCCTGATTGACCCCGCCAAAACTGGCATTCACCGATAGCACAGCCTGCTTGCCCTGACCGGCCAAAGCCTGGCCTTCGCGGGTCAGGCGCACGGTATTTTCGGTGCTGTGGCGAAAGCTGAGCAGCAATGGCTGGATATCCTGGGTCGCCTGCTGGGTGCGGCTGGCCAGTTGGCGAACCTCGTCGGCCACCACGCTGAACCCGCGCCCGGCGTCGCCGGCTCTGGCCGCTTCGATGGCGGCATTCAAGGCCAGCAGGTTGGTCTGTGCGGCAATCGAACTGATGATGTCGGTCATCGCGCCAATCGCGTCGGTGGCCGAGGCCATTTGCCCGGCGGCGCTGCTGATGTCGGTCACCGAATCGGCCAGCCGTTGCATTGCGGTCAGGCTTTGCTCTCTCAATTGCTGGCCTTCGGCCGATAACCGGGCCGCTTCACGGGTCGCCCCGACGCTGTCATGCAGGTTGCGCGACACCTCCTGAATGGTCGCGGCCATCTCGGTCAGGGCCACCACCGACTGGTCGGACTCGCTGCGCTGCTGTTCAAGCCGCCCGGCTTCGGTCTGGATCAGCGCCACCAGAGTTGCCATGTGCTGATCGATGGTCCGGCCGCTCAGGCCGATGCGCGACAAGGCCGTCTGCAAGCGCGCCTCACTACTGAGCAAGGCCATGTTGACCAACGCGCCGCTGCTGCCGCGTGCGCTGTAGACCTCGGCCAAACCGACTTGGGTGAATGCCTTGGGATGCTCGCCCAGCACCTGATCAAGACGCCGGGTAATACGCGATTGCTGCCAGATGCCCAAGGCCAATACCCCGCCCAGCAGCGCGCCGCCCTGCCATAACCCGGACGGTAAAAAAGGCAGCAGCACAGCGAGCGCCGCCGCCAGCACCAGTGATACGCCATGCACCGCGCCAAAGCGGGCCAGTCGGCGCCCGAGGCCCAGTGGCGAACCGCCCGACTGCCACTGCGCATAAATACGTTCGGCACGCTGGATCTGGTCGGCGCTGGCCGGCAGATACACCCCGCCATAGCCTTGCACGCCAGCATTGCCGTAAACCGGTTTTATATAGAGGTTGAACCACAGCAGCTCGCCGTTTGCATGGCGGTTACACACCAGCCCCATCCACGGCCCCTGCGCGCGCAGACTGGCCCAGAGGCTCTGGAACACGGGGGGCGGCATCGAGGTGTCGCGCAGCCGGGCGAAGGTTTGCCCGATCAGTGCGCTGGCTGGATAACCGTGCGCGGCGGCGAAATCATCGCTGCAATGTTCGATACGGCCAGAGGTGTCAGTGCGGCAAATCAGCGCCGCAGCGCCAGAAGAAGTGTGCATAAGGGCTCCTCGCCGTGCTGACTGCATTTGAAGACCAACAAAAAAAGCCTGCCGTAAGGCAGGCAAAAGCCCTAAGCGTTGTGGAGCAATCACTTAGAAGTGGTGCACGTAGCGCGCCTGCACTCGGGTGCCCTCTGGGCGGTTTTCCGCGTCCTGCTCGAAGTAGGCGTTGAAGAACAGATGATCCTCCGGCGAGAAGCTGTACATGGCGCCGGGGCCGATGGCCCAGACCTTTTCCCGGCGGCCGGACACTTCATGGCCGTCGAAGCGGGTGTCGCTGATCTGCTTGAGCCAGTAGCCGTTCAGGCCCAGGCGCAGATGATCGGTGACCGCATAATCGGTGGTGAAGTTGGCGTGCAGCGCCTGGCCGGCCTGGATATCGTCCACGCCAGCGAAGCCGCGGGTGGGCGAATCGTTCTTGCCGTTGTACAGGTAGTGAGCGCGTATGGAGGCCGTCCATTTCGGCGTAAACCAGTAGGTGGCAGCCCAGTAGGGGTTGAACGACCAGGCGTTGTTGCCAGGGTTGATGTCGCGGTCACGGTCGTAGTCGCCGGTCGGCAGGTTGACCTGCAACTCGATGCGGTGCACAAAGCGCGGGCCGTCGGGCCCCATGATCGGGTCGAACTGGATGAACGGGCCGATCAACAGGTCGCCCATCCCGCTGCGTGCCTTGAGGGCGGCGTTATTCAAACCGTCATCGACGTCGATGTCGGCGATGATCGGCAACACAAAGTTCAGACCCAGGCTGCCGTTGCCCAGGCGCAGATCGGACAGATAGCTCAGTTGCGTGACCGCCAGCTGGAAGTCCAGCTCGTGCTTGGGCAACGCCAGATCGTTGCCATCCTTGTCACGCAGGTGGTTGGCCGAGTAGTTCTGCAGATACTGCTGGATATACCAGCCACCACCTGCCGGCAAACCGCCGTCCATGAAGCTGGTCAGCCCCAGGTTGACCGCCGGCAGATCATAGGCGCAGGCCAGTTGTGCACTCGCAAGGCCGGCACTGCAGGCACAGATTGAAAGCAGCTTTTTCATGATTAACTCCCCGTTACAGCAAAAAGTGGCGGCAGATGTTGGCGTTGTATGAAAAGCGCTTATTGGCCGAGGGCTGGATGCTGTGCAGCAACACGGTAGCGGCCTGCGTGGAAGACCAGCGGTTCTGCGCCGCTGTGTCGGCATTGTTCGATTTCACCAATAAAGATCAGGTGATCGCCGCCTTCGTACTGGGTGACGTTGCGGCATACCAGCACTGCAGCCACGTCATCGAGCACCGGCATGCCGGCCTTGCCGTGGCAGAAGGAGACCCCGGCGAATTTATCGCTGGCAGGCCGGGCGAACTGGCCGGACAGCCCGTGCTGGTCGGCGCCCAGCACGTTGATCGCAAAATGGCTGGCCTGTAGAAAGTCGTTCAGGCTCGGCGCCGTGCGGGCCAGGCTCCACAGCACCAGCGGCGGGTCGAGGGACACGGAAGAGAACGAGTTGGCGGTCATGCCGATGTTGCGGCCGTCGGCGGTGCGGGTGGTGACCACGGTCACGCCAGTGGCGAACTGGCCCAGCAGATTGCGCAGTTCGCGCACATCCAGGTTTTGCGCTTCAAGCAGGTCGGCGGGTGTCAGGGTGGTGGCGGCGTTCATGTTGATTATTCCTCGGCTGATCGTGGCGTGCGGCAGGCTTCAGGCGGCCTGTTGGCTCTTGTTCTGGATAAAGTCCTGACACTGGCGAGCGTCGAACCACCACGGCGCGAACTGGCGCGGGTCGTCGAAGGCGTTGGTGATCGCGCTGGCCACCGGCTGCGACTGGCTGGCGGCACCGAGCAACTGCAAGAGGTGCGGGGCCGGCGGTTGCAGCATGCTGTTGGTCCACTTGACCACTTCACCGGCGTACGACCAGTACTGCTCGAAGGTCTGCTCCATCCACGAACGGCTGAACGGCTGGTCGCCTTGCGCGAGGATCGCGTCCAGGTACACCTTGCTGCACTTGGCGGCGTTGTTGGCGCCCTGGCCGGTGATCGGATCGTTGACCACCAGCGCATCGGCCATGCCGAACACCTCACGGCCCGACGGCAAGGTCAGCACCGGGCGACGGACCATCGGCGTGAAGCGCCCGGACAAGAAGCCCTTGTCGTCGGTCAGGCTGACATTGGCGCAGCGCTCGGCTTCCCAGGGCAGGTAATGGCGCACCAGTTCCAGGCTTTTTTCCAGGTGCTGTTCGGGGCTGGTAATGCCCTGCCAGCAGTCCATCGGTCCGCCGGGGATGCCTTCGAAGACCATGATTTCGCATGGCCCGCTCAGGGTCAGCGCCGGGAACACAAAGTATTCGCCAACGCCCGGAATCAGGTTGAAGGCGACCCGCGAATACGGCGACACCGGCGTCATGCCCTTCACATAGGTCAGCGCCAGCGAACGCTGCGGGGTGCTGAACACGGTGCGCACCGGGTCTTTGGCGAACAGGTTGACCACCTCGCCCTTGCCGGCGGCAAGCAGCACCAGATCATGGCTGGCCGAGAGTTTCTCCAGCTCGTTGATGCCCACGTCTTCGATCAGCAGGTCACCGCCGCGCTTGACGAACTCGCCCATCCACACCGGCATTTTCAGGCGCTGGTCCACCGACTGGGCATAGCGGTCCAGCCGCGCGCTCCAGTTGAACAGCGACTGGCCAGGCACTTCAGGGTTGGCCACGTTGAGGCCGATGCCCTCGACCGCCGGGCACTGCTCTTCCCAGAAATCGAGGCCCAGGTCGCGCTCGATCTGCAACGAGCTGTTGAACATGCACTGGCTGGACATGACCTTGCCGGCGCGAATTTCTTCGGCTGTGCGATTGGTCGCCAGGGTGACGTGATAACCCTGGGCCAACAGGCCCAGACCCAGTTGCAACCCGGCCTGGCCGGCTCCGACGATAGCGATACGACGCATTGTTGTTCTCCGTTGGATCGAGGTTGATAACGCTGTGTGCAGGGTTTGCTCAGCAAGGCCTTTATTCAGCAAGGCGGGGAATGGCCGGCTGATTCTGTTCCGGGCCCATCACCGAATAGCCGCCGTCGACCGCATAGTCGGCACCGGTGACGAAGCTGGCGGCCGGCGAGCACAGAAAGGTCACCACATTGGCCACCTCGTCCGGCTCACCGAGGCGCCCCAGCAGGTGATACGCCGCCGCCACGCGGTCGGCCTTGGCGCGGTCACCACCGCTGACCTCGGCGATCACCCGCGACCAGGTCCAGCCCGGCGACACCGAGTTGACGCGAATGCCGTCGCCGGCAAAGTCCATGGCCATGCTGCGGGTCAGTTGCTTGATTGCGGCCTTGGACACCGGGTAGATCCAGCGCCCGGTCTGCGCGCAACCGGCCGAAATCGAGGTGAAATTGACGATTGCGCCGCGCCGTTCCTTGAGGTCCTGATGCACCGCCTGGGCCAGCGCCACCGCCGAGACCAGGTTGATGTCCAGGGCGCGCAGCCAGTCCTGGCGCGGCGAGGCAAAGCCGTCGTCCTGATAGGTGCACGCCAGGTTGATCAGCAGGTCGACCGGGCCCCACTCGCCACGAATCTGCGCCAGCGCCGCGCTCAGCGCTGGATCGTCGGTAATGTCGACTTCGACGAAGCGGGCCTGCGCACCGAGCAGGCTGGCGGTCTGCGCGCCGGCTTCACGGTCGATATCCAGCAGCGCGACGCGGGCACCGGCGGCGATCAGGCCGCAGGCGACCGCCATGCCGATCAGGGTCGCGCCGCCGCTGATCAGCGCCAGCTTGCCGTGCAATGCAGTGCCATTGAGAAAAGCGGACATGACAGGCTCCTTATGCCGAGTGCTTGGCGCTGTCGGCCCAGTTGGGCATCAGCGTGTTGGAGGGCAGGCTTTCATCGCGCAGCTTGTCGGCGGTTTCACGGCCGGCTACTGGCAGCCCGTTCGGGTCGAGCAAGCCGATCTGCACCAGCACGCTGGCCTGGTCCCAATAGATGTGTTCGTGGCAGAGTTTGGGCCCACGGAAACGCACCACGCCGAGCATCGGAATCTCGACCTTGCGCCCGGTGGGCGGAACCCCCGGCAGCATCCAGTCGATGACGCTGTCGTGGGTGAAGGTCATGATGAATTCGTCGACGATCTGGGTTTGGCCAACCGTGCGCGAGATCGGCGTCAGGCCCATGTCGGCCGGGTTGCCGTGGACGAAGTGATGCTGATAGAAGCGGCTGAGCTGGGCGTAGCCGACGCCGCCGGTCATGGTCGGGATGTGGTTGACGTAAGGTTCTGCGACCATGGTGGCCATGGTGGCCGGCACATCGCGGGTGTCGAATTCGTGACGGATGTGTTCTTCCCACAGCGCCGACAGGTCGTAGTCCGGGCCGATGCTCAGGCGCAGGGCTGCCACAGTGCGCTCGTGGGCAATTTGCGCGGCGGCCTTGTCGAAATGATGGCCCTTGGGCCGGGCAAAGGCATGGTCGACACCGGGATACAGGTGCGTGGTCAGCCCAGGCGTCTGCCCGGCAGCAGCCTGAATCTGCGCTTGCGCCGCTGGCGGGCAGAACTGGTCGTTGCCGGCCAGGTGCAGCACCAGGCGCCGGCCTTGCAAACCTTCGAGTTCGTGCAGGGCATTTTCGATACCAACGCCGTAATAGCCCACGGCGCACGCCACTTGCGGCAAGCGACACGCCGCCAGATAGGCCAGCTTGCCACCCAGGCAGTAACCGACCACGCCTTGGGCGCCCGGCGTGCATTCAGGCAGTTTGCTCAAGGCTGCCAGGCTGCTGGCGATGTCATCGATGCCCAGCGCTTCGTCATAGGCCTGATACAGTGAAAAGGCGATGGCAAAGTCTTTTTCGGTGTAGTCCAGTTCGATGCCCGGCACCTGGCGCCAGTACAAGTCGGGCACCAGCACGGTGTAGCCTTCTTCGGCCAGGTCATCGGCCACCTGGCGCATGGCCGGGTTGACGCCGAAGATTTCCTGGCACAGCACCACACCGGGACCGCGGCCACCGATTGCGGTGGCCAGGTAGGCCTGAAACTGCTCGCCGGCAGGACTGGTGACAGTGATATAGCGACCGTTCATGTGATGTTTCCAATGCGATGGACGTTGGAAACATTCTTGCGGTACAGCCCGAAAGCGCACTATCCGATCCGTGCAAGGGTTGTCCGGCGCGTGCATAAACTTTCAGGCCTGTTCATGGGCTGAAAACTGGCGCGGCGATTGCTATATATCCGTAAAGGCCCGCTCAAGTGGCCATTGGAAACAGTAGAGGTGCCGCAGTATCCGGTTACTGCAAGAACTATCCGGATACTGCAAACGCCCGGTAACAGGGTGGCGCACTCTGCTCGCAAACCGTGCGTGCGCGAGGTAGAACATGAACACCGAAACCCCATTGTTCAATGCCAGGAACCGCTTGTTCGTGCTCAACGATGCCGAGAGCATCCGGCATAACGTCAGCAATGTGTTCAAGCCCCACGAGCTGCGGGCCATCGGCCCCTCGAAAGCGATCAGCGCCGCGATGCATCATTTGCAACGCGGTAACCTGTCGCTGAGCCGCCTGGAATATGGCGCCCCGGTGCTGATCGACCCCGGCCGGCTGGAACATTTCTTTCTGGTGCAGATGCCCATTCGCGGCAGCGCCGAGATCGACTGCGACGGGCAGGTGTTTACCTCGTCCCCGCAGTGCGCCTCGCTGATTTCCCCGGACACGCCCGTACACATGCGCTGGGCCGCCGACGCGCCGCAACTGGCGCTGCGCCTGGAGCGCATCGACCTTGAGCGCCATTGCAAACAGCACCTGGGCCATCACCTCGACAAGCCACTGCAATTCGCCCCGCAACTGCGCCTCGACAGTCCGGGCGGCAGTTATTTCCTGCAGTTGCTGAGCACCCTGATGGAGGCCTTGTGCTGCGCCGACCACCCGCTGCACCAGCCGATGGTGTTCAAGCAGTTCGAGTCGACCCTGCTCAATGCCTTGATCTACGGCCAGCCCAATAACCTGCACATCCCCCAGAGCACCGGCGACGGCCGCAAGCTGTCGCCGTGGTTCGTCAAACGCACCGAAGAATTCATCCGTGCCCATGCCCACGAGCCGCTGAGTATCGAGCAAATGGCCGAACACGCCGATGTCAGCGTACGCACGCTGTTTGCCGGGTTTCGAGAATTTACCGGCACCAGCCCGATGGCGTATTTGCGCGACGTGCGCCTGGAACAAGTACACCAGGAGCTGTGCAGCAACCGCGACGCGTCGGTCACCGATGTGGCGCTGAAATGGGGCTTTGCCCACCTGGGGAGGTTTTCGCAAGAGTACCGCAAGCGTTATGGCGAACTGCCGTCGATGACGCTGCGCTGCCGCGCCGGACTATAAAAACAAAAACGCCCGCTGTGCGGGCGGGCGTTTGCTGACGCGGAGGTCGTGCTGACGATCAGGCGCCGGCCAGCACACCTTTTTCGATGTGCTGGTGCGCGGCACTCAGGGCCTCGGCACGCAGTGCGTCGCCATAGGCCAGGCCGTGGGCGCGGACGAAGTGCAGGTCGGTGATACCGAGAAAGCCGAACAGCACCTTGAGCAGCTCTTCATGACCCACCCCGCTTGGCTGGCCGACATGCAGGCCACCGGAGGTCGACACCACGATCACTTTCTTGCCGCCCGCCAGGCCTTCGGGACCGGTTTCGCTGTAGCGAAAGGTACGGCCGGCCACGGTGATGCGGTCGATCCAGGCCTTCAACTGACTGGGCAAAGTGAAGTTGTACATGGGCGCGCCCACCACCAGCACGTCGGCGCCGAGAAACTCTTGCAGAATCGCTTCGTTGCCGTCCACTTCCTGCTGTTGAGCAACGCTGCGGCTTTCGGCCGGGGTCGCGGCAGCGGCCAGGCTGGCGGCCGAGAAATGTCCCAGGTTATCGCTGGCCACGTCACGGTAAGTCACTTGGCTGCCCGCCTCACCCGCCTGCAAGGCGGCGACGACACGCTGGGTAAGCTGACGCGAAGCAGAATGTTCGCCGAGGATGCTGGAATCGATGTGCAGAATGTTCATGGCTATTTCCCGAATGATCTCGCCAGGCGCGGCGACGAATGGCGATCATCCTACCGGCAATGACAATGGTTGATTAGCCCGGAAAAATGCGACTCATTGTCCCATCAGCAGGACAATCGGTCTGCCACACCTTGAATGACACTTCAAACGCATCCAGCAACCCCCTCACCGCCGGCAATAGCCCGCGCCGCGACGCAAATACAGCATGCACGATGCCACATTCGGGTGGGTGTTCGGCAAACAGCGTCACCAGCCGGCCCTGACGCACATCTTCACGCACCATGATTTCAGGCAACTGAGCCACGCCGACACCCTGCAAAGCGGCTTCACGCAGCACATTGAGGTCTGTGCTGATCAGCCGCGGGGCATAGCGCACCTCCTGGTAATGGTGTGCGTCAGCATGTGCACTGGAACGCAACCGCCAGCGGTAATCCACTGTCGACGTCGGCTGGCTGACACTGGGCAGGTTCGACAAGGCCTCAAGGCCGGCACCGGGTGGTATTAATAAAGCCAGATCAGGGTGCGCTACCAGCGCTTGCAAGCTGCGACCCAGATGTTTGACCACCAGACCTTCATCCTCAAGCGGCGGAAAACGGACACGCAAGGCGATGTCAACGTGTTCGGCCAGCAGGTCGACACGGCGGTTGGAGCTTTCGATATGCACATGCACTTTGGGGTGCGCCGCCATAAAACTGGCGACGGCTTGATTGCCGCCCATGCAGGCGAGCATCGGCGGGCAACTGATCGTCACCCGGCCCTGAGGTTCAGCCTGCGAGCGCAGGATGAAATCTTCGGCCGCCTCGGCCTCGACGATCATGGCCAGGCAGTGCGCATGGTAGTCGCGACCGCTGTCGGTGACCGCAAACTGGCGGGTGGAGCGCTGAATCAGCCGCACTCCCAGACGCTCTTCGAGCCCGGCAATACGCCGGCTGAGCCGGGATTTGGGGATGCCCAGCTTGCGACTGGCCGCAGCAAAGCCTTGGCACTCGACCACCTGGACAAAATAATAGAGATCGTTGAGATCGAACACCGCATCACCTTGGGCCGGTTGAAGCGGTCAGTATGCCAGCGCCAGGCACACACCTGGCGCTGCAAGGACTTATTGAGCGGTCAAAAACGCCAGCACCGGGCGGGTGAACAACTCGCCGGCTTCAACGCTGGACAGGTGCGCAGCATGCAGGTCGACCTGCTGCGCGCCGTCGATGCGCTCGACCATGAAGCGTCCGTGTTCAGGCGTGGTCACCGCATCCTGAGTGCCGCAAACCACCAGCACCGGCAACTTGATCGAGGCGATCTGCTCGCGGAAATCACCATCGCGCACTGCCGCGCAGTTGGCGGCATAGCCTTGTGGCGAGGTCTGCGCCAGCATGCCGACAATCGGCTCGACGCGGGCCGGTTCCTGCTCGGCAAATTGCGGGGTAAACCAGCGCGAAATCGACGCATCGCGCAACGCGACCATGGCTGGCTGGCCATCACGCAGCACGGTTTCGATGCGCGGGTTCCAGATTTCAGGACTGCCAATCAGGGCCGCAGTGTTGCACAGCACCACACGGTGCAGGCGCTGCGGCGCGTTGATTGCCAGCCACTGGCCGATCAGGCCGCCCATCGACAGGCCGACGAAATACGCACGGTCGATGTCCAGCGCGTCGAGCAGGGCCAGCACATCGCGGCCATTCTGTTCGATGTTGTACGGGCCTTCGGTCACCAGCGAGCGGCCATGGCCACGGGTGTCGTAGCGCAGCACACGAAAATGCTCGGTAAAGGCCGGAATCTGGTTGTCCCACATGTGCAGATCAGTGCCCAGCGAGTTGGAGAACACCAGCACCGGCGCATCGGCCGGACCTTCGAGCAGGTAGTTGAGTGGACCATCGGCAAGTTGCACGGCAGACATTCGAGGCTCCTGACAGGATAAAGCCTGCACACTAAAGACTGGGGCGGACGGCTACAATCCGCTGATCGATTATTCGTGCGACTATCGAACACCTTCCACCTTGAGGACCCGTTATGCAAAGCGAAGACATTGCCGGTTTCTGCCTGCAATTGCCCGGCGCCCGTGAGGATTACAAATGGGGCGGCGTGCGGGTGTTTTCCGTGGCCGACAACAAGATGTTCGCGCTGATGCACCTGGCCGGCGACGGGCTGGCGTTCAAGGTCGCGTCCGATCTGTTTCTGGGCTATGTCGACCGCCCCGGCATCCGCCCCGCTCCGTACCTGGCCCGCGCCCACTGGATCAGCTTGGCGCGGCCCGAGACGATCAGCGACGAAGAACTGCGTGACCTGCTGACCCGCTCACACCAATTGGTGGTGGGCAAGCTTTCGAAGCGCCGCCAGGTGGGGTTGTTGCTGGATGGACAAGCCTGACGCAGTCAGCGGCCTACGCGACATACGGCGCATAATCGATGAACCCCTTCGCGCCACCGCCGTAGTAGGTGTCACGATCTGCCTCGGTCAGCGGCCAGTCGTTTTCCAGGCGTGCCACCAGGTCCGGGTTGGCAATGAATGGCTGGCCAAATCCCGCAAGGTCGATCAAGCCAGCGTCGAGCCACTGCTGGGCGCGCTCGCGGGTCAGGTCGCCGGCCAGAATCAGCGCGGTGTTGCCCAGGCCTTTGCGGCAGTTACCGAGCAAGGTGTCCAGCGCTTCCTGTTTGGCCACGGCATTGTCTGGCTTGAAAAAGAAATGCGTCTGGTCCATCACGTGCACATAGGCGATGCCGCGCGCGCCGAGGCCGGCGCACAGGGCGCTGTAGGTTTCGTCGATCTGCGGGTACAGCGGCATGTCGAACAGTTGCCCGTACGGCGAGATACGAATCCCGACCTTGTCCTTGCCGATGCGCTGGCTCACGGCATCGACCACCTCAAAGACAAAGCGCAAGCGGTTCTCCAGGGTGCCTGCGCTGTAGCGATCGCTGCGATCGTTGACCTCAGGGTTCATGAACTGCTCAAGCAGGTAACCATTGGCCCCGTGAATTTCGACGCCGTCGAAACCAGCCTCGATGGCATTGGCGGCCGCCTGGGCGAAGTCGTTGACCACCCGCCCGACTTCTTCGGTGCTCAACGGCCGTGGCTGTGAGGTCGGCACAAAACCCTGTTGCCCTTGCTCGTCATAACCGAAGGCCACGGCGCCACGGGCCGGCTTGCTGCTGGCGCTCACCGGCGCGGCGCCGTCGATCTGGATCGAGGTGTGCGACACGCGCCCCACATGCCACAACTGGGCAAAGATCCGCCCGCCTGCGCTGTGTACCGAGTCAGTGGTCAGCTTCCAGCCGGCAATTTGCTGCGGGCTGAAAATGCCCGGGTTGAACAGATATCCCTGGCCTTCGCGAGAAATCGGCGTGCCTTCGGACACGATCAAACCCGCCGTGGCGCGCTGGGTGTAATACAGCGCGATCTGCTCGGTGGCGATGTCTTCAGGCGCACGGGAACGGGTCATGGGCGCCATGACCACACGGTTACGCAATGGGGTGCTGCCTAACTGAAACGAATCGAACAAATTCATGAAAACTCCAGAGTGAAGGTCGAATACCGGCAGCTCATATCGTTGTGCCAGGCTTTGACGTAGCCTATTGCAGAATTAATCATCGATTTCGGACATAAATGACCTTATGACCGGAGCCAGATTCATCAATAAGGCACGCCATGTACTCTTCCGAACGCCTCAAGGGCCTCGATGTTTTCGTGACCGTCGCTGACATGGGCAGCTTTGCCAGCGCGGCCGAACGCTTGAACCTCACCGCCTCCGCCGTCAGCAAAAGCGTGGCGCGGCTGGAGTCGCGACTGGGTGCCCGCTTGTTCCAGCGCACCACGCGACGCTTGTCGCTGACCGAGGCCGGGCTGACCTTTTACCGCACCTGTACCGCGGTACTGTCGGATCTTGAAGAAGCCGAACTGACCCTGGCCACTGAACACAACGAGCCGCAGGGCAAGATCAGGATTGACCTGCCGGCGTCATTCGGGCGGCTGCATGCGTTGCCGTTGATCCTGGATTTCGTCCGTGCGCACCCGCAGTTGCTGCCGCACATTTCGTTTTCCGACCACTTTGTCGACCCGGTGCAGCAAGGCATCGACATCGTGGTGCGCATTGGCGGCCCGGACAGTTGGCCGGCGGCGTTGGGGCATCATTTTCTCGGCGCGCAGCGGCTGATCATGTGCGCCTCCCCTGCCTATCTGGCCGGGCATGGCGTGCCGCTGAACGAACAGGATCTGGAGCACCATCACTGCATCGCCTATGCCCACACCGACGGTCTGGTCGCGCCGTGGTATTTCAAAGGTCGTCAGCCCGGCGAGATGGAGCGGCGCACGCTGCAGCCACGCATTGCGGTGGGCGACGGCGAAGGCGAAGTGATTGCAACCCTGGCCGGCCACGGCATCGCGCAACTGCCCACCTGGCTGGTGCAGGGGCATCTGCAAGAAGGTCGTTTGCTTGAGGTGCTGCCAGAGCTGGCCACGGACGGGCTGCCGATGAATATCGTCTGGCTGAAAAATCGTGAAGGGCTGGCGAAAGTCAGTGCCTTGCTGGCGCATCTGAAACAGCACCTGGCGCCTGATGGCCGTATCGACTGAGAGGATTTGAAGCAGGAAGGATAAAAATGGCAGGGGCGGCTGGATTCGAACCAACGCATGGCAGGATCAAAACCTGCTGCCTTACCGCTTGGCGACGCCCCTGTATTGCTGCGAGTGCATGGCACTCGTTAGAACATTCCCGCAAGCCCTGTTGCAGTGCTGTGCTGGAATGGCCGGCAATTTAACAACATTTTTCACATCTGTGAAGCCCTGATGTAATAAAAAATTACTTTTAAAACAGCTGGTTACTGATTGATCAGGATTTTTTGCGGGTAGAACGACCGTAGGACCGGCTTCAGCCGGGAAACAGACGGCGCAATTTGTGCACTTCGCTGCTAAAGCCGCTCCTACAGAGCCAGGTTCCTGAAACATAAAAAAAGGCGCGGCATAAGCCGCGCCCAAGGCCGTACCAGTCGAGCCATCGCCCCGGTACGGCATGTGAGGCACCACGTTAGGCGTCAGCCATGAATAGATCAAATAGATAGTTTTTTGCCTTGGAAATAAGGCGCTTTTATAAACCAACAGGCACATATCTTGCTCTCGCCGCTGCATCAGTTCGCACGGTGGGAGATTGGGTAACATGGGCTTGATGTTCGAGAGCAAAGAGCTGGACTGCATGGCCGAAATCATCTGGCGCCTGTGCGAATACAAGGGCAAGCCCGATGCCCGCTCTGCCGTATTGCAACTGGTCGCGCAGCTCTTGCATGCCGATTACGCGGCCTCGTTTGTCTGGGACGAACAGCAACAGCGCTCTACCCGGCGTTGCTCGGTGAATATCGATAACGCGCACCTGAACGCCTACGATGCGTTTTTTCACCAGGTCGACCTGGTCACGCCGGCCATGCGCCCGCTGGCCGAAGCGACCAACGTCGATCGGGTCATTCAGCGCAGTACCTTGCAGCACAGCCAGTTCTACTGCGACTTTCTCAAGCCCGCCGGCATGCACCACGGCATCAACGTGTATTTCTTCGATCAGGGCCGCGATGTCGGTGATCTGCGCATCTGGCGCGGCGCGGGCGACCCGGCGTTTGGCGAGCGCGAAGAGCGGATTCTCAAGGAACTGACGCCCTACTTCACCAAGTCGCTGGCCCAGGTTGCTTGCCCCGGCGCACGGCTGTCGCAGCGCGAGGCCGATGTGGCGCGGCTGGTCGCAAACGGTGCAAGCGACAAAGAAGTCGCCCGCCAACTGGGCATCGCCTTCACCACCGTGCGTACCCACCTGAACAACGCCATGAACAAACTGGAATGCACCAACCGCACCCAGCTTTCCCGGCACTTTTAAAGCGCCCTCCTCATTCTTGAGGAGTTTCAACACGTCCCCTGCCCGATAAGGTTTTCGCTAACGGCACTTGCGCCGCACAACCGGAACGAGACGGGCTATGCACTATTCACGATGGATCAAGGGCGCGCCGCTGGCACTGGCCGCCACCACCACGCTGGCGGCCACGGTGCCCCAGGACCTCACTGAACTGACCGGCAGCGAAGCGGCCGCCATGGTGTGTGCCCGCACGGTCAGCAGCCGCCAACTGGTCGAAGCCTTTCTGGCGCGCATCGACAGCCACCGCCAGCTCAACGCTTTTATCGCCGTAGAGGCAGACCGGGCCCTGGCGCAGGCCGACGCCTACGACCAGCGCCTGGCCCGTGGCGAAGCCTGCCTGCCACTGGGCGGCGTGCCCATCGGTATCAAGGACAACATTCAGGTCAAGGGCTTTGCCAATAGCGCCGGCACCCCGGCACTCAAGAATTTTTATCCAGCCAGCAGCGCGCCGGTCGTCGAACGCTTGCAGGCCGCAGGCGCAATCATCGTCGGCAAGACCAATATGCACGAACTGGCGTTTGGCTCGTCAGGCTATAACACCGCCTTTCACGTGCCAGGCACCATCGGCGTACGCAATGCCTATGACCCGAGCCGCATTGCCGGTGGCTCTTCATCGGGCAGCGGCAGCGCGGTCGGCGCCCGGCTGGTGCCGCTGGCGCTGGGCACCGACACCGGCGGCTCGGTGCGCCAGCCCTGCGCCCTGAACGGCTGTGTCGGCCTGCGCCCAACAGTTGGACGCTACAGCCAGCACGGCATTACACCAATTTCGCCCACCCGCGACACCGCAGGCCCCATGGCTCGGTCAGTCGAGGACGTGATCCTGCTCGACCGGGTGATCACCGGCGAACAACCGGTTGCCGCACCGTTGCCAAAGCAGATTCGCCTGGGCGTGGTCAGCGAGTTCTGGACCGACCTTGCCCCCGAAGTCGAACAACAGGCGCGTGCGGCACTGGCGCAACTGGAAAAAGCCGGCGTCACCCTGGTACCGGTGACGATGCCGGGCATTCATGAATTGAATGCGCGGATCAGCATGCCCATCGCGCTGTATGAAGGTCGCGATGCCCTGCAAGCCTGGCTGCGCGACCAGCACACCGGTGTGTCGCTTGAGGAACTGGCCCGGCAGATTTCCGGCCCCGACGTGAAGGGCCTGTTCGAGCATTTCATCATGCCGCGCAAACTGCCGCACCCGGATGGCCAGGTAACCGACCTGGCACCGGCGTATCGCTGGGCGATGGACAGCGGCCGGCCGCAGCTCATCCAGCATTACCGCACGCTGCTCGACAGCCACACGCTCGACGCTCTGGTGTTCCCGACCACACCGGAGCTGGCAATCCCCAGCAACCCACAGGCCACAAGCTTCGACGCCTTCGCCCGCATGATCCGCAACACCGACCCCGGCAGCAACGCCGGGCTGCCGGGCATCAGCCTGCCAATCGGGCTGGCCGGCACACCTGCGCTACCGGTTGGCCTGGAGCTCGACGGCCTGCCAGGCAGCGATGCGCGCCTGCTCGCCATCGCCCAGACCCTGCAAAACCTGATCGGCCGCCAGCCACTGTCGCGCAACTGAATTCCCCCCTCAAAAGAGACATGCCATGAGAGCAATGTTTTGCGTCCTGACCCTGCTGGGCCTGTACAGCGGCTTTGCCAGCGCCTACGTGATCACCACCGAGCCCGGCGACAATGCGCCGCTGCCGGAAGGCACCCATCTGGGCGTCATGTACTACCAGCACGCCGAACGCAACGAAGTACGGGTCGACGGCCACAAGGTGCCGGGCGACTTTCAGCTCGACAGCGATATCGTCCTGGCGCGCTACGTTGAGTGGACCTCGCTGGCCGGTTTTCTGGTCACCCCGCAGGTGATCCTGCCCTGGGGCCACCTGAAGATGAGCGGCGACAACAAGCGCTCCGAAAGCGCCTTTGGCGACCCGTTCATCGGCAGTGCGATCTGGCTGTACAACGACCCCGACAAGGAACGCTATTTCAGCATGGGCGCCTTCGTCGGTCTGCCATTGGGAAGCTACGACGGCGATCAGGGCGCCATGAACATTGGCGAAAACCGCTTCAAGGGCGTGCTGGAAGTCAACTACGTCCACGCCCTGATCCCGCGCACGCTGTACGGCGAAATCACCTTTGAGCGCGACTGGTTCGGCGAGAACGACGACTACCTCGGCGGCCGACTCAAGCAAGCGCCAGTCTTCGAAGTGCAGAGCCACCTGCGTTATGTACTCAACCCGGCGAACCAGTTGGGCCTGACCTGGATTCACACCACCGGCGGCGAAAACCGCTTCAACGATCAAGCCCTTGACGACAGCCTCAACGGCAGCCGCTTTCTGCTCACCTGGTCGCACTTCCTGACCCCGAAAACCCAGCTGCAAACCCAGGCTGGCCGAGACCTTGAGGTCGATAACGGCCCCAAAGAAAACCTGCGCCTGAACCTGCGCCTTGCCTACCTGTTCTGACCGGAGAGCCCCCACATGAGCCAACACACTCGCTACAAGGTTGCCGCCGTCCAGGCCGCACCGGTTTTTCTCGATTTGCACAAAAGCATCGACAAGGCCATTGACCTGATCGCCGAAGCCGCTAACCAAGGCGCGGCCCTGATCGCGTTTCCCGAGGTGTGGATCCCCGGTTATCCATGGTGGATCTGGACCGATGCCCCGGCAAGCGGCATGCGCTTCGTGCAGCGCTACTTCGAAAACGCCATGGCGCCTGGTAGCGAACCGTTCCAGCGCCTGCTGGATGCCGCCGCACAGCATCGCATTCATGTCGTGCTGGGCTATGTGGAACGCAGCGGCGGCACGCTGTACCTGTCGCAGGCGATCATCGACGACGAAGGCCGGCTGGTCGGCAACCGGCGCAAACTCAAACCCACGCATGTCGAACGCTCAGTGTTCGGCGAAGGCGATGGCCGCGACCTGGTGGTGTTCGACACCGCACTCGGCCGGCTCGGCGCACTGAACTGCGCCGAGCACGTGCAACCGCTGTCCAAGTTCGCCATGTACGCCCAGCACGAGCAAGTGCATGTGGCCGCCTGGCCGAGCTTTTCGGTGTACCGCGGCGCGGCGTTTCAGCTCAGCGCACAAGCCAACAACGCCGCCTCTCAGGTCTACGCGCTGGAAGGCCAGTGCTTCGTGCTGGCGCCCTGCGCGATCGTCGACAAGGCCATGCTCGCCGAATTGATCGACACCCCGCAAAAGGCCGAATGGCTGCTTGAAGGCGGCGGCTTTGCGATGATCTATGGGCCGGACGGCGCCCCGCTGTGCGAGCCGATTGCCGAGACGCAGGAAGGGATTTTGTACGCGGATATCGATCTGGGGAGTATTGCCGTGGCCAAGGCCGCGCTGGACCCGGTGGGGCATTACGCACGGCCGGATGTGTTGCGGCTGCTGATCAACCGTACGCCGGCGCAGCCGATGCAGGAGTGGGTGGATGAGTCGAGTATGAACAGCGATTCGCTGTAGTATTTGACAGCCCCATCGACAAAACAAAACAAGGAAATGTTAATGAGTCTGACCGATGACCTGAACACGTTGCTCAAGCAGGAGCAAACCCTGCAATTCAAACGCTTTGACGAGCGAACCGCCTGGCAATTGGGCTCTCTGTTGTATGACCGTGCCACCTCGCACAACTGGCCACTGGTCATCGACATCAGACGTTTTGATCGCACGCTGTTCTTCGCCGCCTGCCCCGGCGTGACCTCGGACAACCACGACTGGGTCAAGCGCAAGGCCAATACCGTGCAGCGTTTTCTATGCAGTTCCTACCGCATGACCCATGAGCTGGCACTAGAGAAAAAGACCCTTACAGAGCGTTACCACCTCTCGCCTGCGGACTATGCCGATTGCGGCGGTGGCTTTCCGCTGACGGTCGAGGGCGCAGGGGTGATTGGTAGCGTAGTGGTCTCAGGTCTGCCGGACCGGCAGGATCATCAGATCATTGTCGAAGCACTCTGCGACCTGCTCGGCCATCGCTACGAAGACTTCACCCTGACGCCTGGCAGTTTCAAGCCTGAGTAATCAGGCAAGATCCCCTTCGATGATGATCAACTGACGATCTGCTGCGCGAAGGGCATGTGCCTTCGCTTCTGTATAGGCCGGGTCTGCATAGCAGGCCCTGGCTTGCTCGTAAGAAGAAAACTCGACGACCAGCGCCCGGCTGGCATGGGTCAGTTCCTTGAGCGCGTCGGGCTCAAGCACACGAATGCTTGCACCGTAGTGTTCGCCGATGGGCTTCCACAGCCGTGCGTATTCTGCTTGTGCCTGAGCGTCTTTGACCTCAGCACCCAGAATGATCCAGTAGCCTTTCATCGTGTTCTCCACTGTCAGGAATGTTCGGGGGTGAATTGTTCGGCCGCGTCATCACGGGATTGATCGGCACGCGGGTTCCACTGCACGCCGGACCTGGCAATCACGCCAGGCTTGAGGCGTTGGGTGTCGTCATAGTCTTGCCATGAATGAAAGTACAACGGCTCAAGGTGCTCCAGATTGCCCAGATGCCTGGCGTAATTGTCCAGATGCTGTGCGCGCTGTTCTGCTGAAAGTCTGGCGGGCATCCAGGCGGCATACGGTGGCAACACAGTAAACCCGGTGTAGGCGAGCATGCCATTATGAATCGGCCAAAGAATATGATGCAGGTCACCATCGATGCCGCCCGGTTCATACAGGGTCGAGGCCGTGCCGGTGGTCAGGCACAGCAACGCACGCTTGCCCTTGAAGTGGCCGCGCTCGTACTTCCTGCCGGCGGAGTAAGCAAAACCACGGGCAAACACCCGGTCGACCCAGCCCTTTAAAATCGCCGGCATCGAGAACCACCACAGCGGGAACTGGAATATGACCAGATCGGCTTGTTCGACCTTGCGTTGCTCTTCACGTATGTCCTGAGCAAAAGACTCATGGGCAAAGGCGTGGTCCTGTTCTGCCGACAGATCCAGATAGTCGGCATTGGCCCGAACGCCGGTAAAGTCCCCTGCTCCCAGTGCGGCATTCCAGCCCTGTGCATACAGATCGCTTACGGTGACCTCATGACCCGCCGCCCTGAATGTTTTAAAGGCAACCTCTTTCAAGGCCGCACTGAACGATTGCGGCTCGGGGTGGGCGAAGACAATCAGCACATTCATGATGGTTTCCTTGGAAAGGGTCTGCCTCATTCTTGTGGTTGCTGTGCAGGGCCGACAAATGATTTTATGTTCGCCTCATACCGAAGAAAAACTACGCCATGAAAGCTGAACTGCCGCTCAAGTCCATTGCGTACTTCGACGCCGTCATGAGAGCAGGCAGCCTGACAGCGGCGGCCGATCAACTGTGCGTAACGCCCGGTGCGGTGGGTCAACAGATTCGCAAACTGGAGGCCTGGCTTGGGGTGTCGCTGTTCTTGCGGGCCACGCGCAAACTTCATCCCACGCCCGAAGCACTGAGTTACTGGGAAAACGTAAAACCTTCGCTACGCCAGCTCGATGAAGCGCACAAGGACATCCGTATCGACAGCAATCCTGAGGTACGCCTGAGCCTGCCGCCGGCCCTGGCCAGCAAATGGTTCTCGCGGCGCATGCCGTTGTTGATGCAGCAACACCCCCAGTTGAAGTTGCACTTGCGGGCCACCGAGGCGCTGACCGACTTCGACAAGGATCCGATTGATTTCGCCATTCGCTACTTTGACGGCAAGTCGTCCAGGCTCACCGTCGAGCCGCTGCTCAGCGATGAACTACGGGTCTACTGCCATCCGTCCTATCGGCAGCGACTGCAACTGAATGAAATCACCGATATCGGAAAGGCCAGGCTGTTGCATACGCTCTCTCACGATCACTGGGCGCTGTGGTTGAGCCGTGTCGGGATGGCGCATTTGAACGACCACAGCGGGCCGCGCTTCGATCAATCGATCCTGTCCATCGAAGCCGCCAGGCGTAGCCAGGGCCTGGTGCTGACCAGTCCCTGGCTGGTCGAGGACGAGCTGGAGTCCGGCGAACTGATACGACTCTATGAGCCTGCGCTGGTCGTCGACCGGGGCTTCTACATCATCTACCGCCCGGATAGGCCCATGCGCCCCGCTGCCCGGCAATTGCGACAATGGCTGATCGACGCGGCCCTTGCCTGCAACCCGGCCTCCTGACAACAAGCAATATCCGGAGCCTGCTGACAACGCCGATCCGCAGATATGCAAGATGCGGCTATCGATTTGCCGGTATCGGCTTTTTTCCCTCTACCCCCCGTCCCTACAGTAAGCACGACTTCAACGGCGACCCGCGCTCGCCTTACTCAGGAATCGTGCATGTCCAGCCTGTCTTTGCGTGTTGAACGGATCGAGCCGCTCACTCCCACCATCCGCCGTCTGATTCTGGTCGACGACGCCGGCAAAAGCCTGCCGGGCTTTACCCCCGGCGCGCATATCGAGGTGCAGATTCCCGGCGAGAAAAGCCAGTGGCGCGCCTACTCGCTGGTCAACCTGCCCAACGATGTGCACTACGAAATCGCCGTGCAGCTCGAAGAGCGCAGCACGGGCGGTTCGCGCTGGATTCATGGCCTGCAGGTCGGCGAGCCCATCAGCGTTCGTGCCCCCCGTAACCACTTCGAGCTGATGGACGGCGCCGATGATTGCCTGCTGATCGCCGGTGGCATCGGTATCACGCCGATTCTCGGCATGGCCCGCTCGCTGTCGAGCCAAAACCGGCCTTTCACCCTTCACTACGCAGGCCGCGCGACGGCAGGTATGGCGTACCTCGCTGAAGTGCAGGCCCTGGGCACGGCGCAGTGCTGGGTCAGCGGCGGCGATCCTGCCTTGCGCATGCCGCTGTCCACGTTGCTGGCTTCACCGGCAAGCGGCCGCCAGCTGTATGTCTGCGGCCCCAAATCACTGATTACCAGCGTCCTGCAAACCGCTCGCGAGTGCGGCTGGGACGACAGCCAGGTTCACAGCGAACTGTTTATCGGTGCGCTTGGCGCAGAGAGCGGCCTCGATGCAGAAGCCGGTTTCGAGGTCGAGTTGCGCGCCAGCGGCGTCACGCTACAGGTGCCAGCAGGCCAGACCGTACTGGAAGCGATGATCGAGGCCGATCTGGACCCGATGTTCGACTGCCGCCGTGGCGACTGCGGCGTGTGCGTGGCCCAGGTGCTGGAAGGCGCGGTCGAGCACCGCGACATCTGCCTGTCCGAACGCGAGCGTGCCGAAGGCAGTTTTTGTACCTGCGTCTCACGCGCCAGCGGCGCCCGGCTGGTCCTCGATTTGTAAGCATGACTTTTTATGGCCGTCAAAAAAGGAAACCTCATGATTCCCAGCAATGAACAGATCGCGGCCCTGATCCGCGACGACAGCGTGCATAAAAGCGTCTACACCGACCCGCAGCTTTTCGAGCTGGAAATGCAGCGTATTTATGGTCAGGCCTGGATTTATGTCGGCCATGAAAGCCAGGTCAAGAACGTCGGCGACTACCACACCACGCGGATCGGCGATCAGGATGTGATTCTGGTGCGCGGTGCCGACAAAAAGGTCAACGTGCTCTACAACCGCTGCCCGCACAAAGGCGCCAAGCTGGTGGCTGAAGGCGACGGCAATGTCGGCAAGTTCTTCCGCTGCCCGTACCACGCCTGGACTTTCAAGCTTGACGGCCAGCACCTGTCGGCACCGCTCAAAAACGGTTTCGAGGGCACCTGCTTCAACCCCAAACACCCTGATTTCTCCATGGTCAGCCTGGCACGGGTCAACAGCTATCGTGGCTTTGTCTTCGCCAGCCAGATCGATCATGGCCCCGACCTGAAAAGCTTTCTCGGCGGCGTGATCACCTCGATCGATAACCTCTGTGATCGCTCCCCCATCGGTGAAGTGGAAGTGGCCGGCGGTATTTTCAGGGTGCAGCAGCGCTCGAACTGGAAGGTCTTCTACGAGAACCTGCACGACACCATGCATGCCCGCGTGACCCATGAGTCTTCGGTCGATGCCGCCCGCGACGAAGCCGAATCACTGGGCGAAATGCCTTTCGAGCTGTTGATCATGGACGGCAACGGCGAGCCTTATGACTTCTGGGAAAAGCTCGAGCTGCGCGCCTATAACAACGGCCACGGCTACATGGAGGCGATCTTCGACCCTGCCGCCGCCGAGCGTGACGAGGTCTCCAAAGAGCACTTCGAGTGCCTGACCCAAGCCTACGGCGAAGAGCGTGCGCGCAGCATTCTGGGCATGAACCGGCACAACACCGTGATCTACGGCAGCGGCTCGCCGCACACGGTGTTCATGCAGTTTCGGGTGATCCGCCCCATCGCTGTGGACCGCACGCTGGTCGAGATCCAGACCTTCCGCTGCAAAGGTGCGCCGGACGCCGTCTTCGACCGCGCCCTCACCTACGCCAACGTGATCAATTCGCCCTCCTCCAATGTCATGCCCGACGATGTCGAGGTCTACGCCCGCTGCCAGGAAGGCAACATGACCCGCGGCGGCGAGTGGATCAGCATGCACCGCTACGCCGGCACCGATCAGTTGCTGCCAGACGGCGCAGTGTCGACCAATGGCACCAGCGAGCTGCCCATGCGCAATCAGTTTGCCGCCTGGAAGCACTACATGAGCGCCACTGTGATTACCACGGGCGCGTTGATTGCCAAGGAGAGCACCCATGCTGCTTGATCGCACCTTCGATGTGTCGACCCACGACCTGACGCCTGCGCAAGTGCCGGCTGAAACCCTGCGCCAGCTCGAACACTTTCTGTACCAGGAAGCGCGGCTGCTGGATGAACGCCGGTTCTGGGAATGGGACCAATTGTTTACCGACTCGGGCATGTACTGGGTGCCGCAAAAACACGGCCAGGTCGACCCGTTCGATCACATTTCGCTGTTCTGGGAAAACCGCATGCTGCGTGAGGTGCGTATTCGCCGGGTCGAGAACGTGCGCAACTGGTCGCAACAGCCGGTGACGCGCACCGCCCATCTGGTCGGCAACGTGATGGTCGAGGGCCTCGACCGCCAGGGCTTGCTGGTGGTGAGTGCGACGTTCCAGGTCAGCGAATGGCGTCTCGACCAGCGCCAGTTGGCCGGGCGCTACACCTACAAGCTGGCCACCCAGGACAACGGTGAGTGGAAGATCCAGCTCAAGCGGGTCGACCTGATCAACTGCAACGATGTGTTTGCCAACCTTGAGGTGTTCGTCTGATGAGCCGCCCGACGCTGATCGCCCTGCACTATCAAAACGACGTGCTGCATCCGGACGGGCGGATTCGCGTGGGCCTGGCCGCTGACGATCCGGCGCGTGCGGCATTGATCAAACAGGCCGTGGCGCTGCAGCAAGGCGCCCGTGAACGTGGCTGGCCGATCATTCATGTGCGCGTGGCCTACCGCCCCGACTATGCCGACCTGATCCAGAACGCACCGATTCTGCGCGCCGTGGTCGCCAGCGGCGCGGTGCAGGAAGGCACCTGGGGCGCGCAGTTTCATGACGACCTGCAACCGCAGCCGGGTCCACTGGAGTTCGTGGTCACGCACACGCGCATCAATGCGTTTTACGGCACGCCACTGGAGACTCTGCTGCGCCAGCTGGAAGCGCGGCATGTGCTGATTGCCGGCGTGGCCACCCATTCAGTGGTCGAAAGCACGGTGCGCCATGCCGTGGACTGCGGCTTTGACGTCACCGTGCTGGCCGACGCCTGCGCCGCCGCCAAGCCGGCCATTCACCTGGCGGCCCTAGAAAGCATGCGTTTGATCGCGAGCATCAGCGATGTGCCAGGCATTCTGGAGTACCGCCCATGACCTCGACATCCCCCGCCACCCTGCACGGCAAGGTGGCGATCGTCACCGGCAGCACCCAGGGCCTTGGCACCGACATTGCCCGTCAACTGTTGCACGCCGGCGCCAGCGTGATGCTGGTCGGGCGCAGCCGAGAAACCGGTGCAGCGCTGGCCACCGAACTGGGCGAACGCTGCCGTTTTGTCGTCTGCGACGTCGAGCAGGACGACGATATCGAGCGCTGCATCGACGCGACCCTCAGCGCTTTCGGGCGCCTCGACATCGTGGTCAACAACGCCTGTATCTATGAAGATCAAGGCTTGCTGTCGGACCGCGCCCAGTGGCTGCGCACGCTGAACGTCAATCTGGTCTCGGCGGCGATTTTCGTACAAAAAGCCACGCCGCACATGAGCCAGGGCGGCACCGTCATCAACATTGGCAGCACCGGCGGCAAGTTCGGTGCCGCCGGCCGCGCGCTGTATCCGGCCTCCAAGGCCGCCATGCTGCAATTGACCCGCAACCTGGCCGTGACCCTGGCGCCTGCGGGCATTCGTGTGGTCAGCGTGTCGCCCGCCTGGACCTGGTCGCCAACGGTGGCCGGCCTCAGTGGCGGCGACATCGCCGTGGCCGATCGGGTCGGTGCAGCCTTCCACCCGCTGGGCCGTGTCGGGCGCGGCGAAGAAGTCGGCCAGGTGGTTGCATTCCTGTGCAGCCACGGCGCGTCATGGGTGACGGGCGTCGATATTCCGGTGGATGGCGGCTTTTCGATTCTGGGGCCTGACCAGGGCCTGTCGCCTCGGGTATGGTTCGAGCGGCTGCGCGACAACGTCTGACTCAATAACAACACTCACCCAACCTGATTGAATCGATAACGAGGAAACGACATGGGCAAGATGATCACTGTAAAAGCCAGCGATGGCAGCGGCACCTTTGCCGGCTATCTGGCCGTTCCCGCCAGCGGCAAAGGCCCTGGCGTCGTCATCGGCCAGGAGATTTTCGGGATCAACGCCAACATGCGCGAGATTGCCGATTTCTATGCCGAAGAGGGCTATGTAGCGCTGGTCCCTGACCTGTTCTGGCGTCTGGAGCCGGGCATCGAGCTGGGTTACACCGAGACCGATTTCGGCCGTGCCATCGAGCTGTTCCAGCGTCTGGACGTCGACAAGGCGGTCGAGGACATCGCCGCCAGCTTCAGCGCCTTGCGTGAGTTGCCTGAAGTCGACGGCGCAGGCCTGGGCTATGTCGGTTTCTGTATGGGCGGCAAGCTGGCCTACCTGACCGCCACCCGCACCGACGTCGCCTGCAGCGTGGGCTACTACGGCATGGGCATCGAGCAGTTGCTGGATGAGGCCGACAACATCAAGGGCCGCCTGGTGCTGCACTTTGCCGAGCAGGACGGCTATTGCGATGCCAACGCCCGCGCCGCGATCAGCGAGCGCCTGGCCGGACGCGCCAAGGTCGAGATCTACACCTACCCGGGCGTGGACCATGCCTTCGCCCGCAATGGCGGCATGCACTACGACAAACCTGCTGCCCTGATGGCCCATCAACGCAGCATCGCGGCGCTCAAGCAGGAAATCGGCCCGGACTTCAATCTGTCCGAACTGTGGGAAAAGCATATCGAGTACGAATTTGCTGTGCGCGATGTGCCCGCCACCATGGCAACCATGGTCGCCGAGCCTTACGTCAACCACATCCCGACCATGACCGGCGGCGTGGGCTACCGCGAACTGAGCCGCTTTTACCAGCACCATTTCGTCCACGGCAACCCGCCCGACATGAAACTGGTGCCGATTTCCCGCACCGTGGGCGCTTCGCAAATCGTCGATGAGTTTGTGATGTGTTTTACCCACACCACTGAAATCGACTGGATGCTGCCCAACGTGGCGCCCACCGGTCAATATGTCGAAATCCCGATGCTGGGCGTGATCAAGTTCCGTGGCGACAAGCTGTGCCATGAACATATCTATTGGGACCAGGCCAGTGTGCTGGTGCAAATCGGCCTGCTCGACCCGACCGGCCTGCCGGTGGCCGGCGTCGAAACCGCAAAAAAACTGCTGGATGAGCGCTTGCCGTCCAACACATTGATGGGCCGCTGGTCGAGCAGCGAATAACCGTGATGCACTGACCCGTAGGAAGCTCTGCTGGCGAAAGGGCCAGTACATACGATGCATTTTCAGCGTCTGTTATGCAGTCATCGCCAGCAGAGCTGCCTCTCATCAAACATAAAATAACTTATTGATTTTATTGAATTAAAAATATCAATCTGTAGGAGGCAGCTCTGCTGGCGATTGAGCGCGAAGCGCTCACAGTGACTTCTGAAACGCTGACATTTTACGACTGCTGCGCAGCCGATCGCGGGCAGAGCCCCCTCCTACAGGTCCAATGTTTGCTGCGCGACAGCGCGGCGCCATGGCGACGAGCGATCTCTCATCAAACATAAAATAAGTTATTGATTTTATTGAATTAAAAAACACCACTTGTAGGAGGGAGCGGGCGGCGATCCGTCTCTGCTGGCGATTGAGCGCGAAGCGCTCACAGAAATTTCTGAAACGCTGATATTTTACGACTGCTAACGCAGCCGATCGCGATGGTCCGGCATTCCGGCAGAGCTCCCTCCTACAGGTCCATGTTTGCTGCGCGACAGCGCGGCGCCGTGGCGGCGGGTGATCTCCTACAGAATGTTTAGCGCCTAGATGTCGTCTGGTGCGGCAGTTCGCCAAAGCGTTCGCGGTAATAGCGGGCGAAGCGGCCCACATGGGTAAAACCGTGCGCCATCGCCACTTCGGTGATGCTCAGGTCGCGGCGCTCCAGCAAACGGTCGCGAACCGCTTCAAGGCGCAGGCTGCGCAAACGCTCCATCGGCGTTTGTCCGTAACAACGCTGGCACAAGGTATTGAGGCTGCGCACGCTGATGCCGCCTTCGGCCGCCAGCGCTCCCAGCGACAAAGCTTCGCCCAGGCGGCTGCGCATCACCCCCTCGATCCGCTGTAACTGGCGCAAGGCATGTCGCTGGGCCGGCGACTCCAGCAGGGCCGTGGGCGCATGAGCGCCGTGCGGTGGATGGGTCAGCAGAAACATCGCCAGGCTTTCTTCCAGGTGCCGCAACCAATGGCTGTGTACCGGCTGGCTCGACGGAGTGTCGAGTTGGGCAAGCAACTCGTCGACCCGTCGCAGCCAGCCGCGCACCTGGGCGCTGTCGAGCCGGTACGCCGGCGGCAAGCTGAAATCGGCCGCCAGCCCGCCCTCGGCGACCAGCCGCTCCTGGGTCAGGCGCAGCAACGAGCGCGGCACTTTCAGCAGCAATTGTTCGCAGCCGCTGTGCCACACCAGCCGGGCCTGACGATTGGGCGACAGCACCGCCACCTGGCCCTCTTCAAGCTCCAGCGTCAGGCCGTCACATTCGATGCTGGCCCGACCGCGCAGGGGCATCTGCATCAATACAAAATCAGTGAACGGCCGTGGCCGTACTTCGACCTCGGCGCCATAGCGCAGCACGAACAGCTGGCAGCGTCCGACCACCGCGCGGAAAAACGCGGTGTCGACAGGGCCGCTGCGCCAGCTCAAGTCATGCTCGACCAGCTCACGGGCCAGCAGCCGGTGGCTTTCCTGACGTGAGTGGCTGGTGAACACCGGGGTTTCGCACAGCCGCGACAAGTCGAGGCCGGCCCCGCCGTGAAGCGGGTGACTCGTTAACGAAGCCATGCTCAAAGCGACCGGTTAAGGCGTGCGTGCTTGCGCTGCGCGGTCATGCTCGGGGTTTCATCGAACAGCTTGCGGTACTCGCTGGAAAAGCGCCCCAGGTGGGTAAACCCCCAGCCCATGGCGATCACCGAGATGTTGCGCGCCGAATTGTCTTCAAGGATTTCCTGACGGGCCGCACTCAGGCGATGTTTCTTCAGGTAGGCCATGGGCGACATGCCGAAGTATTTCTTGAAGCCCTCGAACAGCTTGAAGCGCGACACCCCCGACATCGCTTCGATGTCTTCCAGGTGCAGCGCCTCGCGGGCATTGTCGTGGATGTACTGCTTGGCGCGAATCAGGTAGTGCGGCAGCTTGACGCCCAGTACGCCACGCAGTTCTTCGGAATAGTTGTTGGGCTGGGCAAGAATCAGCCCCTTGATCAGCGAGCTTTCAATGTCACGCGAGAAAAAGGTCTGGTCGTACAATTCACGGCTGCGTTCCAGCTCGCCAATGAAGTAGCGCGCCATCCGCCACCAGGACGCGGAGGCACCGTTCACGGCGTCCATCACCGGATCGAAGCGCAACGGCGTTTCCAGAGAACGTTGCAGCATGTCTTCAAGCGACTGGCGCATGGCCGTGCGGGTAATGGCGACCTGAATCTTGCGGCAATCGCCCTCGATCGCCAGTTCCTGGCTTTCATGTGGCGCAATGATAATCGCGCTGTCGACGTCGGAACTGACCTCACAGCCCTTCTTGCTCAGGTGCTGCGTGCCGGTCAGGGGCAAACTGAGACTGTAACTGTTGAGGTATTCGGCATCCTCGATGCCGATCGTGACATCGGTGCCGTACTCGATCACGCCCAGGGTGGTGGACATCGATTTGAGCACCGTGCCGCTGTGATGAAACTGGATTCGGCTGGGATGACGGGTATTGAGCAGGTGTGGCCCGCAAATACCGGCCATCCACTGCCGCGCACCGTTGAGGTCATAACGTTCGATCCGAATGTCTCGGATATGCGCATCTGGAGTTGTACTCATCAGGGCACCCACGGCTATTTCATGGACGCGCTCTAGCGGCACGCCTTTGATTTGAAAGAGCAATCTTTATGCCGCCAACCGCCCGAACGGCGGCTGGCGAAATATGCGGATAACATTTGTCCACTTAGTGGATAGCGACAAAAGCGCTAGCGCTCTAGCTCGCGCAATGTGCTGATTGCACTGGCGCGGCTAAAAACACGGTGATGCTGCAAAAAAGAGCAAGTTCACGGGTTTTGCACGATCGTCAGGCAGGGGCCATCGGTAAACCGGGTATTACTTGCACAACCGGTGTTACCCTTTTTTGCGCAGATCGACTTACCAGAATTTCCAGGTGTAGGTGGTAATCAGGCGATTTTCATCGAAGTCGTTGGCGTGGCGAAACTTGACGTTGATGTTGCGCCATTCAACCGCCAGGTTTTTCAACGGCCCGTCCTGAACCACATACGACAGATAGATATTGCGCTCCGACTCCGCGGTGTCGCTCAACGTACCCCGGTCGATATCGCTGCCGCGCATATAGCGGGTCATCAACTTCATGCCCGGTACGCCGACACCGGCAAAGTCAAAGTCGTAGCGCGCCTGCCAGGATTTTTCGTTGGGCTTGATGAAGGCGATGGCCGACCAGTTCACCAGGTAAGGCTGCGGCGCATAGCCGTTGAGCGTCGGAAAGGCGCTGTCGCCAAGCATGCGCTGGTAACCCAGGCCAAAGGCATGGGCGCCGGTGCGCAAGGTGGTCATCGCCCCGTAGGAGCGGTTGTCGATACGACCATACAAGGCATCGCCGTCTTCCTTGTTGTTGAAATAGCGCAGGTCGGTCTTGAGCTTGAAACCACCGCCCAGGTCACTCAGCAAGGTCGCGCCCAGATAATGCTGGCGGTAAATGTCTTCCAGTTGCCCGTAGAAATAGGTGCCGGTCAGGTTTGGCGTGAAGGCATAGCTGGCGCCACCGAAGTTCAGGCCGTCGCTGCGGCGCTGCACGTCCGGGCCATTGAACAGGTACATTTTTTCGCTATCGGAGGAGGCGCGGCCACTGATTTCAGTGAATCGGCCACTGGTCAGGGTGAGGTTGTCCACCTCTTTGGACTCGATGAGCGTGCCGTGATAGGTCGTCACCAACTGCCGCGAATCATCCAGATAGGCCACCGGCAAGGTGGGCCGATGCTCACCGAATTTCAGCTCGGTTTTCGAATAGCGCATCTTCGCGGTGTAGCCGCCACGCCCGTAGTCGGTAGCCTGCTCCTGTTTACTGCGGCTGTAAGGAATGATGGTGTCGGGCCCCCGGCCACCGCCACCATCGAGCCGATAGGCGTATTGCGCCGAAGCGTCCAGGCCAAACTGCAGCGGCCCCTCGGTGTAGCCCGAGATAAAGCGCAGGTCAAAACCCTGGCTCCAACTGCCCACGCGGGAAAAGGCCGGATTTTCACCCTTGAAATCGCGATCGATGTAGAAGTTGCGCAAGCCCAGCGTCAGATGGCTGTCTTCGGTGAAATCCGCCTGCGCCATCATTGGTGCAAACAGGCCTGCCAGACTGGCGGTTTGCACACAACGGGTTAACCAACTCGCTTGAAACATGACGTATCCCTCTCGATCAGGTACGGGGCAGCCAAGCCGGCGGCCCCAATCGTTGGCAGTTGCTTCTTTATTAAAATTTTTAGCGTCAGTTGTTATTAGCGGCATTGATTAAGCCGTATTAAGGCCCGCGTCTCTATCCCGTTATTCGAGTATTCATATCCAGTTACTTGAAATGAGCGCTGAAAAAAGCCGGCCAATTTTATGGACTGTGTTCGCACACAAAGCGGATAGACCGGCGACCGGGCGCCTTGTCTAATGCCACCACACAGCAACTTGTTGACTGCACGAATTAGCCCGATGCAACGAGGTATCGTTTAATGAACAGTGCAAAAAGCGTCGAACAATGGAAAAGCTTTATTGAAGGCTGCCTGGACTTCCGCCCCGCCGATGGCGTCTACCGTATTGCCCGGGACATGTTTACCGAACCGGATCTGTTCGATCTGGAAATGGAACTGATCTTCGAGAAGAACTGGATCTACGCCTGCCACGAAAGTGAAATCGCCAACAAGCATGACTTCATGACCATGCGGGCCGGGCGTCAGCCGATGATCATCACCCGCGACGGTGAAGGCCGGCTCAACGCGCTGATCAATGCCTGCCAGCATCGCGGCACCACCCTGACCCGTGTCGGCAAGGGCAACCAGTCGACCTTCACCTGCCCCTTCCATGCCTGGTGCTACAAGAGCGACGGGCGTCTGGTCAAGGTCAAGGCGCCAGGCGAATACCCTGAAGGCTTCGACAAGGCCACTCGCGGCCTGAAAAAAGCCCGCATCGAAAGCTACAAGGGCTTTGTCTTCGTCAGCCTCGATGTCGAAGGCACCGACTCGCTGCAGGACTTCCTCGGTGACGCCAAGGTGTTCTTCGACATGATGGTGGCCCAGTCACCGACCGGCCAGCTCGAAGTGCTGCCCGGCAAATCGGCGTACACCTACGACGGCAACTGGAAACTGCAGAACGAAAACGGCCTGGACGGTTATCACGTCAGCACCGTGCACTACAACTACGTGGCCACCGTGCAGCATCGTCAGCAGGTCAACGCAGAAAAAGGCGTAGCCGGCGCTGACACCCTGGACTACAGCAAGCTGGGCGCCGGCGACAAGGAAACCGACGACGGCTGGTTCGCGTTCAACAACGGCCACAGCCTGCTGTTCAGCGACATGCCCAATCCGGCTGTGCGCCCAGGCTACAGCACCATCATGCCGCGCCTGCTCGAAGAGCATGGCCAGGGCAAGGCCGAGTGGATGATGCACCGGCTGCGCAACCTGAACATCTACCCGAGCATGTTCTTCCTCGACCAGATCAGCTCGCAGTTGCGCATCATTCGCCCGCTTGCCTGGAACAAGACCGAGATCAACAGCTTCTGCCTGGGCGTGGTCGGCGAGTCCGATGCAGACCGTGAAAACCGTATCCGTCAGTTCGAAGACTTCTTCAACGTCTCCGGCATGGGCACCCCCGATGACCTGGTGGAATTTCGCGAGGCACAGCGCGGCTTTCAAGCGCGCCTGGAACGCTGGAGCGACATTTCTCGCGGCGAAGGCAAGTGGGTCGAGGGCGCGACGCCCAACAGCGAAACCATCGGCATCTCGCCGGCACTGACCGGCACCGAGTTCACCCATGAGGGGCTCTATGTCAATCAGCACAGCAACTGGCAGCGCTTTCTGCTGGAAGGCCTGGCGCGCAAGGCCGCCGAAGAGCAACCGTTGAAACTGCGTGAGGTGTGACCATGGATTCGCAACTGCAATACCGTATCGAGCAATTTTTTTACCGCAATGCCCAGGCCTGTGACAGCCAGGACTGGGACGCGTACCTGGCCATGTTCAGTGAAGACAGTGAATTTCACTTGCCGCAATGGGACTCGGAGCACGTCTACACCACCGACCCGAAAAAAGGCATGTCGCTGATCTACTACCCCAACCGTGGCGGCCTGGAAGACCGGGTGTTTCGTATTCGCACCGGCAAGGCGGCCTCGACCATTCCGATGCCGCGCACCCTGCACCTGATCAACAACGTGCGCATTGCGGCACTGGACGGTGGTGATCTGGAAGTGCGGGTCAACTGGCACACCCTGTATTACCGCCTGCAAATGGCCGAGAACTTCTTTGGCCACGCCACTTACCGTCTGCGGCCCGATGGCGAAAGCTGGAAAATCAGCCGCAAGCACGTGGTACTGCTTAACGACACCATTAATTCGGTGCTCGATTTCTATCACCTCTGACTGACGGAAGTCTGGATCATGAGTCATAAGGTCGCGTTCAGCTTTGCCGATGGGAAAACCCTGTTTTTCCCGGTGCAAGCCAATGAAATCCTGCTCGATGCGGCGTTGCGCAACGGCATCAACATTCCTCTCGATTGCCGCGAAGGCGTGTGCGGTACCTGCCAGGGCCGCTGCGAGTCGGGCAAGTACAGCCAGGAGTATGTCGACGATGAGGCGCTGTCGGCCGAGGACCTGCGCCAGCGCAAGGTCCTGACCTGCCAGACCCGCGTCGAATCTGACGCGGCGTTTTACTTCGACTTTGATTCCAGCCTGTGCAATGCGGCAGGACCGACCCGGCTCAAAAGCATCGTACGTGCTGTCGAGCAGGTCTCGCCGAACACCGCCATCCTGCACCTGGACGCCGGCGTCGACGGCCAGAAGCTCGACTTTCTGCCGGGCCAGTACGCCCGTCTGCAAGTACCGGGCGGTGAAGGCATGCGCTCCTACTCGTTTGCCAACCGCCCCAATGGCAGTAACCAGTTGCAGTTTCTGATCCGCTTGCTGCCTGACGGCCTGATGAGCAACTACATCCGCGAACACGCGGTGATCGGCGACGAAATCTCGCTCGAAGCGCCGCTGGGAGCGTTTTACCTGCGCCACGTCGACAAGCCGCTGGTGCTGGTGGCCGGCGGCACTGGTCTCTCGGCCTTTCTCGGCATGCTCGACGAGATCGCCGAGAAAGGCGGTTGCGGGCACCCGGTGCAGCTCTTTTACGGTGTGCGCAGCGCGGCCGACCTGTGCGAGACGGCACGCATCGCCGTCTACGCCGAACGCATTCCGGGCTTCAGCTTCACCCCGGTGATCAGCGACCCGAGCCCGGACTGGAACGGCAAGCGCGGCTATATCACCGAGCATTTCGACCTGGCGCAATTTCGTGATCAGGACCTCGACATGTACCTGTGCGGCCCACCGCCCATGGTCGAGTCGATCAAGCAGTGGCTGGCCGATCAGTCGCTGGAACGCACGCGCCTGTATTACGAGAAATTCACCGAAAGCAACACGTAAGCCCTGCAAGCACGCACTGGAAACGAACAACTAAAACCCTGTTCCAGTGCGCCCCCGTGATGTGGACCTTTTTTACTGCCCTCGACTAACAACACCATTAAAGGCGGCACTATGAAAAAACTATGGATGGCATCCCTTTTGGCAGCAAGCACGGTGACCAGCCTTGCGGCCTGGGCACAGGACCCGGTGCGCATCGGCTTCATCACCACCTTGTCGACACCGGCAGGCTACCTGGGCGAAGACTCGCGCGACGCCTTCCAGCTGGCCATCGACCAGGAAAACGGCACTCTCGGCGGTGTACCGGTCAATCTGGTGGTCGAGGACGACGGCCTGCAACCGGCGCGTGCCAAGCAGATCATCGACCGCATGAGCCTGGACGGCATTACCCTGTACACCGGGGTGATCTTCTCCAACGTGCTGGCGGCAGTGGTCAATACCGCCACCAAGGACGGCTTCTACGTCAGCAACAACACCGCCCCGTCGAACCTGGCCGGCAAGCAGTGCAAACCGAATTATTTCGTCGCCTCCTACCAGAACGACACCCCGCACGAAATGGCAGGTGTCGCCGCCAACGAGCTGGGCTACAAGAAGATGGTGATTCTGGCGCCCAACTACCAGGGTGGCCGCGATGCGCTCGAAGGCTTCAAGCGCACCTTCAAGGGTGAAGTCACCGAGATCTACACCAAGCTCAACCAACTGGACTTCTCGGTCGAACTGGCGCGGGTACGCTCGCTGGCCCCGGATGCCATCTTCGAATTTCATCCGGGTGGCGCCGGCATCAACTTCGCCAAGCAATACGGCAGCTCGGGCCTGAGCAAAACCATTCCGATGGTAGTACCGGTGTTCTCGATGGACGAGCGCATGCTTGCCGCCACTGGCGATGTGGCCAAAGGCACCAACATCGTCAGCCTATGGAACCCGACCTCCGACAATCCGGCCAACCAGGCCTTCGTCAAGGCGTTTACCGACAAATACAAACGCGTACCGACTGTGTATGCCGCGCAAACCTACGACACCGCACGCCTGATCGGTGCCGCGCTGAAAAGCGTCAACGGCAACATCAAGGATCAGGATGCGTTTCGCAACGCGCTGCGCAACGTCAAGTTCGACTCGATTCGCGGCAACTTTGCCTTCGGCAAGAACCAGCACGCCGTCATCGACTGGTACTTGCTGCGCGTAGAAGCCGACGCCAACGGCAAGCTGGTGCAGGTGCCGGTGAAAACCCTCGCCACCTCGCAAGTGGACAGCTACGCCGCCGAATGCGCCCTGTGACCCGCACCTGGATCTCGTACCGGGCAACGATGTTGCCCGGCACTTTGCGTAGGACTTCCCAGCATGCTGCTACTTGAACAAATCCTTAATGGCCTGCAGTACAGCGCCTTGCTGTTTCTGCTGGCGTCAGGCCTGACGCTGATCTTCGGCATCATGGGCGTCATCAACCTGGCCCACGGTGCTTTTTACATGGTCGGGGCCTTTTGCGCGGCCTATACCGCATCCCTCAGCGGGTCGTTCTGGCTGGCCGGGCTCGCTGCGATCATTGGTTCTGCCCTGTACGGGTTGCTGATCGAAACCAGCATCATGCGCAGGCTGTACAGCCGCGATCACCTCGATCAGGTGCTGGCGACGCTGGCCGTGGTGTTTTTCACCAACGAGCTGATTACCGTACTGTTCGGCCGCAGCCCGCCGGCCATGCCGACACCTGAATGGTATGGCGCCTTCGTCGAGGTCTTGCCGGGCCTGATGTACCCGGTCAGCCGCCTGCTGTTCATCGGCGCCGGTGTGCTGGTGGCGATCGCGATGTGGCTGCTGATCAACCACACCCGCCTGGGCATGCTGATTCGTGCCGGCGCCGATGACCATGAAATGGTCGGCGCCTTGGGGGTCAACATCGCGCGCCTGTACACGCTGGTGTTCGTGTTTGGCTGCGTGCTGTGCGGCGTCGCCGGCTTCATGGCCGCGCCATTGCTGTCGGTGGAAATCGGCATGGGTGAAAAAGTCCTGATCACCACCTTCGTGGTCATCGTCGTCGGCGGTGTCGGCTCGGTACGCGGCGCCCTGGCCGGTGCCCTGCTGATCGGCATGGTCGACGGCCTGGGCCGCGCCTACATCCCGCAATTGCTCGACCAGCTATTGCCCGCCGAAGTCAGCGGCACCCTGAGTGGCGGGCTTATTTCCGCCAGCGCCTACATCGTCATGGCCGTGGTCTTGCTGGTCCGTCCACGCGGCCTGCTGCCTGCACGCGCCTAAGGAGCAACCATGTCTCGTCGAGTATTGATTGATCTGCTGTGCCTTGCGAGCTTTGCTCTGTTGCCGCTGCTGGCCTCGTTTCTCAACGAGCCGTTTCTGGTCAGCCTGTTCACCCGCCTGGCGATCTACGGCATGGCCGCCGCCAGCCTTGATCTGCTGATCGGCTATGGCGCGATGGTCAGCTTCGGCCACGCGGCGTTCTTCGGCCTGGGCGGTTATGTGGTCGGCGTCATCGGCTTTCATACCACCCAGGCCATGCCACTCTGGGGCTGGGAAGGTTCGAACAGCGCGCTGATTGTCTGGCCGCTGTCGTTGCTGGTCTGTGCGCTGTTTGCCCTGGTGATCGGCTACCTGTCACTGCGCACCACCGGGGTGCAGTTCATCATGATCACCCTGGCGTTCGGGCAGATGCTGTATTTCGTCCTCAGTTCGCTGTCGCTGTACGGCGGCGACGACGGCATCCTGCTCACCGAGCGCAATACCTTGCCGGGCCTGAACATGGACAGCCCGGTGCAGTTCTATTACCTGTGCCTGGGGTTACTGGTGGCCTGGCTGTTGTTCTGCCGGCGCCTGGTGAATTCGCGTTTCGGCTATGTGCTGCGCGGCCTCAAGCAAAGCGAGCGGCGCAGCATCAGCCTGGGCCTGCCCCCATTGCGCTACCGCTTGACCGCGTTCGTGATTGCCGGCACCGGTGGCGGCCTGGCCGGTATTTTGTGGGCCAACTACGCGATGTTCGTCAGCCCCGACATGGGCGCCTGGCACAAGTCCGGTGAATTGATGGCGATGGTGATTCTGGGCGGTGTCGGCACCCTGCTCGGCCCGATTCTGGGCGCGGCGGTGTACCTGGGCCTGGAGCAGGTCTTGAGCCTGTGGACCGAACACTGGCTGCTGATCTTCGGCCCGGTGCTACTGGCCGTGGTGCTGTTCGGCAAAAAAGGCCTGTACGGGCTGCTGCTCAGCCCGTTGCCCGCGCGGCGGCGCAAACCGGCAGCGCCCGTTTCACCTGCCAGCGTCAACACTGAGGTGCACCCATGAATCCGCAGCTGTCGATCCAGAATCTGGAAAAAACCTTTGGCGCGGTCAAGGCCACCAACAACGCCAGCTTCGATATCGCCCCCGGTGAGTTGCACGCGATCATCGGCCCCAACGGTGCGGGCAAGTCGACCCTGATCGCGCAGATCGCTGGCGAGATTACCCCGGACAAGGGCCGGATTCTGCTCAAGGGTGAAGACATCACCCACGTGCCTGCCCACCGGCGTCCGGGCCTGGGCCTGGCGCGGGCCTTTCAGGTCAGCCAGCTGTACCCGGAGTTCACGCTGCAGGAAAACGTCGCCATCGCCATCGCCGCCCGGGAAGGCAAGACCTTTGGCATGTGGAAGCCACTGGGCAGCGACCCGCACCTGATGCAGTCGGCCGCCAGCTACCTGCAACGCGTGGACCTGGGTGCACGCGTCCATTCGCTGGTCAGCGAACTGTCGCACGGCGAGCGCCGGCAACTGGAGATCGCCCTGGCGCTGGCCCAGGAAGCCTCGGTGCTGCTGCTCGACGAGCCGATGGCGGGCATGGGCGCCGAAGAATCGGCGCGCATGACCCAACTGTTGCTTGAACTCAAAGGCCGTTATTCGATTCTGCTGGTCGAGCACGACATGGACGCGGTGTTTGCCCTCGCCGACCGTATCACCGTGCTGGTGTACGGCCAGACCATCCTGACCGGCAGCGTCGAACAGATCCGCAACGATCCGCAAGTGCGCGCCGCCTACCTGGGAGAAGAACATGCTTGAAGTCAGTGGATTACAGGCCGGCTACGGCCTGAGCCAAGTGCTGTTCGACATGCACCTGAAGATCGAACAAGGCCAGGTGGTGTCGCTGATCGGTCGCAACGGCATGGGCAAGACCACCACAGTCAAGTCGATCATGGGCCTGATCAAACCCACGGCGGGCAGTGTATTGATTCACGGCCGGGAAATGCGCGGCGCCGCGCCCTATCGCATCGCCCAGGCCGGTCTGGGCCTGGTGCCCGAAGGCCGGCGTGGCTTTGGCAGCCTGAGCGTACGCGAGAACCTGCTGGCCACCGCCACCAAGGGCAAATGGGACCTGGCACGTATCTACCAACTGTTTCCACGGTTGCAGGAGCGCCAGGATCAACTGTCGAAAACCCTGTCCGGTGGCGAGCAACAGATGATGGTGGTCGGTCGCGCACTGCTGACCAACCCGCAACTGCTGATTCTCGATGAAGCTACCGAAGGCCTGGCGCCAATCATTCGCGAAACCATCTGGAGCTGCCTGGCGAGCCTGAAACAGGAAGGCGAAACGATTCTGGTGATCGACAAGAACCTCAAGGAGATGGCCCGCGTTGTCGATTGCCATCACATCGTCGAAAAAGGCCGCCAGGTCTGGCACGGCACACCGGCGCAGCTGGCCGAGACACCGGAGTTGTCCCAGCGTTATCTGGGGGTGTGATTGACATAAAGACCAAGCGGCACGCCCACGGGTGTGCCGTTTGCGCTTAACCGTGATAAATATCCGACAGGCCTCTTACCTGATGGCGCAACTTGCCGGTCTGAATAACGATGGTCTTGGCGAACATGTCGCCCAGTCGCATCCGCGCTTCCATAAAAATCCAGATCCAGTCCAGAACGATCAACGTGCCGCTGTTGCGGGTAAAGGATTGTCCAGGCGTACAGGCCTTGAAGGTTTTGCGGTCGACCACGGCGATGCTCAACAGCCGCTTGCCCAGGCTTTGCCCGCCCGGCAGCGCATCGGCAAGAAGGAAATACGCCGCCGCCAGAAAAACTGCCGCCGTAAAACCGTGTTTCAGGGTGAACCCGGGAATCCATGCGGCCATGGATTTGACCAGCAGATAGATCGAGGCCGTTTTGACATCCTCCCCCACCTCGCCTTGTTAGGCGCCGGCTTTCGCCGGAAAGGAAGGGGATTCCCTACTGCGTCAGTCGACCAGAGTCGGCTGCTCGCTTCGATGGGTTCCTGCTACTGGCGGCACTGAAACACCACTCACTTCACAGGCGATCCGGCCAAGTGTCCTGGCCTTTGAGCAGTTCAATCCACGCTCACGGATATTCTTCGACGCCACCAGATCCGCGTTCTCAGTGTGGCAGCAGGCTACACAGAGAAACACGCTCTGGCTTTTTCGATTATCGGCATGGGTATGGCCGCATGATGGGCATTCCCGGCTTGTATTGGCCGCTGGCACCGCCACCAGCCATCCACCTTGCCAAGCGGACTTGTAATCGAGCTGGCGGCGAAACTCACCCCAGCCCTGATCCAGGATCGCCTTGTTCAGACCTGACTTGGCCCGCACGTTTCGACCTGGTTCCTCTAGGCTTCCACTGGCCGAACGACTCATGTTTTTGACCTGCAAATCCTCGACACACAACATCGCGTGGTTTTTGCTGATGCTGTTCGAGGTCTTGTGCAGGAAGTCGTTTCTGACGTTGGCAATCTGGGCGTGAATCTTCTGGACACGTGCTTTGGCACGCTTCCAGTTGCGGCTGAATTTAACCTTACGACTCATCTGACGCTGGGCTTTGGCCAGACGATGCTCATGTCGCTTGAAGCTTGACTCCGGCTGGACGATTGTCTCTTTTTGTCCATCCCAGAGGGTCGCGAAACGAACAACACCAAGGTCGATCCCGGCTGCTGTCGTGGCGGGGTGGCATGTGAGTGCTACCTTGCGGTCAGTCTGGATAGAAACGTACCAGTGCCCCGCCTTTTGGCTGACGGTGACGTTTTTGACGAGCCCCTGAACCTTGCAGCTTTTTCGGTAATTCAGCCAGCCCAATTTCGGCAGGGAAATTCGTTCCTGCTGCTGATCAAGCTTGATCTGCTTACCGTCCGGGAACTTGAAGCTATCTTTTTGCCCACGTTTCTTGAACGTTGGGAAAGAAGCCCTCTTTTCAAAGAAATTCTTGTAGGCGCGGTCCGCGTGTTTGAGCGCGTGCTGCAAGGGATGCACGGGTGCATCCTTTAGCCATGGGGTTTCATCGCCGTTGCGCCAGGCGGTCAATTGCTTGGCCATCGGGACGTAGTGAATGTACTTTCCGCCCGCCTCGAAGTTTTCCTTCTGGATTGCCAAAGCCTTGTTGAAAACGAAACGAGCCATGCCAGCAAATTGCTGCAGCTTTTGCCGCTGCTCACCGGTTGGCTCGATTCTGAATTTATAGGCTTGGACTCTCTTCATGGCATTGACTATAGTTTGGTCTATGAATAAAGCAAATGACATCAGAACAGGCAGGCATTGCGTTTTCGCAATGAACGTGCATTTGGTTTTTCTCACCAAATACAGGAAAGACGTCTTGACGCAGCCAATGCTGGAAAGCCTTGAGGGGCTGTTTCGGAAGGTTTGCGCAGACTTTGAGGCGCAGCTTGTGGAATTCAACGGCGAGGACGATCACGTCCACCTGCTGGTGAATTACCCGCCAAAAGTAGCCGTTTCAGGACTGGTAAACAGCTTGAAAGGCGCCTCCAGCAGAGTACTTCGAAACCAGTTTCCGGAGCTGGAAAAGTATATCTGGAAAGGGGCTTTGTGGTCGCCGAGCTACTTTTCAGGGTCGTGCGGCGGGGCACCCATTGAGGTCATCAGGCAGTACATCGAAAATCAGGACTCACCGAAAAAACCAGGCCGGCCTTGCCGGCCACGCTATCCTTCCCCCACCTGAAGGAAGGGGTTTGCCACGATCTTTGATCAAGCACTCGTGCAGACAAACGACGAACCACGCTCGCCAGAACAATAGGGTTATTGCTTTTCGCTTTGGTATCCATTTACGTGTGGCTTCCTTTTAAGGCAGGACATCAATCGAGCCCGGATAGGATTGACTAATGGATCCAAAGTTCCTCCAAGAAGCGCATTATGCATTAGCGTTTTCGCGGAGCATCGCCCTGTCGTTATCGTTTTTTCATTCCTTTTAGAGGATTCGATTGCGCATTCCACGCCACTTGGACACTCAGACCGCTACCATTTGGACACTCGTTCCATGCTCATTTGGACACCTGATCCACGTCCATTTGGACAGGCAGTCGGAGCGCAGCGACGCAGGTCT
>NZ_BAAILM010000008.1:58421-225407 GCF_054589175.1 Pseudomonas sp. 3A(2025) | reverse complement strand
GCAAAAGCACCGTGCTGCGCTGCATCAACGCCCTGACCGCGCTGGACGGCGGCTCGATCCAGGTGGCCGGGGTGCGTGTCGACGACCGCCGGCTGGACGCGCAGGCGCTGCGTCGGCGGGTCGGTATCGTATTCCAGGGCTACAACCTGTTCCCGCACCGCACCGTGCTGCAGAACGTGATGATGGCGCCCATTCAGGTGCTGGGCCGCAAGCGCGGCGAAGTCGAGGTCCAGGCCCGTGCGCTGCTGGCCAAGGTGCGCCTGGACGGCAAGGAAAACGCCTACCCCGGCGAATTGTCCGGCGGCCAGCAGCAGCGTGTGGCGATTGCCCGCAGCTTGTGCATGCAGCCCGAGGTCATGCTGTTCGACGAAGTCACTGCCGCGCTGGACCCGGAGACGGTCAAGGAAGTGCTGACGGTGATTCAGGAGATCGCCGCCGAAGGCATGACCTGCCTGCTGGTCACCCACGAGATGCGCTTTGCCCGCCAGGCCGCCGATTACGTGTTCTTCATGGACCAGGGCCGTGTGGTCGAGCATGCAGACGCCGAAAGCCTGTTCGATCGCCCGCAAGACCCGCGTACAAGGGCCTTTCTGGACAAGGTGCTATGAGCCAGGCCTTGCTGAGCCGCCGCTTGCAGACCGGCGGTCGCCCGGCGCTGCGGGTCGACGTCGCAGTGGTCGGCGGCGGTGCGGCCGGTGTGGCGGCGGCACTGGCGGCGGCCGAGTGCGGGCGCTCGGTGGCGTTGATCGAGGACTACGGTTTTCTCGGCGGCACCGCGACCGTGGCCGGCGTGCAGTCCTACTGCGGCTTCTATACACGAGGGGAGGCGCCCGAGCAGGTGGTCGCCGGTATGGGCCAGCGCGTGCTCGACGGCTTGCGGGCCATGGGCCTTGATATCGCCCCGGTGCGGCAAAGCTCCGGCAACTGGATCATCCTGCTCGACCCCGAACGCCTCAAGCGCGTGCTCGACCGTCTGGTCGAAGAGGCCGGCATCCAGACCTTGTTGCATTGTCGCGTGGTGGCCACCGACTTGCAGGGCGGCAAGATCCAGACCTTGCTGTGCAGCGACCCCGATGGGCTGTTTCAGGTCGAGGCGCGCACGGTGGTCGATGCCACCGGCAATGCCAACATTGCTGCCATGATCGCCCCGCAAAGCGTGCGCCCGCGCATTCAGGCTGCCACGCTGACGGCGCGCATCACCTCTGTCGACAGCGCTTGCCAATGGACTCGCAGCGACCTGGAGGCGGCGGCTGCCGATTACCGGCAACGTACCGGCCATCCGCTGGCGCGGGCCAATGGCGGCTTCTTTGTGCGCCTGCCGTGGTCCAACAGTTACTGGGCGATGATGGTCGATGTCGATTTGCCCGACTGCACCAGCTCCAGCCTTAGCCGTGCCGAAAGCGAAGCCCGGGCGATTGCCCACGACTATCTCGATTCCCTGCGCCGTGTGGTGCCCGGCTTTGCCGCCGCACAACTGGAAGTCACTGGCCCACGGCTGGGCATTCGCGGCACCCGCAGCGTGCGTTCGCAGCAGGATGTACGGGCCTGCGACTTGCTCGAAGCGCGGCGCCGCGCCGATGGCATTGCCCGTTCCGGCTGGCCCTGCGAACTGCACCCGTGCCCCGGCGTGACCGAATATCAACCGATTGCCGGCAACGGCTGGTTTCACGTGCCGTACGGCGCGTTGATTCCCGACGGCTGCTGCAACCTGTGGCTGGCCGGCAGTTGCATCGGCGCCGACGATCAGGCCTTTGGCTCGATACGGGTCATGGGCTGCGCCTTTGCCACCGGGCATGCGGCCGGTGTCGCGGCGGCCCTGTCGTGTGGCCTGGCGCAGCGTGCGCCGCTGGCCGCGATCAAAACCACCTTACTGGAACAAGGAGCGATCCTGTGATGACGCACGACAACACGGTGCGCCGGGTACTGGTCACCGGCGCCGCCAGCGGCATCGGCCGCGCCGTGGCCCTGGCGTTTCTTGAGCAAGGTTGCGAGGTGATCGGTTGGGACCTTGAGCCTGACACGGTGAGTGAATACCCGGTGCAGACCGTCGATATTCGTGACCCGGATGCGCTGCATCGCGCCGCCGCCGGCCTGGACCGCCTCGATGTGCTGGTCAACTGCGCCGGCATTGCCCGGCGCGGGCATGCCGCGACCTTGTCGGTCGAGGACTGGCAGGCGGTGATCGACACTAACCTTAGCGGCACGTTTTACGCCTGCCAGGCAGCGTTTCCCGCGCTCAAGGCTTCCAATGACGGGCTGATCATCAATATCGGCTCGTTCGTCGCCCATCGCGCCGGCCCCGGCCGTGCCAGTTATGTGGCGAGCAAGGCCGGTGTGGTGGCGATGACCCAGGTGTTGGCGCTGGACTTTGCCGAGTTCGGCATCCGCGCCCTGTCGGTCAGCCCCGGCTACACGCGCACCGACATGGTCGACAGGGCACTGCAGGCCGGTCGCCTCGATGAGCAGCGCCTGCTGTCGCGCATTCCGGCGCGGCGTCTGGCGCAACCGAACGAAATTGGCCGGGCGGTACGTGCCCTGGCCGATCCTGCTTTTCAATACGCCAACGGCAGCGACTTTGTGATCGACGGCGGCATCATGGCAAACGGTGTGGATTAATGGCGACGACAACGATAGATGGGCAAACGATAGACAGGCAATGGGCCGATAACCATCTGGCCCTGCTGGCCGCACCGCTGCCCGCGCAAACGGCGGCCATGCTTGGCTTGTTGGTGGCCGACACCGTAGCGATTGCCAGTCATGCGCGGCGCAAACAGCTGGGCGGTACGCAGGTGGACCAGGCGCTGGTTCAGGTGCACGCCACAGGCTGCTCGGTCTGGGGCGCGGACTTTGTTGTCAGCGCCAGCGATGCCGCGTTTCTCAATGGTTGCGCGGCCGAGGCGCTGGATTTTCAGGAAGTGCTGATCAACCCGCGCAACAACGGCCATGCCGCCGTGGTGATCGTGCCGACGCTGCTGGCCCTGGCCGAACAGCGTGGCATTGGCGGCGAGCGTTTGCTGCGCGCCTTGTGGATTGCCTTTGCGGCCAATGTCAGCCTGGCGCAAGCGTTGGGCCGCTCGCACCGCACCGGGCAGGCGGGCTTTCGCACTACCTCCTTGATCGCGCCGATTGCCGCCAGCCTGGGTGCGGCGGCCTTGATCAGCGACGACAACGAACTGGCCCTGCACGCGGCGGCCATCACTGCCACGACCCTGAGCGCAGGGTTGCTCTCGGCCTTGTCGCCCAAGGTCGGCAGCTACAGCCTCGACAAGGACCTGGCCGTGGGCTTCAGCGCCCGCAATGCCCTGCAATCGGTGCTGCTCGCCGAGGCCGGCGCGACCGGGCCGAAGACGTCGCTGACCGGCGAGCATGGCTGGCTGGCCAGCTTCGGCTTCGATTCGGCGCAGCCTGAGCAGCTGTTGATCGACCCGTTGGCCGTGGACCTTGGCGCTTATGCGCTCAAAGCTTACCCGGCCTGCTTCGGCTGCCAGTCGGCGATCCGCGCAGCCCTGGAAGGCGGCGCTGAACTGGACCTGGCGCACGTGACCCGCGTGCGCGTGGAGGTCAATCAGGGCAGTGCCAGTTCGCTGTCGACCCGTGTCATCGGTAATCACCTGGCGGCGCGTTTCAGCCTGCCGTATGCGGTGGCCAGCGCGCTGGTGCGTCAGCGTTCGGTGCTGGAAGATTTTGAGCCGGCGGCGATCAAGGATGCACAGGTGCTGGCGTTCATGCCGCGTATCGAGGTGGTGGCCAGCCCCGAGCTGACCGCGCAGCAAAAGGCGACCGGCGGCTTCCCGGCGGTGCTGGTGTTTTTTCACGGCGAGCGCGAAGTGGCCCGGTTCAGCCGTTCAGGGCCGTTCGACGGCCTGGAGGCGGATGCGCGTCAGGCGCTGTTCGAGGACAAACTGCAGCAGCTTTGCGAGCCTGCGTTGCGCGAGCGACTGCTGGGGCTGCTGACCGCACCTGAGAGCATCGCGCAGTTGTTCGGACACCCGCTGTGAAGCGCTGCGCCTGGCTACTGGCTGGCGCATTGCTGTGCGCAGCGGGCGTAAAGGCGGCACCGGTCAGCGAACAGGCGCTGGCGCTGCATCAGCGTTTGCTGGTGCTCGACAGCCACATGGACACCTCGCGGCAACTGGTGCGGCCGGGCTGGGACATTCTGCAACGGCATGATTTTGCCAGCGACCTGTCGCAGGTCGACCTGCCGCGCATGCTGGAAGGCGGACTGGATGGCGGTTTCTGGGCCATCTACACGCCGCAGGGTGAGCGCAGTGTGGCGGGGCGCTCGCAAGATGCCGCCTATGGCTTGTCGCAACTGTTGCGCCTGCGTGACCTGACCGAGCGTTATCCACAACTGTTCGGCCTGGCGCTGACCTCCGATGATGCCCGGCGTATTGCCGCAGCGGGCAAGCGCGTGGTGCTCATCAGCATGGAAAACGCCCAGCCATTGGCGGCCGATCCGGCGTTGCTGGCCACCTATCAGCGCCAGGGCTTGCGCATGCTCGGGCTGGTGCACAGCAGCAACAGTGATCTGGCCGACTCGGCCACCGCCATCGCTGAATGGCACGGGTTGAGCCCGACGGGCCGCGAGCTGGTGCAGCGCGCCAACTGCCTGGGCGTCGTGCTGGATGCCTCGCACGCCTCGGATCAGGCCTTCGATCAGATGCTTGAACTGTCGCGCACGCCGATCATTCTTTCGCACTCGTCCAGCCGGACAATCAACCCTCATCCGCGCAATCTCGACGATCAGCGGCTGTTGCGCCTGGCGGCACGCGGCGGGGTCATTCAGGTCAATACCTACAGCAGCTACCTGTCGACGCAAAAAGCCGACCCGCGCCGCGACATCGCCTTGCGCCCGCTGTACACCCGTTTGCGGCAGATGGCTGCGCTGACTCAGCCCGAGTTCAGCGAACTGGCCGCACAGATCGCCGAAGTGGAACGCCAATACCCCAAACCACAGGCCAGCCTCGACGACTTCATGAAGCATCTGCTGCATGTTCTGGAACTGGTAGGGCCTGAGCATGTCGGAATCGGTGCCGACTGGGACGGTGGTGCCGACTGGGACGGTGGTGGCGGGCTGGTCGACCTGGCGGATGTGGCGCAATTGCCACGCATCACCGAGCGGCTGTTACAGGCCGGTTACAGCGAGCAGAACATTGCGGCGATCTGGGGCGAAAACCTGCTGCGCGTGCTGGATCAGGCCCAGGCGTTTGCCGCCCGTCCTGACAGCGGCTGCCCGTAGGACCGGCCGGGTTTTTTCATCCGTCCCCGTCTTTTTTCGGCTGATGGCTATATACCGGCGATGGCATTGGCTAAGGTGAAGGCATCGATGTCGGAGAGTGATGATGGCCGCTGTAGATTTGCTTGGCGTACCGCGCGTATTGATCGCAGAGTCCGATCCCTGGGTTCGCGAGACCCTCAGTGATCTGGTCCTGAGCGTACGTGCCGATGTCGAGCTGGAGGTGTGCACCGATGGCCGACAGGCTGTCGAATGGATGAAAGGCCATCTGCCCGATCTGATCATTGCGGCCCGTGAACTGCCGTCTATCGATGGCCTGAGTCTGCTGCGCGGGGTGCGCAAGCTGCGCCGCCAGCCGCCTATCCCCTTCATCCTGCTCAGCAGCCGCAGCGACACCGCCAGTGTGCGCGAAGTCTTGCCGCTGGCGCCCACCGCATACCTGACCAAGCCGCTGAACAGTGAAGGCCTGCGCCAACGGCTGCGCAGCCTGTTGGTGGAGTGCTCGACCGACGGGGCGGTCAAAGTGCCCGGCATGACCCTGACCCGGTTTCTCGACACCCGCCGGGAAACCGCCGACGGCGCGCCGCTGTTTGTCGATGTCGAGTCGGCGCTGGGGCTTAGTCAGGGGGCCAAGGGCCTGGATGTGCACCTGCTTGAGCAAGAACTGCGCAACGACCCGCATATCACTGCGGTACTGATTGCCGCCGCCAACACCGCCGCCCAGCATCTGGGCAAACCGGTGCAGACCCTCGGCGGGGCACTGGCCACGCTGGGGGCGACTCAAAGCGCACACATTGCGGCCAATCTGGGTAAAAAGCGTGTTGCCGTGCTGACCCATGACGGCTTGCTGGCCAAGGCCAGCGCGCTGTGGCTGATGTCGCAGCGTACCGGCGACTACGCGCGCATTCTGGCGCGCATGCTCGAATTGAATCAGGAGCGTTGTTTTACCGCCGGGCTGTTGCAGTCGCTGGGCGATCTGGCGGTGCTTGGCTGTTTGCAGGAGTGGCTACTCAACGGCGGCAAGCTGGACGACAACACCATCACGCAGATGCTGGAACAATACTCGGCCGCCTACGGCTCGGCCCTGCGCACCCGCTGGCGCCTGCCGCTGGAGCTGCGCGAACTGATCGCAGCGATTTATCAGTACAACACCGGCGTCTTCACCCGCGAAGTGCTGGCGATGAACCTGGCCGGCGAAATGGCCCGGCTCAGCGATGAGCAAAGCGTCACCCTTCTGCTCAAGTCGAAACCGGCACGCTTGCTCAAACTGGGCGTCGATGACCTGCAACGCCTGCGCAAGAAGCTCACCGGGGTCACGGACCCTAGCCTGGTGGCACTGACCAACGAGCCGCTTGAGGACGTGGCGGTGGTGGAGGCCGAGGTCGAAGACGACCTGCCGGACTTGCTCGACCTGACCCCGGAGCCCGAACGCTCGATGGAAGAAGAGCTCTCGCCGGATACCTCTGAAACACCGGCCACCCCGCTCCAGTAAACGTACGCCGGGCCTGCACACGGCGACTCAGATTTTCGCCAGCATCGGCATCTCGCCAGATAACCCCAGTGCTTCGCGCACGAACATGGCTTTGACTTCGGGCAAGCCGTTGACCACTTTCAGGCCGGTGTTGCGCAGCCAGCGCAAGGATAGCCGGTCGTCCTGAAACAGCCGCTCGAAGCCTTCCATCGCCGCCATCAGGCTCAGGTTGTGCGGCATACGCCGGCGTTCGTAGCGGGCCAGCACGCGTTCATCGGCAAGCTTTTCGCCACGCGCCGCCGCGTGCAGCAGCACTTCGGCCAGGACCGCTGCATCCAGAAAACCCAGGTTCACGCCTTGCCCGGCCAGCGGGTGGATGGTGTGGGCGGCGTCGCCGATCAACGCAAGGCCGGGGGCCACATAGCGCTTGGCGTGGCGCTGGCGCAGCGGCACGCACATCCGGGCGTCGGCATGCAGTACGGTGCCCAGTTGCCCCTCGAAGGCGCGCTCCAGTTCGGCGCTGAACGTGTCGCTGTTCAGCGCCATCAAGCGCTCGGCCTCGACCGGGGTCACCGACCAGACGATCGAGCACCAGTGTTCGCCTTCGCGCACCAGCGGCAGAAAAGCCAGCGGGCCGTCGTCGGTGAAACGTTGCCAGGCCGTGCGCCCATGCGGTTGTGCGGTGCGCACGCTGGTGACGATGGCGTGGTGCAGGTAATCCCATTCGCGGGTCGGTGTGCCGCTCAGGCGGCGAATGGCCGAGTGCGCGCCGTCGGCGCCGACCACCAGCGGCGCGCGCAGGCGGCGGCCGTCGGCCAGGGTCAGCAGCCAGTCGTCGCCGGAGTGGCGCAACTGTTCGATACGGGCCTGCGCCAGCAGGCCGATGTCGCTGTCGTGCAGGCGTTCAAGCAGTGCGTCCTGAACCACGCGGTTCTCGACGATATGACCAAGGACATCGGCGTGCACGCTGGCCGCCGAAAAGTGAATCTGCCCGGTGCCGCTGCCATCCCAGACCTGCATCTGCGCGTAGGGGCTCAGGCGCCGGGCAACGATGCCGTCCCAGGCGCCCAGGCGTTCAAGGATGCGCTGGCTGGCCGCCGACAGCGCGCTGACGCGCGGCTCGAACGGCGCCTGCGGGTCGAACGGTTCGACGCTCATCGAGCCGCCGTCGACCACCAGCACATCCAGGCCGCTGCCTTGCAACGCCAGGGCCAGGGCACTGCCGACCATGCCGGCTCCAACGATCAGCACATCTGCGCGGGTTTCCATGGTTCAGATCACTCGTGTGGGGCGCGCAGGCCGGGTGGTGTTTAGAGGCTCAGGCATCGGGTCGCGTTCCCAGACCCATGGCCTGCCGGGCGAACCAGCGTTTGGCCGGCGGCAGCAGGTCCAGGCCCAGCAGGCCCAGGTTACGTCCGGCGGTGACCACCGACTGGGTGCTGCCGAACAGCCGTGTGACCTTGTCGGAAAAGCCCACGGTCAGTTGCTGGTCGAGTTGCTGGCGGTCGCGGTAGCGTTGCAGGGTCGCCAGGTCACCCGGCGTGCCGGGGCTTTCAAGCAGCGTGCGGGCCAGTGCATCGGCGTCGCGCAGCGACAGGTTGAAGCCCTGCCCGGCAATCGGGTGCAGGCTGTGCGCGGCGTTGCCGAGGACCACCAGGTGCGAGCGCACCTGTTCATCGGCCTCGATCAGCGTCAGCGGGTACACGTGGCGTGCGCCGACCTGGCACAAACGCCCCAGGCGGTAGCCGAACACGTCCTGCAGCTCACTCAGGAAACTGCGCTCATCGAGGGTTGCCAGGCGCTGGGTGTCGTCGCCGGTGCGGGTCCAGACCAGCGCACAGCGGTTTTCCGGCAGCGGCAGCAGGGCCATCGGGCCTTGCTCGGTGAAGCGTTCGAAGGCCTGGCCGCAGTGGGCTTCGGCAGGGCTGATATTGGCGATCAGCGCGCTCTGGCCGTAAGGCCGCTGACGTACGCCGATGCCCAGTTGTTCGCGCAGGCTGGAGCGCCCGCCGTCGGCCAGCACGGCCAGGTCGCATTCCAGCTCGGTTTCGTCACTCAAGGTCAGCCGATAGCCCTGGTCGACCGGCTGCATCTTGCGCACCTCGGCCGGCACCCGCCAACTGATTACCTCGGGATCCAGACCCTGCCACAGGCATTGGCCCAGCCAGGCGTTTTCGACCACATAGCCCAGCGCCGGCACGCCTTCTTCGAGCGCCGACAGGCGGGTCGAGCCAAAGCGGCCACGATCGGACACCTGAATCTGCAGAATCGGCTCGGCCCGCCGGGCAATTTCCTGCCACAGGCCCAGGCGCTCATAGATGCGCCGGGCACCGAATGACAGCGCCGACGAGCGGGCGTCGTAGCTGGGCTGATACGTATCGCCCGGCGCGAATGGCTCGATCAGCACGATCTTCCAGCCGCGCTCGCGGGCGCCGGCTTGCAGGGCCAGGGCCAGGCTGGCGCCGACCAGCCCGCCACCGACGATGGCCAGGTTGAAGCGGCTCATGCGGCCTGCACCCTGGCGGCGGCCATCAAGGCTTCGATTTCAGCCACGGTTTTTGGCACATCGCGGCTCAAGATGTCGCAACCCTGGCGGGTCACCACCACGTCGTCTTCGATTCGCACACCGATCCCTCGCCATTTCTTCGCGACCGTCTTGTTGTCTGTCGCAATATAGATGCCTGGTTCAACGGTCAGTGCCATGCCAGGCTCCAGCACACGCCACTGGCCACCGACCTTGTAGTCGCCGACATCGTGGACATCCATGCCCAGCCAGTGGCCGGCACGGTGCATGTAGAACGCCTTGTGCGCGTCACTGGCGATCAAAGTCTCGACATCGCCCTTGAGCAAGCCTAGCTCGACCAGCCCGGCAGTGATGACCCGTACCGTGGCTTCGTGCGCTTCGTTCCAGTGCCGGCCGGGGCCGATCGCCTCGAAGGCGGCGTGCTGGGCTTTGAGCACCAGTTCGTAGATCGCCTTTTGCTCCGGTGAAAACCTGCCGCTGACCGGAAAGGTGCGGGTGATGTCGCTGGCATAGCAGTCGATCTCGCAGCCAGCGTCGATCAACACCAGATCACCGTCCTTGAGCGCCGCGTTGTTTTCCTGATAGTGCAGGATGCAGGCGTTGCGGCCCGAGGCGACAATCGAGCCATAGGCCGGCATGCGCGCGCCGCCCTTGCGAAATTCATATTCCAGCTCGGCTTCCAGGCTGAATTCATGCAAACCGGCTCGGCTGGCCTGCATCGCCCGCACATGGGCGCGGGCCGACACTTGCGCTGCATAGCGCATGACCTTGACCTCGGCCGCCGATTTATACAGGCGCATGTCGTGCAGCAGATGATCCAGCGCAACGAACTCGTTCGGCGGTTGTGCGCCCAGATGGGCCTTGGAGCGAATGGTGTTGATCCATTCCATCAGGTGCCGGTCGAATTCGGGGTTGCTGCCCATGGCCGAATACACCCGGTCACGGCCTTCGATCAGGCCCGGCAGGATGTCGTCGATGTCATTGATCGGAAACGCATCGTCGGCGCCGTAATCGCGCACCGCGCCTTCCTGGCCGGCGCGCAGGCCGTCCCACAGTTCGCGCTCGGGATTGCGTTCACGGCAAAACAACACGTATTCGCCGTATTCACGGCCCGGAATCAGCACCACGACCGCTTCGGGCTCAGGAAAACCGCTCAGGTACTGAAAGTCGCTGTCCTGACGATAGACATGCTCGACATCGCGGTTGCGAATCGCCACCGCTGCCGCCGGCAGAATGGCAATGCTGTCGGGTTCCATCTGCGCCATCAAGGCCTTGCGGCGCCGGGCGTACTCGGACTTCGGGATATGCATCATGGGTAATGGGCGTCCCCGTTCAAACGGTGTGAAAACAGGCCGTTGGCAATGCCTTCACACCGGGTTTGCGGTATGGGATCAGTGCAGCGAAGGTTTGGCTTCGGCTGCCGGTGCAGCGCTGGCCTTGGCGCACTCGGTGAACAGCAGTAGCGGTGCGACGCGCAGGTATTCCATGACTTCCATGTAATCGCTTTCGCCGTCTTCGGACTCTTCCAGCGCATCCTGAACCTGAGCGATGGCCGCCAGGTCCTGAAGCACTTCAGTGGCTTCCGGGCTGATCACCCGGTCACCGGCGGCCAGACCAAAGCCTGACAGAAAGCCCTGGCACCACTGGCCCAGTGCTGCGGCGCGCTCGGTCAGCGCTTCATCGTCACCGGGCAGCAACAGCACCACGGTCATGTCGTCGCTGGTCAGCTCGCCCTTGACCATTTCCTGCAGTCCGACCAAGGCCTGGCGCACGTTATCCTGCGGCTCGGTTTCGAGCAGGATCGAGGCATCGGCGAACCAGCTTTCGGTATCGAAGCCGGCGCCGGCGCAGCTGCGGCCAAGCAACATGCCATGCAGTTCGGCAGGAGAGACCGGATGGCCGCCGCTGGCGAGCAGGGTGGCGAAGGCTTTGTAGGGAGAATTTTGAGTGGGCATGGGCAACTGGTCGCCAAACGGCGCTATGTCTAGAATGAAGGCCTTGTATCGTAGGGGCTGATAGCGTTGCAGCACAAGCTGAACCCCACAAACTATCTGCAAGGTTCGAGTGTCCAACAGACTCTTGAAAGCCGTGCAGCCGGCACTGCCAATCATGCCACCCATCTGAAAGTCATCTGTGAGGCTCCATGCAAGACACTGATCTACAAGCGTTGATGGCCCGCCTGGAGCTGTTGCTTGAACGTGTCGAGCAACTAAAAAGCCAGAATGCGTTCCTATTAGCTCAGCAAAAGACCTGGCGCGAGGAACGCGCCCATCTCATTGAAAAGAACGAAATCGCCCGGCAGAAGGTCGAGTCACTGATTTCGCGCCTCAAAGCCCTGGAGCAAGACTCATGAGCAATGGCAACAGCGTTACCGTGCAAATCCTCGACAAGGAATATTCCATCAGTTGCCCGGCCGAGGAACGCGCCAACCTGGTCAGCGCTGCCCGCTACCTCGATGGCAAGATGCGGGAAATCCGCACCACCGGCAAAGTCATCGGTGCCGACCGCATTGCCGTCATGGCCGCCCTGAACATCACCCACGACCTGCTGCATCGCCAGAATCTGCCAGACGTGCAGGCCAGTGGTTCGACGCGTGAGCAGGTGCGCGACTTGCTTGAGCGGGTCGATCTTGAGCTGTCTGGCGATGCCCCCAATAGTGGCAGTTCGTCGCACAGCTGATTATTTCGTAACGTTTCTGTATACTTGCGCCGCTCCCTGGAGTGTTTGCCAGTCGGTCATGTCCCTGAGCCGATACGCACAACCACGGGGGTTGCACGTGGAGTTGGTGTGCATGTCCGCCCGACGGAAAGCCTTAAAACTTCCTGCAATCTCCACCTTGAACTTTCGGGTTCAAGGGCTACACCGACAGCGGCTCGTCGGGGAGTCTTGATTCAAGCCATTGTCAGGTAAAGCCCGGCAATGGCTTTCTCTTTCCTCAATTCGAGGATCTGCCTGCATGACACTTCGCTCATGATCAGCGCCGCATCAATGTCTCGTGTGCAACTGCGCCGCCACTTGCGTAAAACGCGCCGTGCCCTGAGCCGCAGCCAGCAAAACGCTGCCGCACGCGGGCTCTACCGGCAACTGGCACAACACCCGCTGTTTCGCCGCGCCCGGCATGTCTCGCTGTACCTGGCCAATGACGGCGAAATCGATCCGCGTCTGCTGCTTGAAGCGGCTCAGCGGCGTGGCAAGTCGGTGTATTTGCCGGTGCTCAATGCCTGGCCCAGAACCCGGATGGTGTTCCAGCGCGTACAGCGTGGCGAGGCGTTCAAGCCCAATCGTTTCGGTATTCCAGAGCCGCTGATCAACCGCGCAAAGCAGCGGCCGATCTGGGCACTGGATCTGATTTTGATGCCGTTGGTGGGCTTCGACGAGCAGGGCGGGCGTCTGGGCATGGGCGGCGGTTTCTACGACCGCAGCCTGGCGTACCGCAGCCGCCGAAAAACCTGGCGCAAGCCGACGCTATTGGGCCTGGCCCACGAATGTCAGAAAGTCGAGCAGTTGGCCCTGGCCAGTTGGGATATCCCGCTGCAGGGCACGGTGTCAGATAAGCGTTGGTATCTGGCGTAAGCGGTCACTCAATGACGGCCCGGAACCTTTTGCTGTTGCTGGACGATTTCCAGCGGCGCGTCAGGCTTGTTGGTCCACAGGCTTTGCGCATAGCCGGTGGTGACGATGCCCAGGCCGAACAAGATGACAAGAATCCAGAGAAGGTCCGGCTTGCGATTCACTGATTGCCTCCTGAAGCGAATCAAAAACGTGGTCAGCAGCGGGGGAAGGTGAGGGACCGTTCTGGCTGCGTGGTACGAAAGGGAGCGCATTTTGCGGTAACGTGACGCAGTACGCAAATCATGAATTCAACCGGTCGTCGGTTTGTCATGAACTTGTATTAACCCTTTTTCAGGAGTGTTGCGCGTGGCCTACTGGCTGATGAAATCCGAACCCGACGAGTTCTCGATCAGCGACCTAAAACGCCTGGGCAACGCCCGCTGGGACGGTGTGCGCAACTATCAGGCGCGCAATTTTCTGCGCAGCATGGTCGAGGGGGACGCATTCTTTTTCTACCACTCGAGCTGCCCGCAGCCCGGTATCGCCGGCATTGGCAGTATCGTGCGCAGCGCCTACCCCGACCCGGCGGCGCTCGATACGGACAGCCATTATTTCGATGCCAAGGCCAGCCCTGAGAAAAATCCCTGGAGCGCCATCGACGTGGGCTTTACCGAGATTTTCCCCAAGGTACTGGGGCTGGACTGGCTCAAGCAGCAACGCGCGCTCGAAGAGCTGCCGCTCGTGCAAAAGGGCAGCCGCCTGTCGGTGATGCCTGTGACCGCCGAGCAGTGGGCCGCGATTGTGGCGTTAGCGGGCGGCAAATAACCGCCCCACCGGCTTACTGTGCAATCAGGTTATTGAACAGCAAGTCTTCGACGATCGGCTTGCCTTCCTCGTCGTTCATGATCTGCTGGACCTGCTTGAGCGCTTCCTGACGCAGGCTTTCCTTGGCCTCGGCAGTGCCCATGCTCTCGACCGTTTGCTGAGCGAACAGTGCGACCAACTGGTTACGGATCAATGCATCGTTGCGCTTGACCGCTGCCTGGGCGTCGGCACCGGTGACGCGCACGGCGATGTCGGCTTTGTACACGCGCACCTTGGGGCCGCCATCCAGGGCATAGTTGCCCACGAAAGGCGGCGTCAGGCTCACATAGGCCGCCTTCGGCGCGCCTTCTTCTTCCTTCTTTTCTTCTGCCTGCGCCAGGGCAGGCAGCGACAAGGCCAGCAACATCAGGATCCACGCTTTCACAGTCCACTCCTTCAATACGGTTAGCGCCGGGCTGCGCAGTCTACAGCGTTTGAATCGACGCCTGCCGAATGCTCATCCAGCCGGGTTGGCGTTGTTGTGAGCATATCGGCAAGCGCTGGAAAAGGAATAGGCTGAAAGGCTTGCCTGGGCAAGCAACGTAAAGCCTTTTCTGTTCATCACTCTCAAAGGCTGGATTCTGGGCACCGGCAGGAAGATCAGTTCAGTGGTCACTTTCAGGCTGGCAGGTGCATGCCGGGTTACACGCCAGGGCCGGGCACGCCATTGCTGTACGGCGGCCACTACACCCTTTTCAAAACCAGAATGGTTGCTCTTGATAATCCTGACTTTCTGCACCGAGCCGTCATGGCGAACCGTAAAGGCAATCTTGACGCGCCCCAGCAAATGGCTTGAGAGCATTTCAGCGGGATAGGCGGGTGCTTCGCGCGCGACAAACTCCAGCCGCGCCTGCCCGGCTGCAGCGGTTGCGCTGAATATCAGCAGGCCAACCATGATCCAGAAACAAGCCCTGCCGGGTGACCCTGATCCAAGCCATTTCATCCCCACCTCCAGCGCAAAAACGCCGGTATGGCGTCATGCCTGCAATGCTAGAGCGGATGGTGGTTGCGGGTAAGTTCATGGCGTCCGAGACGGCTGTAGGAGAACTCCGAAATATCTTGTATCCGTCTGAACGAGGTGGATACACATCGGTTTCAGGACAGCGAACCGCAGCGTTTGAGGCGCGCTTCCAGAACCTTGTCCGGCATGGCGTGGTTGCGCAGTGCCTGGGCGGTCTGGTGCACGTAGTCGCGGGTGGTGCCGGAGCGGCCGCAGGCGCTGGCCAGTACCTGGCTGAGTACGCTGTCGGGCAGGTTGCCGGCGTAGCTGGGTAAATGGCGTTCCAGCACGAAACCCAGCGCTTGAACCTTGCGGCCGTCTTCGAGGCGGCAACTGAGCCAGTGCGGGCGATAGGAGGGGTAAGGCATTTCGCGCTTCCACAGCGCCAGCAAGGATTCTTCGAGGCATTCTTCGCCCAGCCGATAGGCAAAGCCTGTGCAGGAGCCGCCGCGATCAAGGCCGAACACCAGGCCCGGGGTGTCGGGTGTGCCGCGATGTTCGTGGGACCACAGGTACAAACCGCGATGATAACCGTGCACTTTGGCGCGCTGACGCTCCACGGCGGGGCATTCGGGGCGCCAGATCAGCGAGCCGTAGGCGAACAGCCAGACCGGGCCGCCTTCGTGGCCTTGCAAGGTGGCGTGCATCGAGGCCAGCAATTGTTCATGGGTCAGTTGCGGTCCGAGGTCGATGCTCGGTGGGTAGGTCAGGCCCAGACCGTTGTGCACGGCGGCTGACAGCTCGTTGACTGGGTTATCCATCTGTCTCCCTGGCAGCGTCCGAAGGCGTGGTCTGCCGGTGTTGCAAATAACGTCTGGCGATTGAAAAAGTGTTCGATGGATCGATATCGAACAACGCTTCAATACTGGCATGAAGCAATTTTTAATCCAACCGCGAAGGGCGCGCGGCAGGCTTCAGATCAGCGGAATATAAGACCGTTTAAGGATAAGAAGCTGTGCAAACGCCATAAGACGTCGCAACAGCGGCCGGGCGGCCGCCGTTATCGGGGGGCGTAGGCGAAGACGTCAGCGCGCATGCGGTGGGCGTCCATGCCCGCTTCGACCAGGGCATCCAGGGTGGCGTAGATCATGGCCGGTGAGCCGCTGGCATAGACATGCACGGCCGACAGGTCGGCAATGTCTTCACGCACCGCTTCATGCAGCATGCCGCAGCGGCCTTCCCAGCCGCACAGGTCGCTGACGACCTTGTGCAGGAACAGGTTGGGTACTTGCAGCCACTCATCCCAATGGCCGATAGCGTAGAAGTCTTCCGGGCGGCGCACGCCCCAGTACAAGTGCACCGGGTGCTTGAAGCCTGCGGCGCGGCAGTGTTCGATCAGGCTGTGCATCTGCGCCATGCCGGTGCCGGCGGCGATCAGCACCAGCGGCCCGTCGGGCAGTTCGGCCAGGTGGGTGTCGCCGAACGGCAGTTCGACCCGTGCCAGACCGTCGCGTTGCAGTTGCGCCAGCAGGGCCTGCGAGCCGGCCTCGCGGGCCAGCACATGCAACTCAAGATCACGGCCACGGTGCGGCGCACTGGCCAGCGAGAACGCGGACTTGTCGCCATTTTCGCGCTCGATCATCAGGTATTGCCCGGCGTGGTAGCGCGGTGGCTTGCCGGCCGGGGCGCGCAGGCCGATGCGCCAGACATCGCCGCCCACCGGCGTGCATTCGCTCAACTGGCACGCCAGGCGGCGCACCGGCAGTTCGCCCAATGCCAGCACGCCATCCCACAGCAGCACGCAGTCTTCAAGCGGCTCGGCGAGGCAGGTGTAGACCTCACCATGATCATGCGCCTGCCCGCCTTGCAGCACCTGGCCTTCGACCAGCAAGGCGGCGCACACATGGCAGTTACCGTTGCGACAGCTGTTCGGACATTCGTAGCCCAGGCGCTGTGCGGCCGCGAGAATGGCCTCGCCGGGCAGGGTTTCCAGCACCGCGCCCGAGGGCTGCAAGGTGACGCGCATCAGTTTATTCCCAGTTGGTTCCAGATCTCGTCGACACGGCGCGTGACGGCCTCGTCCTTGACGATCGCGCGGCCCCATTCGCGGGTGGTTTCACCCGGCCATTTGTGCGTGGCGTCCAGACCCATCTTCGAACCCAGGCCAGACACCGGCGAGGCGAAGTCCAGATAATCGATGGGCGTGTTCTCGATCATCACCGTGTCGCGCTTGGGGTCCATGCGCGTGGTGATGGCCCAGATCACGTCGTTCCAGTCGCGCGCGTTGATATCGTCGTCGGTGACGATAACGAATTTGGTGTACATGAACTGTCGCAGGAACGACCACACACCCAGCATCACGCGCTTGGCATGGCCGGGATACTGTTTCTTGATGGTCACCACCGCCATGCGATACGAACAGCCTTCGGGGGGCAGGTAGAAGTCGACGATTTCCGGAAACTGCTTCTGCAGGATCGGGACGAACACTTCGTTGAGCGCCACGCCGAGAATCGCCGGTTCATCCGGTGGCCGGCCGGTGTAGGTGCTGTGGTAGATCGGCTTGACCCGATGGGTGATGCGCTCGACGGTGAACACCGGAAAGCTGTCGACTTCGTTGTAGTAGCCGGTGTGGTCGCCATACGGGCCTTCATCGGCCATTTCGCCGGGATGGATCACCCCTTCGAGAACGATTTCGGCACTGGCCGGCACTTGCAGGTCGTTGCCACGACACTTGATCAGCTCGGTGCGGCTGTCGCGCAGCAGGCCGGCGAAGGCGTACTCCGACAGGCTGTCGGGCACCGGCGTCACGGCGCCAAGAATGGTCGCCGGGTCCGCGCCCAGGGCCACGGCCACCGGAAATGGCTGGCCAGGGTGTTTGGCGCACCATTCCTTGAAGTCCAGCGCGCCGCCGCGGTGGCTGAGCCAGCGCATGATGACCTTGTTGCGGCCAATCACCTGCTGGCGATAGATGCCCAGGTTCTGGCGCTCTTTGTTCGGCCCGCGGGTGACGGTCAGGCCCCAGGTGATCAGCGGCGCGACATCGCCCGGCCAGCAGGTTTGTACCGGCAGCAGGCCCAGGTCGACATCGTCGCCTTCGATGACCACTTCCTGGCACGGCGCATCCTTGACCACCTTGGGGGCCATGGCGATGACTTTCTTGAAGATCGGCAGCTTCGACCAGGCGTCCTTGAGCCCCTTGGGCGGCTCGGGCTCCTTGAGGAAAGCCAGCAATTTGCCGATTTCGCGCAGTTCGGCGGTGGTCTCGGCGCCCATGCCCATGGCCACCCGCTCAGGGGTGCCGAACAGGTTGCCCAGCACCGGAATATCGAAACCGACAGGCTTTTCGAACAACAGGGCCGGGCCCTTGGCACGCAGGGTGCGATCACAGATCTCGGTCATTTCCAGGACTGGGGAAATGGGCATCTGGATACGTTTCAACTCTCCGCGCTGCTCAAGCTGCTGCACGAAATCCCTAAGATCCTTGAATTTCATCGACCCGGCCACTTTCTGAAATAGGTGCGTATCGTACCTGCTCCAGAGCATGGCTTGGGCACACAGCCAAAAAAAATGGCGTCCCGAAGGGCGCCATTCTTTTCAGCTACTGCCTGTCACTTGCGTTTCATCGACAGGAAGAACTCATCGTTGGTCTTGGTCGTCTTGAGCTTGTCGATCAGGAACTCGATGGCCGCGACTTCATCCATAGGGTGCAGCAGCTTGCGCAGGATCCACATACGCTGCAGCTCGTCGTCGGCGGTCAGCAACTCTTCGCGGCGGGTGCCGGAGCGGTTGATGTTGATGGCCGGGAAGACGCGCTTCTCGGCGATCTTGCGGTCCAGGGGCAGTTCCATGTTGCCGGTACCCTTGAACTCTTCGTAGATCACTTCATCCATCTTCGAGCCAGTTTCGATCAGCGCGGTGGCGATGATGGTCAGCGAGCCGCCTTCTTCGATGTTACGCGCAGCGCCGAAGAAGCGTTTCGGCTTCTCGAGGGCGTGGGCGTCGACACCACCGGTGAGGACCTTGCCGGAGCTCGGGATCACGGTGTTGTAGGCACGTGCCAGACGGGTGATGGAGTCGAGCAGAATGACCACGTCCTTCTTGTGCTCGACCAGGCGCTTGGCTTTTTCGATGACCATTTCGGCAACCTGCACGTGGCGGGTTGGCGGCTCGTCGAAGGTCGATGCAACCACTTCACCGCGCACGGTGCGCTGCATTTCGGTCACTTCTTCCGGGCGCTCGTCGATCAGCAGAACGATCAGGTGCACTTCAGGGTTGTTACGCGTGATGTTCGACGCGATGTTCTGCAGCATGATGGTCTTGCCGGCCTTTGGCGGCGCAACGATCAGGCCACGCTGGCCCTTGCCGATCGGCGCACACAGGTCGATCACCCGACCGGTGAGGTCTTCGGTGGAGCCGTTACCGGCTTCCATCTTCATGCGGATGGTCGGGAACAGCGGCGTGAGGTTCTCGAACAGGATCTTGTTCTTCGCGTTCTCTGGACGGTCGTAGTTGATCGTGTCGACCTTGAGCAGTGCGAAGTAACGCTCGCCTTCTTTTGGCGGGCGGATCTTGCCAACGATGGTGTCACCGGTGCGCAGGTTGAAGCGACGGATCTGGCTGGGCGAGACGTAGATGTCGTCCGGGCCGGCAAGATAGGAAGCATCTGCGGAACGCAGGAAACCGAAGCCGTCCTGGAGGATCTCCAGCACGCCATCACCGGAGATTTCCTCACCGCTTTTAGCGTGCTTCTTGAGCAGGGAGAAAATCACATCCTGCTTGCGCGAACGGGCCATATTTTCTATGCCCATCTGTTCGGCCATTTCGAGCAGATCGGTAATCGGCTTTTGCTTGAGTTCAGTCAGGTTCATATGGGAATGAAGTAATCGTATATGAGGGGAAATTAAGCGTTTGGCTTAATGAGACCGCGCCGCAGAGATGGCGAAAGGATCGCGTACTGAATCGAAAGGAGAGCGTCGGCGACGGCTTGCAGGGGGCTAAGGGAGAAACCATAGCGGGGCCGAATGTAACACCTGAATTTGCAGGCGTCTAGTATGGGAGCCGAAAAAAAACCCCGCGATTTGCGGGGTCTTGAACAGGCGGCAAGTCTTACAGGTGAGCGTCGAGGAACGCCTGCAGTTGCGACTTCGACAGCGCGCCAACCTTGGTGGCTTCGACATTGCCGTTCTTGAACAGCATCAGCGTCGGGATACCACGCACGCCGTGCTTGGCCGGGGTGTCCTGGTTGTCGTCGATGTTCAGCTTGGCGACGGTCAGCTTGCCTTCGTAGGTCGATGCGATGTCGTCCAGAACCGGGGCAATCATCTTGCACGGGCCGCACCACTCAGCCCAGTAGTCAACCAGCACAGGGCCTTGAGCCTTGAGTACATCGGCTTCAAAGCTGGCGTCGGTGACGTGTTTGATCAGGTCGCTACTCATGGAATTCTCCGAGGTGTCAGGCTAAAAAAACGTCGCCCATCATAACGGGCCTGCCGGCATTCAGGAAGTCGGCGATGATTGAGTCTGTCTATCATTGCCCATGAGTCAGCGTATAGGGCGCCATTCAGGTCGCCGGTGAGACGAACACGATTCCGGTGCGCAAGGCCGCGCCGCGAATGTGCTCCTGCATGGCGCGTTGTGCCGGGCCGCTGGCATGGCGTGCCAGCGAGCGCAGGATCTTGCGGTGTTCCTGCCAGGTTTCCATGGCCCGCGAGGCCCGGATGAAGGGCATTTTCTGGCTCTCCAGAAAAATATCGGCGCCGGAGGTCATGATGCCGAGGATCGCCTGATTACCGCTGGCCACCAGAATCAGCCGGTGAAACTCGAAGTCCAGCCTGCCTGCTGCCTCGAAATCACCGGCGCGTAGCTCCAGGCGCATGGCCTCGACGTTGTCTTCAAGCACATCGCATTCGTCGGCGGTCAGTGTCACCGCGGCAAGACCTGCCGCAAAGCCCTCCAGCGCATAGCGCAACTGAAACGTGTCGGCCGGTGAAACCAGAGCGCCCTGAGGCCACGAAAAACCCTGGCTGCGCGGTTGTGGTTCACTCAATGACTGAACGAACACGCCTTTACCGGGTTGCACGCTGACCACGCCCATGGCGCTGAGCGAAGACAAGGCTTCGCGTAGCGACGCCCGGCTGACCCCCAGTAAAACCGCCAGATCACGCTGCGATGGCAGGCTGTCGCCAGGCTGATAGCCCTGCTCGGCAATCAGTTTACGGATGGCCCTGAGGGCCGATTCGGGTACGGCGAGGGAAGTCGTGAGCATTACTGTTCAGGCCAGTCTGTCCGGTAAAAACCCCTTTTATCCTTAACTACGCCGGCGGGCAAGCGACGCCCATTGCTGGGGCGACGGGGCCTGACGGCGCTCCAGTATTGGGCGCGGCTTTTACTAACTGTTCAGACCAGTAAGACCAAAACAGCGCTGAAAGCCTTGATTTACCGCTCGGATCAAAACTGTGGCATGGCCTGTGCACTGGCACTTGTGTCCACCTTATCGCGTCATCCGGAGATGTCTCATGACCAAGCGTTACAGTGCTCTGCTCGCGGCTTTGTTTACCAGTCTGGCCCTCAGCCAGGCCCCTGCCCATGCCAATGGCCTGGATGACATCACCAGCCGCGGCACCCTGAAGGTGGCCGTGCCTCAGGATTTCCCGCCCTTTGGCTCGGTTGGCCCGGACATGAAACCGCGCGGCCTGGACATCGACACCGCCAAGCTGCTGGCCGACCAGTTGAAGGTCAAGCTGGAACTGACGCCGGTCAACAGCACCAACCGTATTCCATACCTGACCACCGGCAAGGTCGATCTGGTGATTTCCAGCCTCGGCAAGAACCCTGACCGCGAAAAAGTCATCGACTTCTCGCGCGCTTATGCGCCGTTCTACCTGGCTGTGTTCGGGCCGCCCGAAGCACCGATCAAGGACATTGCCGACCTCAAGGGCAAGACCATCAGCGTGACCCGTGGGGCTATCGAAGACATCGAGCTCAGCGCCGTCGCCCCTGAAGGTGCAACCATCAAGCGCTTCGAAGACAACAACTCGACCATCGCCGCTTATCTCGCAGGTCAGACCGACCTGATTGCCAGCGGCAACGTGGTCATGGTCGCCATCAGCGAGCGCAACCCCAAGCGCATTCCCGAGCTGAAAGTGAAACTCAAGGATTCGCCGGTGTACGTCGGGGTGAACAAGAACCAGCCGGAGCTGCTGAGCAAGGTCAACGAGATCCTGAATGCGGCCAAGACCGACGGCACGCTGGAAAAAGCCTCGACGACCTGGCTCAAGCAACCGCTGCCGGCTGATCTCTGACCTGCTTTTGAACGCTGACCCCGCACTGACGAGACCTGCCCATGGCTTATAACTTCGACTTCACACCGGTGGTGCAAAACGCCGACCTGTTGCTGCGCGGCGCGCTGTTCACCCTCGAACTGACCGCCATCGGCACGGTGCTCGGGGTCGGCCTGGGCATTGTCGGCGCGCTCGTCAGGGCCTGGAACATCAAGCCGTTCTCGGCGATCTTCGGCGTTTATGTCGAGCTGATCCGCAACACGCCGTTTCTGGTGCAGTTGTTTTTCATCTTCTTCGGCCTGCCGTCGCTGGGGTTGCAGATCAGTGAGTGGCAGGCGGCAATCCTGGCCATGGTGATCAACCTGGGCGCCTATTCGACGGAAATCATCCGTGCGGGTATCCAGGCCATTTCCAAGGGCCAGCTTGAAGCCGCCGCCGCGCTGGCCATGACCCGTTTCGAAGCGTTTCGCCATGTGGTACTGGTGCCGGCGCTGGGCAAGGTCTGGCCGGCGTTGAGCAGCCAGATCATCATCGTCATGCTCGGGTCGTCGGTGTGTTCGCAGATTGCGACCGAAGAACTGAGCTTCTTCGCCAACTTCCTGCAATCACGCAATTTCCGTGCGTTCGAGACCTACATCGTCACCACCCTGGTTTACCTGTGCATGGCCTTGCTGATCCGGCAGTTGCTGGCCTGGGTCGGACGGCGCTATATCGCGAGGAGTCGCTGATGGATTTCACCTTATGGGACGTCCTGCGCAACCTGCTGACCGGCCTGCAATGGACGCTGGCCCTGTCGTTGGTAGCGTTTGTCGGTGGCGGGCTGGTCGGCCTGCTGGTGATGGGCATGCGCCTGTCGGCCAAGGCCGGGCCACGCTGGGTGGCGCACATTTATATAGAACTGTTTCAAGGCACGCCGCTGTTGATGCAGTTGTTTCTGGTGTTTTTCGGTGTGGCGCTACTGGGTGTGGATATTTCGCCCTGGGCCGCCGCTGCCGTGGCGCTGACGCTGTTTACCAGTGCGTTCCTGGCCGAGATCTGGCGCGGTTGCGTCGAGTCGATCGGCAAGGGCCAGTGGGAAGCCTCGGCCAGCCTGGCACTGACCCCGCTTGAGCAGATGCGCTATGTCATTTTGCCGCAAGCCTTGCGCATTGCCGTGGCGCCCACCGTGGGTTTCTCGGTGCAAGTGGTCAAGGGCACGGCGGTAACCTCGATCATCGGTTTCACCGAACTGACCAAGACCGGCAGCATGCTGGCCAATGCCACGTTCGAACCTTTCATGGTCTACGGCTTTGTGGCCCTGGGCTATTTCATCCTGTGCTATCCCCTGTCGCTCTGCGCGCGCCATCTGGAAAGGAGGCTGCATGCCACCACTGCTTAGAGTTTCCGCGCTGCATAAATATTATGGCGATCACCATGTGCTCAAAGGCATCGATCTGACGGTCGAGCAAGGCCAGGTCGTGGCGATCATCGGTCGCAGCGGTTCGGGCAAGAGCACGCTGCTGCGCACGCTCAATGGCCTGGAGTCGATCAACGACGGGGTGATCGAAGTCGACGGCGAATACCTCGACGCAGCCCGCGCCGATCTGCGCAGCCTGCGCCAGAAGGTCGGCATGGTGTTTCAGCAGTTCAATCTGTTTCCGCACCTGTCGGTCGGCGAAAACGTCATGCTTGCCCCGCAAGTGGTGAAAAAGACCAACCGCAGCGACGCGGCCAAACTGGCCCGGCAGATGCTCGACCGTGTCGGTCTGGGCGACAAGTTCGATGCTTTCCCGGACCGGTTGTCGGGTGGCCAGCAACAGCGGGTCGCGATTGCCCGTGCCCTGGCCATGTCACCCAAGGTGCTGCTGTGCGACGAAATCACCTCGGCGCTGGACCCTGAGCTGGTCAACGAAGTGCTCAGCGTGGTGCGCCAGCTGGCTGCCGATGGCATGACGCTGATCATGGTCACTCACGAAATGCGCTTTGCCCGCGAGGTTGGCGACAAACTGGTGTTCATGCATCAGGGCAAGGTGCATGAAACCGGCCATCCGCGAGAGTTGATGGCCAACCCGCAGACGCCTGAGCTGGCCAACTTTATCGGGTCGGTGGAGCACGCCTGACCGGGCTAGCCCAGCACAATCTGGTTCTTGCCCTGGCGCTTGGCTTGATACATCGCCGCGTCGGCGCGGGCGTAGAGGGCTTCGAGGGTCTGGTCTTCATCGGTCAGGCTGGTCAGGCCCTGACTGGCGGTAATACCGAAGCTCTGTTGGTCGCTTTGAAAATGCTGCCGCTGAATTTCCCGTTGCAGGCGTTCGGCGATCTGCAGGGCCATCTCCGAGGCGCAGCCAGGAAAGATGGCCGCGAACTCTTCGCCGCCGATCCGCCCGAACAGATCGCCACGGCGCAGCGTGGTACGCCCGCTTTCGGCGATGCGCTGCAAGACGCCGTCGCCCACCTGATGGCCAAAGGTGTCGTTGATCTTCTTGAAGTCATCGATGTCCAGCAGCAAAAAAGACAATGGCGTACCTTGCACGCGCGCCAGTTCGAACTCGCGCTGTGCGCAGTCGAAGAAGTGCCGGCGGTTGCTGCTCTGGGTCAACACATCGGTGGTGGCCAGGCGTTGCAGCTCGTCTTCCAGGTACTTTTTGTCGGTGATGTCTTCGGCCATGCCGACCACCACCAGCCGCTGGCCCGGGTCGTTGCGGTGGCTGACGAAGCATTTGTCGCTGAGCCAGCGCACTTCGCCATCGGCGCGGATGATGCGGTACTCGCGGTCCTCTACGGCGCCTTTTTCGATCACTTCACTGAGGCTGCGCTCGGCGTAGTTCAGATCGTCGGGGTAAATGCTGTCGCGCCATTGCGCGTAGTCGGCCAGCACCAGGCCCACCGAGCGACCGAAAATCTTCTCGTAGGCGGGGCTGACATAAATCATCCGCTGGGTTTCCCAGTCGAACGCCCACAACACCGCATTGACGCTGACCAGCAAAGAGCTGAACAACTGCTCGCGTTCGCTCAGGCGGGCAACCTCCGCCTGGGCGTGCATCAGGGCCAGCAAGGTTTCGGCGGCGACAGGCATGTTTTCCATGGACACGGTTTCTCGAACGTCGCGAATTCACTCGCGCCGCTACCTGGTTTGTAGGGCAATGGAGAAACATTTCGAGGTTTTTTTCGCCAGGAAGTTCCGATGTCGGTGCGCCATCATGGGGCGCACCGATCAACGGTATCAAGCGTAGGAGGGGCGCAGCGTGTAGGTCTTGAGCTGGTCGGCGAAGTCGCGCAGCGACTGGATACCACTGCTTTCAGCCTCGTGAATCCAGTCCTTGATGGCCGCCAGCATGTCGTGGCTGTTGCTGCTGGTCTTGAGCCAGATCTGCTGCAGGGCCAGGCGTTTTTCGTAGATCGTCTTCAGCGCCTGGCTGTGTTCGAGCATGCCCTGGATACGCAGGCGGTGCTGGTCGTCGAGCAGGCTGGTCTCACGCGACAGCAGGCGCTTGGCACGGTGAAACTGATGGCGCACCGAGGCGTCGACGCGGGCCAGTTCCTGGGTCACCAGCGGGCCGATGACCACCTTGCGGTACTGGGCCATGATCTGGAAACGGTTGTTGAGAATCGCCAGGGCGGTGTCCGTATCCAGGTGCTGCTTGCCTTCGATACGGTGCGCCACCGGCGGCACGCGCTGCACCTTGGCCAGACGCAGGGCGCTGAACACCTTGATCCAGGCCCAGCCCATGTCGAACTCCCACGGCTTGACCGACAGCTTGGCCGAGTTGGGGTAGGTGTGGTGGTTGTTGTGCAGTTCTTCGCCACCGATGACGATGCCCCACGGCACCAGATTGGTCGCTGCATCCTTGCATTCGAAGTTGCGATAGCCCACCGCATGGCCTAGGCCGTTGACCACGCCGGCGGCCCAGAACGGAATCCACATCATCTGGATGGCCCACACGGTGATGCCCAGCACGCCGAACAGCGCAAGGTCGATCACCGCCATCAGGGCGATGCCCAGCAGCTTGTAGCGCGAGTACAGATTGCGCTCGACCCAGTCTTCGGGGCAGTGCTTACCGTAGATGCGCAGGGTGTCGGGGTTGCCGGCTTCGGCGCGGTACAGCTCGGCGCCCTTGCGCAGTACGGTCGACAGGCCCTTGATCACCGGACTGTGCGGGTCGTCGACGGTTTCACATTTGGCGTGATGCTTGCGGTGGATGGCGGTCCACTCGCGGGTGTTCTGCGCCGTGGTCAGCCACAGCCAGAAGCGAAAAAAGTGTTTGAGGCTCGCGTGCAGTTCCAGCGAGCGGTGCGCCGAATAGCGGTGCAGGTAGACGGTCACGCCAATAATGGTGACGTGGGTCATGACCAGGGTGACGGCAATCAGTTGCCAGACGGATAAATCGAGTAAACCGTTGTACCACATAGGCTGTTGGGCCCTCACAGGTGGCGGGTGGGTGAAAAACATACAGGCCGCATTATCTCTGAGCGGCACCAGAAAACCAGATGTGACTGTGAAGAAGCGTCTCGGGATGTTTCTTGTTTTATAATCGCGAGTCTACGTAGGGATGTGTGCTTTCTCATGACGGATTTAACGCGAAAAGCGCTCGGGGCCGCCATTTTCTATGGCTTCCTGACGTTTCTGTGGTGGCTGGCAAGCCGCTCTCTATTGCCGTTATGGGTTCACGACCCGGTACGGCTCGATGAGTGGCAGCAGACGAGCGGTTACCTGTGGGTTCTGCTGGGCACCCTGACCCTGTTCATGAACCGCCATCGGCTGCTGGGCTGGCTGGGCGGTGAGCACCTGCTGCGCCAGCACCGCGAAGACCATGATCGCCTGCGGCTGGCCTCGGCGGTATTCGACAGCACCCGCGAGGGCGTGCTGGTGACCAACGACAAGGCGCAGATTGTCCACGTCAACCGCGCCTTTGTGGACATCACCGGTTATCAGCCCGACGAGGTGCTGGGCCACAACCCCAGCAAATTCAAATCAGGCCGCCACGGCGCCGACTTCTACGGGCAGATGTACCAGGCCATTCACAGTGACGGCGAATGGAATGGTGAAATCTGGAACCGCCGCAAAAGCGGCGAGGTGTACCCGCAATGGCAGAGCATTCGTGGCATCAAAGGTGCCAACGGGCAAATCCGTCATTTTGTCGCGGTGTTTTCCGACCTCTCGGCGATCAAGCGCTCGGAGCATGAGCGCGTCCAGCTCGCCCATTACGATGCGCTGACCGGCCTGCCCAATCGCCTGTTGTTCACCGACCGCGCCACCGAGGCGGTCGCTGCCGCGCGGGCGACCAAGCGCAACTGCGCAATGCTGCTGCTGGACCTTGATCACTTCAAGAACATCAACGACAGCCTGGGCCATGGCGTGGGCGATCTGGTACTCAAGTCGGTGGCCGAGCGCCTGGTCGGTCTGTTTGGCGCGCAGTTGACCCTGGCGCGAATGGGCGGCGACGAGTTCGCCCTGCTGCTCAAGGACTGCCCGCAGATGGCCCAGGCCGCGAACCTGGCTCAGCAGGTGCTCGAAGCGTTCAAGATGCCGTTTCTGATCGATGACCAGGCGCTGTTCATCACCGTCAGCGTCGGCATCAGCCTGTTTCCCAACGACGCGCTGTCGGCCGAACAATTGCTGCGCAATGCCGACGCCGCGCTGTTCAAGGCCAAGCGCGGCGGGCGCGAAAACTATGCGTTGTACACCGAAGAACTCACCGCCCATGCCCAGCAGCGGGTCGAGCTGGCCAGCGAGTTGCGTCGTGCCATCGAGCAGAACGAACTGCGGGTGTTCTACCAGCCAGTGCACGACCTCACGACCCGGCGCATTCGCGGGGTCGAGGCGCTGGTGCGCTGGGAGCACCCGCTGCGCGGCATGGTCTCGCCCGGCGAGTTCATCCCCATTGCCGAGCAAAGCGGGCTGATCGGCGATATCGATGACTGGGTACTACGCGCCGCCTGCACGCAAATGGGCCAATGGCAGGCGGCCGGTGTGCCGCTGGACTTTGTTGCGGTGAATATTTCCAGTCGGCAGTTCATTCAGGGCGACCTTGACCTGCAAGTCGCGGCGATCTTGCGCGACACCGGGCTGGACCCTGCGCTGCTGGAGCTGGAGGTGACTGAAAGCGCGGTGATGCAAGACCCTGAACAGGCACTGGAGCAGTTGCACCGGCTGCGCGAGCTGGGCCTGAGCCTGGCCATCGATGACTTCGGCACCGGTTACTCATCCTTGCTGCGCCTCAAGCGCATGCCGGTGCACAAGCTCAAGATCGATCAGGGCTTTGTCGCCGGGTTGCCGGGCGACGAAGACGACATCGCCATTGTCCAGGCGATTATCGCGCTGGCCCGCAGTATGGGCATGAAGGTGCTGGCCGAGGGCATCGAGACGGCCGAACAAGCCGCGTTTTTGTTCGACAGCGGTTGTGAGCTGGGCCAGGGCTACTGGTTTGCCCGGCCCATGCCGGCGGCTCAAATCGACTGGTCCAGAGCGCCAAGCTTCGATTTATCAGTGGTTTAACCGCATTCGGCCTGGGGCGTGCAATGCGCCCCGGATGCCGCCGTCACCATAAATTTCTTTTGGTTATATCTGCATTCTTAAATAGTCTTTTTAAGAATAACTCTGCCTATCTAATATGGCCCCAACGCCACAAGCCGTTACCCCCCAGTCGTAACGGCGGGTTTGCCAATTTTTCGAAGGAGTTATGAATATGAGCGCCACTCTGCGTAGCGTTGACGGTCAGGACGAAGCAGCCATTCTGCGTGAGATTCAGAGTGCCCTGCGTGATCTTCGTTTTGGTGCCGTCGAAATCACGGTACACAACGCCCAGGTCGTTCAGATCGAGCGTAAAGAGAAGTTCCGCCTGCAGAACTCCGGCACCAAACCCAACTGATTCAACCCCCGCGCTGCTTAACCCGACTGGTCAACCGGAGGGTGTCATGTTGACTCCTGATACGCCTCTCTTAAGCAACGTGCGATGCCGCTTGCGGCATCAACGCGCCAAGAATAATCGATAACGCCAATACTCGGATTTTTCCAGGAGCTTGATTTATGTCTATTCGTCGTTTCGCCCTGGCCGCTCTCGCCAGCGCCGTATTCGCAGGTTCTGCTGTTGCAAAGGATTATGAGTTGCTCAACGTGTCGTACGATCCGACCCGCGAGCTGTATCAGGAATACAACGCCGAATTCATCAAGCACTGGACGGCGACGCACAAGGACGACAAGGTCGAAATCAAGCAGTCCCACGGTGGTTCCGGCAAACAGGGCCGTGCAGTGATCGACGGCTTGCGCGCCGACGTGGTGACCCTGGCCCTGGCCGGTGACATCGACGAAATCGCCAAGCTGGGCAAGACCCTCCCGGAAAACTGGCAGACCCGTCTGCCGGATGCCAGCACCCCGTACACCTCGACCATCGTGTTCCTGGTGCGCAAGGGCAACCCTAAAGGCATCAAGGACTGGAACGACCTGATCAAGGACGGCGTTTCGGTGATCACCCCGAACCCGAAAACCAGCGGCGGCGCCCGCTGGAACTTCCTGGCGGCCTGGGCCTACGGCCTGAAAGCGGGCGGCAGCGAAGCCAAGGCGCAGGAATACGTCGAAAAACTGTTCAAGCACGTGCCGATCCTCGACACCGGCGCCCGTGGTTCGACCATCACCTTCGTCAACAACGGTCAGGGTGATGTGTTGCTGGCCTGGGAAAACGAAGCGTTCCTGGCCCTTAAAGAAGACGGCGGTGCCGACAAGTTCGATATCATCGTGCCTTCGCTGTCGATCCTCGCCGAGCCGCCCGTGGCCGTGGTCGACAAGAACGCCGAGAAGAAGGGCAACACCGAAATCGCTACCGAATACCTCAAGCACCTGTACAGCCCGGCTGGCCAGGAGATTGCCGCGAAGAACTTCTACCGGCCGCGCAATGCCGAAGTGGCTGCCAAGTACGAGAAGCAATTCCCGAAACTTGAGCTGGTGACTATCGACAAGGACTTTGGCGGCTGGAAAACTGCGCAGCCGAAGTTCTTCAACGACGGTGGCGTATTCGACCAGATCTACAAAGCGCAGTAAGCATTTGCGCAGGACACCGCCTTTTGGCGGTGTCTTTGGCTTGGTCAAAGGGGCCCGGACTTATGTCCGGGTTTGCTGCAAGTTAAACCAGGGATTTTTATGTCGCGTCGTATCTCCCCCGTCATACCCGGCTTCGGGCTGACGCTGGGCTACACCTTGGTGTACCTCAGCTTGATTGTGTTAATTCCGCTGGCCGCCATGTTCGTGCATGCCGCCCAGCTGACCTGGGATCAGTTCTGGACCATCATCACCGCGCCCCGGGTGATCGCGGCCCTGAAACTGAGTTTCGGCACGGCGTTCTACGCCGCCATCATCAACGGCATCATCGGTACGCTGCTGGCCTGGGTGCTGGTGCGCTACACCTTCCCTGGGCGCAAGGTCATCGATGCGATGATCGACCTGCCGTTCGCCCTGCCCACCGCCGTGGCCGGTATCGCTCTGACGGCGCTGTACGCGCCCAATGGCTGGGTCGGCCAGTTCGCCACCGACCTGGGCTTCAAGATCGCCTACACCCCGTTGGGTATCACCCTGGCGCTGACCTTCGTGACCCTGCCGTTCGTGGTGCGCACGGTGCAGCCGGTGCTGGCCGACATCCCGCGTGAAGTCGAAGAAGCCGCCGCCTGCCTGGGCGCGCGTCCCTTGCAGGTGTTCCGGCACATCCTCATGCCGGCCTTGCTGCCCGCCTGGCTGACCGGTTTTGCCCTGGCCTTTGCGCGTGGCGTGGGCGAGTACGGCTCGGTGATCTTCATAGCCGGCAACATGCCGATGAAGACCGAGATCCTGCCGCTGCTGATCATGGTCAAGCTCGACCAGTACGACTACACCGGCGCCACAGCCATCGGCGTGATGATGCTGGTGGTTTCCTTCATTCTGTTGCTGCTGATCAACTTGTTGCAGCGGCGCATCGAAACCCCGAGCTGAGGAGCAAGCGATCATGTCCCATTCGTCGGTTTCTGCCGCCTCTGCGGCCAACGATGCCCGTCGCGGCAGTCCTGTGGCCCGCCGTATCCTGATCGGCCTGGGCTGGCTGGTGTTTTTCCTGTTTCTGGCCCTGCCGTTGATCATCGTGGTGTCCCAAGGCCTGAAAAATGGCCTGGGCGCGTTCTTTACCGCGATCTTCGAGCCCGATGCGCTGTCGGCACTCAAGCTCACCGTGATTGCGGTACTGATCTCGGTGCCGTTGAATCTGGTATTTGGCGTGTGCGCCGCCTGGTGCGTGAGCAAATACTCGTTTCGCGGCAAGAGCATCCTGGTGACCCTGATCGACCTGCCGTTCTCGGTGTCGCCGGTCATCGCCGGTCTGGTCTATGTGCTGATGTTCGGCGCCCAGGGCTTCTTCGGCCCGTGGTTGCAGGACCGTGACATCCAGATCGTGTTTGCCCTGCCGGGCATCGTGCTGGCCACCATCTTCGTCACCGTGCCGTTCGTGGCCCGTGAGCTGATCCCGCTGATGCAGGAGCAGGGCACGCAAGAGGAAGAGGCCGCCCGCTTGCTGGGCGCCAATGGCTGGCAGATGTTCTGGCACGTCACCGTGCCCAATATCAAATGGGGCCTGATCTACGGTGTGGTGCTGTGTACTGCCCGCGCCATGGGTGAGTTCGGTGCGGTGTCGGTGGTGTCCGGGCACATTCGCGGGGTCACCAATACCTTGCCGCTGCACGTCGAGATCCTCTACAACGAATACAACCACGTCGCGGCCTTCGCGGTTGCGAGCCTGTTGCTGGTCATAGCCCTGTTCATCCTGCTGCTCAAGCAGTGGAGCGAATCGCGCATTAACCGTCTGCGCCAGAACGCGGCGGAGGAATAAGTCATGTCGATCGAAGTCCGTAACGTCAGCAAGAACTTCAATGCCTTCAAGGCGCTGAACACCATCAACCTAGACATCAACAGCGGCGAACTGGTCGCCCTGCTGGGGCCGTCGGGCTGTGGCAAGACCACGCTGCTGCGCATTATTGCCGGTCTCGAAACCCCGGATGCCGGCAGCATCGTGTTCCACGGTGAAGACGTGTCGAGCCACGATGTGCGTGATCGTAACGTCGGCTTTGTGTTTCAGCACTACGCGCTGTTTCGGCACATGACGGTGTTCGACAACGTCGCCTTCGGCCTGCGCATGAAGCCCAAGAACCAGCGCCCGAACGAAACCCAGATCAAGGCCAAGGTGCATGAGCTGCTGAACATGGTGCAGCTCGACTGGCTGGCCGACCGCTACCCGGAGCAACTGTCCGGCGGCCAGCGCCAGCGTATCGCGCTGGCCCGTGCCCTGGCAGTCGAACCCAAGGTGCTGCTGCTCGACGAGCCGTTCGGTGCCCTGGATGCCAAGGTCCGTAAAGAGCTGCGTCGCTGGCTGGCGCGCCTGCACGAAGACATCAACCTGACCTCGGTGTTCGTGACCCACGACCAGGAAGAAGCCATGGAAGTGGCTGACCGCATCGTGGTGATGAACAAGGGCGTGATCGAACAGATCGGCTCGCCGGGCGAAGTCTACGAGAGCCCGGCCAACGATTTCGTCTACCACTTCCTGGGCGACTCCAACCGCCTGAGCGTGGGCGACAGCGAACACTTGCTGTTCCGTCCGCACGAAGTGTCGTTGTCGCGCCATGAACTGGAAGATCACCACGCCGCCGAAGTGCGCGACATCCGTCCGCTGGGCGCCACCACCCGGGTGACTCTCAAGGTCGAAGGGCAGAGCGACCTGATCGAGGCCGAAGTGGTCAAGGACCACGACAGCCTCAACGGCCTGGCACGCGGCGAAGTGCTGTTCTTCAAGCCCAAGGTCTGGCAGAAAGTGCCATCTATTTGAGCTGATGATGGCCGGGCGACCCCAGCCGTTGTTCGATGGCCTGTTGCAGAGGTTTGCGCAGGCCGATCAGGAACGCCAGTTCCGCCACCACGAACAGCGGGCCGATGATCAGCCCGGTTATGTCGTCGACGAAGGCCGGTTTGCGGCCTTCGTAATAATGGCCGATGAACTGGATAATCCAGCCCGCCACGAACAGTCCGATTCCCCAGCCCAGCCACACGCCCGTCGATTGTTGCGCCAGGCGTGCGCTCACCCACAGGCATAGCCCCAACAACCCCGCCATCACCAGACCCAGCCTGTAATCGAGCCGCAGATAGAACAGCGTCGAAGCCAGCGCCACCAGTGTTGCCGGCGAAAGCCATGTTTCGCCAACAAGTGCGCCAGGACGTGACAGAAAAATCGTCACGGCCAGTACGATCATGGGTATCCCCAGGAAGTGCGTCACGATATTGCGTGAATCTCTGTGATAAGCGGCATATTGGCTGAGATGATCGACCAGCGTTTTCATTATGATGTCGCCCCATTCGGTGATCGGCCTGTTTAACGTAGCCGCTTTACCGAATGCTTGCCTGTAGAAAATGCGTGCACTGATCAAGGAAGCAACAATGACAAATGGAACAGGATGGCGGTCGCGGCTGCTGGGTGAATACTGGTTCGCCCACTTGCCGGCCGGCTTGCAGGATGGCTTGCTCGCGGCCACCCGACAGCGGCGTATCACGCCGGGCAAATTGCTGTTTGCCAAGGGCGATGCGCCCTGTGGTCTGTACGCCCTGGTCGAGGGTGCAGTGCGTATGGGCAGCGTCGACGAGCAGCGCCGGGCGCCGCCGCAGGAGGTGCGGCCGCCTTTCTGGTTTGGCGAGGTGTCACTGTTCGATGGGCTGCCGCGCATGCTGGACGCCTACTCGACGCAGCAGAGTATTTTTTTGCACATTGCGCAGCCGGTGATCGACGCCTTGTTGGCAGAACATCCCGGATACAAGCGCACCTTCGCCGATTTGCTCAGCCAGAAAATCGGCCTTGAGCTGCCCAACCGCGAAAAAATGCACAGCCTGCCCGACCGTGCCCGCGTGGCCTGGCGCGTGCTGATGCTGGGCGAGGGCTATGGCCAGTTGAGCAATGCCCGGCGCGTACTGACCCTCGATGCGATCGAGGCCGGCGCCGCCGTGGGCCTGTCACGCAGCGCGCTGGTCGAGGTGCTGGAGGACTTTCAGCGGCGCAAGATCATCCGTCTGGACCCGGACCTGATCGAGGTGCTGAGCGTCGACAAGCTGCGCAAGGTGGCCAACGTGTCGCGGGTCCGCGCGTCAGCCCGGCAAACCCAGCCGGTATTGCTCGGGAGTCAGCCCGGTCCAGCGCTTGAAGGCGCGGCTGAAGTTGTCGACATCGGCAAAGCCCAGCAGCCAGGCTACCTCGCTCAGTGAAGCATTGGGGTCACTGATGTGCAGCAGTGCCAGATTTTCCCGGCACTGGTTAAGCAGCAGGTCATAACGACAACCTTCATCGGCCAGGTGCCGGTGCAGGCTGCGCGGGCTCAGGTTGAGCGCCTGGGCGATGCTTTCGGCAGCGGGTTCACCGTCGGGCAGCTGCGCCTCGATGGCACAACGTACCCGTGGCTCCCAGATCAATTGCCGGGCCTGTGCCGAGTCCTCGGCGCAGGGCGCCGCGCCGCCCTCCAGATGGCTGTCGAAATCGTCGCAGGCAAACGCCAGCATATTCTGTGCGGCGGCAAAGAACAGCGGTGCCCGAAACAGCTCCTGCCAGGGTTGCGGATTATCCGGCAGCGGCCGTTGCAGGTGCACTTCCAGCGGCGCATAACTGCGCCCCAGCCGGTTGCGGCAGGTGCGCACATAGATGGCGGCAAAGGCATCGAACAGTTCCGGGACCGGCGTCGGGTAATCGGCCGGTGCACTGAAAATGAACTCGTAGCGTTCGCCCGCCCTGTAAAAGGTCAGTTGCAAGGCGTCGGGGCTGCTGGGGTGATAACCCACGATGCGCTCGAACACCTCACGCAGCGAGTCGCTGGCCACCAGGGTGTAGCCGAGCGCATGAAAGCTGGTGGGGCTGGCAAAACGTGAGACCCGCAGCCCCAGCGCCGGCTCGCCGCTGGCCTGCACGGCCAGTTGCCACAGGCGCAAGGCCGCGCCCGGCGCTTCTGGCAGTTGCGGTGTGTGCGGGTCTATACCGGCAGCCAGGCACAGCCCGGTGCTGTCCAGGTCCATGGCATCGAGTTGTTTGCGCAGGGCGCGGGTCCATCGGGTAAGGCTGCCGGGTTCAGACATAGGCGTGCTACTTCCTGTCGACGAGGGGCGAAAGGACCGGAGGGCAGTCCGGTCAAGGCACAGAGGCAAAACAAAGGCATATGCAAAACGGCTATTAATAAATAGCTTCTTATTCCTTAACGAATATATCTCGCATCCCTATACTCGCGGCATGGACTCAAGCCTTCAGGAGGCGACCCCCATGCATAACGAATCGATCCGTTATCTGATAGTGCCAGGCTGGCAAGGGTCGCCTGACGATCATTGGCAAACCCATTGGCAGAATAGCCTGCCCAACAGCGCACGGGTGGAACAGGCCGACTGGCTCAAGCCGCGCCGCGAAGACTGGGTCGGCGAGTTGCAGCGCATGATCGCGGCGCACAGCTCGCCAGTGATTCTGATCGCGCATAGCCTGGGCTGCATCACCGTGGCGCACTGGGCACAACTGGCGCCGCTGGAATCGCTGCGCCAGGTGCACGGTGCACTGCTGGTGGCGCCTGCCGATGTCGAACGTCCCAACTGCTCGCCGGCCTTGCGCAATTTTGCGCCGATTCCTGCCGACTTGCTGCCGTTTCCGACCCAGATCGTCAGTTCAGACAACGACCCTGCGGTCAGCAGCCAGCGGGCGATGGAAATGGCCCGTCATTGGGGTGCCGAAGTGGGCTTCCTGAGCCAGGCCGGCCACATCAACGTCAAGTCCGGCCACCAGCGTTGGGAGCAGGGTTTCGCTTACCTGTACCGTTTGCAGAATCGTCTTGAGCAACAATCGCGCCGTCGCGCGTAGGACCGACTTTGGTCGGGAAGCGCATCGTCACCGTTTTCAGTAACGCCCGGGCCTTTGTAGGTTCTGGCGGGAGTTTTTCATGAGTGTTAACGAGACCCACGGCCAGCCTTTGCTGACCTTCCCCGAGGCCGACAAAAGCCCCCTGAGCATCCGCGCCAAGGCGTTGGTGTTCATCGACCCGCGCTCGCGCCAGTTGCGCAGCGAAATGGAGCATCTGGCCGCTGGTTCCTTGCCGATCCTGATTCGTGGCGAGCCGGGCACCGGTAAAGAGTTGCTGGCCCGGCACATTCACCGTGGCAGTGATCGTGGCGGCTTGTTCGTGTCGGTCAACTGCGGCGCGATCAGCCCGACCTACGCCGATGCCGAATTGTTCGGCTATGCCGCCGGTGCCCACAGCGGCTCGGTCAGCAGCCGCGCCGGCTGGTTCGGCTCAGCCAACGGCGGCACCCTGTACCTGGACGAGATCGGCGACCTGCCGCTGCCGATTCAGGTCAAGCTGCTGGCGGCCCTTGAAAACCACGAAGTCACCCGCGTCGGCGCGCAACAGCCAAGCCCCGTGGATGTGCGCCTGGTCGCGGCCACCAGCATCGACCTGGCCAAGGCGGTGGCGGCCGGCAAGTTCCACGAGCGCTTGTACCACTACCTGAGCGAGGGTCGGCTCGACCTGCCGGCGCTGCGCGAGCAACCGGGCAATATTCTGCCGCTGGCCGAGTATTTCGTCGGCATCTACAGCCAGCGCCTGAGCCTGCCGGTGCAGTTGATCAGCGATGCCGCCCAACAGGTTTTGCAGGCTCACAGTTGGCCGGGTAATACCCGTGAGCTGGAAAACGTCATTCACTTTGCATTGCTGGTCAGCAGCGGCGACGAGATCGTGGCCGATGACCTCAATCTGCCGACGTTCAAAAGAGCATAAGCCGCTACGCATAAATTATTTTCTCGGCATATAAAAGCCGGGTAATGTCCGTTTCACGCCACAGCGAACTGCGCTGTGGCACTGCCGATACCTAAGGAACTTGCATGAAAAAGACGTTGTTGATGGCTGCACTGGCGGCTGCTTTCTCGGTAGGCCTGGCACACGCCGGTGAAAAACTGGTGGTCGGCGCGACCCCGGTGCCGCATGCCGAAATCCTTGAGCTGATCAAGCCGACCCTGGCCAAAGAAGGCGTGGACCTGGAAATCAAGGTCTTCACCGACTACGTACAGCCGAACGTGCAGCTGAACGAGAAACGCCTGGACGCCAACTACTTCCAGACCAAGCCTTACCTGGACGGCTTCAACAAGGGCAAGAACGCGACCCTGACCACCGGCGTCGGTGTTCACGTTGAACCGTTTGGCGGCTATTCGAGCAAGTACAAGAGCCTGGCCGAGTTGCCGGAAGGCGCTACCGTGGCCATTCCCAACGAAGGCAGCAATGCCGGCCGTGCGCTGTTGCTGCTGCAAAAAGGTGGCCTGATCACCCTGAAGGATCCGACCAATGCGCTGTCGACGCCTAAAGACATCGCCACCAACCCGAAAAAGCTGAAATTCCGCGAGCTGGAGTCGGCCGTGCTGCCGCGTGCACTGAGCCAGGTCGATCTCGCCCTGATCAACACCAACTACGCGCTGGAAGCCAAGCTGAGCCCGAAAAAAGACGCACTGATCATCGAAGGCTCTGATTCGCCGTATGTGAACTACCTGGTCACCCGCCAGGACAACGCCAACACCGATGCCATCCAGAAACTGTCCAAGGCGCTGACCAGCCAGGAAGTGAAGGATTACATCAACAAGAAGTATGACGGCGCGGTCATTCCGGCGTTCTGATAGATTTGAAGCAAGGCTTGGCAGGAGCGACCTTGGTCGAGAAGCGGTCTTTCAGACGATAGAGATTGATAGTCTGGCCCGGCCATTCGCGAGCAAGCTCGCTCTCATCAAACATAAAATAAGTTATTGATTTTATTGAATTAAAAAACACTTGTAGGAGGCAGCTCTGCTGGCGATTGAGCGCGAAGCGCTCATAGAAATCGTCGAAACGCTGCAAATCTACGACTGCTGCGCAGCTGATCGCGGGCAGAGCCCCCTCCTACGATTTTGGGGTCAGATCAATCCCATGTTTGCTGCGCGGCAGCGCGGCGCCATGGCGGCGGGTGATCTCCTACAAGCACGAATCAAAGCTGCTATATCGATATTCAATATCGGTATTTAAATTCCATTTCTTATATCTATACAGTTACTCCCATTCAGCCTTCTGGAGACGGAGTACTCATGCCAGCAGCCTCCCTCGCTTCATCCGCCGTTCAGGCCGCCAGTCAATCCTTTGATGTCCGCCCGTTCACCGACAAGGTCGGTGCCGAGATCGTCGGGCTCGATCTGTCGAAAACCCTTGATGACGCCGATTTCGCCCGTGTTCACAAGGCGCATCTGGATCATCACGTCGTGGTGTTCCGTGACCAGCACATCACCCCCCAGCAGCAGATCGATTTCAGCCGCCGTTTCGGCGTGCTGCAAATCCACGTGCTCAAGCAGTTCCTGCTGGCCAATCACCCGGAAATCCTGATCGTTTCCAACATCGTTGAAGACGGCCAGCCGATCGGTCTGGGCGATGCCGGCAAGTTCTGGCATTCCGACCTGTCGTACAAAGAACTGCCGAGCCTGGGCTCGATGCTCTACGCCCAGGAATTGCCGAGCGAAGGCGGCGACACGCTGTTTGCCGACATGCACCTGGCCTGGGACACGCTGCCCGAGCACTTGCGCAAGGCTGTTGAAGGGCGTTCAGCGGTACACAGCTACACCGCGCGTTATCGCGATGGCCACAACGCCGTGAACTGGCGCCCGACGCTGACGCCCGAGCAACTGGCGCAAGTGGTCGAGGTGGTGCATCCGGTGGTGCGCACCCACCCGGAAACCGGACGCAAGGCGCTGTTCGTCAACGAGAACTTCACCACCCATATCGTCGGTTTGCCGGACGATGAAAGCCGTCAGATCCTCAACGAGATCAACGCCCACAGCGTCGGTAACGACAACGTCTACCGCCATCAGTGGCAAGACGGCGACATGGTGTTCTGGGACAACCGCTCGCTGATGCACCTGGCCGCCGGTTGCTCGCCCGAACTGCGCCGTCGTCTGCACCGCACCACCATTCAAGGCGATGCGCCATTTTGATTCAGGAGACACGCCCATGAATGCTGTCGCGCAAAGCCACACGGCTAGCCCAATCAGCGACGCGCAACCGGCTACTGAAGCCTTGTTGCAGGTGCAAAACGTCAGTCTCGAATACCGCACCCCGGAACGCGTGGTGCGCGCCACTCACCAGGTCAGTTTCGAGGTCGATCCTTCCGACCGCTTCGTGCTGCTCGGCCCATCGGGCTGCGGCAAGTCTACGCTGCTCAAGGCAGTGGCCGGTTTCATTCGTCCCAGTGAAGGGCAGATCCGTCTGGCCGGCACGCAGGTCAGCGAACCGGGCCCGGACCGTATCGTGGTGTTCCAGGAGTTCGACCAGTTGCCGCCGTGGAAAACGGTGATCGAGAACGTCATGTTCCCGCTGCTGGCCTCGCGCACCCTCAAGCGCCCCGAAGCGCTGGAGCGCGCCAGATACTACCTGGACAAAGTCGGCCTCAGCGCCTTTGCCGATGCCTACCCGCACACCTTGTCGGGCGGCATGAAAGCCCGCGTGGCGATTGCCCGTGCGCTGGCCATGCAACCCAAGATTCTGTTGATGGACGAGCCGTTCGCCGCGCTCGACGCCCTGACCCGGCGCAAGATGCAGGAAGAGCTGCTGGAACTGTGGGAAGAGGTGCGCTTCACCCTGTTGTTCGTCACCCACTCCATCGAGGAGGCGCTGGTGGTCGGCAACCGCATCCTGCTGCTGTCGCCGCACCCGGGCCGGGTACGGGCAGAAATCAACAGCCACCAGTACGACCTGAAAAGCCTCGGCGGCGTTGGCTTCCAGCACACCGCCCAGCGCATTCACCGCTTGCTGTTCGATGAGCAGTCCGGTGGCGAGCAGGCCGAGCGCGAGCTGGGCTTCCAGGACATACGCATCGCGTATTGAGTATTCACCGGCAGGCCAGTCTTGGGCCGCCCGCAGAGATCCGAACCATGAGCCTTTCTCCTCCTCGGCGTGAAGAGTACGAAATCACGCTGCAACCTTTTACCCAAACCGAACTGGCCCGCGACATTCCGCTGGCCCAGCGCATCTGGCAACAGAGCTGGGTACGCAAGACCGTGATCATGATCGCGCTGGCCGTGCTCTGGGAAATCGTCGCGCGCATCCAGAACAACGACCTGCTGCTGCCCAGCTTTTTGCAGACTGCCGTGGCGTTCTACGACGGCCTGCTCAGCGGCGAGCTGCTGGGCAAGGTGTGGATTTCCCTCACCGTGCTGATTCAGGGCTATGTGATCGGCATCGTCCTGGCGTTCGCCCTGACCACGCTGGCGGTATCAACGCAACTGGGCCGCGACCTGCTCAGCACCCTGACGGCGATGTTCAACCCGTTGCCGGCCATCGCGCTGCTGCCGCTGGCGTTGCTGTGGTTCGGCCTGGGCCAGAACAGCCTGATCTTCGTGCTGGTGCACTCGGTACTCTGGGCGCTGGCGCTGAACACCTACGCCGGTTTTCTCGGGGTCTCGGAAACCCAGCGCATGGCCGGCCGCAACTACGGCCTCAAGGGCCTGCGTTTTGTCTGGCACATCCTGATTCCGGCAGCGCTGCCGTCGATTCTGGCCGGTTTGAAGATTGGATGGGCCTTCGCCTGGCGCACCCTGATTGCTGCCGAGCTGGTGTTCGGCGCCTCCTCGGGCAAGGGCGGCCTGGGCTGGTACATCTTCCAGAACCGCAACGAGCTGTACACCGACAAAGTCTTCGCAGGTTTAGCGGCAGTCATCCTTATCGGCCTGCTGGTCGAAAACCTGCTGTTCGCCAATATCGAGCGCCTGACGGTCAAGCGCTGGGGCATGCAGCGCTAAACGTTGCCTGCCTGGTCTTTGGCCCGAAACCCCTTTTTGAGAGCATTACTATGAGCATTTCTTTCAAACGCCCGGCGCTTACCGCACTGGCGGCTACCTTTTTGTTCAGCGCCGGGGCGCACGCCGAAGGCAAGATCAGCATTGCCCAGCAGTTCGGCATCGGTTACCTGATTCTGGATGTGGTGCGCGATCAGAAATTGATCGAGAAACACGGCAAGCAGCAAGGCCTCGACATCGAGGTCAACTGGAACAGCGTCTCCGGCGCCACGGCGATGAACGAAGGCCTGCTGGCCGGTGCCCTGGATGTGGTTTCGGCTGGTGTGCCGCCGATGCTGACGGTCTGGGACAGGACCCGCGGCAAGCAGAACGTCAAGGCCATCGCCTCGCTGGGCTCGATGCCCAACTACCTGCTGACCAACAACCCCAGCGTCAAGACCCTCAAGGACTTCACCGACAAGGACCGCATCGCCGTGCCTGCCGCCGGCGTGGGCTTCCAGTCGCGCACCTTGCAGATCGAAACCGCCAAACAGTTCGGGAACGACAACTACAAGAAGTTCGACAACATCTCCGTCAGCCTCGCCCACCCGGACGCCACGGCAGCGCTGCTGGCCGGCGGCTCGGAAATCAACTCGCACTTCTCCAGCCCGCCGTTCCAGTACCAGGCGCTGGAAAACCCCAATGTGCATAAAGTGCTGAGTTCGTACGACGTGCTCGGTGGCCAGGCCACGTTCAACGTGCTGTACACCACACAGAAATTCCACGACGAAAACCCCAAGACCTACAAGGCTTTCTACGACGCACTGGCCGAGGCTGAAAAGATCATCAAGGCCGACAAGCCGGCGGCGGCGCAGACCTACATCCGCGTGGAACAGTCCAAACTGCCGCTGGCCTTGGTCGAGAAAATCGTCGCCGATCCGGAAATCGACTTCACCATTACCCCGCAGCGCACGTTTATCTACGCCGAGAAACTGCACGAGCTGGGCGTGCTGAAAAACAAGGCGGCGAGCTGGAAGGATTACTTCTTCGAAGAGGCGCATGGTGCGCCGGGGAGTTGATTGACGGTCGTTATTTTGAGACCAGCCGAGCAACCCTAGAAGCAAGCTTGCTCGCTTCTATGGTGTGTTACGCGGTCCTGACTTCCTGAAGCAACTCGGGATGGCGATCAAGCACCTTGAGCAGTTTCACCAGTGCTAGAGGTGGCCTGGCTTTGCCGTTCTCATAACGTGAGAAAGCATTGATGCCGCCTCCAAAAATTTCAGCGGCCTCGCGTTGATCAAGGCCCAGTTTTTTCCGCACGCCGATAATAAATTCCGGGTTCACTAGCGATGTGTTGACCTGCTTATTGAAGGTAAGCATAACGTGGCTGACTCGGCGAGACTCATCAGCATCGAAAATGGCTTCGTCGCAGGCAGGACAGAAATCGCCCGTTACTGCCACGAGGGTCGTGGACTGGCTTTTGTAGGTGTATGGCAGATCTCGGGTGTCATGTACCAGATCGGCCGCCGCGCAGAATGGGCATTTCATGGTTGTGCTTCCTTGAATGACACGATGAGTACGTCATCAATGACCGTTAATTTCAGATATACCTCACCCGCTTCGGTAGACGTCCGGTAAACGTCCTGCCAGACCTTGTAGTCGACATGAGTGGTCATGTTCTTGCAGAAGTCTTTCGAATTCAACGCCATGACAACCTCCACAATCCCATCAAAGTCGAAGCCAAGCGCTGTACTTCCAGTCAGGGCAATTCTTGTTGCACGAACCTTTCCTGCTTCGATCAAGGCTTTTACAAATGACAGTCTGCAATGGGGCACCCGCTTTTCCATATGAGTCAAGCTAACCTAGTAGGTTATTTTCGCAAGTCGGACTGTGACTGTAATACCTTTCCCTAGTGCTTGATTGCAGGATGCCTCTGCTTTCATTGAGGGAAAATTCCGAAAATTCTGAAGGCTTCCCTGTCATTTCTACCAGTACCCCACACCGCCACAATCCTGCACTCTTGCCTCATACATGGATGCAACGAGCGCCCCCGTCATGCCCACCTGCCGCTATCACTACGACGCGCTGGACCGCCTGGCTGCACGCACCGATGCTGCGCAGGACAGCACCCGGCATTTCTACCAGGCCAGCCGCCTGGCGACGGCGATTGGCCATAGCCTGAAACGAACGATCCTGGCCACCGATCGGCAGTTACTGGCGCAAAAGGATGTCTCCACAACCGGCGAGCGCAGTCATCTGCTCGCCACCGATCAACAGGACAGCGTGCTGACAGCCGCCAGTGCGGGGCAACGCAGCGACATCGTCTACAGCCCGTACGGCCATCGTCAGGATTCAGGGGTGTTGCCCGGCTTTACGGGGCAGGAAAGCGATCCGCTGACCGGTCACTATTTATTGGGCAATGGCTATCGCGGCTATAACCCGGTGTTGAGGCGCTTCAATAGCCCGGACAGTTTGAGTCCATTTGGTGAGGGTGGGCTGAATGCGTATATGTATTGCCGTGGCGATCCGGTCAACCGCAGCGACCCGAGCGGACATTTCGATATTTCTGGCGATTTCTGGAGAGATGTAATGCCTATTCTAGGTATGGTCGTACCTTTCATCACAGTAGGCTTTATGTACAAATCTATAAAGCTACGGTTGCGCAGATTCTTTGCCGGAGAGGCAACTAAAAGCGACAACTATTCTATTGCAGGTGTCGCAGGGGCCGCTGCATCGGCAGTCGTCGGTATAGCCGGGGTAGCCGCCAGATATGCTGAACCCGAATCAAATATCGGTTTTGTGCTGGGGTCACTTGCTTTGGTGGGAACGGGCGCTTTTACCGGGGTTCGTTATCAGGGTTATAAATTCGGCAAGGTCAAGCCAGCAGTTGGTAGGCATGTTGATGGTTTTAGACCTGCCACGTCCCCTCCACCTTCTCTACGATCAAGGAGCCCCCAGGCTACGTGGCACAGAAAACTGGCTCAGAGAGAGACAGTTCAAACGATGGAGCAAGAGGCCCTGATGGCTCGAAAGCAGGCTGCATTGGCTCCTTGGCTTGAGGCTCTAGCGCAGCTACAACCGGCTCGGATCCATCCAGTTGATTTGCGAATTTTGGGCAAAGCACAGAAGGCAACGAATAAGAGGATGAAAGAAATCAGAGATTTTTGATAACCATCATGCTTTCGATTAAACCGTGAAGCACGGCATCCGCATCAAGGCGTCTGCATACCCGTTTTTTAGTCAAGGCTTGCCATTCCAGGCCTGGCGCCCTCAGTAAATATTTGGCAGTAGCCCCGGGCCCTGAAACGGCTCATACCCATTCGCGCAATGAGAAGATTGCCATGCCTACCTGCCGTTATCACTACGACGCACTGGATCGCCTCGCTACCCGTACTTTATTGGGCGAGGCTATGGCCAGGCGCTTTTATCAAGCCGACGAGCCAGTCACTGAAATTCAGGGTAACGAGCGCCGCTCTTTACTGCGTGCGGACACCCGGCTGCTGGCGCAAAAAAAATCGTCCAGTACCGTACTGCTCGGTACCGACCAGCAGAACAGCGTAGTGCACGCCGGCACGGCCGCAGTTGCCTACGCGCCCTATGGCCACCGCGAGGGCGTTGATGTGCCCGGCTTCAACGGCGAACTGCCTGACCCTGTGACTGGCCACTATTTGCTGGGCAATGGCTACCGAGCCTATAACCCGGTGCTGATGCGTTTCAATAGCCCGGACAGCCTCAGTCCATTCGGTGAAGGGGGGCTTAATCCTTATGTTTACTGCAAGGCCGACCCGGTCAATCGAAGCGACCCCAGCGGCCATGCCAACGAATGGGAGTGGGGCCTTGGCATTCCCGCGTTTCTCCTGGGGATAGGCGGTGGACTATGGGCCATCCGTGTCGCCAAGCCGTCGCTGCGCCAGTTGTTTGCTCGCAGGTCGCTGCCTGAGGAAAAGCTGAGCGCTGTCAGCATGATCTTGCCGCTGGCCGCGGCCCCTGCCGGTGTGGTCGGGCTGGTCGTGTCGACGCAATTGCCCGACTCCGAAGTGCCCGAAGGACTCATTGCGTTGTCGCTTGTATTGGGGGCGCTGTCGCTGGGCGCGCAGGTCCGCTCTCATGGTATGGCTAAGAGTCGGCAGAAAATGCTGGCGCTTATAGCTGATTCATCTGTTACGCCAAGGGCCAGCATTACCGGGATGAGCGCTGCCAGCATCAGGCGCAATGAGGCCCCAGCCCCTAATGAATGGCTGATCTGACATTTCCAGGATTGCACTATGGCGCAGCCAAACGGCCAGAGCTTTCATGACCAACTCCCCAAGGAACCCTCCTCACCCCGGAGAGTCGCATAATCACGGCGCTCTCCACTCCTCCGCAGCGAAGCGCGCGCACGGCATCCGTATCAAGGAGTCTGCATGCCCGTTTCTCCTCCAAGACGTGTCCTTTTCGGCCTGACGTTCTCATTGGCCCTGCTCGCCGGCTGCAGCGAAAAACAGTCTGAAGCTCCCGAATTGCCGCGCGTCTATGTACAAGAAGTACAACAGGCCGGCTTCGCCGCCAGCGTTGCCCTGACCGGCGATATCCAGGCGCGGGTGCAGACGCCGCTTTCATTCCGGGTCAATGGCAAGATCACCGAGCGCCTGGTCGATGTCGGCGCGCGGGTTACGGCGCGGCAGGTGCTGGCAAAGCTTGACCCGAAAGACTTGCAGATCAATGTCGACTCGGCACAAGCCGCCGTGGCCGCCGAGCAGGCGCGGGTGGCGCAGGCGAAAACCGCGTTCTGGCGTCAGCAGCAGTTGTTGCCCAAGGGCTACACCAGCCGCAGTGAATACGATGCGGCACAGGCTCAGTTGCGCGGCAGCGAAAGTGCCTTGAAGGCGGCGCAGGCGCAACTGGCCAATGCCCGCGAGCAATTGAGCTACACCGCGCTGCTGGCCGACGCGCCGGGGGTGATTACTGCGCGTCAGGCCGAGGTTGGGCAGGTGGTACAGGCCACGCAGCCGATCTTCGAGCTGGCCCGCGACGGCGAGCGCGATGCGGTGTTCAACGTGTATGAGTCGCTGTTCGTCCAGCCGCCCACCGATCAACCGGTGCAGGTCAGCCTGCTGGATAACCCGCAAATAAAAGCCGTAGGCAAGGTGCGTGAAGTCACGCCGGCGGTGTCGGCGCAGACCGGCACCTTGCAGGTCAAGGTCGCCCTTGAAAAACTCCCGGCCGGCATGGACCTGGGGTCGGTGGTTAGCGTGGCCCTCAACGGGCCGGCCAGGCCCCGGGTCGAGTTGCCTTGGGCGGCGCTGACCAAGAATATCGGCCAGGACATCGGTCAGCCTGCGGTGTGGGTGGTGAACGGTGACGGCAAGGCCAACCTGCGCACGGTCAAAGTGGCGCGTTACCTGACCGGCAAAGTCATCATCGACGAAGGCCTGCAATCGGGCGAAAAAGTCGTGACCGCCGGCGGCCAGTTGCTGCACCCGGACATGCAGGTCGAGATTGCCGAGCCGAAAGCACAAGAGTCAGGAGCCAAACCATGAAGCGCCGTACCTGCCTTGTATTGAGCGCTGTTCTGTTGGCGGCCTGTGGCCAGGACGAGCCGAAACCCGAGCCGGTGCGCCCGGTGTTGTCAGTGCTGGTCGAGCCGGAGTCGATAGCAGATTTCGGGCGGTTTGCCGGCAATATCCAGGCGCGTTATGAAAGCGTGCTGGGCTTTCGGGTGCCGGGGCGCATTGCCCGGCGCGCAGTGGATGTCGGCGACGAAGTGGCCAAGGGCGATCTGCTTGCCACGCTGGACCCGACGGATCAGCAGAACGCCGTACGCGCCCGTGAGGGCGATCAGGCGCAGGTCGAGGCGCAGTGGATCAATGCCCAGGCCAATGCGCGGCGCCAACAGACCTTGTTCGATCGTGGCGTCGGTGCCCAGGCACAACTGGACATTGCTCTGACCGACCTGAAAACCACGCGCTCCTCGCTGGACCAGGCCCGCGCTGCCGTCGCCCAGGCCCGTGACCAACTGACCTATAGTCAGCTGCGCAGCGACCATAAAGCTGTGGTCACCGAATGGAAAGTCGAAGCCGGACAAGTCGTCACAGCAGGCCAGGAAGTGGTAACCCTCGCGCAACCGGACATCAAGGAAGCGGTGATCGATCTGCCGGCCGCCTTGCTCGATCAGTTGCCGGCCGGCGTGCAGTTCACCGTTGCCAGCCAGCTCGACCCCAGCGTCAGCACCGCCGCCACACTGCGTGAAGTAGAACCGCAGCCGGACCGCTCGACCCGCACCCAGCGGGCGCGCCTGACCCTGGCCGAGCAGCCGCCGGCGCTGCGCCTGGGCACCGCGATCAGCGTCAGCCTGACGTCACCCATCGCGCCGCGCCTGCGCCTGCCGCTCAGTGCCTTGCAGGAGGTGGACGGCAAGACCCAGGTCTGGGTGGTCGACACCGCCAGCAAGACAGTCAATCCAAAACCGGTGCAGGTGCTTGATCGCTCAGCCGACAGCGTCTGGCTGGCCGGTGGTGTTCAGGCCGGCGAGCGGGTAGTCACGGCAGGCGTCAACAGCCTCAAGCCTGGGCAAAACATCAAAATCGATAAGGAAGGCCCGCGATGAAAGGTGGCTTCAATCTGTCCGAATGGGCCATCAAGCATCAGTCGTTTGTCTGGTACCTGATGTTCGTCGCGCTGCTGATGGGCGTGTTTTCCTACATGAACCTGGGCCGTGAAGAAGACCCGTCGTTCACCATTAAGACCATGGTCATCCAGACCCGCTGGCCCGGCGCGACGGTCGACGAAACCATCGAGCAGGTCACTGATCGCATCGAGAAAAAACTCGAAGAACTGGACTCGCTGGACTATGTGAAGAGCTACACGCTGCCGGGCGAGTCGACGATCATGGTGTTCCTGCGCGACACCACCGATGCCAAGGCGATCCCGGAAATCTGGTACCAGGTGCGCAAGAAGATCGAGGACATTCGCGGCCAGTTTCCGCAGGGCTTGCAAGGGCCGTCGTTCAACGATGAGTTCGGTGATGTCTACGGCTCGATCTATGCCTTTACCGCCGACGGTTTTTCGATGCGCCAGTTGCGCGACCATGTCGAGCAGGTGCGCGCCGAGATTCGCGGTGTCGAAGGGCTGGGCAAGGTGCAGATGATCGGCCAGCAGGACGAAGTGCTGTACCTGAATTTCTCGACCCGCAAGCTGGCCGCGCTGGGCCTGGATCAGCGCCAGGTGCTGCAAAGCCTGCAAGCACAGAACTCGGTGACGCCGGCGGGGGTTATCGAGGCGGGGCCAGAGCGTATTTCGGTGCGCACCTCCGGGCAGTTCGCCTCGGAGAAGGACCTGGCAGCGGTCAATCTACGCCTCAATGACCGCTTCTATCGGCTGAGCGACATCGCCGAGATCGAGCGCGGTTTCACCGACCCGCCCGCGCCGTTGTTTCGTTTCAATGGCCAGCCGGCGATCGGTCTTGCCATCGCCATGAAGGACGGCGGCAATATCCAGAGCTTCGGCAAGGCCTTGCATGCACGTATGGACGAGGCCACCGCCAACCTGCCGGTCGGTGTTGGCGTACACAAGGTCTCGGACCAGGCCGAGGTGGTCGACAAGGCGGTGGGTGGCTTTACCAGCGCGCTGTTCGAGGCCGTGATCATCGTCATGGTGGTCAGCTTTATCAGCCTGGGGATTCGCGCAGGACTGGTGGTGGCCTGCTCGATTCCGCTGGTACTGGCCATGGTTTTTGTGTTCATGGAGTACAGCGGCATCACCATGCAGCGTATTTCTCTGGGCGCGTTGATCATCGCGCTGGGGTTGCTGGTGGACGATGCGATGATCACAGTCGAAATGATGGTCACCCGCCTGGAACAGGGCAAAAGCAAGGAAGAGGCCGCGACTTACGCCTACACTTCGACCGCCTTCCCGATGCTCACCGGCACGCTGGTGACGGTGGCCGGTTTTGTGCCCATCGGCCTGAACAACAGCTCGGCGGGTGAATACACCTTCACCCTGTTTGCGGTGATTGCCGTGGCCATGCTGGTGTCGTGGGTCGTCGCGGTGCTGTTTGCGCCGGTGATCGGCGTGCATATTCTCAGCAGCAAGATCAAGCAAAAGTCCGAAGAGCCGGGCCGTATCGGCCGGGCGTTCAACAGCAGCATGCTCTGGTCGATGCGCCATCGCTGGTGGGCGATCGGCATCACCTTGCTGCTGTTTGCCGCGGCACTGTTTTCGATGCGCTTTGTGCAGAACCAGTTTTTCCCGGCCTCCGATCGACCGGAGATTCTGGTTGATCTCAAGCTGCCGCAAAGTGCATCCATCAATGAAACCCGCAAGGTGGTCGACCGCCTGGAAGCGACCCTCAAGGGCGATGAAGACATCGTGCGCTGGAGCACCTACATCGGCCAGGGCGCACTGCGTTTCTACCTGCCGCTGGACCAGCAATTGCAAAACCCGTTCTATGCCCAGTTGGTGATTGTCAGCAAGGACCTGGAGGCGCGCGGTGCACTGACCACGCGTTTGCAGCAACGCCTGCGTGAAGACTTCGTCGGCGTCGGCTCGTTCGTGCAGCCGCTGGAAATGGGCCCGCCGGTGGGCCGGCCATTGCAGTACCGGATCAGCGGGCCGGACATCGACAAGGTGCGCCAGCACGCCATCGAACTGGCCACCCTGCTGGACAACAACAGCCATGTCGGCGAGGTGGTCTACGACTGGAACGAGCCGGGCAAGGTGCTGCGCATCGACATCAATCAGGACAAGGCACGGCAACTGGGGCTGTCGTCCGAAGACGTGGCCTCGGTGATGAACAGCGTGGTCAGCGGCTCGACCGTGACCCAGGTGCGCGATGATATCTACCTGATCAACGTGGTGGGCCGCGCGGTAGACGCCGAACGTGGCAGCCCGGAAACCCTGCAAAACCTGCAGATCGTCACCCCGGCCGGCACCTCGATTCCGCTGCTGGCCTTCGCCACGGTCGGCTATGAACTGGAGCAGCCGCTGGTCTGGCGCCGCGACCGGCAGCCGACCATCACCGTGAAAAGCTCGGTGCGCGATGCGATTCAGCCGACGGACCTGGTGGCGCAGCTCAAGCCGGAAATCGACACGTTCACCCAAGGCCTGCCCAGCGGCTACAAGGTTGCCACTGGCGGCACTGTGGAAGAGAGCGGCAAGGCGCAAGGCCCGATTGCTCAGGTTCTGCCGCTGATGCTGTTTCTGATGGCGACCTTTTTGATGATCCAGCTGCACAGCGTGCAGAAGATGTTCCTGGTGGTCAGCGTCGCGCCACTGGGCCTGATCGGCGTGGTGCTGGCGCTGGTGCCGACCGGCACGCCGCTGGGCTTCGTGGCGATTCTCGGGGTGCTGGCGCTGATCGGCATCATCATCCGCAACTCGGTGATTCTGGTGACCCAGATCGATGCCTACGAGCGCGACGGTTACCTGCCGTGGGACGCGGTGGTCGAAGCCACCGAACATCGCCGCCGTCCGATTCTGCTGACGGCGGCGGCAGCGAGCCTGGGCATGATCCCGATTGCCCGGGAGGTGTTCTGGGGACCGATGGCCTACGCCATGATCGGCGGGATTGTGGTAGCCACCTTGCTGACGCTGCTGTTTTTACCGGCGCTGTATGTGGCGTGGTACCGGATTAAAGAGCCGAGTGAGGCGCAGCGTAAAGAGACGCCTGTCAGCCAGACGGCTCCCGATGCGCAGTCCGGCACTTAGGAATCAAGGGTGAGAGACACCCCGCTGATGAGAAGGTCAGACGCGGGTGCTGTCTGTCCAGGTGTTTGAATAGCAGGCTGCTCGGGAATATCTGTAGCTATCTTTTTGGTCCCTTGTTCATCCGTCGGGTTTAAGCGTGGACTACCCAGTTGTATAAAGCAGTTGCTCAGGTCTTCCTGGAAAAACAGTCGGCCTGAGACAGTGGTCCATTGATCCGTTGCCAGCCCCGCCACGGGCGCGGCGAGCAAACTTCCATCCGCTCTATACCCCCCTACAGTGACGGCATAATACCCACCTGGCTCCTCCAGACTGCGCACATCGAATTTAAGGCGCAACGTCTTTCCAGGCAGATCGGGCAGGGCTTGAGAGATCATTACAGCATAAGGGAGCCGGATACTGAGACCCTCCAGATAAGGCTCAAACGACGCTACGTACCCCCAATCTTTGAACTGTTCGCTGAAGCTGCCATTTTTAATGAATTCATCGGCCATGATCGGTTCCTTTTGATCAAAATATTACTGTTCTCTGTGGAGCCTCCATCCTGTGTGATAAGCAGGACAGTGGGTACTATCAGAAATGATAGGGTGAGGCCCTGATCGACCAGCGGCTCGGGTCTCGCAGAACGTTCGGTGTTAGGCCGTTCGCCCCGGACTTTGCGATATGTGTAGTCTGCATGGGCCGATACTCGAAGGCTCAAGACCGGGGCGGTTTGCTCAGGGCTGTAGCTTATTCATGCGTGATGGTAGAGAGGCTGATGCCGGTGATTTGCACCGGCGCGCTGATCTCGCCGCCGCCATCGAAGGTCCGGGAGCAGATGATCTGCATGTTCACGCCCTCGTTAACCTCGGCAAAAGGTTGGTGGCCGGTGTAGCTGAAGGTTTGCCATTGATCGGTCAGCTCGTGGGTCACCGAGGTGTCAAAGTAGTACTCAAAACCTGCGCGAGCTGTAAGCAGCACGACAATTGAGGCACCCAGACTCGCCCTGGAGTCGATGCGTGCCGAAAACGTCCACTTGAGCAGAAAGGGTCTGGTCTCTGTAGCAGTGTTCATCTGCTGAATCTGGGTGCTGGGTTTGAGCTGCAGGCTGTAGGCCCTTGAGGATTTGTCGAATGGCTCGAACACCGGGTCCTGCGTCGAAGTGGAAATCCAGGGAGCCAGTGTTGCGTCGGTGAAGTCGCCGTTGATGATCAGATTGCTCATGGTTCTTTCCTTGAAAAGTGGTCCGTTGTTTGCCGACGGAGGTTGTCAGAAATGACAACTGGGACGCACGTAATCGGAACCTTGCGGGACCGTCAAGGAATCGAAAGGCAGCATTTACGCCGGATTGAAGGCGGTTAACGCCGCCAGACACTCACCAGCCACGGCTGCTGATCCAATGGCAAACCGGCCGGGCGGTAGTAATGCTCAAGTTCGACAAACCCTGCCTCGGTCAGCCGTTCACGCCAGGCCGACAGGTCGTGATACGCGCCATAGCGCCGCCCGTTCCAGCCCTCTTGATTGTTGCCGCGCGGGTTGGAGCTGAGCAGCACGCCACCAGGCTTCAAGGTGGCATGCAGTTGTGCCAACACCTTGGGCAGCTCTTGAGCGGGGACGTGAAACAGCGAAGCGTTGGCGAAAATGCCATCGAAGCGTGCGGCGGGCAGGTCGAGGGCCAGAAAGTCCTGATGCCAGACTTCGCACCCCGTGTCGGCGCGGGCCATCTCGACGAAGCGCTCGCTGCCATCCAGCCCGACCGGCACATGCCCCAAGGCGCTGAAGGCCCGCAGGTCTCGGCCCGGTCCGCAGCCAAAATCCAGAATCTGCCAGGGCGCGCTGCCTTGCAGGTGGCGCAACAGGGCTTCGATGTTCTGGCTGACGTCATGGTCGCGGGTGCCCTCGCGAAAACTGTCGGCCGTCTGGTTGTAGTGCGCAAGCGTGGTGTCGGTGATGCGGGCGAGGGTAGGCGGGTCGAGTTTCACAGGCAGTTGTCCGTCAGGGGCAAGGCGGACAATATACGCCGGCTGGCATAAAGGACATAGATGCAAAACATGTCGATACGCCATGTTTATATCAACAACTGGCGCATCGCTATATTCGACTATTCAAATAGCCATCAACTTTCTGCGTCCATAATCTGGAGGCTTATTGTTCGGGGCGGTGCCCAGTAAGAGTGATTGCCGACCCGGTCGATAATGCAGTAAGTCACTTCCGTCGCCTGGGTTTCTATCGCTTCTCGAATGAACTCGGCGGGTACGATCAGCTCGAGGGTGTCGCCGACGTCTTCGCTGCGCAGCGGTGGCAAGTCCAGGCGCAGGTCGCCCCAGCGCAGGGTTATTTCATCGTGGGCGGCCATGTTCAGGTAGGGCTCGATAGTCAGGGGCAGGCCACTTTCCAGATGCCTTTCGGTCACACCGCGCCGGGCGACCGAGGCGGGCAGCGACAGCGGCGCCAGGCCCTGATTTTCTTCCTCGCACACGCCAGGCAGTTGCCCGCCGGGGGCGTCCAGCTTGACCCATAGCTTGTGGCACAGCGATGTTATCGGCGTGCCACCGACTTTCATCACCCGGTAATAGGTGCGGGCCTTGCCGCTTTGCAGGAAGCTTTCCGGTACGCGAAGGTCAACCGGCTGCTCCAGGTCATCACGGCACAGCACCGTGGAGGCCACATAGCAGCCGTCCCAGAACAGTTCGATCAGGTCGCCTTCGTCCATCGCTTCGTAGACGGGGATCTGTACCGTCAGTTGTGAGGCGGCAAGCAGTCCGATGCCATGGCGACAGGCCATCGGAATATAGGGGGCTGGCAGTTTTAGCAGGCTGTTGCTGCAAGAGGTGTGGCTCATGTCCAAAGTACTCGCTCGTTCAGTCGTGCAACTAAAAAGGAACAGGCGAACCAGCCCCTTTCACGAGCTTAGTCGCCGGTTGATAAGTAACGGGGTGCACAAAAGTTTGCACACGATTCGAATGGGCTCTTTTGAGGGCATCGAACGTGTTGTTTTCTGAGCTAATGGACTTTAGTTGGGGCTGTCAATATGCAGGCGGGCGGGCAGGGCATGAAACAAAAGAATCAGACGATTCCTACACCTGTTGGCAGAGGCTGTTTACCGTACGGTAAGCAGCCGTCCTACCGAGCTGGCGGCGAAGGGTCAGGAACGGCTACGTTCCACGGCTACGTTCCAGAAATTGCCGGGTGCGTTCTTGCCTGGGGTCGGCAAACAGCGCTTTGGCTTCGCCCTGCTCGACGATGACGCCTTTATCGATGAACACCACTCGATTGGCCACATCCCGGGCAAAGCTCATTTCGTGGGTGACGATGACCATGGTGCGCTTTTCAGCGGCCAGGGCGCGGATGGTGTTGAGCACCTCGCCCACCAGTTCCGGGTCCAGCGCCGAGGTCGGTTCGTCGAACAGAATCACCTGTGGCTCCATCGCCAGCGCACGGGCAATCGCGACCCGTTGCTGCTGGCCGCCGGACAGGCGCTTGGGGTACGCATCTTCCTTGCCACTGAGGCCGACCTTGGCCAGCAACTGCCGCGCCAGGGCAATGGCCTTTTCCTTGGGCACCTTCTTGACCACCACCGGGCCTTCGATGACGTTCTCCAGTGCCGTGCGGTGCGGGAACAGGTTGAAGTTCTGGAAGACAAAACCCACCTGCTGGCGCAACTGGCGAATCAGCCCCTGTTGCTGGCTGAGCGGGCGGTTGCCGTCGATCTGGATATCGCCGACCTTGAGCGTACCGCCCGACGGCTCTTCGAGCAGGTTCAGGCAGCGCAGCAAGGTGGTTTTGCCCGAGCCGCTGGGACCGATGATCGCCACCACTTCGCCGGCCTCGACCCGCAGGTCGATGCCCTTGAGGACCTGATTGCCGTTGAACTGCTTGGTGAGCCCCTTGATTTCAATCATGCCTCAGGACTCCTGTTCATGGCGGTTGACCCGCGCTTCAAGGCGGTTCTGCAGGTGCGACAGCAGCGTGGCCAGCACCCAGTAGATCAGCGCAGCGGCCAGGTACATGGTGAAAATCTCGAAGGTGCGGGCAGTGATCAATTGCGCCTGGCGGAACAGCTCCGGCACCTGGATAGTGGCGGCAAGCGCGGTGTCCTTGACCAGCGAAATGAAACTGTTGCCCAGCGGCGGCAGTGCAGTGCGTGCCGCTTGCGGCAGGATTGCCCGGCGCATGGCCTGCCAGCGGGTCATGCCGATGCTGGCGGCGGCTTCCCATTGGCCACGGTCTACCGAACCGATGGCAGCACGGAGGATTTCACAGGCATAGGCGGCCATGTTCAGCGAAAAGCCGATCAGGGCGGCCGGCAGCGGATCGAGTTCAATGCCCAGTTGCGGCAGGCCGTAATAGATCATGAACAGCTGCACCAGCAGCGGCGTGCCGCGAAAGAACGACACGTAGATACGTGCCGTCCAGTTCACCAGCTTCAACCGCGACAGGCGCATCAGGGCCAGGGCAAACCCCAGCAGCAGGCCGAAGAACATGCCGCCCAGGCTGAGCACTACCGTGTAATACGCGCCCTTGAGCAGAAAGGGCGCGGACTCGATGGCGAGGTTGAGGCTTTCTTCAATCATTGAGTGACGTCAGCGCCAAAGTACTTCTGCGACAGCCTGGCCAGCGTGCCGTCGGCGCGCAGTTTGGCCAGGGCCTTGTCGATGGCCTCCAGCAGTTCAGGCTCGCCTTTACGCAGGGCAATACCGGACTCCTGACGCGAGAACGGCTCACCGGCCACGGCCAGGGTGTCCTTGGTCTTGGACACCAGTTCCAGCGCGGCCAGGCGGTCAACCAGGATGGCGTCGATACGGCCTACGCGCAGGTCCTGGTACTTGGTCGGATCATCGTCGTAGGTCTTGATGATGGCGCTTGGCACATTTTCCTTGAGCCATTGCTCGTAGTTGGTGCCCAGGCCCAGGCCGACTTTCTTGCCGCCCAGGTCCTGTGCGCTCTTGATCTTGTCGGCGTCGGCCTTTTTGGTAAGGGCCTGAATACCGGACACGGTGTAGGGCGTCGAGAAGTCGTACTTTTTCTTGCGCTCTTCGGAGATGGTCACCTGATTGACCACGACGTCCAGACGCTTTGATTCCAGCGCCGCGAGGATACCGTCCCACTTGGTTGGCTGAATCTTCGCTTTGACGCCCAGCTCCTTGGCCAGCGCTTCGGACAGCTCGACCTCGAAACCGCTGAGTTTGCCATCGGCATCGACGAAGCTGAACGGTGGATAAGTGCCTTCCAGGCCCACGCTCAGGGTGCCGCTGTCCTTGATTTTCTGCAGTTGCTCGCCGGCCATCGCCTGGCCAGCAAGGCCGGCGCCGAGCGCAAGGCTCAAGGCGGAGAACAGGAAGGTACGGCGAATAGCGGAAATGTTCATACAAGCCCCTTGGTTAATACATGGGTGTATCGGAAGTTGTGCGCACTATAAAAGCTGTTTTTTATAAACAAAAATAACTAAAAAACAGATTTATATTTCTTTTTTAGATAAGCGGTGCGCGACGCTCTAGCCTGCGGTGCTTAACTGCCAAACACCTGTGGATAGGCAAACAAAGCAGGTGCTCCGCCGGTGTGCACGAAGACAATCGGGCCTTCATCGAAGCGCTGGCGGCCGATGCCGTCGAGCAGGCCGGCCATTGCCTTGCCGGTATACACCGGGTCGAGCAACACACCTTCCTGGCTGGCGACCAGGCGGATGGCCGAGAGCGTGCCGGCATTCGGTTCACCGTAGCGCGGCGCGTAATACTCATCCCACAGGTTGATTTTCAAGCGTTCCGGCAAAGAAATATTGAGCAACTGTGCCGTGCGTTCGGCCAGCCCCTGAACCTTGTGCAACTGGTCTTCTTCGCTGCGCGACACGGTAACGCCAATCAGCGGCACGTCCGGCAGCCGCTCGGCCAGCGCCAGCGCCAGGCCGCTGTGGGTGCCGGCACTGCCGGACGCCACGACCACGGCGGCGAACGTTTCGCCGACCTGCTCAATCTGTTCGGCCAGCTCAAGGCCTGCACGCACATAACCCAGTGCACCGACCGGGCTGGAGCCACCGATAGGCACCAGATAAGGTTTTTTACCGTTGCTTTGCAGGCGCGCGGCCAGGGCTTGCAACTGGTCATCGGCGTTGTCGAGGTTTTCGACCAGTTCGACCCTGGCGTCGAACAGTTCCAGCAGCAGGCGATTGCCGTTGTGCAGGTAATTGGCGTCTTCGCTGCCGATGGGGTTTTCCAGCAGCGCCACGCAGCCCAGGCCCAGGCGCGCCGCGAGGGCAGCAGTCTGGCGTACATGGTTGGACTGGATGGCGCCGGCGGTGATCAGCGTGTCGGCACCTTGCGCCAGCGCATCGGCGGCCAGGTATTCCAGCTTGCGCACCTTGTTGCCGCCCAGCGCCAGTGTGGTGGTGTCATCGCGCTTGATATAAATGTCGCGCCCGGCCCAGGCCGACAGGCGTTCGAGTTTTTCCAGAGGGGTCGGCGCGCCGATCAGGTCCAGGCGCGCGAAGCGGGCAAGCTGTTGAGTGAGCATGGGGGTAACGGCGTTCCTGTGGAGAATCGCTCGACTATAGGCAGAGCTTTCGTACACGGCAACCTGCATGGCCTTATGCCTTTGAAAGCCCAGGCCGACAAAAATGGGTATTTTTTCAACGCAATTGTTTACCGTAGAGTAGAAGGCCGGCGGCCGCACACACCCGATTGCGTCCCCTTACCGACTCAGGAGAGTTCAGCGTGAGCGATATTCCACAAGGCGCTGCCGACGGCCGCTCCAGCCACTGGCAACTGCAGCGTATCGTCGGTCAGCTGCGCGAGGCGCGTGACGACTGGCGCACCCGTAACCGACGGGTCAGCGGCGAGCATGGCGGTCGCGAACTGCCGTCGCGCGCGGCCATGAGCGACATCATCGAGGCCTTGACCGGGGCATTGTTCCCGATGCGCCTGGGCCCGGTGGACCTGCGTGAAGAAAGCGAAGACTTCTATGTCGGCCACACCCTGGACGTCGCCCTTAACGCCTTGCTGGCCCAGGCCCGGCTGGAACTGCGCTATGTGGCCCAGCAACAGGGCTCGAGCATCGAAGGCATCGATCAGCATGCGCTGCAACTGATTCAGGATTTCGCCATCGCCTTGCCTGGCATCCGCCGGCTGCTCGACACCGATGTGCTGGCCGCCTACCAGGGCGACCCCGCAGCGCGCAGTGTCGATGAAGTGCTGCTGTGCTATCCGGGTATTCTGGCGATCATCCATCACCGCCTGGCGCACCATCTGTACCGTGCAGGTTTGCCGTTGCTGGCGCGTATCAGCGCCGAAATCGCGCATTCGGAGACCGGTATCGACCTGCACCCCGGTGCGCAGATCGGCCCGAGCTTCTTTATCGATCACGGGACCGGTGTGGTCATCGGCGAAACCGCGATCATCGGCGAACGTGTGCGCATCTATCAGGCCGTAACCTTGGGCGCCAAGCGATTCCCGGCAGACGAAAACGGCAATCTGCACAAGGGCCAGGCGCGTCACCCGATCGTCGAGGACGATGTGGTGATCTACGCCGGCGCGACCATTCTGGGGCGCATCACCATCGGCAAGGGCACCACCATCGGCGGTAACGTCTGGCTGACCCGCAGCGTGCCGGCCGGCAGCAACCTGACCCAGGCCAACCTGCTGCAAACCGACGACGGCACCCAGAAGTAAACGCCTGCGCAAAACCGTCGCCAACAAGCAGACACCGCTGACGGCTTTTCCGGCTGAAGGCGGTATCGGTGGTTCGCGGCGTGCCCTCGATCAAACTGTAAATAATTTTCATTTTTATGTGAGGTGTTTGTCCTCGGCGTCCGTGCAGTGAGTGAGAAAAGCAAAAATTGCCCACTTTCACTTCACCGACGAGCAGAGCATCCGCATGAAATCCAGGCAGCCCACCGCATTTGCCCCCCTAACCTGCGCCAGTAGCGTGTTGTTGTTGAGCCTGGCGCAACCGGTGTGGGCTGCCGACCCCGTGGAGCTGGGCGATATCAATATCGACAGTACGCGCCTGAGCCAGACCACCACGCAAAAGAGCCAGACCAGCTACCAGGCCGTGGCCTCCACCGTGGCCTCGCGCACCGAAGCGCCGCTGGTCGAGACGCCGGCGTCGGTCAACGTCGTGACCCAGCGCGCAATTGCCGACCGCAGCCCGCAAAGCCTGGACGAAGCGATCAATACCGTCAGCGGTGTCAAGCAGGGCAACACCCTGGGCGGCACCCAGGACGCGATCATCAAGCGTGGTTTTGGCACCAACCGCGATAACTCGATCATGCGCGACGGCATGCAATCGGTGCAGGCGCGTAACTTCACCCCGACCACCGAGCGCATCGAAGTGCTCAAGGGCCCGGCCTCGATGCTGTATGGCGTGCAGGACCCGGGCGGGGTGATCAACGTGGTCACCAAAAAGCCGCAACTGACCCAGGCCACCTCGGTGTCGGGCTGGGGCACCAGTTTCGGCGGCGGTGGCGGTCAGTTCGACAGCACTGGCCCCTTGGGTGACAGCGGCCTGGCCTACCGGCTGATCTACGACAAGCAAGAGTCCGACTACTGGCGCAACTTCGGCAGCATCGACCAGGAAGTGTTTGCCCCGTCGCTGTCCTGGTTCGGTGAAGACACCACCCTGACCGCCGCCTACGAGCACATGGAATACTCGGTGCCGTTCGACCGTGGCACGCAGATCAACACCAGCACCGGCAAGGTGCTCGACATTCCGCGTAAACGCCGCCTGGACGAGCACTTCAACATCACCACCGGTCGTTCCGATGCCCTGAACCTGACTGCCGAGCATCGCCTCAACGAGCAGTGGACGCTCAAGGCCGGATACGGCTACAGCCGCAACTACTACAACGACCAGCAATCGCGCTATATCTCGGCCAACTTCACCACCGGGCAAGTCACCCGCCGTGGCGACGCGACCCGCGATGCCGAACAGGAAGCCCACACCGCCACGCTTAACGCGCTGGGCAACCTGGAGTTCGCCGGCATGCGCCACGAAGTGCTGGTGGGCGTCGATTACATGAACAACGAGCGGCATCTGGGCGACCTGATCCGCAACGTCAACGACACCGCGTTCAACTACAACAACCCGGTCTACGGTCAGGTACCGACCCCTAGCCGGGTCAGCGCCGCCAACAGCGAGCAGACCGATGAACTGCATACCCATGCACTGTTCATTCAGGACTCGATCCACCTGAGCGACAACTGGATTTTGCAGGCCGGCCTGCGCCATGAGTCGTTCACCGAGCTGACCGGCAAGGGCCGGCCGTTCGTGGTCGGTGCCGATGTCGACCGCAGCAAGACCGTGCCGCGCCTGGGCCTGGTGTACATGATCCAGCCTGACTGGTCGGTGTACGGCAGCTACACCGAGTCGTTCCGCCCCAACACCTCGATCGCCACGGTGATCGGCGACCTGGCGCCCGAAGAAGGCGAGGCCTGGGAAATCGGCACCAAGTTCCAGAACGACTACCTGACCGCCAGCCTGGCGGCGTTCAACATCACCAAGACCAACGTGCAGACCAGCGTCGCCTGCGGCAGCGAAACCTGTACCCGCCTGGGCGGCGAAGCGCGCTCGCGCGGGGTCGAGCTGGACGTGACCGGGCAGATCAACGCCCAGTGGAGCGTGACTGCCAGCTACGCCTACAACGACACCGAATGGACCAAGGACCCGATCCTGCAAGGCCAGCCGCTGGACGCCGTGTCGAAAAACACCGCTGCCCTGTACCTGACCCGCGACTTCGGCCATGTCGGTATCGGCGACCTGCGCGCCGGCTTCGGCGGTCGCTACATGAGCAAGTGGGGCGCCAACGACGGCGCAGGCACCGAGTACTGGCTGCCGTCGGCCAAAGTGGCCGATGCCTTTGTCAGCTACAAGCTCAAGCTCGACCAGAAAGACGTGACCCTGCAACTGAACCTGAAAAACCTGTTCGACGAGACCTATTACGTGTCCAACAGCGGCCTGGGTTCACCGGCGATTGCCATCGGCGAACCGCGTCAGGTGATCGGCAAAGTCACCGTCGCGTTCTAAGTCGCTCAGCAAAGGAATCGTCATGACCACTTTGATGCCCAAGGCCCTGATGGCCGCTGCCTTGCTGCTTGCCTGCCAGTCCGCGAGCGCAGCGGCCCAGGGGCTGGACCCGCAGCTGGAGGCATATAGGCCCCAGCCGGCGGTGTTGCCGGCCCAGGCCCGCTACCTTGATGCCGACGGTGCGATTCGCATCGGCGGCGCCGAACACGTGCGTTACATCGTCGAACGCTTCAATGCCGCGCTGCACACGCACCATCCCGAGTGGCGTTTTGTCGACGAGTCCAAAGGCACCACCAGTGCCGTGCCGCTGCTGACCCACGGCGTGACGCTGTTCGGCGCTATGGGCCGGGAGATCAACCCGCTGGAAATCCAGGCCTACCGCAAGATCGTCGGCAGCGCACCGCTGGAAATCCGTATTGCCCACGCCGCCAACGACACCTCGCAACACCTGGCGACCTCGCTTGCGGTGTACGTCAACCGCGCCAACCCATTGACCCGCATCAGTGCCACGCAGGTCAGCCGGGCACTGAGCATCGGCAACCCGCAAGGCGATCTGTCGACCTGGGGTCAACTGGGCCTGGCCGATGAATGGCGCGAGCGGCGCATTCATCCCTTCGGTACGCCGGAGTTCACCGGCTTCGGCACCTACCTGCAAAGCAACCACCTGAACGGTCGGGCGCTGACGCCCGGTTATGAAGCCTATGGCAATACCAAGGCAATCCTCGCCCGTCTGGCAGCTGACCCGGCAGGCCTGGCGGTCGCCGCCATCGGTCTGGAAAACGCGCAGATCAAGCAACTGCCCATCGTCGATGAGCGCGATGGCAGCCTGAGCACCGGCACGCCGGAGCAGATCCTCGTCGACCGTTACCCTTATGGCCGCTACCTGTATCTGTACCTGCGCCGTGAGCCCGGCAAGGCGGTGGACCCGGTCGCCCGCGAATACCTGCGCCTGGTGCTGTCGCGTGAAGGCCAGCAGATCATCGCCAGCCAGGCCAATGGCTACTTTCCGCTGAGCGCCGAACAGGCCCGGGCCGAACTGGCCAGACTCGATGAGGTGGCAGCGCCATGAACAGATTCTTCAAATCAGGTCTGTGCTTGCTGGCCAGCCTTGCTTGTCTGGGCACCGTACACGCCGAACCACTGAAACCGCCCACCCACGCCAGCTACCTGACCCCCGATGGCGCGATTGCAATCATCGGCAACGATGGCATGCAAACCCTGATCGAACAGCTCAACGCGCTGTTCGTGCGCCAGTATCCGGGCTTTCGCTTTGCCGTGACCGCCAAGGGTTCTTCGGTTGCCCTGCCGGCCCTGACCGCCGGCGCTACCGCCATAGCGCCCATGTCCCGCGAGCCCTGGCTGGGCGACATGAATGCCTTCGTGCAGGTGTTCGAGCGCCAGCCGCTGTCTATCCGCATCGGCTACTCGGGCCATGGTCCGCGCGCCAACGGCAAGACGCCACCTGCGGTGTATGTCCACCCGGACAACCCGCTGGCCCGGCTGGACATGCAGCAACTGGCGAGGATCGTCACCGCCGGCCAGCCACAAGGCGATCTCAATACCTGGGGACAACTGGGCCTGGACGGCGCCTGGAGCCAACGGCGTATCCACGTCTATGGCTTGCGTGACGATGGCGGCTTTGCCACCAACCAGCGTATGGATCGCTTCGGCGGTTACCCGTTTGCCCCGCGCTATGAGGCACTGGACAGCCGAGAGGCGGTGCTTGAAGCGGTGGCCAAAGACCCTTATGGCATCGGCCTGACCGGTTGGGTCGAAGCCGGCAAGATCGCCCCGCAACTGCGCATCGTGCCGCTCGCCAGCAAGCCTGGCGAACAGGCCTATACCCCGGCTCTGGCCGATGTGGCCAAGGGCGCTTATCCGCTGTCGGCGGGGTTGTACCTGCTGGTCAATCACGCCCCGGATCAGCCACTGGCACCGTTTATCAAGCAATACCTGCGCCTGGCCTTGAGCGACGAGGGCCAGGCACTGGTGCGTGCGCAGACCGCTAGCGAAGAAGGCTATGTCCCGCTCAGCGCCCAGGACCTGGCGCTGGAACGGCGCAAACTCGAAGGGCTCTGACGGCCACCGGGCGGTTGCACTGGCAATCGCCCGGTACCGCCTGGCATCGGCACCATTGAGGCAATCAGCCCTTACATCTGACCTGACTTGGTGGCAACGTAGGCAACGACTTTGTCTGGACCGACGATTGACGCCATGCCCTCGCCTTCCTTCCACCCCCTTCACGTCAGCCCCTTCGTGCCCGCCACCGGCCTGGGCAACCCGCACCTGCAAACCTTATGGGGGCCGCTGTTGCGCCGGGGTATGCCGATCGAGCGAACCCGCGAGCGCATGTGGCTGGACGATGGCGACTTTCTAGACCTGGACTGGCATGGCCCGCATCAGCCCGACACGCCGTTGGTGCTGGTGCTGCACGGGCTGACCGGTTCGGCGAACTCGCCGTATGTGGTGGGCTTGCAGCGGGCCATGATGAAGCAGGGCTGGGCCAGCGTGGCGCTCAACTGGCGCGGCTGTTCGGGCGAGCCCAACCTGCGTTCGCGCAGTTATCACTCTGGCGCCAGTGAAGACCTGGCGGCGGTCATCGCCCATCTGCGCGCCCAGCGCCCGCTGGCGCCGCTGTATGCGGTGGGCTATTCGCTGGGCGGCAATGTCTTGCTCAAGTACCTGGGCGAGTCGGGCGACCACAGCCATTTGCTCGGCGCCGTCGCGGTGTCGGTGCCGTTTCGGCTCGACCAGTGCGCCAATCGTATGAGCCAGGGCTTCTCGAAGGTCTATCAACGGCACTTCATGCGCGAGATGCTCGGCTATATCCGCGACAAACAGCGGCGTTTCCAGCATGAAGGGCTCAGCGAAGGCCTGGCTGAGCTGGCCGCCCTCGGCTCACTGGAGAACCTGCGCACCTTCTGGGACTTCGACGGCCGGGTGACGGCGCCCCTGCATGGCTTTGCCGATGCCGATGATTACTACCGGCGCGCCTCGAGCCGCTATTTTCTTGGCCAGATCCGCACGCCGACGCTGATTATCCAGTCGCTCGACGACCCGTTCGTGTTCGCCCACAGCCTGCCGGAGCCTGCGGAGCTTTCGTCGAGCATCGAATTCGAGCTGCAAGCCAGGGGCGGCCATGTGGGGTTTGTCGAAGGCTCGCTGAAAAATCCCCGGTATTATCTGGAGCGACGCATACCGTTGTGGCTGGGTATTGCCCATGAGCGAGACAACCCGTACCCACGAAGCATGACGCGGTAGTGGCAAAAAGCATTAAGATGCGCGGCACAATGAGGTGGTATTCCCATGTCACGCAGTCATCTGTTTTATCGCGGTCTTCGCGACAGTGTGCCGATGCAGGTCGGTATCGCGCCGTTTGGCATTATTTTCGGCACATTGGCCGGGGTTGGCGGGCTTTCGCTGTTGCAGGCGGTGGGCATGTCGGCGCTGGTGTATGCCGGGTCGGCGCAATTTATCGTCATCAGCCTGCTGGGCTCCGGGGCCAGTGCGGCGGTGATTCTGCTGACCACGCTGGTGGTCAACCTGCGCCATGTGCTCTACAGCGCAACCCTGCAACCGCAGGTCAGTGCGCTGCCGCAACGCTGGCGGATTCTGCTGGCGTTCTGGCTGACCGACGAAACCTTTGCCGTGGTGCAGCGCTTCTATCTGGTCCATGGCCGCACGCCGCAGGCGCACTGGTACTGGATGGGCGTGGCCACGGCGCTTTACACCTGCTGGGTCGGCAGTTCGCTGATTGGCGTGTTGTTCGGTCAGGCCGTGCCGGACATGGCCGGCTGGGGGCTGGAATTTGCCATGCTGGCCACGTTCATCGGCATTGTCGTGCCGATGCTGCGCAACCGGCCGCAGATCGCTGCCGCACTGGTGGCCGGCGGGGTTGCCTTGTTGACCTATGAACTGCCCTACAAGCTGGGCCTGATGGCGGCGGCGTTCAGCGGCATCGTCGCTGGCGTGTTGCTGGAACGCAGGCGAACGCCCGCAGGGCAGGGCACTGCAGCCGGGGTGCAGCCATGAGTTTCTGGTGGCTGGTGGCGGCCATGGCCGCGATTACCTTTGTGCTGCGTTACAGCCTGTTCGCCTGGCCGGGCCTGAGTTTTCCGCCGGTGGTGCGCCAGGCGCTGCATTACGTGCCGACGGCGGTGCTGACTGCCATCGTGGTGCCCGGCATGCTGCTGCCCGATGGCCAGAACTGGCAAGTGTCGCTGAGCAACCCTTACCTGTTGGGCGGCATTGCCTGCATTGGCATCGCCGCCCTGACCCGCAACCTGCTGGCGACCATCGGTGGCGGACTGGCGGTGTTTTTTCTGTTGCGCTGGATTCTTTGAATCCCTGATCAGGCGCCGGTCGCCACCTCGCGGCTGGCGTTGGTGATCCATTCGCTCCAGGAACCGGCATACAGTGCGCCCAACGGGTAACCGGCCAACGCCATCGCGAACAGGTTGTGGCAGGCGGTCACGCCAGAGCCGCAATAGGCCACCAGATCGGTGGGCGAGCGGCCTTGCAACGCCTGGGCGAAACGCTCGTGCAGTTGTTCAGCCGGCAGAAAGCGCCCGTCGGCACCCAGGTTGTCGGTGAACGCCAGGCACTGCGCGCCCGGAATATGCCCGGCGACCGGGTCGATCGGCTCGACTTCACCGCGAAAACGAGGTTCGGCACGGGCGTCGATCAGCGTCAGGGACGGGCGCCCCAGACGGCTTTGCAGGCGCTCGGCACTCAACAGCAGCGACATGTCCGGCTCACCGTGGAACTGGCCCGGTTTGTTGCCCGGTGCATCGAGGCTCAGCGGCAGGCCTGCCGCGTGCCAGGCTTTCAGGCCGCCATCAAGCAAGTAAACGCCGTCACGCTTGCCCAGCCACGCCAGCAACCACCAGGCGCGGGCGGCAAAAGCGCCGGGGCCATCGTCGTACAGCACGATGTCGCTGTTATCGTTGATGCCCCAGCCGCGCAGCTTTTCCAGCAACACCTTGGGGTCCGGCAGTGGATGGCGACCAGTCTTGCCCTTGGTCACCGGCCCGCTGAGGTCGCGCTCAAGGTCTGCAAACGAAGACCCGTCGATATGCCCCTGCGCATAGCTGCGTTGCCCGTAATCGGGGTCTTCCAGGGCAAAGCGACAATCGAGGATCAGCAGGTTCGGCGCTTTTTGCCGGGCGGCCAATTCCTGGGGGCTGATCAATTGCGCAATCGGCATAACGAACTCCTGTAGGCAGAAAATCGAACAATCAGGCGGCGCGGCAATGGCCAGCGCCAAGATGCCGAGCATAGGCTGCAGCAAGGGATGACGTCGACTGGCCTTTGGTAGGCCCGCCTTCAAGCACCTTGCCGATGACCGATTATCGGCGCTTGTTACGCAGGTCGAAAGGCTCGCGGCTTGGCCCCTGCAAGCGGCTGCGATACCATCCGGTTCCCTCAACGGATTCCTGACAGGACCGCGCGATGAATAGAGTGTTGTATCCAGGCACCTTCGACCCTATTACCAAGGGCCACGGCGATCTGGTCGAACGCGCCTCGCGCCTCTTCGATCATGTGATCATCGCGGTGGCGGCCAGCCCCAAGAAAAACCCGTTGTTCGGCCTGGAGCAGCGCGTGGAGCTGGCCCGCGAGGTCACCCGCCACCTGCCCAACGTCGAAGTGCAGGGCTTCTCCACGTTGCTGGCGCAGTTCGCCAAGGAGCAGGGCGCCAACGTGTTGCTGCGCGGTCTGCGGGCGGTGTCTGACTTCGAATACGAATTCCAGCTGGCGAACATGAACCGACAACTGGCACCCGACGTCGAAAGCCTGTTCCTGACGCCTTCGGAGCGTTATTCGTTCATTTCTTCGACGCTGGTCCGGGAAATTGCGGCGCTGGGCGGCGATATCACCAAGTTCGTGCACCCGGCGGTGGCCGAGGCACTGAACGAGCGTTTCAAGCGCACGTGAACGGCCGTTAAGCTCAGGGTGCATCCGAAGTCCCAATGCGGCACAATTCGCCGCATTGGTTTTCATGTGCCCGGTACGCCCGCGGCAGGAGCATTGCATGTCCCTTATCATCACTGACGATTGCATCAACTGCGACGTCTGCGAACCCGAGTGCCCCAACGAAGCGATTTCACAGGGCGAAGAGATCTACGTGATCAACCCGAGCCTGTGCACCGAATGCGTCGGCCATTACGACGAGCCGCAGTGCCAGCAAGTCTGCCCCGTGGATTGCATCCCGCTGGATGAAAACCGCGTCGAGAGCAAGGACGAGCTGATGACCAAGTACCTGATCATCACCGGCAAGGCCTGATCGCCTCCCTCATTACTCCTGTTCACCATAACGATCGCCGGTACAGCCCAGGCAGCGCACGAAGGCTGCCTTGGCCGGGTCGACCACCAGCGCCTTGCCGGTGCGGCCGATGCCACCGCCGGTCGCGGTAAAGGGCAGCGCAACCACAAACAATGCAGCCCCGGCCACGGTGGCGGCAATCAGCAGCGGCCGGGCGATCAGCAGGTCGCCGATCATGGCGTAGGCTGGCGGGTTCTGGATTTCGTAGGCCGGGTTGCCTTCGCCCGTAGGGTGATCGAAGCCAGCCATCGCGGGCATGGCCTGCACGCCGATGAACAAGGCCAGGGTAACGGCGAGAATGCGGAACGGGCTCATGCTGGATCCTTCGGCTGTGCGGTTTGAGTGGTTTTAACTATAAACAGCGATAAGGGTTTAACAAGTGTCAGCGCTGACACCTGGGGCAAAACACGCTCGCGCGCTGGCCCAGCTTGACCTCGCGCAGCAGGCTGCCACAGACCTTGCACGGTTGCCCGCCACGGCCATAAGCGAACAGTTCCTGCTGAAAATACCCAGGCTTGCCGTCACCGCCGATAAAGTCGCGCAAGGTGGTACCGCCGCGCTCGATGGCGTGGGCCAGGATGCGTTTGATCTCGACGGCCAGCTTCAGATAACGCGCGCTGGAAATGCTCCCGGCCTCGCGGCGCGGGTCGATGCCGGCGGCAAACAGTGCCTCGGTGGCGTAGATATTACCCACCCCGACCACCACTGCGTTATCCATGATGAACGGTTTGACCGCCATCGACTTGCCACGCGAGCGCTCGAACAGCCGCGCGCCGTCGAACAGATCGGTCAACGGCTCCGGCCCCAGGCGCACCAGCAGTTCGTGGTTGTGCGGGTCCAGGCTCCAGAGCATCGCGCCAAAACGCCGAGGGTCGGTGTAGCGCAGGGCCATTCCCGATTCCAGCTCGATATCCACATGCTCATGCTTGAGCGCCGGCAGCCCGGCTTCGACCAGCCGCAGGTTGCCCGACATGCCCAGGTGGCTGATCAGTGTCCCGGCCTCGGCCTGGATCAGCAGGTACTTGGCGCGACGTCCGACTTCGACAATACGTTGTCCCGACAGGCGCACGTCCAGGTCTTCGGGGATCGGCCAGCGCAGGCGGTGGTCACGCACGATCACGCGGCTGACGCGCTGCCCTTGCAGATGCGGCGCAATGCCCCGGCGGGTGGTTTCGACTTCAGGTAATTCGGGCATGGAAGACTCAGGTGATGATCAGTGTCCGCTCAGTTCGCGGATGCTTTCCTTGAGGTATTCGAAATCGTATTCGGACAACCCGACGTAATCGAGCACCAGCGGGCCGACGGCATCCCACTCGTGATCCTCGTCCTGATTGCCCAGCACGCGGTACGACTGGCAGATATGTTCGGCCATCTTCAGCGGCCCCATCAGGTTCTTGACCGGCGCATTGCGGCTCGAATCGTCCTGGAAGATCGCCAGCGCATTGTGGTGGTTGGCAATCGCCTCACACAGGTGTTCGGGCAAGCGCCACGAGCGCGCGGTGTAATAGCCCACCACCGAATGGTTGGTGTTGAAGGTGTCGTTTTCGGTGTCGACGATCCGCCAGTCGGCGGTGGCGCGCGCGTAGGCACTTTCGAGCACCGGCATGTAGTCGGGAAAGCGCTTGAGCATCAGCGGGATGCCGCAATCGTGAAACAGGCCCAGCGCGTAGGACTCATCCACCGTCTGCGAGCCCAGGCGCTTGGCCAGGGTCAGGCTGGTCATGGCCACATCCTGGGCGCTGTCCCAGAAACGGTTCAGGGTGACGATGGTTTCATCGCTCATCTCGCCCTTGATCGACTGGGCGTTGATCAGGTTGATCACCGTGCGGCTGCCCAGCAGGTTCACAGCCCGGTCAATCGAGGCGATCTTGTTGGACAGGCCGTAATGCGGCGAGTTGACGATCTTGAGCAGCGCCCCGGAAAGCCCCGGATCCTGTGAGATCAGCCGTGCGATCACGCCCAGATCAGGGTCGGGCATGTACTGCTCCATCTGCAGATCGACCAGGATTTGCGGCTGCGGCGGCACACTGATGCCTTGCAAGGCAAGCTGGATCTGCTCTTGGGTCAACTCTGGGGGCATAGATTCTTACTCGGGATCAGACCGGAATTCTGCCCCCTTAATCAGAAACGGTCCATCACCATCCGGTGATTTTCCATGAACTTTGCCGCGCCTCAGGCTTCGGACTCTTTAACGCTAGCGCGACATGACCTCATGCGCCAGCTACCCACCCAAGCTGATACAGGAGACGCCCATGTCCAGTTCCCTGAATGGAAAACGTGTTGCATTTCTGGTGACCGACGGTTTTGAACAGGTCGAGCTCACTGGCCCCAAAGAGGCGCTTGAACAGGCCGGTGCCAAGGTCGAAATCCTGTCGGCCAAGGCCGGCAAGGTCAAAGGCTGGAATCACGATAAACCGGCAGACGACTTCGAGGTGCATCGCACCTTCGTCGAGGCCAAGGATGAACATTACGACGCGGTGGTGCTGCCCGGTGGCGTGCAAAACTCCGACACCATCCGTATAGATGAAGGCGCCCAGCATATCGTGCGACTGATCAATGGCCAGAACAAACCCCTGGCGGTGATCTGCCACGGCAGCTGGTTGCTGATTTCCGCCGAACTGGTCAAGGGCAAGACCATCACCAGTTATAAAACCGTCAAGGACGATCTGGTCAATGCCGGTGCCCATTGGGTCGATGAAGAAGTGGTCACCGACGGCAACCTGATCAGCAGCCGCCAGCCCGATGATATTCCGGCGTTCAACAAGCGCCTGATCGAAGCGCTGTCTGTCTGACACACCACGTTAATTCGCGTCATCCCGGCCCTTGGCCGGGATGACGCGCTATACTCCCGCTCTTTTTTTCGGAGCGACGTCATGTCCCTGCCCAGCCTGCGTCTGAAAGCCAATGCCGACCGTCGCCTTCGTAACGGCCACCTGTGGGTCTACAGCAATGAAATCGACGTGGCCGCCACGCCGCTGAACGCATTTGCAGCCGGCGACCAGGCCGTGCTGGAAGCCGCCAACGGCAAGGCGCTGGGCATCGTCGCCATGAGCCCCAACAACCTGATCTGCGCCCGCTTGCTGTCACGCGACATCAAGCTGCCGCTCGACAAATCGCTGCTGGTGCACCGCCTGAACGTGGCGCTGTCGCTGCGCGAGCGTCTGTTCGACAAGCCGTTCTACCGTCTGGTGTACGGCGACTCGGACCTGCTGCCAGGCCTGGTGGTCGACCGTTTCGACCATATTCTGGTGGTACAGCTGGCTTCGGCGACCATGGAGCAACATAAAGAAGACGTGGTCGCGGCACTGGTGCAAGTGCTCAAGCCCAGCGGCATCCTGTTCAAGAACGACTCCAGCGCCCGCGACGCCGAAGGCCTGAACCGCTACGTCGAAACCGTTTACGGTGCCGTGCCTGAATGGGTCGCGCTGGAAGAAAACGGCGTCAAATTCGAAGCCCCGGTCATGGGCGGCCAGAAGACCGGCTGGTTCTACGACCACCGCATGAACCGCGCCCGCCTGGCCCCTTACGTCAAGGGCAAGCGCGTGCTGGACCTGTACAGCTACATCGGTGGCTGGGGCATCCAGGCCGGCGCGTTCGGCGCCAGCGAAGTGTTCTGCGTCGACGCCTCGGCCTTTGCCCTGGACGGTGTTGAACGCAACGCCGCGCTGAACGGCTTTGCCGAGAAAGTCACCTGCATCGAAGGCGACGTGTTCGAAGCCCTGAAAGAACTCAAGGCCTCCGAAGAGCGTTTCGACGTGATCGTTGCCGACCCGCCGGCCTTCATCAAGCGCAAGAAAGACCTGAAAAACGGCGAAGGCGCCTACCGCCGCCTGAACGAGCAAGCCATGCGCCTGCTCAGCAAGGACGGCATCCTGGTCAGTGCCTCGTGCTCGATGCACCTGCCCGAAGACGACCTGCAGAACATCCTGCTGCAAAGCGCCCGTCACCTGGACCGCAATATCCAGCTGCTGGAGCGCGGCGGCCAGGGCCCGGACCACCCGGTGCACCCGGCGATTGTCGAGACGCGGTATATCAAGAGCATTACCTGCCGGTTGTTGCCTAACAGCTGAATGAGATATAGCTCCCTCTGATTGTTGGAGGGAGCCCGCCTTGCGACCTGTGCGAACTCATATCGCTTATTATCGTCGCCGTCCAGCAGGACGCATCTAAAGTTAAATGTGTTATCAGTAAAAGATAACTGTTTAAAGGCGCCTGTAATAAAAATCCAAACCTGCTTTGTGCCGTATACAAAAGTCACTCACGCACAGACCTTTCTGTATCTAGATCCAAGCACGATTAGAATAAAAATCAGCATAGCTGTAGGACGCATCCTGCGCAGGGTGTCAAAACGGCCTGCAACATCAAAAGCCCTTCTAGTCTCACAGGCAGTAGGGCAGGCGCTATGTTTTTCCCATGGCAAGTACGCCATGCACCCAAAGGAAAAATCATGAAAGCCAGTCCTGTCAAAAAACAACCTTCCCAAAAACTTTCGCCGGAAGCAAAAGCTGTGTTGAGCGAACGCAAAAATATGAGTGCTCAAGGCCATCACTGCCAAGGCGGTGGCGGCTGGCATTAATTAGACCCCTTAGCTAGATATAGTGCGCTGCTAGCACCTAAAGGCAGCGCACTATAGAGGAAAAGAGAATCATGGATAAGAATTATGACGGAATAGTCGATACACTTCCACACATGAGAAGTGCCACAATCCATCAAGAGACAACACTTGAACAGGCGGTGGAATATATAGATAAAATGGACCTGTCCATGATTCATGAAAAACTGTGCTCAGGCGGCAAGCTTTTATGTCGGAAATGGAGTGCAGTAGAAAGCGAGATCGCAATAAACTATTATAAAAATTTTCTTTTTTTAAACAAGAAATACTTAAAGATCTATCCTGTCATTCCTCCGTCACTCGAAGTCGATGAGGTTTGGCATCAGCACATCTTGGACACATTACAGTATTCCAAAGACTGTAATGAAATTTTCGGTCATTACTTTCACCACTATCCCTACTTTGGCATGAGGGGGGTTCAAGATGCTAAAAACCTCAGCACTGCATTTGAAATCACGCAACGCCTCCATCAAAAAGAATTTGGCGGCCCTCTATTATCCATCTGGGAAGATTTGAAATGAAGTATAACGCCTTCATGATCAAATCACTTCCGGCATTTACGTTAAATCGTGCATTTCCTTTACTTGGCGTTTCGTTGATTTTTTCATTGATCGCTCATAAAAACCCAACAGATTTGGCAATCGCCTCTTACCTCTTGGCCTTATTCTCAATCATCTCAGCCATTACATCGATGCTGGTTGCTACATCGGGAAATATCACATCGCTACTAATTAATGAAGAGGCGAAAAAACGTGCTTTCTTCACCGGAGGCTTCACAACAGCACTCTACTTGGCGGCCATCACTCTACTGCTCTGTAGTGTGGCCCTGTTGACGGTTGTCAACTTCTTCAATCTGGATAACATTGAGCTCCATGTTTTTACCGCTTTGGCAATGATATATATACCGGCAACAACATTGCTCCCCCTTAACGTGTTTCTTCAGCTGTTTCACGAAGCCAATAACAAAGCAAGTCACTACTCAAAAATAAAAATCCACATCACATTAGTAGGCTCCATTTTTCTGATAGGTGCCTTCATCTATACGACGGAAGAGAGCTTTATCTACTATGCGGTTTCATATTTTCTCATTACAGAGTCGTTGTCTTTTATATGCCTGGTAATAATGAGCAAAGGTCATGGCTTTATATCAGTTGCCCACGCTCGAATCACCGCCTTTGAGTTGACAAAAAAAGGAATGCCTATAGCCACTGGTATTGCAGGGCAAAAAATCTATTTTTACTTGATCGTGGAACGATTAACGACAAGTAATATTGCACTTGCTGCCCAGTTTTCAGTGCTCATGAATATCATCAATATTATTGCAATCCCTTGCTTGGCACTCAGTCAAGTCCACAGTCTTTATATCAGCAGGCAGGTGGCCAGGCCCGAAACAAGTTATGCAAAGGGATTGGTCTGGGCAACGGCACTGACATTGGCGCTGATGATGTTTTTTTCACCTGTAGGCCATTTCATATTTTCAATGTATGGAAACAATACGCTCAGCTACTCTACAGTGCTTTACCTTGCAATGACGGTCTTCTTGTTCTCCAATGCTTTATTAGCCCTGACCATGGCTCATCTTCGCGCCCACAATGACACTCTGCTTCCACAAATGGCGATCAATATCATTATGCTTGCCGTCGTTACTCCTGTTTTTTATATGCTTTCATGGGAAGCTGGAAGTGTCATCACACTGATCCTGATTCAAAGCGCGGCCATTCTTTTCGGGGCGTATATTCTGCATAAACGAATCACTGTATTTCACAAGCGACACACTCAGTAAAACACTTGAAGATGACGACGGCTTCCCGACTGAAGCAAAGGGCCGCCCCACCAGCCCTGTAAATCGTAACCGGTCAGCCCCACAGATTGTCCGCAACACGCCCCAGAGGTGTAGAATCGCGCCTATTCATCGCCAGTCACCCCCGGCGGGTTTATGAGCTCAGGCCGATTACACGGTGATCCCATGGTAGTCGGTGCCTTCGCAACATCCGGTCACTGCCAGTGTCTGCGGCGCCAATAGAAGCTCACTCCCCTTACTGATTAGCCTGCTTTGCCGGAGTGTTCCAATGCCTGATTATCGTTCCAAGACTTCCACCCACGGCCGCAACATGGCCGGGGCCCGTGCACTGTGGCGCGCCACAGGCATGAAGGATGACGACTTCAAGAAGCCGATCATCGCCATCGCCAACTCCTTTACCCAGTTCGTGCCAGGCCATGTGCACCTCAAGGACCTGGGTCAGCTGGTTGCCCGCGAGATCGAACGCGCCGGTGGCGTGGCCAAGGAATTCAACACCATTGCCGTGGACGACGGCATCGCCATGGGCCATGACGGCATGCTGTATTCGCTGCCGAGCCGCGAGATCATCGCCGACTCCGTGGAGTACATGGTCAACGCTCACTGCGCCGACGCCATCGTCTGCATCTCCAACTGCGACAAGATCACCCCCGGCATGCTGATGGCTGCCCTGCGCCTGAACATCCCGGTGATCTTCGTTTCCGGCGGCCCGATGGAAGCCGGCAAGACCAAGCTGGCCAGCCACGGCCTGGACCTGGTCGACGCCATGGTGATCGCCGCCGACTCGACCGCAAGCGACGAGAAGGTTGCCGAATACGAGCGCAGCGCCTGCCCGACGTGCGGTTCGTGCTCCGGCATGTTCACCGCCAACTCGATGAACTGCCTGACCGAAGCCCTGGGCCTGGCGCTGCCGGGTAACGGTTCGACCCTGGCTACCCACAGCGACCGCGAGCAGTTGTTCCTGCAGGCTGGCCGCACCATCGTCGAGCTGTGCAAGCGTTACTACGGCGAGAACGACGAGTCGGTCTTGCCGCGCAACATCGCCAACTTCAAGGCGTTCGAGAACGCCATGATGCTCGACATCGCCATGGGCGGTTCGACCAACACCATCCTGCACTTGCTGGCCGCTGCCCAGGAAGCCGAGATCGCCTTCGACCTGCGTGATATCGATCGCCTGTCGCGCGTGGTGCCGCAGCTGTGCAAAGTGGCGCCGAACATCCAGAAGTACCACATGGAAGACGTGCACCGTGCCGGCGGTATCTTCAGCATTCTGGGTTCGCTGGCCCGTGGCGGCCTGTTGCACACCGATCTGCCGACCGTGCACAGCCGCTCAATGGAAGAAGCCATCGCCAAGTGGGACATCACCCAGACCAACGATGAAGCGGTCCACCACTTCTTCAAGGCAGGTCCCGCCGGTATCCCGACCCAGACCGCGTTCAGCCAGTCGACCCGTTGGGAAACCCTGGACGGCGACCGCGAGAACGGCTGCATTCGCAGTTTCGAGCACGCCTACTCCAAAGAAGGCGGCCTGGCCGTGCTCTACGGCAACATCGCTCTGGACGGCTGCGTGGTGAAAACTGCCGGTGTCGACGAGTCGATCCATGTCTTCGAAGGCAACGCCAAGATCTTCGAAAGCCAGGACAGCGCCGTGCGCGGCATCCTCGCTGACGAAGTGCAGGCCGGCGACATCGTGATCATCCGTTACGAAGGCCCGAAAGGCGGCCCGGGCATGCAAGAGATGCTCTACCCGACGTCCTACCTGAAGTCCAAGGGCCTGGGCAAAGCCTGTGCCTTGCTGACCGACGGTCGTTTCTCGGGCGGCACCTCCGGCCTGTCCATCGGCCACGCTTCGCCTGAGGCCGCCGCCGGCGGCGCCATCGGCCTGGTACGCGATGGCGATAAGGTGCTGATCGACATCCCGAACCGCTCGATCAACCTGTTGATCAGCGACGAAGAACTCACCGCCCGCCGCGTCGAACAGGATGCTAAAGGCTGGAAGCCGGTCGAAGTCCGTCCACGCAAGGTGACTACCGCCCTCAAGGCCTACGCCCTGCTGGCTACCAGCGCCGACAAGGGCGCAGTACGCAACAAGGCCCTGCTCGACGGTCTGTGAGCGGGTTGTAGCGAATAAAAAAACCGGCGCCTGGCGCCGGTTTTTTATTGGTCGTGCGTCTGGCACGACCCGTAGGAGCGGCCGGGCGGCGCTCCGCTTTAGCCGCGAATGGCGCCCCCCAAATCATGTGGTGCCCCCCGTTCCCGACTAAAACGGATGGCCGCCCCGCCGGTCCTACTGAATCTCCTCCGGCTTCACCACCACCCAGTTCTTGTCCGCCGTCACCGGCAGGCCTTCTTTGGCCTGGGCCTCGGCGTTGCTCTTGATCATGCCGTCGAGCTGTTTCATGTACTTGTCCTTGCGGTTGATCCACAAGTGCACGCCGCCCTTGTTGACGTCCACGCCGTGAAACAGCATGTAGCCGTCGCTGCTTGGCGTGTCGCCGGCCACCAGTACCGGTTTTTTCCACTGGTCGATGTAGGTCAGGATCGCGGCCTGTTTGCCGGCCATCCAGGTCGCTGGAGTCCACAGGTACGGGGTGATTTCCAGGTCCATGTTGGCCTTGGCGTCGTACTTGCCGGCGCTGATCTGTTTGCGTGCGGTGGTCAGTTCGCCGGTTTTCTTGTCCTTGAGCAGCATGGTCACGCCGATGACGTTTTCCGGTTTGACGTTGTAGCCGTACTTGGGATCGGAGGCGACCATGCGCACCAGCTCTTCGGAGGCGGCGGTCATCACATACACCTCGATGCCGTTCTCCATCAGCTTCTTGTACAGCTCGGTCTGCCCGGTGAAGACTTTCGGCGGCTCGACATTGAGGGTCTTAACCGTGTCGCCGTCGTAATAGGTGGCCGGGATTGGTTTGCCCAGCGCCATCAGTTCGTCGACGTAGCCCTTGAGTTGCTGGAGGGTGAAACCGGAGAACACTTGCGCCACCCATGGGTAGCAGACCATGTCGTCCAGTTCGCACAGGCGGTAGTAGTAGCTGAACAGACTTTCCTTGTGTTCGGCGGTGTCTTTGAAGGGGATCAGTTTCAGCGAAGGGTCAAGCGTGTCGCGGGTAATCAGGCCTTTGCTTTCCATGTACGGCAGCAGCGACTCTTCAAGATCGAAGCGGTAGCTGGTGTTGTCCATGTCGAACACCGCGTAGTTGCCCTTGTTGGCGTTGGCCGCGATCATCGCGTCCAGCGCCTTGGCGGCAGGCTCCGGCCAGTGCTTCAAATCGGTGGCAGAGGCCTGGCCTGCGAATGCCAGACCCAGACCGAGGCAGAGCGCGGCCGTTAACAGTTTTGGCTGACACTTCATCGTTGGTGCCCCCTTCGTGATAGATGGGGTCGACCCTAACAAAATCCTGTTTCAGCTTGTGCGCGCCTGCGACTGCTTCGAGTCCGATTCCGTCAGGCAGTTTTCCGTTTGCGACATCCGACCGCCAAAGCGACACTTTCATGACAAAAAGATGTCAGGCGCCGCGTCGCTCCCAGACGTCGAAGTGATACGCCGGCTTGCCGTCTTCGGCCGCGTTGGCCTGGGTCGAAACAAGTTGCCATTGCGTGGTATCGAACTCGGGAAACCAGGCATCGCCCTCGGGGTTGAGTTCAACGCGGGTCAGGTACAGCCGATCGGCATCGGCCAGGCCTTGCGCGTACAACTGCGCGCCGCCGATCAGCATCACTTCGCTGACGCCCTGTTCGATCGCCCATTGCTCGGCGCGCTGTACGGCGGCTTCCAGCGAGGCAAAGACTTCGGCACCTTCAAGTTGCAGACCGGCCTGGCGGCTGACCACCAGGTTCAGGCGGCCCGGCAGCGGCCGGCCCAGCGAATCCCAGGTCTTGCGACCCATGATGATCGGCTTGCCCAGCGTGGTGGCCTTGAAGTATTTGAAATCCCCCGGCAAATGCCAGGGCATGGAATTGTCGATGCCGATGACCCGGTTTTCGGCCAGGGCGGCGATCAGGCTAAGGGGGAGTTGTTTTTTCATGGCCGTGAGAATACCAGAGCAAAGGAACTGTTGCCCCGTACGGCCCATCACAGCGGTATGCTGCCGATTGGTATTTCTCAAAGAGACGCTGTGTGACTTCCCTCGATACCTTATGGCTGACCGAAGCCGTGCGCCTGCGCGAGGCGCAGGCCGGCCCGCTGGATGACCTTGAAGCGTGCCGTCTGGCGCGCGCCGCCAATGGCGACCTGAGCACGCGTGTGCAGCAACGTGCGCTGTGGCTGGCCGAACGCGACGGCATGACCCATGCGTTGCGCCGCTGGAAGCAAGGCGCGCGCCTGGCGCTGTTGGCCTTGATCGTGCTCTCGGTGATCAGCGGCGCGGGCCTGGCCTTTGCTGCGCTGGGCGATGGCCAGGCACCCGTCAATGTGTTCTGGGCGATGGGCAGTTTGCTGGGCATCAACCTGCTGCTGTTGCTGGCCTGGGGGCTGGGCATGCTGTTTGCCGGGCATACAGTCGGCAACCTGGGCCAATTGTGGTTGTGGCTCAGTAACCGGCTGGCCCGTGATGCCCAGGCCCTTCAACTGGCGCCGGCCTTGCTGGTGCTGCTGCAACGCCAGCGTCTGGAGCGCTGGGCCTTGGGCCTGTTGAGCAACGCGTTATGGCTGCTGGCACTGCTCAGTGCGCTGGTGGTGATGCTGGCACTGATGGCCACGCGGCGTTACGGCTTTGTCTGGGAAACCACGATTCTGGGCAGCGAGACCTTTGTCGGCCTGACCCAGACCCTTGGCGCTTTGCCGGCCCTGCTCGGTTTCAGCGTGCCGGACGCCGAGATGATCCGCGCCAGTGGCAACAGCCTTGCAGGCCTGGAAGACGCCCGGCAAAGCTGGGCTGCCTGGCAGGTCGGGGTGTTGCTGGTCTACGGCATCCTGCCGCGTTTGTTGCTGACGCTGCTGTGCCTGTGGCGCTGGCGCCGGGGTCGCGAGGCCCTGAAGCTGGACCTCAACGACCCGGCTTACCTGCAGATGCGCGAGCGCCTGATGCCGAGCAGCGAGCGGTTGGGCGTCAACGATGCCGCACCTGAGCATTTGCATCAGGTCAGCGCGCCAGCGGCGACCTTCGCCAGCGCGGGCGCGGTGCTGGTGGCCATCGAACTGGACGATCAACAGCCCTGGCCGCCGCAGCACCCCGACAGCGTGGCGAATGCCGGCGTGCTCGACAGCCGTGAATCGCGCCGCAATTTGCTGGAGCAACTGGCGCAAACACCACCGGCCCGCTTGCTGATCGCCTGTGACCCGCGTCGTTCACCGGATCGCGGCAGCCTGGCGCTGATTGCCGAGCTGGCGCGCAGTGCCGGCGACACCCGCGTGTGGCTGCTGCCGGCGCCCGCCGGCCAGCATCTGGACCCGGAGCGGCTGGACGACTGGCACGTGGCACTGCGCGACCTGCAACTGACGTACACCGACAGCGCCCCGATGAGCTGGCTGGAGACAGGCCATGACTGAAGTCCTGCAGACCCTGAAGCTGGCTGTAGTCGGCCACACCAACGTGGGCAAGACCTCGCTGCTGCGCACCCTGACCCGCGATGTGACGTTTGGCGAGGTGTCGCATCGCCCCAGCACCACGCGGCATGTTGAAGGCGCAAGGCTGTCGGTGGACGGCCAGGCGCTGCTGGAGTTGTACGATACGCCGGGCCTGGAAGACGCCATCGACCTGCTCGACTATCTGGAACGCCTGGCCGCCGAGCAGCGTCTGGACGGCCCGGCGCGGCTAGAGAAGTTTCTGCAAGGCAGCGAGGCGCGCCAGCGCTTCGAGCAGGAAGCCAAGGTGCTGCGCCAGTTGCTGGCCTGCGATGCCGGGCTGTACGTGATCGATGCCCGCGAGCCGGTACTGGCCAAGTACCGTGACGAACTGGCGGTGCTGGCCAGTTGCGGCAAGCCGCTGCTGCCGGTGCTCAACTTTGTCAGCAGCCCGCAACAGCGTGAGCCCGAATGGCGCGATGCGCTGTCGCGCCTGGGCTTGCATGCGCTGGTGCGTTTCGACAGCGTCGCGCCGCCGCAGGACGGCGAGCGGCGGCTGTATGAAAGCCTGGCCCTGCTGCTGGAAAGCGCACGTCCGCGCCTGGAAACACTGATCGCCGATATCGAGGTGCAGCGCCAGGCGCGTTATCACAGTGCCACGCGGCTGATTGCCGATCTGCTGATCGACTGTGCGGCCTGCCGACGCAGTGTCGAGTCTCGCGAAGAACCCGAACGTCAGGCCATCGATGCGCTGCATCAGGCCATTCGCCAACGCGAACAGCGCTGCGTCGAAAGCCTGCTCACGTTGTATGCCTTTCGGGTGCAGGATGCGGCGGCCAGCCACCTGCCATTGCTCGACGGCCGTTGGGGCGATGACCTGTTCAACCCGGAAACCCTGCGTCTGCTGGGTGTGCGCGTCGGCAGTGGTGTGGCTGCCGGGGCGGCAGCGGGGGCGGGCGTCGATTTGCTGGTCGGCGGCATCACCCTGGGCGCTGCGGCATTGGTCGGCGCGATTGCCGGCGGCGCACTGCTGACCGCGCGCAGTTACGGCGGCCGGCTGCTGGGCAAGCTCAAGGGCCAGCGCGAGCTGACCGTCGACGATGCCGTGCTGCGCCTGCTGGCTTTGCGTCAGCGCCAGTTATTGCAAGCGCTGGGCGCCCGCGGCCATGCGGCGATGAACAGCATCGAGCTCGATACGCCGCAGGATGATCACTGGCGCAAAGGCAAACTGCCCGAGCCGTTGCGCAAGGCCCGCGCCCACCCGCAATGGTCGGCGCTCAATGCACATGCGCGGCTGAGCCAGGCAGAACGGCAGGAAACGCTGGAGGAACTGGCGCAGGTGCTGCACACCTGACACCGACCGGGTGGCGTTCCGCGTAGGACCGACTTTAGTCGGGAACAGTGGCGCTGCGGTTCGCGGCTAAAGCCGCTCCTACGAAAGGCTGCGTATGTCCGGCCATCATGTATCGCTACTGCAAACCCTTCGGGACCGGTATCATTCCGCGCCCGTGATGTCCGCCTCCAGAATTTATAATGAAACCTACGCTGATTGCCGCCGCTGAAATCGACCGCCTTGAAACCTGGGCCAAATACGCCAGCCACATGTGCGGAGGCTGTATTTCCAGCTGCTGCACGCTGCCGGTGGAAGTGAAGATCAAGGATTTGATCCGCATCGGCGTGGTCGATGAGTTCGAAAGCGGCGAGCCACCGAAGAACATCGCCAAGCGCCTGCTCAAGGAAGGCACCATCGAGCGCTATAACCAGAAGAGCGGGATCTTCACCCTGCAGCGCATGAGCAACAACGATTGCCTGTACCTGGACCGCAAGAGCCGCTTGTGCACCATCTACGAAAAACGCCCCGACACCTGCCGCAGCCACCCCAAGATCGGCCCGCGCCCCGGCTATTGCGCGTACAAGCCCAAGGCTGTCGAGCGTAACAACAGCAGCAGCGCGCTGAACCAGAGCTCGGCACGGGCACCGATCAAGTTCTAAGCCGCCCCTGCCAGATGTGCACAGGCCGCCAGGGTTTTCAGGCTGTGCACTAACGCAGGCGACAGCGTGGTGCCCAGGCACACACGCAACCCTGTGGCACTGCGACCATCGGCAAAGAAAATCCCGCTGCCCGCCACATGGCAACCGCGCTCACGCGCCAGGTGTTGCAAGGCGTCCATATCGGTCTCTGCGGCAAATTCGAACCAATGAATGAACCCGCCGCGTGGCGGCACATAGCGTGTGCCGGGCGGGAAATCACTGCGCACCAGCGCCTCGACCGTCGCCGTTACCTCGCTCAGCCGGGTGCGCAACCGGGCGAGGTGTTCTTCCATGTAGCCGCGCCCGATGAACTCGTTCAAGACATGCTGGGCAATGCTCGACACCGCCAGGTTGCGAGAGAACATCTGCGCCAGGATGGCATCGCGGTATTTTCCCGGCACGCACCAGCCAACCCGGTAGCCGGGCGCCACGGTCTTGGAAAACGATGAGCAATACAGCGTGTTGCCGCCCGTGTCGTAACTCTTGATGGCACGCGGGCGATCCGCCTCGGGTACCAGGTCGAAGAAGATATCGTCCTCGATGACCGGCACACCGGCGGCGCTGGCCAGTTGCGACAACCGTGCGCGTGCCTGATTGCCCATGATGAAGCCACGCGGGTTCTGCAAAGTCGGATTAAGAAAGATCGCGGCGACGCTTTTCTGCTTCAGTGCCTCGTCAAGATGATCGATGTCCAGACCTTGCTGGGCATCGGTACGCATCGGCAAGGCACGCAAGCCCAGGCGCTCGAGGGTTTGCAGAATGCCGTAGTAGGTCGGGGTTTCGATGGCCACGGTCGCGCCCTTGGGGGCCACCGCTTCCAGCGCCAGTTCCAGTGCGGTGGTGTCGCCGCTGGTCACCAGAATGTCCTCCGGGGCGCAAACCACGCCACGCGCCAGCATCAACCCGGCAATCCGCCGCCGCAATGCGGCGAGACCCGGTGGTGCGACAAGGCCGCTCAGGGCGATGTCGGCCTTGGCGACCGCGACCAGGCATTTGTTCAGCAGCACATCAGGCGCAAGATCGGCATGCAGCACCGCCGAACTCAGGGACGGCGTGTCGTGGCTGGCTGCCTGAGCCAGCATCGCCACCACCGCATGGTTGACGTTGACCGTCACTCCGGAAAGGTCGAAGCCTGCAGTCCCGCCGCTTCTCGCCACCCGATAACCGACCCTCGGCACGCTGAGAATCCAGGCATCGGCCTCAAGGTCGGACAAGGCGCGCTGCACGGTGGTGATGCTGGTCTCGAACATCCGCGCCAGCGTGCGGATCGAGGGCAGTTTTGCCTCAGGCGCCCACTCACCGCCCTCGATCTGCCGAATGACCCAGTCTCTGACCACGTGCCAGCGTTTGGCGGATTCATCGAAGCGGTGCATGTCGGCTCTTGCTGGGTCGATATTCAGAGCCGGGAAAGTAGCACGGCGCCCATCACGGCGACGATGACAATGTTGAGCAGCACCAGTGCAAAGCCGAAGCGCACCAGGTGGTGTTCTTCTTGCCGATTGGCCGCCGCCAGCCCGGTGATCAGCGACAGAATCGACAGCGACCCCAGCGCCCCGTGCCCGGTCGCGCTGTTGACCATCGCCGCCAGCCAGGCACCGTGCTCGCCAGACAGTGCTGCGATTGACGGCATCACCAGCGTATTGCCACCGACGTTGGAGCCGGTGACATAACCGGCTACGCCCGAGAACAGCGCCACTGTGGGCGCCAGAGACAACCCCGACAGCGACTGCAGAAAGCGCTGGGCCTCCAGCAGAAAACCGGCGTTGACCATCACCTGCGACAGCAGCAAAAACAACAGGATGGTCGCGACCGGAAAGCGGCTGCGCCTGAACAGTGCGGCCCAGTCAAAGCCAGACGCAGCGCCCGGCCTGATCGACATCAGTACGGTAACGATCAGCAACGCCAGCCCCGGCGACGCCAACGGCTTCCAGGACACCCGTTCGCCTTGGATGACCCACAGCCCATCCCAGCCCGACAGCACAAAGATGCCCCGCGACAGCACCACGATGCCGAGCAGCGCCAGATAGGGCCACGCCACGGGCGGCCAGCGCAGCAGGCTTTTGCGCTGCACAAACGAAAGCCCCAGGCCCACACCCGCTACGGCCAGCGCCGCCAGCACGCCGGACACTTCCGGCCCGATCCAGCGATTGATCGCGTACAGCACCGCGATGAACAGCGCGGTCATCAGCAACAGGCCCAGCCACGGCGCAACCTTGCGAATGCCAGCCAGCCACAACGCGATGGCCGCCAGACTGAAAAACACCGGGGCGCTGATCAGCGCCGAATGACTGCCCAGGGTTTGCGCCGGCAGGTGCGCCAGCAAGGCACCCATCGAGGTGGCCAGACCCAGCGTGCCCCACGGCATGATGACCATGCCGGCGAGAGCGATCTTCATCCCGGCCGCACGACCGAACAGGCCCATCAGCAGTGGCACGGTGGCAATCAGCGATACGCCGAAGCCGGTCATGGCCTCCAGCAAGGGCGCAAGGCCCAGCACAATGAAGATCACCTGCGCGGCCGGCTTCCAGCCCAGCCCCTTGACCCATTCGCCAATCGCAGCAGGCGCACCGCGCTGCTCTACCTGAATGACAAAGGCTAGCCCCGGCACGATGACGCAGGCGGTGCTCAGAAACAGAATCGCGGTGTCTTGCGCGATGATCGCCGACAAGGCTGCAGACCAGGGTGCCGCCATTCCCGTCAGCCATAACAGCAGCACCAGCACCACGCCCATGAACGCCGCCTGCACCGGCGGCCTGCGCAGGACAAGGATCAAGGCAATCACCAGGCCGAGGGGTGAAAGTTGCAACAACAGGGGTGCCATGGTTTACGTTTCCCGAATCAGTGGAGAGCATGTTCGGGACAGGGTGCGCGAGGCTCGAAGCGGGCGGCAGATACAGACAGGCGGTGTTTTTCAATACACATAAAAAAACGCCCCCGGCCTTGCGACCGGGGGCGTTTTTAGTCAGCGCTTGAACCGATTACTCAGTTCTTGGCTTTCTTGGCAGCGCGGGTACGCTCGCTTTCGTCCAGGATCTTCTTGCGAAGACGGATGGACTTCGGCGTGACTTCGCACAGCTCGTCTTCCTGGATGTATTCCAGAGCCTGTTCCAGAGTGAACTTCACAGGTGGAACCAGAGCGATGGTTTCGTCTTTACCCGAAGCACGCATGTTGTCGAGCTTCTTGCCCTTGGTAGGGTTGACGCCCAGGTCGTTGTCGCGGCTGTTCTGGCCGACGATTTGACCGTTGTAGATTTCCTGGCCGTGCTCGACGAACAGCTTGCCGCGCGCTTGCAGGGTTTCCAGCGAGTAGGTCAGTGCCTTGCCGGTTTCAACCGAAACCAGAACGCCGTTCTGACGGCCGGACATGTGGCCCGACTTGACGGTGTCGTAGCGATCGAAGATCGAGGTCAGGATGCCAGCACCGTTGGTCAGGGTCAGGAACTGGTTACGGAAACCGATCAGACCGCGAGCAGGGATGTTGTATTCCAGACGAACACGGCCTTTGCCATCCGGCACCATGTTGGTCAGGTCGCCCTTACGCAGGCCCATCTCTTCCATGACCTTGCCCTGCGAATCTTCAGGGATGTCGATGGTGACGTTTTCGAACGGTTCCTGCTTGACGCCGTCGACTTCGCGGATGATCACTTCAGGACGGCCCAGGGCCAGCTCGAAGCCTTCGCGACGCATGGTTTCGATCAGTACCGAGAGGTGCAGCTCACCACGGCCGGAAACCTTGAACTTGTCGGCGCTGTCGCCTTCTTCAACTTTCAGGGCCACGTTGTACAGCAGCTCTTTGTCCAGACGGTCCTTGATGTTACGCGAGGTCACGAACTTGCCTTCTTTACCGCAGAATGGCGAGTCGTTGACCTGGAAGGTCATCGAAACGGTTGGCTCGTCGACGGTCAGCGGCTTCATGGCCTCGACGTTCAACGGGTCGCACAGGGTGTCGGAGATGAACAGCTCGTCGAAGCCGCTGATGCAGACGATGTCGCCGGCCGCTGCTTCTTCAACGTCTACACGGTGCAGACCGTGGTGACCCATCAGCTTCAGGATACGACCGTTGCGGCGCTTGCCGTCGGCGTCGATGGCGACCACCGGGGTGTTCGGCTTGACGCGACCACGGGCGATACGGCCAACACCGATAACACCCAGGAAGCTGTTGTAGTCCAGTGCCGAGATTTGCATCTGGAACGGACCGTCACGGTCAACGGCAGGGGCCGGAACGTGATCGACAACCGCCTGGTACAGCGCGGTCATGTCTTCGCCCATGGCGGTGTGGTCCAGGCCGGCGATGCCGTTCAGGGCCGAGGCGTAAACAACCTGGAAGTCCAGTTGTTCTTCGGTAGCGCCCAGGTTGTCGAACAGGTCGAAAATCTGGTCCAGAACCCAGTCCGGACGCGCGCCTGGACGGTCAACCTTGTTGATGACCACGATCGGACGCAGGCCGGCTTCGAACGCCTTCTTGGTCACGAAACGGGTTTGCGGCATAGGGCCGTCCTGAGCGTCGACCAGCAGCAGCACGGAGTCGACCATCGACATGACGCGCTCTACTTCGCCGCCGAAGTCGGCGTGGCCCGGGGTGTCCACGATGTTGATGTGGTAGCCGTTCCAGTTGATGGCGGTGTTTTTCGCCAGAATGGTAATACCGCGCTCTTTCTCCTGGTCGTTGGAGTCCATCACGCGCTCGTCGTTGAGCTCGTTGCGCTCCAGAGTGCCGGACTGACGCAGGAGTTTGTCTACCAGGGTGGTTTTACCATGGTCAACGTGGGCGATGATGGCGATGTTGCGGAGATTTTCGATCACTTGTGTATCTCGATCAGAGGATTCGGTTTGCTGCCCGGTGAGGGTCAGCGATTAGCGTTTGAAGCTTCAAGGCGTCGGCCGATGCCGCAAGGCGTCGGGGGGCCGGTGACGCAAGCCACAGGCAAACAGCCCCGGGCACTTAGCTCGGTCGATATACGCGCACATTGGCATACCCCTCACTGAGCAGATGGTGAGCATGCAGGCGGCTCATGACGCCTTTGTCGCAATACAAAAGGTACTGGCGATTACCGTCCAGTTCCTTGAAACGGCTGTTCAGTGCATAGAACGGCAGCGTCTGTACTTCTACGCCCGGCACGTGCAGCGGCTGGTCTTCCTGGGCATCCGGGTGACGGATGTCGACGATGACCTGGCCTGCCAGGGCCTGTTGGACTTCTTCAACCTCGACATGCTGGCCCAGATCATCGATTACCTGATCGATGGTCACCAGCCGGGCGCGCTCCAGGGCACGCTCCAGCACCGCCATGTCGAAGCGGGTTTCTTCATGCTCGACGCGATTGCGCTTGGCATTGGTCTTGGGGTTGACCGAAATCACCCCGCAGTATTCAGGCATGTGCCGGGCGAACTCGGCGGTGCCGATCTGGGTCGCCAGGTTGACGATGTCTTGCTTGTCGGTCGCCACCAGCGGGCGCAGTACCAGCTTGTCGGTCGCCGAATCGATCAGGCTCAGGTTCGGCAGGGTCTGGCTCGACACCTGGGAAATCGCTTCGCCGGTCACCAGCACGTCGATCTCCAGTCGGTCAGCCATGGCAGAGGCTGCGCGTAACATCATACGCTTCAACACTACACCCATATGACTGTCATCGACGTTTTGCAGAATTTCGCCCAGAACTTCCTCGAACGGCACGCTGATGAACAGCACGCGCTGGGAACTGCCGTATTTTTTCCAGATAAAGTGCGCGACTTCCATCACGCCCAGTTCATGGGCGCGGCCGCCCAGATTAAAGAAGCAGAAATGCGTGACCAGGCCACGGCGCATGATCTGGTAAGCCGCCACGGTGGAGTCGAAACCGCCCGACATCAATACCAGGGTCTGCTCCAGCGCGCCCAGCGGATACCCGCCCAGGCCCTGATGCTGGCTGTGGATCACGAACAGGCGCTGGTCGCGGATTTCCATGCGCACCACCAGCTCGGGCTTTTTCAGCTCGATGCCGGCGGCCCCGCATTCACGGCGCAGCTGGCTGCCCACGTAGCGCTCGACTTCCATGGACGTGAAGGTGTGCCTGCCAGCGCGCTTGCAGCGCACCGAAAACATTTTGCCCGGCAGCAGGTCGGCGTAATGCACCTTGCATTTGGCCACGATATCGTCGAAGTCGCCCAGCGGGTATTCGGCCACCTGCAGGAAATTGGCGATGCCGGGCATGCAGCTCAGGCGCTCGGTAATGCCCTGCAGGATTTTCGGATCGGTCAGCCGGGTTTCGACCTCAAGGTTGTCCCACACACCGCCCACGACGATGTCCGCATCCAGCTCACGCAGGACGACACGGATGTTCTTGGCCAGCTGGCGAATGAACTTCTTGCGCACCGGCGGGCTTTTGATGGTGATTTCGGGGAAAACTTTGACGATCAGTTTCATAGAAACAATGCGCGTGGGGCCAGCTAAAAAAGAGGGGCGCGGATTATAGCGGAAATTGCTCAAGGTTTAACCAGTTATCGTACACCCGATCATCGGCGCACCAAAAAAGACCACTAAAGACAAATTCAGCCTCATTAAGGTGCATATATTTCCCGTAAAATCCGTTTGAACGCCGTAAACGCGTGTATTTGGGGCGCTCAACCCAACTCGGGGCACTGGCATGCAATTTGCTCCCTTGTGAGGCAGGTTGCCATGGCAGAGTATTCTGCGCCGTGCATCACCCAAATCGTCGGGGCCAATACCAAGCAAAGGCCTCAAGTCACCCGGAGGACACCATGTCGAAGTCGGTTCAACTCATCAAAGATCATGACGTTAAATGGATTGATCTGCGCTTCACTGACACCAAGGGCAAGCAGCAGCACGTCACCATGCCGGCGCGCGATGCGCTGGACGACGACTTCTTCGAAGTCGGCAAGATGTTCGACGGTTCCTCCATTGAAGGCTGGAAAGGCATCGAAGCCTCCGACATGATCCTGCTGCCGGACGACGACTCCGCTGTACTGGACCCGTTCACCGAAGAGCCGACCATCATCCTGGTCTGCGACATCATCGAACCTTCGACCATGCAAGGTTACGATCGCGACCCGCGCGCCATCGCTCACCGCGCCGAGGAATACCTGAAGACCACCGGTATCGGTGACACCGTCTTCGTAGGTCCTGAGCCTGAGTTCTTCATCTTTGACTCGGTCAAATACAAGTCCGACATCTCCGGTTCCATGTTCAAGATCTTCTCCGAGCAAGGCTCGTGGATGACTGACCAGGAAGTCGAAGGCGGCAACAAAGGCCACCGTCCAGGCGTCAAAGGCGGCTACTTCCCGGTGCCACCGGTCGACCATGACCACGAAATCCGTACTGCCATGTGCAACGCACTGGAAGAAATGGGCCAGTTCGTCGAAGTGCACCACCACGAAGTGGCCACTGCCGGTCAGAACGAAATCGGCGTGAAATTCAACACGCTGGTCAAGAAGGCTGACGAAGTCCAGACCCTGAAGTACGTTGTTCACAACGTTGCCGACGCGTATGGCCGCACCGCTACCTTCATGCCAAAGCCTCTGTACGGTGACAACGGTTCGGGCATGCACGTCCACCTGTCGATCGCCAAAGACGGCAAGAACACCTTTGCAGGTGAAGGCTATGCCGGCCTGTCCGACACCGCCCTGTACTTCATCGGCGGTATCATCAAGCACGGTAAGGCCCTGAACGGCTTCACCAACCCGTCGACCAACTCCTACAAGCGTCTGGTCCCAGGCTTCGAAGCACCGGTCATGCTGGCCTACTCGGCACGTAACCGTTCCGCCTCGATCCGTATTCCTTACGTCTCCAGCCCACGTGGCCGTCGTATCGAAGCCCGCTTCCCGGATCCGGCTGCCAACCCGTACCTGGCCTTCGCAGCACTGCTGATGGCCGGCCTGGACGGTATCCAGAACAAGATCCACCCAGGCGATGCTGCCGACAAGAACCTGTATGACCTGCCGCCTGAAGAGGCCAAAGAGATTCCACAGGTTTGCGGTAGCCTGAAAGAAGCTCTGGAAGAGCTGGACAAGGGCCGTGCGTTCCTGACCAAGGGCGGCGTGTTCTCCGATGACTTCATCGATGCCTACATCGAGCTGAAAAGCCACGAAGAAATCAAAGTCCGCACCTTCGTACACCCTCTGGAATACGAGCTGTACTACAGCTGCTGATTCCAGTGCGCGGGGTCAAACCCGCGCCACGAAAAAGGCCACCTTCGGGTGGCCTTTTTCGTTTGGTCCTGCAGCGTTATCCTGCCGCTCATGGATAAAAAACCGCAGCACCTCATCGACCTGACCGGCCCCGCAAGCCACACCCTGATTCGGGAGCCGGGCGTCGGCCTGCTGCGCATCGGTCCGGCAGCGCTGGGCAAAAACGCCGACCTGCACGTCGAGGCGCACCAGCCATTGAACTGGAATGTGTTCGATGCCTTCAGCACCCCGGCCGGCTCGCCCTGGCCGCGCGTGCTGAGCTATACCGGCAGCGACAGCGGATTCTTCGCCTGGGCCTGCAAACGCCCGATCGAAACCCTGAACTGGACACCGGTGCTGGCTGGGGATACCCGGCTTGATGCCCGCCACAGCAACATCCATCAACTGTCACTGGACCTGAGCCGGTCGGGCGGGCACCTGCACCTGACCCTGCCCAGCCACGAAGTCTGGCCGCATCGCCATTTGAGCGTCGAAGGCGATCTGACCCGCTTCAGTGCCGACGGCGACTTGCCGAGCAGTCTGGCGCTTGCGCCCACCACCCTGGCCCGCAAAAACGCGCAGCCTTACGTGCTGCCCGATATGGGCGAACTGCATCGCGTCGACGACCTGACGCTGCACAACGGCCCGATGGCGCAGCCGATTTCCCTCAAGTGCCTGGCGCGCTTCCCGAACCTTGTGTCGCTGAGCCTGCGGGGGCATTTCTGTGATCTTGAGCAACTGGCCCATCACCCTGCGCTGCACACACTGCAATTGCGCTTCATGCCTGAACTGAGCGCGCTGCCACCGCTCGACACCTGGCCGAAGCTTGAGAGTTTCATCGCCTTCAATGTTGAAGAAGACACCGGCAAGCGCCTGCGCCAGCAGCTCAAGAAGCGCACATGGGCGAGGCATGCCTCGGTCAGTCAACTGCGCAAGGCGCAGTGGTGGGAAGCCGAATTTGGCCGACCCTTCTCGGGCTGGCCGAAACGACAGGCCACGCAGGCCAACCAGGCCTTCGATCGGGCGTTGGTGCAACTGAGCGATGCGCAAGACCTGACGCAGGCCCAAGCGGCGATCACCGCCTTCGCTCGCTGCTTCAACGCCTTCAAAGGTATCGAAACCAGCGAGCGCGAAGACCTGGGCGAAGCGGTCTGGCAACTCGGCCAGTGCGCCGACGCCTTGCGCCTGGGCGTGACCGAATCCATGGCGCAACAGTGGTTCGATCAGGTGCGCGACTACTGAGGCCACGCACGGCGCACCAATGTGCATTATGCTGATTGCCCATCGCGCCCCATTGATGCCGAGAAGTCCATGCGCCGTTACCTTGCCTGCCTGCTGCTGTTGATCTGTGTGCCCGCCATGGCGCAGATCTACAAGTACACCGATGCCAACGGCAACCCTGCCTTCAGCAACCAGCCGCCCGATGGCGCCAAGGCCGAAGCGGTCGAACTCAAGCCGCTCAACAGCGTCGAGGCCCAGCGTCCTGCGGCGCCCGTCAGCAATCCCGTGCAGAACCCGGCCGAACAGCCTGTTTATCAGCGTCTGGAACTGACCGACCTGCCCGGTGACGCCACGGTGCGCGCCAACGACGGCACCTTTACCCTCAATGTTGCGGTAGAGCCACGTCTGCAATCGGGCCATCGCCTGCAACTGCTGGTCGACGGCAGCCCTTACGGCCAGGCCAGCAACCTGCCAAAGCTGCAAGTGGTCAACCTGGCACGTGGCGAGCACAGCTTTGCAGTGGTAGTGCAGGATGCGCGTGGGGTCATCCAGCAGAGCCCGAATGTGACCCTGAGTATCATGCGCGTTGCCGCTGGCAGGCCTTGAAGTGAAGCTTGTGCACGCCTTGGCACTGAGTATGACGCTGGCCAGCAGCTCGCTGATGGCCGCCGACATCTATACCTACACCGACGCCCAGGGCAACCAGGTGTTCACCGACCAGCCCCACAAGAACGCCAGGCGCGTAGACGTCGCACCAACCAACAACATGACCGGCACGCCGCCGACCCGCAGCGTCAAGCTCAGCCCGGCTTCGCCTGCCAGGGTCAAGCCGGCCGCCCGCTACGAACTGCTGCGCATTCTGGTGCCCGAGCCCGATGCCACCCTGCGCAACATGGAAGGCAATCTGATCGTCACCGTCAGCAGCGACCCGGCCCTGCAGGAAGGCCACGCTTACCGCCTGCTGCTCGACGGCCAGCCGGTGGGCGAGCCTGGCCGCAGCCCGGTATTCCCGTTGAGCAATATCGACCGCGGCACTCACCAGCTGTCGGTGGAAATCCTCGACCAGAACGGCCAGTTGCTGGAAAAGACCCCCAACCAGCCATTTCACCTGCAGCGCCAGTCACTGACCCAGAAGCGCCAGGCCAACCCCTGCAAGGTCGAGGAATACGGCGTGCGCCCGGAATGTGCGCTCAAGGACAAGCCTGAAGAAAAAAGCAGCTGGTTGCCGTCTTTCTGAATCGATACCGGGCACATTCTTACCAAAACGCCACGAAGCACTAAACTGGTGCATAAATAATCCAGTGCACTGGCCTATAGCCCCACTTCGGTTCAATTTTGACGCGCAAAGGTCGCGGGCTTTCAACAAGGGCACAATAAAAGCCCGGTTTTTGCGGAACAGCCGCTTCTTTTCGGAGCCTTGGTTTGGTTCTTGCAACTTCAGCCAGCACAGCACTCCGTTACGCACCGTATTGAAGACGGTGCCCAGGCTGGCAAATCCTGCCAGCGTTACAGTTCGTGATTGCAATGTGCCAAAAGAGGTCACCCGGATTCATGACTATCAGCGACGCGCTGCACCGATTGTTACTCGACAATCTGACCACTGCGACGATCCTGCTCAACGCCGACCTGCGCCTTGAGTACATGAACCCCGCCGCAGAAATGCTGCTGGCCATCAGTGGTCAGCGTAGCCATGGCCAGTTCATCAGCGAACTGTTCACCGAGTCCGCCGAAGCCCTCAGTTCGCTTCGCCAGGCGGTGGAACATGCGCACCCGTTCACCAAGCGCGAGGCCATGCTCACGGCGCTGACCGGCCAGACCCTGACTGTCGACTACGCCGTCACCCCGATCCTCAACAAGGGCGAGACCCTGCTGCTGCTCGAAGTCCACCCGCGTGACCGCCTGCTGCGTATCACCAAGGAAGAGGCCCAGTTGTCCAAGCAGGAAACCACCAAGATGCTGGTGCGCGGCCTGGCCCACGAGATCAAGAATCCGCTGGGCGGCATTCGCGGTGCGGCGCAATTGCTGGCGCGTGAGCTGCCCGAAGAAAGCCTCAAGGACTATACCAACGTCATCATCGAGGAAGCCGACCGGCTGCGTAATCTGGTCGATCGCATGTTGGGTTCCAACAAGCTGCCGTCGCTGGCCTCGACCAATATTCATGAAGTGCTCGAGCGGGTCTGCAGCCTTGTCGATGCCGAAAGTCAGGGGCGCATCACTTTGGTGCGTGACTATGACCCAAGCATCCCCGATGTGTTGATCGACCGCGAGCAGATGATCCAGGCCGTGCTCAATATCGTGCGCAACGCCATGCAGGCCATCGGCAGCCAGAACGAGCTGCGCCTGGGCCGCATCACCCTGCGTACCCGGGCGATGCGCCAGTTCACCATCGGCCATATTCGCCACCGGCTGGTGAGCAAGGTCGAGATCATCGACAACGGCCCCGGCATCCCGCCCGAGCTTCAGGAAACCATTTTCTACCCGATGGTCAGCGGCCGTCCCGACGGCACCGGGCTGGGCCTGGCCATTACCCAGAACATCATCAGCCAGCACCAGGGCCTGATCGAGTGTGAAAGCCATCCCGGCCACACCAACTTTTCGATCTTCCTGCCGCTGGAACAAGGAGCCGCTTCGACATGAGCCGTAGTGAAACTGTCTGGATCGTAGATGACGATCGTTCCATCCGCTGGGTGCTGGAAAAAGCCCTGCAACAGGAAGGCATGACCACGCAAAGCTTCGACAGCGCCGATGGCGTGATGAGCCGCCTGGCCCGCCAGCAGCCGGATGTGATCATTTCCGATATCCGCATGCCCGGCGCCAGTGGCCTGGACCTGCTGGCCAAGATTCGCGAGCAGCACCCGCGCCTGCCGGTGATCATCATGACCGCGCACTCGGACCTCGACAGTGCCGTGGCCTCTTATCAGGGCGGCGCCTTCGAGTACCTGCCCAAGCCATTCGATGTCGACGAAGCGGTGTCGCTGGTCAAGCGCGCCAATCAGCACGCTCAGGAGCAACAAGGCCTGGACGTGCCACAGGTCGTGGCGCGCACCCCGGAAATCATCGGTGAAGCGCCGGCGATGCAGGAAGTGTTTCGCGCCATCGGGCGCCTGAGCCATTCCAACATCACCGTGCTGATCAACGGCGAGTCCGGCACCGGCAAGGAACTGGTGGCGCATGCCCTGCATCGCCACAGCCCACGCTCTATCGCCCCGTTCATTGCGTTGAACATGGCCGCCATCCCCAAGGACTTGATGGAGTCCGAGCTGTTCGGCCACGAAAAAGGTGCCTTCACCGGCGCCGCCAACCTGCGCCGTGGCCGCTTCGAACAGGCCGACGGCGGCACGCTGTTTCTCGATGAAATCGGTGACATGCCCGCCGACACCCAGACCCGCCTGCTGCGCGTGCTGGCCGATGGCGAGTTCTACCGCGTCGGTGGCCACACGCCGGTCAAGGTCGATGTGCGGATCATCGCGGCGACTCACCAGAACCTCGAAACCCTGGTGCATGCCGGCAAGTTCCGCGAAGACTTGTTCCATCGCCTGAACGTGATCCGTATCCACATCCCGCGTCTGTCGGACCGTCGCGAAGACATTCCGACGCTTGCCCGGCACTTTCTCAGCCGCGCCGCGCAAGAACTGGCGGTCGAGCCCAAGCTGCTCAAGACCGAGACCGAGGAATACCTCAAACACCTGCCGTGGCCGGGCAACGTGCGGCAACTGGAAAACACCTGCCGCTGGATCACGGTCATGGCTTCGGGCCGCGAAGTGCACGTCAGCGACCTGCCGCCTGAACTGCTCAACGTTCCGCAAGACGCAGCCCCTGTTACCAACTGGGAACAGGCTCTGCGCCAGTGGGCCGACCAGGCACTGTCGCGTGGCCAGTCGAACCTGCTCGACAGCGCCGTCCCGGCCTTCGAGCGGATCATGATCGAGACCGCCCTCAAGCACACCGCCGGCCGTCGCCGCGATGCTGCCGTGCTGCTGGGCTGGGGTCGCAATACCCTGACGCGCAAGATCAAGGAGTTGGGCATGAAGGTCGACGGCGGCGACGAAGACGACGGCGAAGACAGCTGACCAAAGGGCATGCCCGGCCCATAAGGCGTGGCGGGGCATGCTGGTATTTCTGTCAGTTTACGTCTGCGACATTCGCTGATTAGCTCCATGAACGGTCTTGTTCGGCAAGACCACAAGGAGCTTATTGCGATGGACCACCGCATCTCTTCAGCCGACGTGCTCCATAGTTACGTCAACCTGCCGCCACGCTCGTCCATCAAGCTGCGCGACCGTATCGTCGACTACCAGGTCGCCGAAATGGCGGTGCTGTTTCGCACCGGCGAACTGACCGCCGAACAACTCACCATCGCTTATCTGGCCCGCACCTACGAATTCGACAGTGCCTGCGGCCCGCATGCCGATTACGGTGGCTACAACGCCTTTGTCCACATCGATGCCCAGCAGGCCCTGACCCAGGCACGCCTGGCCGATCAATGGCTGAGCAGCAGCGACGATCCGCGCGGTCCGGCACCTGTGCTGTGCGGCATTGTGCTGGGTGCGCGCGAGTTGTTTTCCGGCACAGGCCAGGAAGGTCGCAACGGACGCCTGGCCAGTCCGGGCAAAGCCGATTCGGCCCTGTTCGTCCATCTGCGCGATCAGGGTGCGGTCTTGCTTGGCCACCGCCTGAACCCGACGACCACCCGCAACATCAGCACCGATTTTGCCGCCATCGCGCCGGTCAATCGGTTGTGCGCTGCCACGCTGGCCGAGGTCGGCGACGATGGCCTGATCATTCCGGCAGCGGCCAATGGCGCCAGCGCGATCAAGCCTTCGGCAGGTCTTGTGCCGGGCTGCGAATTACCGGGCAGCATTGCCCGCTCGGTGCGCGATGCCTCGTTGATTCTGGCGACGCTGGGCAGCAGCGATCCGCTGCCCGCCGTTACGCAGCCCGGCGCCACGCCCTTGGCCGGACTGAACATTGGTGTGCCGGCGCTGCCAGTCAGCCCGTTCGAGGCCGATTACCGACAGGCTTTTGAACGCCTCAGGCGCCAATTGAGCACGCTGGGTGCGCGGCTGCTGGAGTTCCCCGATCCATTGCCGCAAACGGCGCAACGCTGGGAAAGTGCGCTACGCAGCCACGGTCTGGATTTCATGCTGGTCATGGCGCAAGGCTCGCCGGCAGGCCTGCGCGACGCTTCCCTGGAGGGCGGCGAAGAGCGCTACCGCCTGGCCAGTATTCCGGGCTGGCCGATGGTCACTTTCCCCATCAGCCATGGCGGCAGCGGCGCGCTTCGTTCATGGCCGATCAACGCCACCTTTTGCGGGCCACCCTTGAGCGACTGGCAGATCATCCAGGCCGCACTGGACTTTCAGGCGCATTACCCGCAGTACCACGACACCGCGCCGTCCGTGCCGGCCTTCGGGCCACCGCCGCGCAAAGCGCTGCCGGGTTACCGCAGCGAAGCGGCGCCGATCACTGCGCCAAGGAAGGCTTGGCCCACAGGTTGATACCGCCTTCGACCGCAAAGCTATCGATGGCCGCCAGCTCTTCGCTGCTGAATGTCAGGTTGTTCAAGGCTGCGACGTTCTCGACGATCTGCTCCGGGCGGCTGGCACCGATCAAGGCCGAGGTCACACGCGGGTCACGCAGGGTCCAGGCCAGCGCCATTTGCGCCAGGCTCTGGCCGCGGCTGCGGGCGATCTCGTTGAGGGCGCGAACGTGGGCCAGGTTCTGCTCCGACAAGTGCTCGGCCTTCAGCGAGCCGCCGCCGGGCCGGTTGACCCGTGCGTCTTGCGGCACGCCATTGAGGTACTTGTCCGACAGCAGGCCCTGCGCCAGGGCGGTGAAGGCGATGACGCCGGCACCCAGGTCGTCGGTGGCGTCGAGCAGGTCTTTTTCGACCCAGCGGTTAAGCAGGTTGTAGGCCGGCTGATGGATCAGCAGCGGCACGTTCCATTGCTTGAGCAAGGCGGCGATTTCCCGGGTCTTGCTGCCCGAATACGACGAGATGCCGATGTACAACGCCTTGCCCTGCTGCACGGCAGTGGCCAGGGCGCCGGCGGTTTCTTCCAGCGGGGTGTCGGGGTCGAAGCGGTGCGAATAAAAGATATCCACATAATCGACGCCCAGGCGCTGCAAACTCTGGTCCAGGCTGGCCAGCACGTATTTGCGCGAACCGCCGCCCTGGCCATAAGGGCCTGGCCACATGTCCCAGCCGGCCTTGGTCGAGATGATCAGTTCGTCGCGGTAGGCCTTGAAGTCTTCGCGCAGCAGGCGGCCGAAGTTCACCTCGGCGCTGCCGTAGGGCGGGCCGTAGTTGTTGGCCAGGTCGAAATGGGTGATGCCCAGATCGAACGCGGTGCGCAACATGGCGCGCTGGGTGTCGATCGGCGTGCTGTCGCCGAAGTTGTGCCACAGCCCCAGCGACAAGGCCGGCAGCAGCAAGCCACTGCGGCCGGTACGGCGGTAGAGCATGTCGGTGTAGCGGTTTTCGGCAGCGATGTAGGTCATTGAAGAAGTCCCGGCTCTCTGGATTTGGAGTTTCTCGTAGGAGCGGCTTTAGCCGCGAATGCCTCAACGCAAAATTGCGGCGTCTGCTTCCCGACTAAAGTCGGTCCTACGGACGTTGCCACACGGCTTTGTGGATATCGACCTTCCTTGGTATCAGGCGGTTGTCGAAGAACAGGTCGGCGGTTACCTGCTGCGCCTGGATGATTTCCGGCGTGATCGGCAGGCTCGGCGACACCGGACGGTGGTCGATGTACAGGCCGATCACCTCGGCGGGCAGGCCCATGCTGCGGGTCAAAATCTGGATACTTTGTTCGCGCTGGCGTCGGGTCAGTTCATCGGCGCCGGTCAGTTCGTCCAGCACCTGCTGGACAAACGCCGGGTGTTGTTCGGCAAAGCCGCGTCGTGCAGTGTAGACCGGTCCCGACAATCCGAGCCCGGTGCCGTCGGCCAGCAGCCGGCTATGGCCTTCGACCAGTGCGATGGAATAGTACGGGTCCCAGATCGCCCAGGCATCGACGCTGCCGTTTTCAAAGGCGGCGCGGGCATCGGCAGGGCTCAGGTAGATCGGCTGGATATCCTTGAAACTCAACCCGGCCTTGAGCAGCGAGCGCAGCACCAGGTTGTGGGCACTGGAGCCTTTTTGCAGGGCGACCTTGCGGCCCTTGAGTTCGGCGACGTTTTGCAGCGGGCTGTCCTTGCGCACCAGAATCACTTCGGCCTGAGGCTTGGGGGGTTCTGCACCGACATACACCAGATCGGCACCGGCCACTTGAGCGAAGATCGGCGGAATATCACCGGTGGAGGCGATGTCCAGGCTGCCGATGTTCAGCGCTTCAAGCATCTGCGGGCCGGCCGGGAATTCGATCCATTTGATCTGCGTATGGGCGAAACGCTTTTCCAGCAAGCTGTGTTCCTTGGCCAGTACCAGCGGAATCGAGCCTTTCTGAAAGCCGATGCGCAGGGTCTCGGGGTCAGCGGCGACGGCGGTATTGAGCAGCCCGCAGAACGCCAGGGCTGCGGCGAGTAATGCCAGTGGTTTCATCGGTGAAAGCCTCATTCAAATTTATTGGCGGGGCGTTGCAAGCCAAGGTTTTCGCGCAGCGTGCTGCCTTCGTACTCAGTGCGAAACAGGCCGCGCCGTTGCAGTTCCGGCACCAGCAAGCGCGCCACGTCTTCCAGCCCGCCGGGCAAATGCGGCACCAGCACGTTGAAGCCGTCGGCGGCGCCGTTTTCGAACCAGTTCTGCAACTCGTCGGCGATCTGCGCAGGCGTGCCGATCAGGCTGTAATGCCCGCGCCCGCCAGCGATGCGCCGGCCCAGTTGCGCCAGGTTTAGGTTTTCTCGCGTGGCCAGTTCGGTCAGCAACACCTGACGGCTGCGCTGGCCGCTGTCGGTCAATGGCAGTTCAGGTAACGGCCCATCCAGCGGATAGCCCGACAGGTCGAAGTTGCCCAGCATGCGCCCCAGTAAGGCCACGCCGACCTGCGGCTCGACCAGGTCCTGAAACGACTCGAATTTTGCTTTGGCCAGGGCCTCGGTTTCAGCCACCACGATTAGCACGCCGGGCATGATCTTCAGCGACTCGGGGCTGCGGCCATACGCGGCCAGCCGGCCCTTGAGGTCGGCATAGAATGCCTGCGCGCTGGCCAGTGAGGTTTGTGCGGTAAACACCACTTCGGCGGTCCGCGCCGCCAGGTCGCGACCCACCTCGGAAGAACCGGCCTGCACCACCACCGGCTGGCCCTGCGGCGAACGCGCCACGTTGAGCGGGCCTTTGACCCGAAAGTGCTCGCCCTGATGGTCAAGCACATGCACTTTGGCCGGGTCGTAGTACTGACCGCTGGCCTTGTCGCGGCTAAACGCGTCGTCGGCCCAGCTGTCCCACAAGCCGGTCACCACCTGATGAAACTCCCGCGCCCGGCTGTAGCGCTCGGCGTGGCCGACGTGTTCGTCGAGGCCGAAATTCTGCGCCTCGGCGGCGGCATCGGAGGTCACCAGGTTCCAGCCCGCACGCCCGCCAGACAAGTGATCCAGCGATGCGAACTTGCGGGCCACATGGTACGGCTCGTTGTAGGTGGTGGTCGCCGTGGCGATCAGGCCGATGTGCTCGGTGACCGCGCTCAGCGCCGACAGCAGGGTCAACGGCTCGAAGTGGTCGGAGCGCGCCATGCGGCTGGCGATCTCGCCGGTCGCGGCGGCCACGCTGTCGGCCACGAACAGCGCGTCGAAACGCGCAGCCTCCGCCACCTGGGCCAGGTGCTTGTAGTGCTTGAAATCCAGGCCCGCGTCAGCCGGTACTTGCGGATGGCGCCAGGCGGCAACATGGTGCCCGGTGGCCATCAGGAATGCGCCCAGTTTCAGTTGCCGCTTGCTCATGTCAGAAATCCTTACGTAACTGCACACCGAAATAACGCTCATCGTCACGCGGCACGGCGCGGTAGATGTAGTTGCCGCCGGTGGCCAGCATTGGCGAGTACGATTTGTCGGCCAGGTTCTTGCCCAGCAAGGCGACGCGCCAGCCGGCGTTGTAGTCGGCCAGAGCGATGCTGGCGTTCCAGATACCATAGGCGCCTTGTTTGGTGTCGACGTTCTGGCTGATGTCGTACTGCACTTCGCTCTGCCAGCTGTAGTCGCTGCTAAGCTCGATATCCAGGCCGTTGTCCAGCGGGATGCTGTAGTCGGCGCGCACATAGCTTTTCCAGTCCGGGCTGTACGGCAGGGTCTTGCCATCGACGTTGCACGACGCGGCGGCACCGGCCGGGCAGGCGAAGCTGTCGATGCGCGCCTTGGTGTACGCCAGTGCGCTGGAAACCTTGAATTGCGAGGTCACTTGCAGCGCGTAGTCGAGTTCGACGCCTTCGGTTTTTACGCTGCCGGCGTTGATCAGCCGGGTCACGACCTGGCCGGCAACGCTGTCGAAGAAGTTCGCCTGATAGTTGTCGTAATCGCTGTGGAACACGGCCAGGTTGGTGGTCAGGCGGTTGTTCCAGGCGCTGGCCTTGATGCCGACTTCCCAGGTGTTCGACGTCTCGGGCTTCAGTGCATCGGTGTCGCGCGGCTGCATGTTGAAGAACACGTTGTAGGCCGGGCCCTTGTAGCCACGCGAATAGGTCACGTAGCTGGTCACCGTGTCGCTGAGGTCGTATTGCAGGCCCAGGCGGCCGGACTTGCCGTCTTCGTCCACCGAGCCCGAGCTGCTGGTCGCCGGCTGGATACCGCTGACCGTGACCGCCGAGGTCGAGACGCGACGGTGATCGTATTCGAGCTTGTCATGGGTCCAGCGGACGCCTGCGATGGCACGCAGGTCCGGGGTCAGGTTGAAGGTGCTTTCACCGAACACCGAGTAGCTTTCGCTGGTGGTGCTGTAGTCGGCGATGCCACGGTCACGCGAGGTCGTGGTGATCAGCGTGCGCTGGTAGGTTTCGTCGCTCTTGCCATGCATATAGAACAAGCCGCCGACGTACTCGACGAAGCCGCCTTTGGGCGAGGCCAGGCGCAGTTCCTGCGAGTACTGGTTGTATTCCAGGTCGCCCTTGTCTTCGGTGCCGGCGAAGGCCGGGCTGATGATGCTCAGGCGGTCGCCGTCCTGGTACTGGGTGTTGTCCCAGCCGCGCCAGGCGGTGATCGAGGTCAGGGTGAAATCACCCAGTTGCCAGTCCAGCTGGCCCGACAACCCCTTGTTCACATCGTCGACATGGCTGCGGTAATCGCTGACCACATCGCGGTTGTCGCTGCTGGCATTCACCGGGGCCAGGGCGCTGGCGAACGCAGGCGTCAGGCTCTTGCTGACCACGCCGTTGGGCGCGTCGTCGTGGGCCTGCATGTAATCGGCGGCCAGGGTAAAGGTGACGTCGTCGGTGGGGGTGAACTCCAGCTTGCCGCGCACGCCCTTGCGGTTGTAGCCGTTGACTTCCTGGCCGTTGGCCTTGTTGTCGACGTTGCCGTCGTAGCTGCCGAACAGCGTGGTGACCGAGCCCTTGAGGGTATCGGGAATCAGCGCGCCGCCGATGCCGAAGCGGGTGCGGCTTTCGTTGCCGCTGTACCACGACTGGTCGATGTAGCCGTGGGTTTCTTCGGTCGGCGCCTTGGTCACGATGTTCAGGACACCGGCCGAGGCGTTCTTGCCGAACAGCGTGCCTTGCGGGCCGCGCAGCACTTCGATGCGCTCAAGGTCCAGCAGGTCCAGCGTCGCCTGGCCCGGACGACCGAGTACCACGCCGTCGATGACCGTTGCCACGGTGGGCTCGACGCCCGGCGAGGTCGAAATGGTGCCCACGCCGCGAATGAACAGCGAGGTGTCCTTGTTCGAGGCGCCGGTACGAAAGTTCAGGCTCGGCACTTGCTGCACCAGTCCGGCCACGCCATTGCGGTTGTCGCGCTCAAGCTGTTCGCCTTCGACCACCGAGACCGCCACCGGGACTTTTTGCAGCGACTCTTCGCGGCGTGTGGCGGTGACCGTCACGGCATTGAGCACCGGCGCATCGGAAGCGTTCTGGGTGGTGTCTGCCAGCACCACACCAGGCGCCAGTGGCAAACTGGCAAGGCCCATCAACAGCCACGCGCAATGACGTGCCCGCCCTGAATGAGCGTGCCCGATGGCCTGTGCCAAAGGAGTGTGTGCGGTGCCGCTGCCAAGTGTCGTGTGCATCTGCGTGCCTGCCTGAAAATTGCCTAAGTTCGTCGATGCCCCACGCATCTTCGGATTATTGCAGCTAAACGGGGTTCGGCATTCGCAGTGGCGAGTAGCAGACAAACCATGACGTTAGCGCTAACATCGCCAGTATCAGAAAACGGACCATAGAGCGTCCAATACTGAAAAATTACTTTTATATTCTTTTTTCTTTTATGCGAACGATCAGGCATGGCAGAGCTTCCTCCCGCAACACGCAAACGCCGAGGCGCCGGTAGAGTCACGCTCAGTGCCGTGGCCCAGCAGGTCGGCGTGTCGTCGATCACCATTTCGCGCTACTTCAACCAGCCCGAGCAGGTCTCTGCGGACCTGCGCGAGCGTATTGCGGCGGTGGTCGAAGAGCTGGGTTATGTACCCAATCTGGTGGCCGGCGGGCTGGCCTCGGCGCGCAGCAAGGTGGTGGCCATGGTGATCCCGAACATCTCCGGGCCGATCTTCGCCAGCACTATTCAGGGCTTCAGCGACACCCTGAGCCAGCACGGCTTCCAGTTGCTGCTGGCCTCCAGTTACTTCTCGGCCGAACAGGAAGAAAGCGCGGTGCGGGCGTTTCTCGGCTGGTCGCCGGCAGCCTTGGTGCTGACCAGCCACTTTCACACCGACGGCACGCAAAAGATGATCGAGCAGGCCGACATGCCGGTGATCGAAACCTGGGATTACCGCCCGGAGCGCAACCCGATCCAGATCGGTTTTTCCCATTACCAGGTCGGCGTTACGGCCACGCAGTATCTGCATGGCAAGGGCTACCGGCGCATCGCCTTTGTGCAGAACAGCGTGGCTGGCGATTTCAGCGCACTGGAGCGCCGCGACGGTTATGCCGACACCTTGAAAGCGCTGGGTCTTGAAACGTGGGTGTTTGCCCCGGACCTGGGGCTGGCGCCGTTCGAGGCCGGCAAGCAGGCCATGCAGCAGTTGATGAGCGGCGAGACACGCCCGGACGCGATCATTTTCGCCAACGACAACCTGGCGGCCGGTGGGCTGCTGGCCGGGCAGCGTGCGGGGCTGTCGATTCCACAGGACTGCGCGGTGATGGGGTTTGGCGACTACGCTTTCGCCGAAATGCTGTTGCCGAGCCTGAGCACCATCAAGCCCCCGGCGCTGGAAATCGGCGTGCTGGCGGCGCAGCGGGTATTGCAGAGCCTCGGGGTATTGCCGGTCGAGGATGAAATCCAGCGCTTGAACCTGCTCGATTGCCGTCTGATCGAACGGGAAAGCACATAGCGCTCTATGATAGATGCCTACTCACGCTGAAAGGAGATGCCTCATGAGTCGTCCTCGCAAAGTCGCCATCGTCACCGGAGCCTCACGCGGCATCGGCGCACAAATCGCCCGGCGCCTGGCCGCCGACGGGTTTGCCGTGGTGATCAACTACGCCAACAGCGCCGACGAAGCCGACAATCTGGTGGCCGAACTGATGGCTGAAGGTCGCGATGCGATTGCGATCAAGGCCGATGTCGCCAGCCCCGCCGACGTGCGCCGGCTGTTCGACGCCACCGAGCATCATCTGGGCAAGGTCGATGTGCTGGTCAACAACGCCGGCATCCTCAAGACCACGCCACTGGCCGAAACCAGCGACGAACTGTTCGAGCAGACCTTTGCGGTCAACACCCGTGGCGTGTTCAACACCCTGCGCGAAGCCAGCAACCGCCTGAACGACGGCGGGCGGATCATCAACTTCTCGACCACCGCCCTGGCCCTGAACCTGCCCGGCTATGCGATCTACAACGCCAGCAAGGCCGCCGTCGAAGCCATGACCCCGGTATTCGCCAAAGAACTGCGCGGACGCAGCATCACGGTGAATGCTGTCGCACCGGGGCCGGTGGCCACCGAGCTGTTTCTGAATGGCAAGACCGAGGAGCAGATCCAGCATTTCGCCAGCCTGCCGCCGCTGCAACGCCTCGGCCAGCCAGACGATATCGCCAGCGTGGTGGCGTTTCTGGCAGGGCCGGATTCTGGCTGGGTCAATGGGCAAGTGCTGCGGGCCAACGGCGGCCTCGCTTGAATATTGACAGCCTTTGGTTGTACACCTAAACTCCGCTACAAATGGACTGGGAGATCCCGGTCGGCGTCTTGACCTCGGTGAGCTTCACCGGGGTTTTTCGCTTTCTGGAGCAGGGAAAATTTTCAACCCCCAATTCTCAAATCCAGCTCCCACAGCATCACGACCACCGCTACAGTAAAATTTTTTCCTGAGCACCTGAAATGCCCGGTTTTCCTGCTGAGGCTTCAAGACACTCAGCCCAACCGGACGTGCTACGAGATCAGCAAACTGCAAGCCCGTTGAGTTGACCTGTTTGGTGGCAAAAACTATATCGAAAGGCAACGACAGGCCCGTTGGATTAGCGCCGTCACATTTTCGACGAAATTCAAGCTCCAATTCGTTATCTTCCTTCTTGCCTCGTCGCTCTACAACGACGTGAGTCAATGCGCCTTGCTGACCTTTTTCCACTAAAAACTCATGCAGGGTCAGTAGACAAAACTCCAGTGCCACATGGTACGGATTGCCTGAAACTCCGTGTTTTTCCACAAGCCGGCGCTTGTCAATTACACAACTGATCAAGATGAAGTGGCTCTTTTCGATAATCCCGGTGAGTTCGTCGAGAAAGTCGTCCTTGTCTTTTCGTGACGTAAAAACACCTGAAAACTGCCCCTTTTCCTTACGTATATCAAGCTCGTGCAAGCCGATCAGGTCATGCCCCATGTGATTGAACTTGAATTTCTGCAAAGCGGGAATTACCGATTCACAGTAGTACCGTTTATGGAATACACAAAATGCCAGTACGAACATCGGATAATTAGGGTCAACCTTATCCAGGTTGTGATCACCGCTTTCATCGACGTATACGATGTAATTGCTAAACCGGCCGCTCGGCGCTGAAGAACCAGGCTCTTCAGCGCTTATTTCGGTATTGATTTGTGTCGTAAACAGATCGAGCGGGGGTTCGTGAAATCAGGATCCGGCATGACCACCTGCTTGCATGAGGACAATGTTAGCTGCGAGCCTGGCCGCAAAATCACACGAGCGGATAATGCATAGTTACAGCACATCACCCGCGATCGTCATGATGCCTACCTCACCAGATGCAAGAACTGCATGTGCCGTTCGTACTGGTCAAGCACGTCGTTGATCACTTGCTCCTTGGTATAACCCACCAGATCGTAATCCTGGCTGCCTTCGCTGAGGTGCACTTCGGCGCGGTAGTAGCGGCGGTTGTTGAGTTGCTTGGAACCCATGCCGCCACGGGCGAAGGACGGGGTGAAGAAGCCTTTCATCTGCACCTGGTAGATGAACGGACGTTCTTCGCCGTGGCCGATTTCAAGGGTGACTGAATCGTTGGCCGGATCAGGCACCTGGCTGACGCTCAGGCCTTTCTCGACAAACACTGCTGTCACCTCATCGATGGCCGGGCGTACGGTCTGGTCGAGGAAGCGGTACACCTCGTCACGCGACGGGTAGTGCACGGCCTGGCTCAGGCGTTGACGCCAGCCACCGCGTCGGGCACCGGAGGCCGGGGCGAGCGAGTACAGCTGCGCCAGCTGGCGCTGCGACTCCATGTAGAACGCCTTGTGCAGCCCCCACATCATCAACAGCAAAATCAGCGAGAAGGGTAGCGAGGTCAGTACCACCGCCGATTTCAGCGCATCGATGCTGCCCGAGAACAGCAGGCCGCTGGTGATCAACGCGGTGGCCGCGCCCCAGAATACCCGTAGCCATTTCGGGCCGTCTTCGTCGGCACTGCCGCCCTTGGCCGACAGGGTCGAAAGCACCACGGTGCCGGAGTCGGCAGAGGTTACGAAGAACACGAAGCTGATGAACACGGTGACGGCGATGACCGTCTTGCTCCACGGATAGGTTTCCAGCAGCAGGTACAGGGTCATCGACGGATCGTCGATGGCCGACTGACCCAGCGCGGTCATGCCGTTTTCCAGCACCTGGTGAATGGCGCTGTTACCGAAGATCGACATCCAGGCCAGGGTGAAGCCCAGCGGAATCAGCAAGACGCCGAAGACGAATTCACGAATGGTGCGGCCACGCGAAATACGCGCGATGAACAGGCCCACGAATGGCGCCCAGGCAATCCACCAGGCCCAATAGAACACGGTCCAGCCACCCAGCCAGCCGTCGACGCTCTTGTAGGCATACACGTCGAAACTCTTGGTCGGCAGCGCGCCCAGGTAGTCGCCGATGTTCTGCACCAGCGTGTTGAGCAAGTGTTGCGTGGGGCCGGCGAACAACACGAACAGCAACAATGCACAGGCCAGCAGCATGTTGATGTCGGACATCACGCGCACGCCCTTGTCGACCCCGGACACTGCGACTACGATGGCCGCGCCCATCATCAGCGTGATCAAGCCGACCTGTACCCAGTGGGTGTGGGCCACGCCGAACAGGTAATCCAGGCCGGAATTGAGGTGCAGCACGCCAAAGCCCATGTCGGCGCCCAGGCCGAAAATCGTGGCGATGATGCCGAAGCCGTCGACCGCATAACCGATCGGACCATTGATGCGCTTGCCGATCAGCGGGTACAGCGCCGAGCGCAAGGCCAGCGGCAGGTTATGCCGATAGGCAAAGTACGCCAGTGCCATGCCGACGAAGGCAAACACGCCCCAGCCATGCAGGCCCCAGTGCAGAAACAGCAACTGCATAGCCTGGCGTGCCGCGTCCACGGTGCCGGCCTCGCCTTGCGGCGGTTGCAGCATGTGGGTCAGCGGTTCAGACACACAGAAGAAGAACAGGGTGATGCTGATGCCGGCGGCGAACAGCATGCCGGCCCAGGACAGGTAGCTGAATTCGGGCTCGTCGTGGTCGGCACCGAGCTTGATCTTGCCGTAGCCAGACAAGGCGGTGACCACCACGAAGACCAGATACAGCGTCATGACCAGCATGTAGTACCAGCCGACCGTGCTGGCCGCCCAGTTTTGTGCCGCCAGCAGCCACTGGCCGCTGGCCTCGGGAAAACTGATGACGACGATGCCGAAGATCAGGATGAAGCTGGCAGCGAAGTAGAAAACCGGCGCATTCATGCGCACCGGGCCGCTGGAGGCGGGGTTGAGGGTATTCATGGTCGATACGCCTCCATAGTCTGGAAAACAAGAGCCTGGAAAACAAGGATCAGACGTAAGCAGGACAAAGGCTTTGCCTCCTGTTGGGAGCGGGCAGCGGACCACCGTTCATCATTGATTGAACGTTCAATTTAAACATGAAAGGACCGGCGATGACGAATCGCAGGCCTTTTTCAAGGGGCAGGAACAGGAGTAGGACGTGTGCAGTGGGCGGATCGTTCCGTAGAGCCGGTGAGGTCCTAAAACTCCAGCCGTGCCGACAACACCCACTGGCGCGCATCGCCCATCGAGACGAAGTACTGGCTGACGCTGGAGGTGTAGTAGCGCCGGTCGAACAGGTTATTGATGTTCAGTTGCAGGCTGGCCTTGTGCTCACCCAGACGGGTGTCGTAGCGGGCGAACACATCGGTGACGGTATAGGCCGGCAACTGGAAACTGTTGGCCGGATCCCCGGCCCGTTCACCGACATAGCGTGGGCCGCCGCCCAGGTGCAGGTGGTCGCTCAAGTCATGGCTGAGGTACAGCGAGCCGCTCTGGCGCGGCACGTTTTGCAGCGGTTTGCCTTGCAGGGTCGGGTCGCGGGTCACCCAGGCATCGGTGAAACTCCAGGCGAACATCAGTTGCCAGCGTTCGGCCAGGCGCCCGCTGGCTTCCAGCTCCAGGCCGCGCGAGCGCACCGCCCCGGCGTTGCGGCTGACCGGCAAAGCGTCGACGGTTTCGCTGACCAGCACGTTGCGCTTGCGGATGTCATACAGCGCAAGGCTGGCCGACAGTCCGTCCGGTTGTTCGACCTTGAGTCCGGTTTCCCAGGCGCTGGCCTGCTCGGGCTTGATACTGGAATCGATGATCTGCGCGCTGGCGGCGTTCAGTGGCGCAATGCTGGAGTTGGGCTTGAACGATTCGCTGTAGCTGGCGTACCACGACCAGTCCGGGGCAAACCGGTAGACCAGCCCGGCACTGGGTACCCAGGCGCTGCCGTTGATATCGGTATTGGCATGAAACGGCCGGCCGCGACCGGCGTACTGGTCGTAGCTGAGCAAGCGCACCCCGAGTATCGCGCTCCACTGCTCGCTCAGGTTCAGGGTGTCGCGCAGGTAGAGCGCGTTTGTACGCAGCCGGTCGAGCTGATCGCTGGCGCTGTCCGACACCTGTGTCGGCACGACTTCACGGCTATACACCGGGCTGCGGTAGCTGAAGGTGCTCTGGCTGGTCTGGCGTAACAGATCGCGGCGAAAGTACAGCCGGTGTTCGGTACTCAGCCCGGCCATCATGTCGTGCTCGATGCCCAGCCAGCGTGTGCTGCCTGACAGTTCAAGCTGGCCCTGCTGGTCGCGGCTCAACGAGCCCAGCGTGCCGTCCATGCTGCGCGTCAGGGTGCCGGCAGTCGGGTTCACGGCGGTGATGCGCACCTGGTAAGCGTCGTAGGTTTCCTTGTTATAGCTGTAGGCCCCGCGCAGTTCCCAGTCATTGGCCAGGGTATGGCGGTAGCTCAGGCGCAACAGCTGCGAACGCCCGGTCATGTCGTTGAAGGGCTCGTCCAGGCGCCGGTCATAGGGGATGTCGAGTACCCGGCCGGTGCTCGGGTCGATGGCCGTGCCGCGATCGAACGGGGTGACAAAGCGGCGCTGTTCCCAGGCCAGCAACAGCTCGTCCTGCTCGCCGTACCATGCCAGCGACGGCGCGACCAGGCTTTCGCGGCGCACGCCGTAGTTGCGCCAGTAGTCTTCATCCTGATGATCGAGAATCAGCCGCCCGGCCAGCCCGCTGTCGCCCAAGGGCCCGGTACTGTCCAGCGTGGTCGCCGTACCTGCGCGGCCGTGGGCGTACAGCGAGGTCTTCGCCTGTACCTCGTTGCGGGCCTGTAATTGCGGGGTTTTGGTCAGCACGTTGATGACCCCGCCAGGGTCCTGAATGCCATACAGCAGGGCGGCCGGACCTTTGAGCACTTCGATGCTCTCGGTGCTGGCGTTGAAATTGCGCCCCTGCACCACCGGCATGCCGTCGCGCAGGATCGAGCCGTCACGGTTATCGCCGAAGCCACGCTTGATCAGCGTGTCCTGGGTGCTGCCCAGCGTATTGCCCTGGGTCACGCCGCTGACATGGCGCAAGGCATCGTCCAGGTTGCGCGGCTGCTGGTCTTGCAGCACGGCATTGGGCACGCGGCTGATCGATTGCGGCTGTTCCAGCCATGATGCTCTGGAATGATTGATGCGCGTGCTGCTTTGCGGCTGATAGCTGTCAGGGCGCTGGCTGTCGATGCGCAAGGGCTGCAAGTGCAGCGAGCCTGCGGGGGTGGCGGCGACGGGCGATGTCAGCGCCAGGGTCCTGTCATCGATGCGCTGAAAGGTCAGGGCGGTGCCGGCCAGCAAGCGAGTCAGGGCCTGTTCGACACTCAGTTGCCCGCTTAAAGCCGGTGCCTGCAGCCGGTAGGGCTGTTCGTCGGTGTAGACGATGTTCTGCCCGGTCTGGCGGCTGAGTAAGGCCAGGGCGTCGGTCAGCGATTGGGCGGCGAGGGTAATGCTGTAGCGCGCAGCGTCTGCTGCTTGAACGGGCATGGACAGGCTCAGGGCGGTGACCAGCAGCCAGGGTCGCCACGGGCAGCGCATTGAGCGGCCGGTCAACGAATGACCACGGTGCCGCCCGGCAGGCGCAGCATTGAATAGCCCAGCACCGCCTGAAAGGCCGTCAGCATGGCCTGTGGGTCATTGCTGGCGAAATCGCCGCTGACCGGGCGGGTGCCCAGGCTGGCATCAAGCAGCACGATGCGCTCTTGAGAGTAACGCTGCACCACCTGCAGCGCCTCGCTCAGCGGCTGGCGGCGAAAGCTCAGGCGACCTTCGCGCCAGCTCAGAGCTTCTGGCATGGCCACGTTCTGCAGGCTGCCGGCCTGGCCCTGGCGATAGTCGGTACGCTGGGCGGCGGTCAATAACTGTGGCTCGCTGTCCGGTTGGGCGCGTACGGCGACCTTGCCTTCCTCAACGGTGACTTGCGCGCCTTGCGGCTCGTTGCGGACCTCGAAGCGGGTGCCCAGCACCTGGGTTTCGCCACCGTGTGCACGGACCACAAAGGGCTGGCCGTTATGTTTGACGTGAAAAAACGCCGCACCGCGCAGCAAGCGGATAGAGCGGGTCTGCTCGCTCAGGTCGACCTGAATGGCGCTGTCGGCATCGAGCAGCACGTCACTGCCATCGGCCAGGGTGATGCGGCTCAGTTGTCCGGGGGCGCTGCGATAGTCGGCGCGCAGGTCGTCCAGCCACTGCTCCGGGCGCCAGAACAGCGCCAGCAGGCTGGCCAGTAAAAGGCTGGCGGCCATGGCCACCGGCACAGGCCAGCGACGGGATCGAGGTTTGCTCTGGCGCAGAATCGCCTGCAACGCGGCGTCGTCTTCCTGTGCCAGTTGTGCCGCAACAGGGCCGGTTATCTGCCACAGCTGTCGTGCCTGGGCATAAGCCTCGGCATGGGCGGCATCGCTGGCCAGCCATTGGCGCAAGCGCTGCTGCTCGGCAGCCGGCAGGCGGCTTTCGTCCAGGTCGGTATTATCGGGCTCGGCGGCCAGGCGGCTGACCCAGTGCAGGGCGATGTCCTCGCTCTGCCGGCGAGGTGAGGAGCTGACCACGTTCATGACGATGCCTTGGCAATGGGCGCGCCCAGGCTGCTCTTGCAGGCCTGGAGGGCCCGCATCATATGCTTTTCAACGGCGCTGGAGGAAATATCCAGCAGGCTGGCGATCTCGCTGTAGCTCTTGCCGTGGATGCGGTTGAGCAAAAAAATGTGTCGGGTGCGTTCCGGCAGGCCGCGCAGAGCGGCTTGCACCTGATTGAGTTCATGACTGGCCTGATGCCCGTCGGCCAGCGAGTTGGGTTCGGCGAACAGTTGTTCCGGCAACAGGGCCGACTCGGTGCGCAGCCGGCTGCGTTCGCTGCGCAGATGATCGATGGCCATATTGCGCGCACTGCGCATCAGGTACGGCCCCAGGTCCTCGACCGGCACTTCCTTGCGCCGCCACAGACGAATGAACAGTTCCTGGCACAGATCGGCAGCGGTCGCCCGGCAGGCGACCCAACGGCTCAACTGGTTTTTCACCCGGCCTTGCTGTTGTAAAAACGCCTGCAATACCTCCTGCCCGGGCGGCGCGTCAGATGACGGCGGATCGGCAGGATCGGGAGGAGGGGGCTTGGGCATGGTGAAAACAGCGCAACCGACGGAAATGCGGATGATAAGCGCTCTTGATTGGGTTGGCCATCGGCGGTTCGACCGATGGCCATGCGAAATCAGCTCCGCTGCCAAAGCCCGTAATACACCTGACCGGCCTTTTTCTCGCGATGCAGCCGCCAGTTGCCCGGCAGGCCGGTGGTGGAGGGTGGGGTTTCGCTTTCGGTGTAGATCCACGCGTGTTCGGACAACCAGCCGCGCGACTCCAGCAGGGCGCAGGCGTTGCTCAGCAGGCCTTGATGGAACGGCGGATCAAGGAACACCACATCGAAGGCCTCGGCTGGCGCCGTTTCCAGATGACGCAGTGCATCGCTGTGCAGCACCTGGCCGTTCGCGCATTTGAGCAGCTCAAGGTTCTGCCGCAGGCTGGCGATGGCCGCCTGGTTATTGTCCAGCGCCAGACCGGATTTTGCCCCTCGCGACAGCGCTTCGAAATACAGCGCGCCGCTGCCGGTGAAGACATCCAGCACCTTGGCGCCAGCGATGGACGGCGCCAGCCAGTTGAACAGTGTTTCACGCACCCGGTCAGGCGTCGGGCGCAGGCCCGGGGCGTCGGGGAAGCTCAGGCGTCGGCTGCCCCATTCGCCACCGATGATGCGCAACTGGCCCTGGCCGTTGTGCGTTTTGGGACGTGGATTGGCCATTAATGCTCCGGAACGCCAACAGGCTGTGTGGCGGGTTTGTCAGTGGGTGGCGGCAGGGGTTTCTGCGCCACGGTGGGGCCGACGGTGACGATCACCATCTTGTCGGCATCCAGGTGTTTGTTCATGGCCGCCTTGACCTGCTCGACCGTCACGGCTTGCGCTTCGGTCATGTAGTCCTCAAGGAAGGTCAGTGGCAGATTATAGAAGCCGATGGCACCCAATTGTGCGGCAATTGACGCATTGCTGGCGGTCGACAGCGGGAAGCTGCCCGACAGTTCGCGTTTCACGTCGTCGATTTCTTTCTGGGTCGGGCCGTCAGTGAGGAATTTGCGCACCTCATCCTGCACCAGCTTGAGGGTGTTCTCGCTGAGTTCTGCACGGGTCTGCAAGCCAATGGTGAACGGCCCCGGCACGCGCATGCCGGTAAAACCGGACGATACGCCGTAGGTCAGGCCACGTTTTTCGCGCACTTCGGTCATCAAGCGGCTGCCGAAGCCGCCACCGCCGAGGACCGAGTTGCCGACGCTGAGCGCTGCATAGTCCGGGTCGTTACGGCTGATGCCCAGTTGCGCCAGCATCAGGTGAGTCTGGTTGGACGGAAACTCGATGTGCGTCACGCCCGCCTTGGGTTCGACCGGCTCAGGCATTTTGGCCAGCGCCGGGCCTTTGGGCAGCGAGCTGGACACCTGGGCGGCAATGGCCTGAGCTTCTTCGCGCGACAGGTCGCCAACCAGCGCAATCACCACGTTGCCGGCGGCATAGGCCTTGGCGTGAAAAGCCTTGAGCTGTGCCTGGGTCAGCGCGGCGACGCTCTTGGCGTTGCCGTCGCTTGGGTGCGCGTACGGGTGGTCGCCGTACAGCTTGTCGAACAGTGCCCGATTGGCGATCACGCCGGGGTTCTGCTTCTGGTATTCGAAGCTGGCCAGCAACTGGTTCTTGATGCGTGCCAGCGAGTCGGCGGGGAAGGTCGGCTTGCCGACCACATCGCTGAACAGCTTCAGGGCCGGCTCGCGCTTGTCCTTGTCGCTGAGGCTGCGCAACGAAACCATGGCCATGTCGCGGTAAGAGCCGTTGCCGAAGTCGGCACCCAGGCCTTCGAAGCCCTGGGCGATGGCGGTAACGTCCTTGCCCTTGACGCCTTCGTTGAGCATGGCGTTGGTGGTCAAGGCCAGGCCCGGAACGTTCTGGTCCTGGCTGCTGCCGGCGGCGAAGATCAGCCGCAAGTCGAACATCGGCAGCTCGCGGGATTCGACGAACAGCACCTTGGCGCCTTCGGCGGTGTCCCAGGTCTGAATGTTCAGGGCGCGGCGGGCCGGTGCCTTGTTGTCGAGCTCTTTGAGCGATTGCAGGTTTTGCCCCAGCGGTGCATCGGTGCGCGGTGCATCGCTGCCGGTGGCGTTATCGGCTTGCACGGGCAAGGCGACGACGGCGGCCAGCAACAGGCTGGTCAGCATGCAGCGGTAAGAGGTGCGGTAAGGAGTGCGCATGATCATTTGGCCTTCTTCTCGGGCAGCACGTGCGCAACGCTGAGGCGCTCACGAGTGAAATAGGTCTTGGCGGCGTTCTGGATGTCGGCGGGGGTCACGCTTTGCAGGGCGGCCAGTTCTTCGTCGATCAGCTTCCAGGACAGGCCGACGGTTTCCAGTTGGCCAATGGTGGTGGCCTGGCTGGTGATCGAGTCGCGCTCGTAAACTAAACCTGCGATGACCTGGGCGCGTACACGCTCCAGCTCTTCGGCAGACGGCGCTTTGGTTTTCAACTCGTCAAGCAGACGCCAGATGCCGGCCTCGGTGTCGGCCAGGGTTTTCTTTTTCTGGGTGTTGGGCGTGGCGCTGATCATGAACAGGCTGTCGCCACGGGTAAAGGCGTCATAGTTGGAGCCGGCGCCGGACACCAACTCTTCGCCGCGTTCCAGGCGACTGGGGATGCGCGCGCTGTAGCCGCCGTCGAGCAGGGCGGCGATCAGGCGCAAGGCTTGTACGGAGCGCGGGTCTTCGGCGGTGGCCAGGCTTGGCACGTTGAAGGCGTACATCAGGCTCGGCAACTGGGTTTGCACATGCAGGGTGATGCGGCGCTCGCCGGGTTCGGCCAGCTCGAGCGGTTTTTTCGACGGCGGTACGTCGCGGCGTGGAATAGGCCCGAAGAAGCGCTCGGCCAGGGCCTTGACCTCGTCGACCTTGACGTCACCGACCACCACCAGGGTGGCGTTGTTGGGCGTGTACCACGACTCGTACCAGTGGCGCAGGTCCTGCACCGTCATACGGTTGAGGTCGGCCATCCAGCCGATGGTCGGGGTGTGATAGCCGCTGGCCGGGTAGGCCATGGCCTTGAAGCGCTCGAAGGCCTTGCTCACCGGCTTGTCGTCGGTGCGCAGGCGGCGCTCTTCCTTGATGACTTCGATTTCACGGCTGAATTCGTCGGCCGGCAGCTTGAGGGTCGCCATGCGGTCGGCTTCCAGCTCCAGCGCCACGCTCAGGCGGTCGCGGGCCAGCACCTGGTAATACGCGGTGTAATCGTCGCTGGTGAAGGCGTTTTCTTCGGCGCCCAGGTCACGCAGGATCAACGACGACTCGCCCGGCCCGGTCTTGCTGCTGCCTTTGAACATCATGTGTTCAAGGGCATGCGACAAACCGGTCTGGCCGGGTGTCTCGTAGCTGGAACCCACCTTGTACCAGACCTGGGAAACCACCACCGGGGCACGATGATCTTCACGCACCACGACCTTCAGGCCGTTATCGAGGGTGAATTCATGGGTCGGTTGCGGGTCGGCTGCCAGGGCAGCCAGAGGCAGGCAGAGGGTGCTGAGCAGCAGGCCTGCGGCACGGCGGGCTAAAGCATTCATGAATATTCAAACCTGTAAGACGACCTGCTTGGACTTAGCGTCGGCGGGCACGGGGGTGGTAGGATACTGATCCGTTTGCGGCGCAAACAACCCTCACGGCCAGTCGGCACGTGAAACTTGTTTTAGGGTATGTCTTATGACGCGCCGCGCGACGATTTTTTCAGACGAGAACCGTGCCCAGAACCGCCGAATGAACAAGCAGCTCATCGCGTAGTCTGTTTGGCATGTCAGCATTTTCCGAAAGGCCTGTTGGCGTTTCGCTACTTTGAGATAGCCGTCCTCCATGTTTGGTTCCAACGACGACAAGAAGACCCCAGCTGACGCTGGTGAAAAGAAAGGCCTGTTCGGATGGTTTCGCAAAAAAGCCCCGGAACCGGCCCAGCCGCCCGAGCCTGAAGCATTACCGCCTGTCCCGGCTGAAGAGATACCGCCTGCGCCTGCACTGGCCGAGCAGCCGATTGTTGTGCCGGTCGAGCCCGTAGCACCGACAGTCGTAGCGCCGCCCGTAGAGGTTGAGGCGCCGGCACCTGTTGTTCCTGTGATCGTAGAGCCTGAGCCGGTCATCATTCCTGAGCCTGAGCCTGTTGCGGTCGTTGCGCCTGTTCCGGTTGTTCCCGCCCCGGTTATCGCACCTGTCGTGGCACCAGAACCAGAGCCTGTCGCCGAAACGCTGCCGGTGCCTGCCGTCGTCGCCGCCCCGGTCGAAACCAGGGTCGGTTTCTTCGCCCGCCTCAAGCAAGGCCTGTCCAAGACCAGCGCCAGCATCGGCGAAGGCATGGCCTCGCTGTTTCTGGGGCGCAAGGCCATCGACGATGACCTGCTTGAAGAAATCGAAACCCGCCTGCTGACCGCCGACGTCGGTGTCGAGGCCACCTCGGTGATCATCCAGAACCTGACCCAGAAGGTTGCGCGCAAGCAACTGACCGATGCCGAGGCGCTGTACAAATCGCTGCAGGCCGAGCTGGCCGCGATGCTCAAGCCGGTCGAGCAGCCACTGGTGATCAAGTCAGAGCACAAGCCTTATGTGATCCTTGTCGTCGGCGTGAACGGCGCCGGCAAGACCACCACCATCGGCAAGCTGGCCAAGAAGCTGCAGCTTGAAGGCAAGAAAGTCATGCTCGCCGCTGGCGACACCTTCCGTGCAGCGGCCGTCGAGCAATTGCAGGTCTGGGGCGAGCGCAACCAGATCCCGGTGATCGCCCAACACACCGGCGCCGATTCGGCCTCGGTGATCTTCGACGCGGTTCAGGCCGCCAAGGCGCGTGGCGTCGATGTACTGATCGCCGACACCGCCGGCCGCCTGCACACCAAAGACAACCTGATGGAAGAGCTGAAAAAGGTTCGCCGGGTGATTGGCAAGCTGGATACCGAGGCGCCGCATGAGGTGCTGCTGGTGCTCGATGCCGGTACCGGGCAAAACGCGATCAACCAGGCCAAGCAGTTCAACCAGACCGTGACCCTCACGGGTCTTGCCCTGACCAAGCTCGACGGCACCGCCAAGGGCGGGGTGATCTTCGCCCTGGCCAAGCAGTTCGGCCTGCCGATTCGTTACATTGGCGTCGGCGAAGGCATCGACGACTTGCGTACCTTTGAGGCCGAACCTTTCGTTCAGGCCCTGTTTGCGGAGCGAGAGAACACATGATTCGATTCGAGCAGGTCGGCAAGCGTTACCCGAACGGTCACGTCGGGTTGCATGAGCTGAGCTTTCGAGTGCGTCGTGGTGAGTTTCTGTTTGTCACCGGCCACTCCGGGGCCGGTAAAAGTACACTGTTGCGCCTGTTACTGGCCATGGAGCGCCCGACCTCGGGCAAATTGCTGCTGGCAGGGCAAGACCTGGGGCAGATCAGTACGGCGCAGATTCCCTTTTTGCGCCGGCAGATCGGCGTGGTGTTCCAGAACCACCAGTTATTGTTCGATCGCACGGTGTTCAACAACGTCGCGCTGCCGCTGCAGATTCTCGGCCTGTCCAAGCCCGAGATCGCCAAGCGCGTCGACTCGGCGCTTGAGCGTGTGGCGCTGTCCGACAAGGCTGCGCTGTACCCGGCAGACCTGTCCACCGGCCAGCAACAGCGGGTCGGTATCGCCCGGGCCATCGTCCATCGCCCGGCCTTGTTGCTGGCCGATGAACCTACCGGCAACCTCGACCCTCGGCTGGCAGCAGAAATCATGGGTGTATTCGAAGACATCAGTCGTCTGGGCACCAGCGTGATGATCGCCAGCCACGACCTGGCACTGATCGCACGTATGCGCCACCGTATGCTGACCCTGCAACGTGGCCGTCTGATCGGTGACGGGGAGGCCGGCGTATGAGTGCTTCACGCAGCAACCCCAAGGTTGCGGACCGGGCTGCACCGCGTGCGGCAGAGCCCGAACCGCCAAAGAAAAAACGCGGCGCGCATGACGATGACGGTCCGGACTTCAGCACCTTGCTGGCGGCCTGGGTCGAAAGCCATCGCAGCAGCCTGCTCGACAGCCTGCGCCGGCTGGGCAGGCAGCCCATCGGCAGTTTCTTCACCTGTCTGGTGATGGCCATTGCCTTGAGCCTGCCGATGGGCCTGGCGCTGTTGCTGAGCAATGTCGAGCGCCTTGGCGGCTCATGGCAGCGTGCCGCGCAGATTTCGGTGTACCTGCAACTGGACGCCGGTCACGCTGCAGGTGATCGCTTGCGCGAGCAAATCAAGGCCATGCCCGGTGTGGCAGACGCACAATACGTCAGCAGCGAGCAGGCGCTTAAAGAGTTTCAAAAAGATTCCGGGCTGGGCGAGGCGCTCAGGGAGCTGCCAGACAACCCGCTACCTGGCGTCGTCGTGGTCACCCCGCAAGAGGTCGACAAACCGGCACTTGAGGCGCTGCGTACCCGGTTGGCCGAACTGCCCAAGGTGCAGCAGGCGCAGCTCGACCTGGTCTGGGTAGAGCGCCTGGCGGCGATTCTCAAGCTGGGCGACCGTTTTGTCTTTGGTCTGACGGTCTTGCTGGTGGCGGCGTTGTTGCTGGTGATCGGCAACACCATTCGTCTGCACATCGAGAACCGCCGGGTCGAAATCGAAGTCATAAAACTGGTCGGCGGCACTGACAGCTATGTGCGCAGGCCCTTTCTGTATATGGGAGCGCTGTATGGCATCGGTGCTGGCATATTGTCCTGGGGTGTGCTGGCGTTTGGCCTGGACTGGCTGAACGATGCGGTCATCGGCCTGTCCGGACTGTATGGCAGCGACTTTGCCCTGAGCGGCGTTCCGATGGGCGATGGCTTGTCGCTCTTGCTTGGAGCGGTACTGTTAGGGTATATCGGTGCTTGGATTGCGGTCGCCCGCCACCTGAGCGAGCTGGCCCCCCGATAAATTCGGGGTTGTTTCATCCGTATGTACATGATTGATTGACTTATTCAGCTGAGGGAACTTGTCTAGCGGTTCCCGGTCAATTTCGCAGTGCTGAGCTGCACCTGTTACACAGTTGGAGGTTTCTTTCGCATGACCACTTCATTGCAACCTGCCTATGCATTGGTTCCAGGCGCCAACCTGGAAGCTTACGTGCATGCGGTCAACAGCATCCCGATGCTGACGCCCGAGCAGGAGCGCGAACTGGCAGACAGTCTCTACTACGAGCAGAACCTCGAGTCTGCGCGCCAGATGGTGCTCGCCCACCTGCGTTTCGTGGTGCACATCGCGCGCAGCTATTCGGGTTACGGTCTGGCCCAGTCCGACCTGATTCAGGAAGGCAACGTCGGCCTGATGAAAGCGGTAAAACGCTTCAACCCGGAAATGGGCGTGCGCCTGGTGTCGTTCGCCGTGCACTGGATCAAGGCCGAGATCCACGAATTCATCCTGCGCAACTGGCGCATCGTCAAGGTCGCCACGACCAAGGCGCAGCGCAAACTCTTCTTCAACCTGCGCAGCCAGAAGAAGCGTCTGGCCTGGCTGAACAACGAAGAAGTCCATCGCGTGGCCGAAAGCCTCGGCGTCGAGCCGCGTGAAGTTCGCGAAATGGAAAGCCGTCTGACCGGCCAGGACATGGCGTTCGACCCTGCGAGTGAAGCCGACGACGACAGCGCCTTCCAGTCGCCGTCCAACTACCTGGAAGATCACCGTTACGACCCGGCCCGTCAGCTCGAAGACGCCGACTGGAGCGACAACTCCACCGCCAATCTGCACCAGGCGCTGGACGTACTGGACGAGCGCAGCCGTGACATCCTCTACCAGCGCTGGCTGGCCGAGGAAAAAGCCACCCTGCATGAGCTGGCCGAGAAGTACAATGTTTCAGCCGAGCGCATTCGTCAGCTGGAAAAGAACGCGATGAACAAACTCAAGACCTCGATCGCAGCCTGATCAGGTCTGCCCAAAAAACGCCCCGACTTGTCGGGGCGTTTTTGTTGATGGGTGTTGCGCAATTACCATTGCCGGCTGTCATTGAGCCCGATCAGGTAGCTTTCACCGCCCAACTGGCGCATCTGCTGGCGAATCCAGCCGGCACGGCGTGATACATAACTGCTCGGGCGGCTGGCGCTCCACTGGCGGGGGTTGGGCAGCACGGCGGCCAGATAGCTGGCCTGCTGGGTCGACAGGTTGGCCGCCGAGGTGCGGAAGTGATGCTTTGCTGCCGCTTCGGCGCCAAACACACCTTCGTCCCACTCTACGCTGTTGAGGTACACCTCAAGAATGCGTTGCTTGGACCACAGCAGCTCGATCAGTGCCGTAAACCACGCCTCCAGGCCCTTGCGCAGGTAGCTGCGGCCCGACCACAGGAACAGATTCTTGGCCACTTGCTGGCTCAGGGTGCTGGCTCCACGCAGCGAGCCGCCGCGCTCGTTGTGCGCGATGGCGGCCTGGATGGCGGCGATGTCGAAGCCCCAGTGTTCGGCAAAGCGCTGGTCTTCGCCGGCAATCACCGACACTTTAAGGGGCGCGGCAATCTGCTCCCAGGGCTGCCAGTCGCGTTGCAGGTCGATAGGCTGGCCATCGAACCACGATTCGATCTTGCGCTCGACCATCAGCGCCGTGCCCGGTGGCGGAATCCAGCGCAACAGCAGGACCACAACGACGCTGCCCGCCGCGAACCACAGCAGCGCCTTGACGAAACGTCGGAAAAAAATACGCAGCATAGACATCGCTTGGCCGAACCCGTTGAGCGGGCCATTATACAGACCGTGTGCAAATGCACGATCTTGCCTGGAGTTATCGATGCTTCGCAGCTTTTTGATGTTGGCGGCCTTTTTCGGTTTCACCGGCGTAGGCCTGGGGGCCTTCGCCGCGCACAGTCTTAAAGGGCGGCTGAGCCCTGAGTACCTGGCGATCTTCCAGACCGGCGTGCTGTATCAGTTGATTCACGCCCTGGCCCTGTTCGGGGTTGCCCTGCTGGCGGCGCACATCCCCGGCCGGCTGGTCAACTGGGCGGGTTTTGCCTTCGTTGCTGGCATTGTGCTGTTTTCTGGCAGCCTGTACCTGTTGACCCTGACCGGTACCAGCAAGCTGGGCATCGTCACTCCCTTCGGCGGCCTGTGCTTTCTGTTCGGCTGGTCGATTCTGGGTGTGATGGCCTGGAAGCTGGGCAGCGTGGCCTGACAGGCTGAGACGAATGGCGCGGTGCGGGGTTGGTCAGACTGGCCTGCCGGGCTAGAATGCTGGCCCCCTAACCATGATGGCTGCTGCTGCGCATGCACATTCAGTTGAACGGTGAATCCTTTGAGTTGCCCGACGGCGAGACCGTCACCGCCTTGCTGGCGCGCCTGGACCTTGTCGGGCGCCGCGTCGCTGTCGAATTGAACCTGGACATCGTGCCGCGAAGCCAGCATGAAACCACCACCCTGCGCGAAGGCGATCAGGTTGAGGTCGTTCATGCCATCGGCGGCGGTTAGTGCCCGGCGGTCAACGATGGTTTCCTCACTTTAAAAAGGATTCACGATGAGCAACGTTCGCAGCGACAAACCATTCGTTCTGGCAGGCCGTACCTTTGAGTCGCGCCTGCTGGTCGGCACCGGCAAGTACATCGACATGGAACAGACCCGTCTGGCCATCGAAGCCTCGGGTGCCGAGATCGTCACGGTTGCCGTGCGCCGCACCAACCTGGGCCAGAACCCTGGCGAGCCGAACCTGCTCGACGTGTTGCCGCCGGACCGCTACACCATTCTGCCCAACACCGCCGGCTGCTTCGACGCACCTGAAGCGGTGCGCACCTGCCGCCTGGCGCGCGAGCTGCTCGACGGCCGCAACCTGGTCAAGCTCGAAGTGCTGGCCGACCAGAAGACTCTGTTCCCCAATGTGATCGAAACCCTCAAGGCCGCCGAAGTGCTGGTCAAGGACGGTTTCGATGTCATGGTCTACACCAGCGATGACCCGATCGTCGCCCGTCAACTGGCTGAAATCGGCTGCATCGCGATCATGCCGCTGGCCGGCCTGATCGGCAGCGGCCTGGGGATCTGCAACCCGTACAACCTGCAGATCATCCTCGAAGAAACCAAAGTGCCGGTGCTGGTCGATGCCGGTGTCGGCACCGCCTCCGACGCCACCATTGCCATGGAGCTTGGCTGCGAAGCGGTGCTGATGAACTCGGCCATCGCCCACGCCCAGCAACCGGTGCTCATGGCCGAAGCCATGAAACACGCGGTCATCGCCGGCCGCCTGGCTTACCTGGCCGGCCGCATGCCCCGCAAACTTTACGCCAGCGCATCCTCGCCGCTGGATGGCCTGATCAAGTAAGAGCCTGTTGATGACTGATTCGCACGTTTCACCCGAGTCGCCCGAAGAGCAAGAAGGCGAAGCCCGTCCGCACCGCCGCATCAAGAGCTTCGTGATGCGCGCAGGGCGCATGACCGAAGGCCAGCAACGCGGTCTGGATCAGGGGCTGCCGCAGTTCGGCCTGCAACTGACCGACGCGCCGGTGGACTTCGACCAGGTGTTCGGCCGCTCGGCGCCGCGCACCCTCGAAATCGGCTTTGGCATGGGCCACTCGCTGCTGGAGATGGCCGCTGCGGCGCCAGAGCACGACTTCATCGGTGTCGAGGTGCATTCGCCGGGTGTCGGCGCGCTGCTCAATGGCGCACTGACCGAGGGCCTGAAAAACCTGCGGGTCTATGACTGCGACGCGATCGAAGTGCTCAACCGCTGCATCGCCGACAACAGCCTCGACCGCCTGATGCTGTTCTTCCCGGACCCATGGCACAAGAGCCGCCACCACAAGCGGCGAATCGTGCAGCCCGAGTTCGCCCAACTGGTGCGCAGCAAGCTGAAGCCGGGCGGCGTGTTCCACATGGCCACCGACTGGGAACCGTATGCCGAGTACATGCTGGAAGTGATGAGCGTGGCGCCGGGCTACCGCAACCTGGCCGCCGACAATCAGTACGTGCCACGCCCCGAAGAGCGCCCGATCACCAAGTTCGAACGCCGCGGCGAACGCCTGGGCCATGGCGTGTGGGATTTGAAGTTCGAAAAGACCGCCTGATCGCGATTATTTGCGATCGGCGATCACGCCGATCAGCACCAGCACCACCAGCAGCACCGGCGCCAGGCTGTAGTTGTTGAACTGGCTCAGGCCTTTGACCACCCAGGGCGTGGCGTAGATCAGCGCCAGGCCACTGCCCACGGTGCAGGCCAGGGCCAGTAAAGGCACGCGCATCGCGCCGGACAAGCTTCCGGCGCGTTGTTCTACCCAGGCCTTGATATCCGATCCGAACAACACCAGCAGACACCCCACCAGCGCCAGTGAGATTTCCGAAAGATTGCTGCGGCTCCAGCGCGAGACAGTGGCCAGCAGATCGAGTACGAAGTCCATGCAGATTCCTTAGATCAGAAAGTATTGCAGCAGGTCGTTGAGGAACAACTGGCCCTGAGGCGTTGCAACCAAACGCGCAGGATCCCCTTGCAGCAAGCCGCGCTGTATCGCCTGCTCGCGGCCGCTGGCCAGTGAATCGAGGCTTAGACCGGTTCTTTCACGAAATAATGCAGCGTCCACGCCATTTGTCAGGCGCAGGGCGTTCATCAGGAATTCAAAGGGCAATTCATCGGCGGCCAGTACCTTGGAGCCTGCCTGAAACGGCTTGGCCGGGTTCAGGTAATCCTTGGGCAGGCGCGTCTTCCAGGTGCGCTCGATGCGCCCGTCAGGGTGACTGAGCTTGCCGTGGGCACCGGCACCGATGCCGATGAAGTCACCAAAGCTCCAGTAGTTGAGGTTATGCCGCGCCGCCTTGCCAGGCTGGGCGTAGGCCGACACTTCGTACTGCGCATAACCGCTGTCGGCGAGCAATTGCTGACCGGCTTCCTGGATATCCCAGAGGATGTCGTCTTCGGGCAGCAGCGGCGGCTGGTTCCAGAACACCGTGTTCGGCTCCAGCGTCAGCTGGTACCACGACAAATGCGTCGGGGCCAGGGCAATGGCCTGACGCAGATCGCCCAGCGCTTCGTCCTGGCTCTGGTCGGGCAGGCCGTGCATCAGGTCGAGGTTGAAGTTGTCGAAGCCGGCAGCCCGAGCCATGTCGGCGGCGCGAATCGCTTCATTGCCGTTATGGATGCGGCCCAGTGCCTTGAGCTTTTCTTCCTGAAAGCTCTGGATACCGATCGACAAGCGGTTGATGCCCAGCCCGCGATAGGCGCTGAATTTCTCTTGCTCGAAGGTGCCGGGGTTGGCTTCCAGGGTGATTTCGATGTCGGCGGCAAAGCGAATGCGCTGTTCCACGCCAGCCAGCAAGCGCCCCAGTGCAGCGGCGCTGAACAGGCTGGGCGTACCGCCGCCGAAGAAGATCGAACGCAGCTCGCGGCCATGCACGTGTGGCAGGTCCAGATCGAGATCGGCCAGCAGCGCGTCGACGTACTCCTGCTCGGGCAGGACCGGGCTGGCGGTGTGCGAATTGAAGTCGCAATACGGGCATTTGCGCACGCACCACGGGATATGGATGTACAGCGACAGCGGCGGCAAAACAGGTAGTGCAGGGCGGGGCGACAGCGAAGAAAAGCCGTCGGCGCCGGCATACAGCGGTTGCACAGTCGAATCAGCGGTCATTGCAGGTCCAGGCGCTGGCGCAACAGGGCCATGGCACGGGCACGGTGGCTGAGCTGGTTTTTCTCCAGTGGCGACAGCTCGGCACTGGAGCAGTCGCGCTCCGGCACCCAGAACAGCGGGTCGTAGCCAAAGCCGTGCTCGCCGCTGGCAGCGCGCAGAATGCGCCCGTGCCACAGGCCTTCGCAGAGGATCGGCAGCGGGTCGTCGGCATGCCGCACCAGCGCCAGCACGCACACGAACTGGGCGGTACGCTGTTCGTCCGGGACATCCTTCAAGGCATCGAGCAGCTTGGCGTTGTTGGCCGCATCACCCTGACCGTCGGCATAACGCGCCGAATAAATGCCCGGCGCGCCGCCGAGGAAATCCACTGCCAGGCCCGAATCGTCGGCCAGCGCCGGCAGCCCGGAAATGCGCGCGGCATTGCGGGCCTTGAGGATGGCGTTTTCAACGAACGACAGGCCGGTTTCTTCAGGCTCCACCGCGCTGAACTCGCCGATCGAGCGTAACTGCACGCGGTCGCCGAGCATGGCTTGCAGTTCCTTGAGTTTGCCGCCGTTGTGGCTGGCCAGTACCAGTTGGGTGATGTTCATTTGTTACGCCTGCGTCCGGAAAAATGCTTGAAGATCGAAGTCATACCGCGATCCGGTGTTCGGTCAGGCCCGGGCTGCGCACCCGGTAAATGCCGATCTCACCCAACAGATTAGGCCACAGCTTGCTGGCCCACCCGTGGCGGTGCTGGTTGTCGACCGCCATGCGGTCCAGCACGCGTGCTTCACGCTCGCGGCACAGGGCTTCGAAGTCCTTGAAGGTACAGAAGTGGATGTTCGGTGTGTTGTACCAGGTATAGGGCATGAAGTCCGACACCGGCATGCGGCCGTTGCGGGCCAGGTACCAGCGGCAGCGCCAGTGACCGAAGTTGGGGAAGGTGATGATGCACTGGCGGCCCACGCGCAGCATCTCGTCCAGAATCCGGTCGGGATAATGCACGGCCTGCAAGGCCTGGGTCATGACCACCACATCGAAGCTGTTGCTGGCAAAGTTGCCCAGGCCCTTGTCCAGGTCCTGCTCAATGACGTTGACGCCCTTGACCACGCACTGGGCAATGTTGTCAGGGTCTTTTTCCAGCCCGTAACCGGTGACTTGCTTGTGGTCGCGCAGCCAGGCCAGCAGTTCGCCGTCGCCGCAGCCCAGGTCGAGCACACGGCTGCCAGCGGGGATCCATTCCTGGATGATCTCCAGATCGGCTCTCATGAGGTCCTCACAGCGCAATACGATTCATGTAGTTGCCGAAAGCCTGCACATAGCGCGGGTTCGGGATCAGGAAAGCATCGTGGCCCTGAGGGGCTTCGATTTCCAGGTAGGTGACGTCCTTGCGCGCCGCCATCAGCGCGTCCACCAGCTCACGCGAGCGGGCCGGCGAGAAGCGCCAGTCGGTGGTGAAGGACATCACGCAGAATTTCGCGCTGGCCGAGGCGAAGGTTTTCGCCAGGTCATCGTTGAACGCGGCAGCCGGGTCGAAGTAATCCAGCGCCTTGGTCATCAGCAGGTAGGTGTTGGCATCGAAACGCCCGGAGAACTCTTCGCCTTGATAACGCAGGTAGCTCTCGACCTGGAATTCCACGTTATGGAAGTCGTAGTTGAGCTTTTCGTTCTTCAGGCCGCGGCCGAATTTCTCACCCATCGAGTCATCGGACAGATACGTGATGTGGCCGACCATGCGTGCCAGCATCAGGCCGCGTTTGGGGATCACGCCCAGCGACTGGAAAGAGCCTGCGTGGAATTCCGGGTCGGTGAGAATGGCCTGTCGCGCCACTTCGTTGAAAGCGATGTTCTGCGCCGACAGCTTGGGTGCCGAAGCGATGGCCAGGCAGTGCCGTACGCGATCCGGAAAGGTAATGGTCCACTGCAACGCCTGCATGCCGCCCAGGCTGCCGCCGACCACCGCTGCCCATTGCTGAACGCCCAACAGGTCGGCCAGCCGCGCCTGGCTGTGCACCCAGTCTTCGACCGTCACCACCGGGAAGTTGGCGCCAAACGGCTCGCCGGTTTCCGGGTCGATGCTGCTGGGGCCGGTCGAGCCGTTGCAGCCGCCCAGATTATTCAGGCTGACGACAAAGAACCGATTGGTGTCGATGGGCTTGCCGGGGCCGATGCAACTGTCCCACCAGCCCGGCTTGCGCTCTTCAGTGCTGTGGTAGCCGGCAGCATGGTGATGGCCCGACAGGGCGTGGCAGATCAATACGGCGTTGCTGCGCTGGGCATTCAACTGGCCGTAGGTTTCGTAGATCAGGTCATAGGCTGGCAGCATACGGCCACAGGCCAGGGCCAGTGGCTCGCTGAAATGCGCCAGCTGCGGTGTGACCAGACCAACACAATCGGGGGGAAAGACCGTGGGCATCGACCCTGCTCTCGCATTAAAGAGGCGTAAGTCTAAAGACCCGAGGGGGCAGCGGCAACATATGAACGGGGGCGCCGCGCAGGGTACGATCCGTAGGACCGGCTTTAGCCGGGAATGGCGCGATACGGTAGGCGCGCCATTCGCGGTTGAAGCCGCTCCTGCGTCAGATCAACGCAATGACCACGTCCGGCATCGCCGTCAACCTGATCAGCCAGACGACCAGGGTCATCTCGATCACTTTGATGGCAATGAACGCGGCAATCGGCGACAGGTCCAGGCCGCCCAGGTTGGGCAGACGCCGGCGCAGCGGGGCCAGCAGCGGCTCACAGATCTGGTTGACCAGTTGCGCCGCAGGGTTGTGGCTGGCCGGCGCAACCCACGACAGGATCACGCTGATCAGCAGGGCCCAGAAGAAGATATTCAGCAGCAGCACGATGACGCCGACCAGCGACCAGAGTAGCAGGTACAGCAGTGCAGGCGCCGTGCCGATCCGATAGAGATCGATGGTGCCGGAATCCAGTAGCAGGATCGCGCTGATGACCAGCATCTGCACCAGAATCCCCAATACCAGCGAGGACATGTCCAGGCCGAACAGGCTCGGAATCACCCGACGCATCGGGCGCAGCAGCGGCTGGGTGGCTTTGACGATGAACTGGCTCAGCTGGTTATAGAAGTCGGCCCGCACCAGTTGCAGCACGAAGCGCAACATGACGATCAGCAGGTACAGGCTGCCGATGGTCTTGATGATAAAAATTGCAACGTTACTCAACTCGGTCATCTATCTGCTCCGGTAATCGCTTTGAATGTTATTGACCCAGTTGCTCGGCAAGCTCGGCCGAACGTGTGGCAGCGGCGGTGAGGGCGGTCTCGACCAGGGCTTCGAAGCCGCCGGCCTGGAAGGCCTTGATGGCCGCTTCCGTGGTGCCGGCCGGCGAGGTGACACGGCGGCGCAGTTCGGCGGCGTCGACATCGCTGCCGGTGCTCATCAGCGCAGCACCCAGTGCGGTCTGTTCGGCGAGCTGGCAAGCGATGTCTTGCGACAGGCCCAGCTTCACGCCGGCGGCGGTCATCGCTTCGATCAACAGGAAGAAATAGGCCGGACCGCTGCCGGACACGGCGGTGACCGCATCGAGTTGCTGTTCTTCTTCGAGCCACAGGGCGATACCGACTGCCGACAGCAATTGCTCGGCCTGTTGGCGTTGGGTCGCGCTGACCTTGTCGGTGGCGTACAGGCCGCTGACGCCCTTGCGCAGCAGTGCCGGGGTGTTGGGCATGCAGCGCACCACCGGCTGTTGCTCGCCCAGCCACTGGTTGAGGCTGGCGCAGGTGATGCCGGCGGCCACCGAGACGATCAGTTGATCGGGTTTAAGGCTGGCGCTCAGGGCCTGGCAGACGACTTTCATCATCTGCGGCTTGACCGCCAGCAGGATCACATCGGCGCCGTCGATGGCTTCGGCATTGTCGGCCACGGCGATGATGCCGTGCTCGGCAGCGATGCGTGCACGGGTGTCGGCGCCCGGGTCGCTGGCGCGGATGTCTGCGGCATCGACGCCCTGGGCGCGCAGGCCGCCGATCAGGCTGGCAGCCATGTTGCCGGCGCCGATAAAGGCAATACGAGTCTTGCTCATGACGGGTTTCCTTGAGTCAGAAGTTTATGGCTGCCCATAGTCACGGGCGCCAAACAGGGCTGTGCCGATGCGCACCCAGGTGGCGCCTTCTGCGATGGCGGCCTCCAGGTCGTGGCTCATGCCCATTGAAAGCGTGTCGAGCACCTGCGGCAGCTGCGCTTGCAGGGCGCGAACCCTGGCAAACGCCGCCTGTTGTGCGGCCAGGTCGTCGGTGGGTTCGGGAATTGCCATCAGCCCGCGCAGTTTCAGGCGTGGCAGGCTTGCAATGGCCTCGGCCAGTGCCGGCAGATCTTCTGCCGTGCAGCCCGATTTGCTGGCCTCGCCACTGACATTGAGCTGGATACAGATGTTCAGCGGCGCCAGGTGTTCGGGGCGTTGCTCGGACAGGCGTTGGGCTATTTTCAGGCGGTCCACGGAATGTACCCAGTCGAAGTGCTCGGCGATGGCACGGGTCTTGTTCGACTGAATGGGGCCGATGAAATGCCAGTACAAGGGCAGGTCGGACAATTGCTGCTGTTTGCCCAACGCTTCTTGCAGGTAGTTCTCGCCAAAGTGCTGCAGGCCTGCGGCATGCGCCTGGCGCAGGTCCTCGGCAGGCTTGGTCTTGCTCACCGCCAGCAAGCCGATGCTGGCAGGCTCTCGGTGTGCCGCCAGGGCGGCGTCACGGATTCGTTGTTCGAGCGTTGATATATTCGCTGCTATCGTGGACATTGATTCGTGCCAGCAGGTCTGAGGTCTGCGGCATTCTATGTGATTGAGGAGCTGTATGGATATTACCGAGCTGCTGGCCTTCAGTGCCAAACAAGGCGCTTCCGACTTGCACCTCTCTGCCGGTCTGCCGCCGATGATCCGCGTCGATGGCGACGTCAGGCGCATCAACCTGCCAGCACTGGACGCCAAGCAGGTCAAGGCGCTGATCTACGACATCATGAACGACAAGCAGCGCCAGGACTTCGAGGAGCGTCTGGAGACCGACTTTTCGTTCGAGGTGCCTGGGGTGGCGCGCTTTCGGGTCAACGCCTTCAACCAGAATCGCGGCGCGGGCGCGGTGTTCCGGACCATTCCGTCGAAGATCCTGAGCATGGAAGACCTGGGGATGGGCGAAGTGTTTCGCCGTATTACCGATGTGCCGCGCGGGCTGGTGCTGGTCACCGGACCCACCGGTTCCGGCAAGTCGACAACGCTGGCCGCGATGGTCGACTACCTCAATAGCAACAAGCACCACCACATCCTGACCATCGAAGACCCGATCGAATTCGTCCACGAGTCCAAGAAGTGCCTGGTCAACCAGCGTGAGGTGCACCGCGACACCCTGAGTTTTTCCGAGGCCCTGCGTTCAGCACTGCGTGAGGACCCGGATGTGATTCTGGTCGGTGAGATGCGCGACCTCGAAACCATCCGCCTGGCGCTGACCGCCGCCGAAACCGGTCACCTGGTGTTCGGCACGCTGCATACCACCTCGGCGGCCAAGACCATCGACCGGGTGGTCGACGTGTTCCCGGCGGCTGAAAAAGCCATGATCCGCTCGATGCTGTCGGAATCGCTGCATGCAGTGATCTCGCAGGCGTTGCTCAAGAAAGTCGGCGGTGGCCGGGTGGCGGCGCATGAAATCATGATGGGCACACCGGCGATCCGTAACCTGATCCGCGAAGACAAGGTGGCGCAGATGTACTCGTCGATCCAGACCGGCGGCGCGCTGGGCATGCAGACGCTGGACATGTGCCTGGCCGACCTGCTCAAACGCGGCATCATCAGCCGCGAAAGCGCCAGGGAAAAGGCCAAGCTGCCGGATAATTTCTAGAAAGGGAGTGGCGGGCCTGCAAAGCGCAGGCCCGGGAGGATCAGCTCTTGGCGATATTCAGCGCAGGTTTCTGTTTCAGCACGCGCTTGGCGACTTTGTAGCTCTTGTTCCAGTACGGCTTTTTCAACGAGTCGACGGTGACGGCCTTGCCACGGCGGGGCGCGTGGACGAAACGGTCGTTGCCCAGGTAGATGGCGACGTGGTTGATGCGTCGGCTCTTGATATTGAAGAACAGCAGGTCGCCGGGCTTGAGGTCCTTGCGGTCCACTGCCTGGCCATGACCTTCGGCCATGTCCTTGGAGCTGCGCGGCAGGTCGACATTGGTCACGTCGGTAAAGGCGTATTTGACCAGACCGCTGCAATCAAGGCCCTTGCCCGGCGTGTTGCCGCCCCAGCGGTACGGCGTACCGACCGCTTCCAGCGCACGCTTGACCACCGCGCTGCCCTGTTTGTTGGTGCCGGCTACAGCAGGCGCCACAACGGACTTTCGGGAATTGTTGGCGATAACCGGGCTCTGAGCAGAGGCAGTCTTGCGGCTGTGCGGCGCGCTGACGGTCTCGGAACGGGATTCGCTGCGCGCGGTTTCGCGGGAGGCCGAGGCATGGCTTTTGGCGGTGTAGCCAGAGAAGCCTGCAGGCAGATTTTGCTCACGATTGGTGGCGTGGGCGGCCAATGGCATAAGGAGACAAACAGTCAGCCATGTCTTGAAAAAAGGACGCATTCGGCAAGGCTCTTAAAGATCAGCGCGCAACTCTATAACAGCTTGCGCACAAAGCCGACCCCACCCCAAGACACTATTTGCCCTCAATCGTTGCAATTATTGCGACGGATTGTCTTGTATTGTGTAGCAATCCCTTGTGTAACAAGGCCTTGCGGGTTATGGGAAAAGGCTTGGCCATACGTCGGAAGACCGATAAAAAGTCACAAAATTTACATCAATTTTTCTCTATCAACGCGACGAGGCATTTCATGAACAACTATCAACCCAACACGCACAGCAAGGTACTGGGTTACCTGCTATGGATTTTCGGCTTTTTGGGCGCGCACCGTTTCTACTATGGCAAGCCGGTAACCGGCACCCTCTGGTTCTTCACCTTTGGTCTGTTTGGCATCGGCTGGCTGATCGACCTGTTCCTGATCCCGTCGATGGACCGCGAAGCCGACCTGCGTTTTACACCGGGTCCGACCGATTACAGCCTGGCGTGGATCCTGCTGACGTTTCTGGGAATTTTCGGTGCACACCGCCTGTACCAGGGCAAGTGGGTCACCGCGATCATCTATTTCTTCACCGTGGGCCTGTTCGGGCTGGGCGTGCTTTACGATTTCTGGACGATGAACACCCAGATCTCGATCCGCAACGCCCGGCTACAGCGCTAATCGATCACGCGCTGTAGCTGATTCGCCCATCCACCAGCGTGTAACGCACCGCGCCCGGCAGGCAGTGGCCAAGGAACGGGCAGTTCTCGCCCTTCGACAACCAGGCCTGGCCTGCCAGGGTGCTGGCGGTCGGGTCGAACAGCACCAGGTCCGCTGCAAGACCGGCCTGCAAGCGGCCTGCCGGCAGGCGCAAGGCCGCAGCGGGGCCGGCACTCAGGCGGGCGATCAGGGTCGGCAGGTCGATCAGGCCGTCTTCGACCAGGGTCATGGCCAGCGGCAGCAACAACTCCACACTGCTGATGCCTGGCTCGGTGGCGCCGAACGGCGCCAGCTTGGCATCGCGCTCGTGCGGCTGATGATGGCTGGAGATGGCCTGAATTACTCCGGATTTTACTGCCGCGCGCAGGCCATCGCGGTCGGCGCGGGTGCGCAGCGGCGGTTGCACGTGATAAAGGCTGGAGAAGTCGATCAGCGCCTCGTCGGTCAGAATCAACTGGTACAGCGCGACATCGGCGGTCACTGGCAGGCCGCGCGCCTGGGCGTCGGCGATCATCGCGGCACCCCGGGCGCTGGTCAGCTGGCTGAAGTGCGCGCGCACGCCGCTTTGTTCTACCAGCAGCAGGTCACGGGCCAGGGCCACGGTTTCGGCGGTTTCCGGAATGCCGACCAGACCCAGAAAACTGGCCGTCGGGCCTTCATGGGCCAGGCCACCGGCGGCCAGGTCGTGATCCTGCGAATTGAAGATCACCGTCAGGTCGAAGGTCGCCGCGTATTCCAGTGCCCGGCACAGCGTACGGGTATTGGTGAACGTCTTCAGGCCGTTGCCGAACGCCACGCAACCGGCATCGCGCAGGGCGACCAGTTCGGCCAGTTGCTCGCCTTCAAGACCCTTGCTCAGCGCACCGATCGGGAACACCTTGCTGAAGCCGGCTTCACGGGCGCGGTCCAGAATCAGCTCGGCCACCGCTGAGGTATCAAGTACCGGTCTGGTCCGTGGCGGGCAGCACAGGCTGGTCACGCCACCGGCCGTGGCTGCGCGGGTTTCGCTGGCGATGGTGCCCTTGCGGCTGTAACCGGGCTCGCGCAGCGAGACATTGAGGTCGACAAGACCGGGCGCTGCAACCAGCCCGTTGGCGTCGATGCTTTGCACAGGCTCGAAGCCTGCGGGGGCTGCGCCAATCGCCAGGATCTTGCCGGCTTCTATATGCAGGTCGGTGACCTGATCCAGCCCGCTGACCGGGTCGATGACGCGAGCGCCGAGGATGCTGAGCTTCACTGGGCGTTCTCCTGCTCGAATTGACGTTGTGCGGTCTGGCCACTCATGGCCATGGACAATACCGCCATGCGCACGGCGATGCCGTAGGTCACTTGATTGAGAATCACCGAATGCGCACCGTCAGCCACCGCCGACTCGATCTCGACCCCCCGGTTGATCGGGCCAGGGTGCATGACGATGGCATCCGGTTTCGCTCCAGCCAGACGCGCCGTGGTCAGGCCGAACAGGCGGTAGAACTCGCCTTCGCTGGGCAGCAGGCCGCCCTGCATACGTTCGCGTTGCAGGCGCAGCATGATCACCACGTCGACATCCTTCAGGCCTTCGTTCAGGTCGGTGTAGACCTTCACGCCGTATTGCTCGATGCCCACCGGCATCAGGGTCTTGGGGCCGATGACGCGGATGTCCGGGCAACCCAGCGCCTTGAGTGCAATCATGTTCGAGCGTGCCACCCGCGAATGCAGGATATCGCCGACGATGGCCACCGACAGGTTCTCGAAGCCGCCTTTGTGGCGGCGGATGGTCAGCATGTCGAGCATGCCCTGGGTCGGATGCGCATGGCGGCCGTCGCCACCGTTGATGATTGCCACCTCGGGGCAGACATGCTCGGCGATGAAGTGCGCGGCGCCCGAGTCGGCATGGCGGACCACGAACATGTCGGCGGCCATGGCTTCAAGGTTGCGCAGGGTGTCGAACAGGGTTTCGCCCTTGCTGGTCGAGGAGGTCGACACGTTGAGGGTGATCACGTCGGCCGACAGCCGCTGGGCGGCCAGTTCGAAGGTGGTGCGGGTGCGCGTCGAGTTCTCGAAAAACACGTTGCAGACCGTCTTGCCACGCAGCAGCGGGACTTTTTTCACCGCCCGGGCGCCGACTTCGAGAAACGAGTCGGCGGTGTCGAGGATTTCTGTGAGCAGCTCACGGGGCAGGCCGTCCAGAGACAGAAAATGGCGCAGCTGGCCCTGATGGTTGAGCTGCAGCGGTCGCTTGGCGTCGAGAGGCGTCATCGCAATGGACTCTTAAAAGGCTGAGGCAGTGGAAAGATCCTGAATGTCGAGCGCCAGCGGCGCAGGGCCGCTCAGCTTGACTCGCTCATGGGGCGCCAGGGCCAGCGTCGCGCCGACCACATTGGGACGGATCGGCAGCTCGCCGGCGTTCAGGTCCAGCAGGCAGACCAGCGTGACGCTGGCCGGGCGGCCGTAATCGAACAGCTCGTTGAGGGCGGCGCGCACGGTACGTCCGCTCATCAGTACGTCATCGATCAGCACCAGGTGCTGGCCTTCGATCTCGAACGGCAGCTCCGAGGGCCGAACCTGTGGGTGCAGGCCGTTCTGGCTGAAGTCGTCACGGTAGAACGACACGTCCAGCGTGCCCAGCGGGCCGGGACTCTCAAGCGCCTCAAGCAGCGCCTGAGCGACCCACACGCCGCCGGTACGAATGCCGATGAAGCGCGGTTCGCGGATATCACGGTGACTCAGGTGCGTGTTCAGGTCGCTGGCCATCTGGCGGATCAGATCGGCGGGGTTGGGCAAACTCATGCTGGCTCCTTCAGAAGCTTGCAGCGCGCCCGATAACGGGCGCACTCAAGCGCAAACGTGGGATTCGAAGCTTGGTGACGGCAAAAGGTCACGCATTGAGCAATTCAGGGTTGGCATCCAGCCAGCCTTGTAAAAGCAAGGCGGCGGCAATCGCATCCACCGGGTTGTCGCGGTAACTGCCGCGCTGGCCGCCCCGGGCCATGCGCTCGCCCTTGGCCTCGAAGGTGGTCAGGCGTTCGTCATGGGTGTAGGCAGGAATATTGAAGCGGCCATTGATCTGGCGCGAGAACTTCTCGGCGCGGGCGCTCATGTCGCTGGGTGTGCCGTCCATGTTCAGCGGCAAGCCAACCACCACTGCGTCGGGTTTCCACTCCTTGAGCAGGGCCTGGACCTGATCCCAGTTGGGCACACCATTCTGCGCCTTGAGGGTGCAAAGCTCGCGGGCCTGGCCGGTGATGGCCTGGCCGACGGCCACGCCAATCGAACGGGTGCCGTAATCGAAACCCAGAATCAGACGCAAGGCCGCCATCAAGCGTGCCCTGCCTGGGTCGACAGCAGGCTCAGGTTGATGCCCAGGCTGGCCGCTGCGGCATCGAGGCGCTGTGCGCTGTCGGTGTCAAACAGGATGGCTGCATCGAACGGGCAGGTCAGCCAGGCATTGGCGGCCATTTCGGCGTCCAGTTGCCCGGCGTCCCAGCCGGCATAGCCCAGAGTGATCAGGCTTTGCGCGGGGCCGGTGCCGTCGGCGATGGCGAACAACACGTCCTGCGAGGTCGACAGCGACACGCCGTCCAGCTCGACGGTGGCCTGGAAGGTCGGCCCGCTGGGGTGCAGGACAAAGCCGCGATCGGTCTGTACCGGGCCGCCGGAATGAATCTTGATCAATTGGCAGCGCGCCGGGGGCAACTCTTCAGGGCGCAACTGCTCCAGCACATCGGCCAGGGTCAGCGCCTGCGGGCGGTTGATGACCAGCCCCATGGCACCGTCGGCATTGTGCTCGACGATGTAGGTCAGGGTCTGCGCAAAATTCTGATCGTGCATGTGCGGCATGGCGATCAGGAATTGATGTTTGAGGTAACTCGCAGTGACGTTTTTCATGGCGCCTAGTGTGGCGCTGCCGGAGGCACCTGACAACTGTCACTTATTGCATACGCTACAGCCATGAGGGCTATCAATTACTGGACAGCTTGTCGCCACGGGCAAACTTCCAGGTGCGGATGATTTCCAGGCGGTCGATGTCCGCCAGATCGCCGCTGAACGGCGCAAAAGGCGCTGCCAGACGCACGATGCGCTGGGCTGCCTGGTCCAGCAGTGGCTGGCCTGAGGACTCCAGCACCAGCACTTCATACAGCGAGCCGTCGCGGTTGATCGACACCAGCAGGCGCAGGCTGCCGTAGACCTGTTGGCGGCGGGCCTCTTCGGGGTAATTGAGGTTGCCGACCCGCTCGACCTTCTTGCGCCAGTCGTCCTTGTACCAGGCACCCTTGTCGCGCATGGTCGAGGCGGCGTTGAGGCGATGAATCTTCGGCCGCTTGGCGTAACGCTGCTGCTCATCGGACAGCTCGGCTTCGAGGCTGGCGATTTCGTTGCTCAGTTGCGCGCTGTCGAACGTCGGTGTTTCCCGTGGCTTGGGGTCAGGCTTGACCTCTTCGCGACGAGTCACTGTCTTTTCCTTTGCGGGCGCCACGGTGGCCACGGCCGCTTTCGGCGCTTCGAGTTTCTCGATTGCCTTGTTGGCCGGCGGCGGCGTCACCTTGTTGATTTCGGTGTCCTGAAACGGCGCCAGCTCTGTGGTCTTGAGCGTCGCGGCCTTGTCCAGGGTGCCGCTGCCCTGCTGGTTGTCCTGCGCCAGAAAATCAGCCTGCTCGGGCGCTTTCTCGCTCTTGAAGGTCGCCAGGGTAATTTCCAGGGTGCGGGAAATCTGCTCGGGCTTCACATAGGTAAAACCGACCCCGAGGATCAGCGCCAGGTGCACCAGCGCTGCGATCAGCAGGGTAAAACCCAGACGGTCGCGCGAACGCACACCGTTTTGCGGGTGTTCGATCAGAAGGGGATTGTGGGCCATTGCTGTCATGGGCGGTTCGGCATCTGTGGAGCCTGTCGGTCAGCGTTTGCAGGGTCGCGCATGATAACGCACAAGCTACAAGTCATAAGCTGCAAGCGGCAAGAAAAAGCCGAAAGTCTCGCTTGCAGCTTACAGATGCGCGCTTCAGCGCGCGTTGAGCTTCTTCTCGATCGCGTCCATCAGCAGGCTGCCGATCTTCGTCCCGAAGGCATTGTCGATTTCGCGGATGCAGGTCGGGCTGGTGACGTTGATTTCGGTCAGGTGCTCGCCGATCACGTCCAGGCCGACGAACAGCAGGCCCTTTTCACGCAGCGTTGGCCCGACCTGGGCGGCGATCCAGCGGTCGCGCTCGGTCAGCGGACGGGCTTCGCCACGGCCGCCGGCGGCCAGGTTGCCACGGGTTTCGCCAGCGGCCGGGATGCGCGCCAGGCAGTAGTCCACAGGCTCGCCGTCGATCACCAGGATGCGTTTGTCGCCGTCCTTGATGGCCGGCAGATAGCCCTGCGCCATGATCTGCTGGGTGCCGTTCGCGGTCAGGGTTTCGAGGATCACCGACAGGTTCGGGTCGCCTGCACGGTGGCGGAAGATCGAGGTGCCGCCCATGCCGTCCAGCGGCTTGAGGATGGTATCGCCCTGTTCTTCGGTGAAGGCGCGCAGGATGTCGGGGCGACGGCTGACCAGGGTCGGCGGCGTGCACTGGGGAAATTGCGTGGCGAACAGCTTTTCATTGCAGTCGCGCAGGCTCTGTGGCTTGTTGACCACCAGCACGCCGTCGCGCTCGGCTTGTTCCAGCAGATAGGTGGAGTAGACGAACTCCATGTCGAAGGGCGGGTCCTTGCGCATCAGGATCACGTCCAGCTCGGCAAGACCGGTGTCGGCTTCATCCCCGAGTTCGAACCATTTGGCCGGGTCGGCGAATACCGTGAGCGGCTTCATGCGGGCGCGGGCCTTGCCGGCGTTCAGGTACAGGTCCTGTTGCTCCATGTAGAACAGCGACCAGCCTCGTTCCTGTGCAGCCAGGAGCATGGCCAGCGAGCTGTCCTTCTTATAGGAGATGCGCTCGATCGGGTCCATGACAATCCCTAGGCGAACACTCATGGGCAATATCCTCTATTCGTTGTGGCCGTTGGCCGAAATAGCCATCAGGGTGGCGCCCGGCGTGTTCCGGGTCAAGAGGCTGCGGCCCTGTACGGGTGTGCTTTATGGATTGCATCCGGAGAGTGTGCTAAAAAGTCACGGCATCCGTAGCCTGTCTGGCTGCGGCCTGTAAGAGCCGGCTCGCGGCGACGGAACAGCCCACATGCAACAGCACGCCACAGCATTGAAGGTCATGGTCATCGATGATTCGCGGACCATTCGCCGCACCGCCGAAACCATCCTGAAAAGCGCCGGCTGTGAAGTCATCACCGCGATTGACGGTTTCGAGGCGCTGGCCAAGATCGTCGACCATCACCCGCGCATTATCTTCGTCGACATCATGATGCCGCGTCTGGATGGCTATCAGACCTGCGCGCTGATCAAGAACAACCGGGCCTTCAAGTCCACGCCGGTGATCATGCTGTCCTCCAAGGATGGCCTGTTCGACAAGGCCAAGGGGCGGATTGTCGGCTCCGATCAGTTTTTGACCAAGCCTTTCAGCCAGGAAGAATTGCTCAACGCCATCAAGGCTCATGTGCCGGGGTTCGTTGCCGTAGAACAACATGAATCGTGAGGCCTGCGGCGTGTGTCGCAGGCCCGCTATCTTTTGGGGAATATCATGGCTCGAATACTGATCGTCGACGATTCGCCGACTGAAATGTACAAACTCACCAGCATCCTTGAAAAGCACGGCCATCAGGTGCTCAAGGCCGAGAACGGTGCCGACGGCGTGGCCCTGGCCCGCCAGGAAAAGCCCGATGCGGTATTGATGGACATCGTCATGCCGGGGCTCAACGGTTTTCAGGCCACGCGCCAACTGACCAAGGACGCCGACACCAACCACATTCCGGTGATCGTGGTGACCACCAAGGATCAGCAAACCGACCAGGTCTGGGCCAAGCGCCAGGGCGCCCGCGACTACCTGACCAAGCCGGTGGACGAAGACAGTCTGATCAAGGTCCTGAATGCGGTGTTGTCCCACCCGAACCCATGATGTCCATGCCACCGTCCATGAACGGTTCGCGCACCGCGTTCGAGCTGTTGTTCGCCATCGATCAGCGCTGTCGTTCGCTGGCCTCCGGCCTGCCGGCGCAACAGGCCCGCGAGCAGGACTGGAGCGGCATCGGCTTTCGTCTTGGCGAGCATCTGTTTGTCGCGCCGATGGGCGAAATCGCCGAGATTCTCAATGAGCCGCGCTACACCGCGATGCCGGGGGTCAAACCCTGGGTGCTGGGCGTGGCCAACCTGCGCGGGCGGCTGTTGCCGGTGATCGACCTGTGCGGCTATTTCGGCCAGGAGCGCTCGACCTCGCGCAAGCAGCGTCAGGTGCTGGTGGTCGAGCAGCCTGAAGTATTCGCAGGGTTGCTGGTCGATGAGGTGCTGGGCATGCAGCATTTTGATCCGTTCAGTCTGGTGCCCGGCACCGATGCCTCGTTACAGCCGGGCATGGCGCCCTTTGTGCGCGGGCAGTTTATCCGCGAGCAGCCCTGGCGAGTGTTCAGCACCCGCGCGCTGGCACAGTCCGCAGGGTTCATGGATGTGGCTCTTTAAATGGTTGTTCGCCAGGCGGGGGCCTGATTAATGATGGATACAGGCACGTTGCAGGAAGGCGCACGCAGCCGGGCACAGATCATCACGCTGTTTATCGCGCTGATCGTGTTCATCATTCTGTTGTTCGCCAACTTCGCCTACCTCAACACCCAGTCGAACTACGAAAAGCAGTACATCGGCCATGCCGGCGAGCTGCGCGTGCTGTCGCAGCGCATCGCCAAGAATGCCACCGAGGCCGCCGGCGGCAAGGCCCAGGCATTCAAGCTGCTGACCGATGCGCGTAACGATTTCGACCTGCGCTGGGGCTATCTGAAAAAAGGCGATCCGGCAACGGGCCTTCCGGCGGCCCCTTCCGGGGTGCGTGACGAGTTACGCGCGGTACAGAACGACTGGGAAGCGCTGCGCAAAAGCACCGATGTGATCCTGGCCAACGAACAGACCGTGCTCTCGCTGCATCAGGTCGCCGCGACCCTGGCCGAAACCATTCCGCAGCTACAGACCGAATACGAAAAGGTCGTCGAAATCCTTTTGCAAAACCATGCCCCGGCCAGCCAGGTGGTACTCGCCCAGCGCCAGGCGCTGCTGGGTGAGCGTATCCTTGGTTCGGTCAACACCGTGCTGGCCGGCGACGAATCGGCGGTGCCCGCCGCCGATGCCTTTGGTCGTGATGCCAGCCAGTTCGGCCGGGTGCTCAACGGCATGCTCGAAGGCAATGCGGGGATGATGATCAGCCAGGTCGAGGACCGCGATGCCCGGGCACGTTTGAAGGACATCGCCGAACTGTTCGAATTTGTCTCGGGCTCGGTGGATGAAATCCTCGAAACCTCGCCTGAACTGTTTCAGGTGCGTGAAGCCTCCGGGAAAATCTTCACCACCTCGCAAACCCTGCTGGAACAGGCCTCGACCCTGGCGGGCAGCCTCGAACACCTGGCCAGCCGCCGTACCGTGAATTCGGTGGGTGGCTACATCATCGGTCTGCTGGCCCTGATGTCGATCATTCTCATCGGTCTGGTGATGGTCCGTGAAACCAACCGCCAGTTGCACGAAACCGCACAAAAGAGTGAGCGCAACCAGGCCGCGATCATGCGCCTGCTCAACGAGATCGAAGAGCTGGCCGATGGCGACCTGACCGTGGCCGCCTCGGTGACCGAGGACTTTACCGGCGCGATTGCCGATTCGATCAACTATTCCATCGACCAGCTGCGCGAGCTGGTCGCCACCATCAATATTACCGCCGAGCAGGTTGCCGCTGCCGTGCAGGACACCCAGGCCACCGCCACGCAACTGGCGCGCGCCTCCGAGCACCAGGCGCTGCAGATCAGCGCAGCGTCCATGGCGATCAACGATATGGCGCAGTCCATCGATCAGGTGTCGACCAACGCCTCGGAATCCTCGACCGTCGCCGCCCGTTCGGTGGCCATTGCCAATAAAGGCAATGAAGTGGTGCACAACACCATCGACGGCATGGACAACATTCGCGAACAGATTCAGGACACCTCCAAACGCATTAAACGCTTGGGCGAGTCTTCGCAGGAAATCGGCGATATTGTCAGCCTGATCGATGATATCTCTGACCAGACCAATATCCTGGCCCTCAATGCCGCGATTCAGGCGTCCATGGCCGGCGATGCCGGGCGCGGCTTTGCCGTGGTCGCCGATGAAGTGCAACGCCTCGCCGAGCGCTCTTCGTCGGCGACCAAACAGATCGAAACCCTGGTGCGCGCCATCCAGAACGACACCAACGAAGCGGTGATCTCCATGGAGCAAACCACCAGCGAAGTGGTACGCGGCGCCCGCCTGGCGCAAGATGCCGGGGTGGCGCTGGAAGAAATCGAAGGCGTCTCGCGAGTCCTGGCCGAACTGATCGAAAGCATCACGGTGGCCGCCCAGCAACAGGCGGTGTCGGCCGGGCAGATTGCGCAAACCATGACCGTGATCCAGCAGATTACCTCGCAGACCACCTCGGGCACTTCGGTGACCGCCGAGAGCATCGGCAACCTGGCGAAGATGGCCAGCGAAATGCGCCGTTCGGTGTCCGGTTTTACCCTGCCGCCTTCCAGGGACACTGAGCGCCATGCCTGATCGTCACGATTATGTCGCTCTGGAATGGGTCAAGGGCGAAATCGCCGAAACCCTCAGGCAAGCCCGCCAGGCGCTCGAAGTGTTCGTGGCCGCGTCCGGCAACCTGGCCGCACTGGATGAATACATCCACAGCGTGCACCAGGTGCAGGGCAGCCTGCAGATGATCGAGTTCTACGGCGCGGCGCTGCTCGCCGAAGAAATCGAACACCTGGGGCTGGCCCTGCGCGAAGGCCGGGTCGCCAGCCAGTCCGAAACCGTGCACCTGCTCAACCTGGCCATGACCCAGTTACCGGTGTATCTGGAGCGCCTGCATGCGTCGCGGCGCGACCTGCCGCTGGTCATTCTGCCGCTGCTCAACGACCTGCGCAGCGCCCGTGGCGAAAGCCTGTTGTCGGAAACCAGCCTGTTTGCTCCGCAGTTCTACGACATCGAACCGCTCGATGAACAAGCCCTGGTGTTGCGCGACAGCCCCGACTTGCCCGAGCGGCTGCGTGCATGGCGGCAAAGCCTGCAAAACGCGCTGGCCGGTTTGATGCGCGAGCAGGATGTGCAAGAGCATCTGCAACAACTGGCGAGTGTGTTCAGCGACCTGCAGCACGTGTGCCGCGACGCGCCACTGGGCGCCTTGTGGCGCATTGCCTCGGCGCTGGTCGAAAGCATGCCCGCCGGCAGCTTCACCAACAGCCCGGCCTTGCGCAGCCTGTTGCGCGACGCCGACCGTGAACTCAAGCGCCTGATCGCGCAGGGCATAGACGGCATCAACCAGCCTGCGCCTGAAGAGCTGCTCAAGAGCCTGCTGTTCTATATCGCCAAGTCCGATAGCCGCACGCCGGATCTGTTGGCGCTGCGCGACGACTACGTGCTGGACGACGCCTTGCCGGGCAGCGATGTGGTCGATCAGGAGCGGGCGCACATGGCTGGCCCCGATCGCGATGCGATGCGCTCGGTGATTGTGGCGGTGTGCGCAGGCCTGGTGCGCGCCAAGGAACGACTCGATGTGTTCGTGCGCGGCGACCGCCAGCACGTCAGCGAACTCAATGCCTTGCTGGGGCCGTTGCGGCAGATTGCCGATACCCTGGCGGTGTTGGGTTTCGGCCAGCCGCGCAAGGTCATCATCGATCAGACCAGCGTGGTTCAGGGCATGGCCCAGGGGCAGCGCGAACCCAATGATGCAGCCTTGATGGATGTCGCAGGCGCGCTGCTGTACGTGGAGTCGACGCTGGCCGGCATGATCGGCACGGTTGGCGAGACCCGCCGTGAAGAAAGCCGGCTGCCGACCACCGACCTGACCCAGATTCATCAGCTGGTGGTGCGCGAGGCGCGTCTGGTGCTGCAACAGGCCAAGGACGTGTTGATCGATTGCCTGGACGGCGAGTGGCCGGCCCGGCGTCTGGAGCCGCTGTGCGACTTGCTCGTGCAGGTGCGCGGCGCCCTGGCGATGATCCCGCTGAGCCGCGCCGCCAGCCTGCTGGCCGCCTGCAACGACTATATCCGCGAGTGCCTGCTGGGCATCGACACCCGGCCGGGCGAGGCTGCTCTCGATGGCCTGGCCGAGACGCTGACGGCGGTCGAGTATTACCTCGAACGCATGAGCGAGGACCACGAGGCGCCGGGCGATCAGATTCTCGACATGGCCCAGGCCAGTCTCGCCCGACTGGGCTATGTGCCCGTGGCTGACACGGTCGGGCTGCCGCCGGTCGAAGAGCCGCCCGCCGGGTCTGCCAGCGATACCCGCACCATTGCCCAGGTGTTGGCCAGCCCGCTGGCGACGATCAACCCGCCGGGCCGCGACATGCCGGCCAGCCTGTTGCCGCCGCCTGCCGGTGAATCGGCAATCGATGACGAACTGCGTCAGGTGTTTATCGAAGAGGCCGATGAAATCCTTGCCGCCCTGCAACAATCACTGCCGCGCTGGCTGATCGCCCTGGCCACGCCGGGAGCGCCGACCCTTGAGGCGCTGCGTGAAGTGCGCCGCGCCTTTCACTCGCTCAAGGGCAGCGGCCGCATGGTCCGTGCGCTGGTGCTCAGCGAGCTGGCCTGGTCGGTGGAAAACCTGCTTAACCGGGTACTCGAACGCAGCGTGCCCGCCGATCAGGCCGTGCGCCAGTTGCTGGGCGAGGTGCAGGCCTTGCTGCCGGCGCTGGTCGAGGACTTTGCGGCCAATGCCCAGCGCCAGCGCGACGACGCCGACCGGCTGGCGGCACAGGCACAGCGTCTGGCGGGCTTCGAGGCCAGCGCTGCGCCAGCGCTGAAGCCTGCCGAAGTGCTCGACCCGCAACTGCTGGAGATTTTTCGTCAGGAAGCCTTGGGGCATCTGCATGCCATCGACCGCTTTCTCGACAGTGCTTCGCGCCGCGATGCCTCGGCCATTGGCGATGACCTGCTGCGCGCCCTGCACACCCTCAAGGGCAGCGCGTACATGGCCGGTGTGTTGCCAATGGCCGAACTGGCCAGCCCGCTGGATGAACTGGTGCGCGAGTTCAAGGCCAACCTGATTGCCATCGAAACCCCGGAGCTCAAGCTGCTGCGCGCCGCCGAACCGTTGTTCTATCTGGGCCTTGAACAACTCGACAGCCAGCCGCTGGCGCCGATTCCGGGCGCTGCGCAACTGATCGAGGCGGCCCGCTCGCTGCTCGAACAGCGTCTGGCGGCGGCCTTGCACGACGCGCCCGACGGCGTGCCGGTCAAGCATAACCCCAAGCTGATCGCGACCTTTCTCGATGAAGGCATGGACATTGTGCTCGACGCCGAAGGCCTGTTGCAGCGCTGGCGGCAACATCCCGGCGCCCGTCAGGAACTGACCGCACTGCTCGACGAACTGACCACGCTGGGCCATAGCGCGCACCTGGCCGAACTGCCGCAGGTCGATGAACTGTGCGAGGCGCTGCTGGATGTGTACGGCGCGGTCGAAGAAAGCAGTCTGGCGGCCAGTGAGGGCTTCTTCGATGAGGCCGGACGCGCCCACGAAGCACTGGTCGACATGCTCGACCAGATCGCCGCAGGCCAGGACGTCGCGCCCCGTCCCGATTGCGTGCAGGCCCTGTATGCCTTGCTCGACCAGGCGCTGGCACCGGACGCCACCGGGCTTGTCGCCCGCGATGGCAGCCGGGTTGCCGAACTGGGCACGGTCATCGAGCAACTGGCCGACGAAGCCGTACGCGATGATGGCGCTGCACAGGATGATGAGGCCGCGCTGGACGACGAAATCGTCACCATCTTTCTCGAAGAAGCCGCCGATATTCTTGACAGTGCAGGGCAGGCGCTGCGGCGCTGGTTGAGCGAGCCGGACAACCCGCAGCCGTTGTCGGCGCTGCAACGCGACCTGCACACCCTCAAGGGTGGCGCACGGATGGCCGGGATTGCGGCGGTCAGCGACCTCGGTCATGAACTCGAAACACTGTATGAAGGGCTGATCGACCGCCGCTACAGTTATTCGCCTGCGTTGGCCGGGGTGTTGCTCGACAGCCACGACCAGTTGGCGCACAGCCTGGAGCAACTGCGTGAGCAGCAGCCGCTGGACGACCCGGCGCCGCTGATCGCGGCCATCGAAGCGTTGCGCCAGGGCTATGCCGCCGCGCGCGGCGAGGCGCACGCCAGCGCCCAGGCCAAGGCGCTTGAGGCCAGCGAGCGCGACCCGGAACTGCTGGAGATCTTTCTCGAAGAAGGCTTCGATATTCTCGACAGCGCAGGCGCCGCCCTGGGCCGCTGGCAGGCCGATCCGCATAACACCCTCGAGGTCGAAAACCTGCTGCGCGACCTGCACACCCTCAAGGGCGGCGCGCGGATGCTCGAAATCAAGCCGCTCAGCGACCTGGCCCATGAAGTCGAGTCGCTGTACGAGTCGGTGGCCGCCGGGGTGCGTCAGCCGGGCCCGTTACTGATGGGCCTGCTGCAACGCGGGCATGACTTGCTGGCCGACATGCTCGATGCGGTGCGGGCCGGGCGCGTGCTGCCCGAGCCTGGGCTATTGATCGACAGCCTGCGCCAACTGGACGTTCTGGAGCCTGCCGCGCCTGTGCCTGCGATGCCGAGTGCGGTGCCCGTCGACAGCGATGCCGAGCGCCTGGGCCCGGAAATGGTCAAGGTCGCTGCCGAAGACCTTGAACAACTGGTCAATCTGGCTGGCGAGACCTCGATTTTTCGCGGGCGCATCGAACAGCAGATTTTCGACACCCAGACCACGCTGGCAGAAATCGAAACCACCCTGACACGCATGCGCGATCAGTTGCGTCGCCTCGACAGCGAAACCCAGGGCCGCCTGCTGGCGCGTGAGCAGGTGCAGGCCGAACGGCGTGGTTACGAAGAGTTCGACCCGCTGGAGATGGACCGTCATTCACAGCTTCAACAGTTGTCGCGGGCCTTGAGCGAGTCGGCCTCGGACCTGCTCGACCTCAAGGAAACCCTGGACCTGCGCGCCCGCGATGCCAGCACGCTGTTGACCCGTCAGGCGCGGGTCAATACCGAACTGCAAGAAGGTCTGATGCGCACGCGCATGGTGCCCTTCGAGCGGCTGGTGCCGCGCTTGCGCCGGGTGGTGCGGCAAGTCGCCGGCGAGCTGGATAAACACGTGCACTTCGAGATCGGCAATGCCGATGGCGAACTGGACCGCAGTGTGCTCGAACGCATGGTGGCACCGCTGGAGCACATGCTGCGCAACGCCGTCGACCACGGCCTGGAAAGCACAGAGCGACGGATTGCGGCCGGCAAGCCCGAGCAAGGGCTGATCCAGCTGGAACTGATGCACGAAGGCGGCGATATCATCATCGAGCTGAGTGACGACGGCCCCGGTGTCGACCTGGCTGCGGTGCGGCGCAAGGCGATCAAGCGTGGCCTGATCCGCGCCGATGCGGTGCTGGCCGACCATGAAGTGCTGCCCTTCATTCTGGAAGCAGGCTTCTCCACTGCCGAGGTGATCACCCAGATTTCCGGGCGTGGCGTGGGCATGGACGTGGTGCATGCCGAGGTCAAGCAACTGGGCGGCTCGATGACCATCGACTCGGTGGCCGGGCAGGGCACGCGCTTTCGCATTCGCCTGCCATTCTCGGTGTCGGTCAACCGCGCCTTGATGGTGCAGTGCGGTGAAGAGCAGTACGCGGTGCCGCTGAACACCATCGAAGGCATCGTCCGGGTCATGCCCGCGCAGTTGCTCGAGCACTACCAGACCCAGCCACCGCGCTACCGCTATGGCGGGCGCACCTATGAGCTGCGTTATCTGGGTGACCTGCTCGGCAATGGCCAGCCGCGCCTGCACGATCAGTTCCAGCCCTTGCCGGTGTTGCTGGTGCATTTGCAGGACCAGTGGGTGGCGGTGCAGGTCGATGCACTGGCCGGCTCACGCGAAATCGTGGTCAAGAGCCTCGGTGCGCAGTTCGCCCAGGTGCCGGGCCTGAGCGGCGCGACGATTCTGGGCGATGGCCGTGTGGTGCTGATTCTCGACTTGCTGGCGTATGTGCGCGCCCAGCAGGGCCGTGCGCCGCAGGCCTTGCCAGACAGCGGCGCTGCCTGGTTCACCGAAACCGGGCCACGTGCCTTGCGGGTCATGGTGGTCGACGACTCGGTGACAGTGCGCAAGGTCACCGGCCGGCTGCTGGAGCGCCACGGCATGCAGGTGGTCACTGCCAAGGACGGGGTCGATGCCATGAACCTGCTCGAAGACTACACCCCGGACATTCTGCTGCTGGACATCGAAATGCCGCGCATGGACGGCTTCGAGGTCGCTTCACGGATTCGCCAGCATGAACAGCTCAAGGACCTGCCGATCATCATGATTACCTCCCGTTCAGGCCAGAAACACCGCGACCGGGCGATGGCCATCGGCGTCAATGACTACCTGAGCAAGCCGTATCAGGAATCGGTGCTGCTCGACAGCATCCAGCGCTGGAGTACGATCGATGTCTGATGCCAGCTTTCAGTCCGCACGCCTGACCAGCCTGACCGGTTTGCTGCTGCCGTTGAGCGATCGCTATCTGCTGCTGCCCAATGTCGCGGTGGCTGAACTGATCGACTATCAGGATTGCCACGCCGACCCCGATGCTCCGGCGTGGTACCTGGGCAATATCGTCTGGCGCGACCTGAGCCTGCCGCTGCTCAGCTTCGAAGCCGCGTGCGGCGGACGCACCAAGGTCGGGGGGCGGGCGCGCATCGTGGTCCTCAACGCACTGGGCGGGCATCCGGGGCTGCGCTATATGGCGCTGCTGATCCAGAGCATCCCGCGCTCGTGCAAGGTCGACAACCAGCTTAGCTACGTCGACATACCGCTGGCGCGCCTGGAGCTGGCTGCCGTACAGGTCGGCGACACCCAGGCGCGCATCCCCGATTTGCCTGGCCTGGAACAATGGCTGCTGGAGGCGGGCCTCGATCCGTAGGACCGACTTTAGTCGGGAATGGCGCACTACCGTTCCCGACTAAAGTCGGTCCTACACTTGTTGCAGAACATCATCACCTCGTCGGCCATTGAAGGTAAGCCACTCAATGTCAGTTCGGTGCGTTCCTCTCTGGCGCGGCGACTGGGGCTGGAAGACCACCAGCGCGTCAGCCCGCGCAGTGAAGGTCTGGCCGAACTGATGCTCGATGCCACCCGGCACTGGCAAGCCGGGCTGGATCTTGAACGGGTACTGCACTGGCATCGATTACTGTTCGTCAGCCAGGAGTCGCTTGTGTCGCGGCACATCCGGGTCGGCGATCTGCTGGGCGACAAGCCGAGCTTTGAAAACGGCATCAGCGCCGCGCAATACCAGAGCGTGGCCAAAGTCAGCAAAGCCACGGCAACCCGGCACCTGAGTGATCTGCTGGACAAGGGCTGTCTGGAAAAACTGCCGGGAGGCGGGCGCAGTACGCGGTATCAAGTGCGGTGGGATTGATACGATTCATTCATTACCCTGACCGTAACAATCCCACGCCGACCTTGATTGATACCCCGCCCCCCAGCTTCTAAGGTGACCCACGACAGCGAATCTCGTGGAGTGACCATGACAACTACAAATAACCTCGACGCGCGCTGGTCGCGGCGGCGCAGCGAGAAGCAGCGGCGGCTGGACCAGGTCAGGCCGTTGGCCGATGGTGTGGTGATCCCCACCGAGAACATCGTCGCCGCGCTTGAAGCATTGCTGGTCGCTGGCGACCGGGTGGTGCTGGAGGGCAATAACCAGAAGCAGGCCGACTTTCTCTCGCGCTCGCTGGTCAAGGTCGATCCTGGCAAGGTCCACGACCTGCACATGATCATGCCCAGCGTCGGGCGCTCCGAGCACCTGGACCTGTTTGAACGCGGCATCGCCCGCAAGCTGGATTTCTCGTTTGCCGGCACCCAGAGCCTGCGCATCAGCCAGTTGCTCGAAGACGGGCTGCTCGAAGTCGGCGCCATTCATACCTACATCGAACTTTATGCGCGGCTGGTGGTGGACCTGATCCCCAACGTCGTGCTGTCGGCAGGTTTCATGGCTGATCGCGCCGGCAATATCTACACCGGCCCCAGCACTGAAGACAGCCCGGCGTTGATCGAGCCGGCGGCGTTCAGCGACGGTATTGTCATCGTCCAGGTCAACCAGTTGGTCGACGACGTCAGCGAGCTGCCACGGGTGGATATCCCGGCCTCGTGGGTCGATTTTGTGGTGGTCGCCGACAAGCCGTTCTACATCGAGCCGTTGTTCACCCGCGACCCTCGCCATATCAAGCCGGTACACGTGTTGATGGCGATGATGGCGATCCGCGGCATCTACGAAAAACACAATGTTCAGTCGCTCAACCACGGCATCGGCTTCAACACCGCCGCCATCGAGTTGATTTTGCCGACCTACGGCGAATCGCTGGGCCTGAAGGGCAAGATCTGCCGCAACTGGACGCTCAATCCGCACCCGACCCTGATCCCGGCGATTGAAAGCGGCTGGGTCGAGAGCGTGCATTGCTTCGGCACCGAGCTGGGCATGGAGAACTACATCGCGGCGCGTCCGGATGTGTTCTTCACCGGCCGCGACGGCTCGCTGCGCTCCAACCGGCAATTGTGCCAACTGGCCGGACAGTACGCGGTGGACCTGTTTATCGGCGCCACGCTGCAAGTCGACGGCGACGGTCATTCCTCCACTGTGACCCGTGGCCGCCTGGCCGGTTTCGGTGGCGCGCCGAACATGGGCCATGACCCGCGCGGTCGGCGCCACAGCACACCGGCCTGGCTGGACATGCGCACCGGCGACAGCGATGGCCCGGCGGCGTATCTGGAACGCGGCAAGAAGCTGGTGGTGCAGATGGTCGAAACCTTCCAGGAAGGCGGAAAACCCACGTTTGTCGACACCCTGGATGCCATCGAAGTGGCGAAGAAAAGCGGCATGCCGCTGGCGCCGATCATGGTCTACGGCGACGACGTGACCCACTTGCTTACCGAAGAAGGCATCGCCTACCTGTACAAGGCCCGCAGCCTCGAAGAGCGCCGCGCGATGATCGCGGCGGTGGCCGGCGTCACCGCCATCGGCCTGCGCCATGACCCGAAAGAAACCGCCCGCCTGCGTCGCGAAGGGCTGATTGCGCTGCCCGAAGACCTCGGCATTCGGCGTACCGATGCCAGCCGTGAATTGTTGGCGGCCAAGAGCATTGCCGATCTGGTCGAGTGGTCCGGCGGCCTGTACAACCCGCCCGCCAAATTCAGGAGCTGGTGATGAGTGCACTCAAACGTCCTGTACCCGACCTGTCACTGGCCGATCAACTGGCCGATCTGGCCGTCGAGGCGCTGATCGACGAAGCCGAGCTGTCGCCAAAGCCTGCGCTGGTCGACCGGCGCAGCGGCGGCGCGCACCGTGATATGCACTTGGGCCTGATGCACGCTTCGGCGTTGTCGCTGTGGCCGGCCTTCAAGCAAATGGCCGAAGCGGCCGTTGAGCAGGGCGAAGTTGGCCAGTCGCTGCGCGAAGCCCTTGGCCGGCTGGGGCGCGAAGGCGAAGCCGAGATGCTGCGCGTCACCGGCGGCGTCAACACCCATCGCGGTGCGATATGGGCCTTGGGTCTGCTGGTCGCGGCGGTGGCGCTGGCCCCAGAAGACCTGACGCCTGCCAGCGTGTGCCTGCGGGCGGCGCGCCTGGCGTTGATCGATGATCGTCAGGCCCTGCCTGCGGTTGCCAGCCATGGCCGTGAAGTCGCCCGGCGTTACGGCGCCCAAGGCGCTCGCGAACAGGCGCAGCAGGGTTTTCCGGCGGTCACCCAATACGCCCTGGTGCAGTTGCAGCGCAGCCGCGCCGCCGGCAGTGGCGAGCAGAACGCCCGGCTCGATGCCTTGCTGGCGATCATGACCTCACTCACCGACACCTGCGTGCTGTACCGCGCCGGCATCGAAGGCTTGCACGCCATGCAGCACGGCGCCCAGCGGGTGCTGGATGCCGGTGGCAGCGCCAGTCTTGCCGGGCGTCGTCAGTTGCAAGCGCTGGACCGGCAACTCACCGGCCTGAATGCCTCACCGGGCGGGGCGGCCGATCTGCTTGCCGCCTGCCTGTTCATCGATGGCCTGGAGCCTGCGCTCGGCCATCCTTCACGGAGTTTGTGACCATGGAAACCCTGTCATTCGAATTCCCCGCCGGGCAACCGCCGCGCGGCCGTGCGCTGGTCGGTTGTGTCGGCTCCGGCGACCTGGAAGTGCTGCTGGAACCGGGCCTGCCGGGCAAGCTGTCGATCCGCGTGGTGACCTCGGTCAATGGCGCCAGTGCGCGTTGGCAGCACCTGTTCGAACGGATGTTCGACGGTCAGACGCCGCAAGCACTGAACATCGATATCCATGACTTCGGCGCCACGCCGGGGGTGGTGCGCCTGCGTCTGGAACAAGGCTTCGAGGAGGTTGGCCATGACTGATACCGCGCGTTTGCTCCAGCAGCACAGCTTCATCGAATTGGGCGCCCGCCAGCGTGCCAAGGCCTTGCTCGACGCCGGCAGCTTTCGTGAATTGATCGACCCCTTCGAGCGGCTGATTTCGCCGTGGCTCAGCCAGCAAGGCGTGGTGCCGCAGGCCGATGACGGCGTCGTGGTTGCCAAGGGCACGGTCAATGGCCGGCCCGTTGTCATTGCCGCCATCGAGGGCGCATTCCAGGGCGGCAGCATGGGCGAGGTCGGCGGCGCGAAGATGGCCGGCGCCCTGGAACTGGCCGCCGAAGACAACCGCAACGGCATTCCGACCGCTGCGATTCTGCTGCTGGAAACCGGCGGCGTGCGCTTGCAGGAAGCCAACCTGGGGCTGGCGGCGATTGCCGAGATTCAGGCGGCGATTGTCGATTTGCGCCAGTACCAGCCGGTGATCGGCGTGATTGCCGGCAGCGTCGGCTGCTTTGGCGGCATGTCGATTGCCGCAGGATTATGCAGCTATCTGCTGGTGACCCGCGAAGCCCGCCTGGGCCTGAATGGTCCGCAGGTGATCGAGCAGGAAGCCGGCATCGAAGAGTACGACTCACGCGACCGGCCATTCATCTGGAGCCTGACCGGTGGCGAGCAGCGCTTTGCCAGCGCGCTGGTAGACGGCTTTGCCGCCGATGACGTTAGCGACATTCGTCAGCAGGTCGCCGGCTGGCTTGAACAAGGCGTGCCGGCCAGCCATCGCAGCGGTCAGTACGCCGAGTATTTGCAGCGTCTGGTGCAACTCGACACGGCGCCACAGATCGATGCGCAGACCGTACGCACTCTTTATCAAGGAGCCCGCTCATGAGCGCTTCGCAACGTGGTGTGAACTGGCTTGACGCGCTGGGTGCGCAGGGCCAGGCGGTGGACGGTTTACCGGTGTCGGTGCGGGCAACAGACACGACACTGGGTGAACAGGCGGTGCGTTTTATCGCCGTGGTTCCTGATGCCGATAACCCTTTCCCGCGTGCCCGTGAAGGCGAGGTCGGGCTGCTGGAAGGCTGGGGCCTGGCCAAGGCGGTTGATCAGGCCATCGAACTGGACCGCGACAGCGAACACAAGCGTGCGCTGATCGCGATCATCGATGTGCCCAGCCAGGCCTATGGTCGCCGTGAAGAAGCCTTGGGTATTCATCAGGCATTGGCCGGTGCGGTGGACAGCTATGCCCGCGCCCGGCTGGCCGGGCATCCGGTGATCGGCCTGCTGGTCGGCAAGGCGATGTCGGGGGCATTTCTGGCCCACGGTTACCAGGCCAACCGCTTGATCGCCCTGCGCGATCCGGGCGTGATGGTCCATGCCATGGGCAAGGCTTCTGCTGCACGGGTGACCCAGCGCAGCGTCGATGAACTGGAAAAACTCGCTGCCAGCATCCCGCCTATGGCGTACGACATCGACAGCTATGCCAGCCTCGGCCTGCTGTGGGAAACCCTCACGGTCAGCCAGATCGAGCAGCCGCAGGAACAGGACCTGAGCCAGGTGCGCCAGGTGCTGAGCGCCGCCATCGCCGATATCCAGCGCAGCGGTCGTGATCTCAGTGGCCGGCTCGGTGCGCGGCATCGGACGGCGTCGGCGCAGGTGCGCCAGCGTTTGCGCGAGCAATGGGCGTGACTACATTGCTGCCTCATGACCTGCTGAGCGGCATGACCGTGGCCGAGTTGCCTGGCGATGCGCCCGAATGGGTGGTCGAGGTGGTCAGCGCCGGCCAGCCGGTGGTGGTGCGGCGTCAGGTGCTGAGCGCTGATCGCGTGGCGGTGGGTATTCGCGGACCGCGTCGTGAACAGCGCTATGCGGCGAGCATGCCGCGTGCGGCTGTTGTGCGCCAGGTGCGCCCGGAGGACTTGATCGACGTTGTGGGTATCCGTGACTGGCCGGCCTTGCGTGCCCTTGAGCAAGTTCGCCCAGTGCTGGCGTCGCTGGGTCTGGTCTGGGGCGTGGCCGGTAGCGCCGGGTTCGAGCTGGCCAGCGGTGTTGCGGCCTTGCATCAAGACAGCGACCTGGACCTGATCGTGCGTACTCCGGTGTGCGTATCGCGGGCCTGGGCTGCTGATCTGGTCAGCGCGCTCGACACCGCAGCGTGTCGTATCGATGTGCAGTTGCAATTGCCCAATGGCGCGCTGGCGCTGCGGGAATGGGCGGGCAGCTCACGGCAGGTGTTGCTCAAGAACTCACATGCGGCGCTGTTGCTCAGCGACCCGTGGCAGCACCTTGAGGCCTGCGCATGAGCCGCTTGTGGGTGTTCCCCGGCCAGGGCGCGCAACAGCCAGGCATGCTCCATCGCCTGGCCAGTGAGCCGCAGGTCATAGACACCTTGAACCACGCCAGCGCGGTGTTGGGCGAAGACGTCTTGGCCCTGGACAGCGAGCAGGCCCTGAGCGACACCCGCGCGGTGCAGTTGTGCCTGTTGATCGCCGGCGTGGCGGCTGCGCGTGTTTTGCAACGGCGCGGCTGTACGACGGATTTCGTGGCCGGGTTATCGATTGGCGCTTACCCGGCAGCGGTGATTGCCGAGGCGCTGGACTTCGACGATGCCTTGCGCCTGGTCGCCTTGCGCGGTGAGCTGATGCAAAACGCCTATCCCGCAGGCTACGGCATGACCGTGATCCTCGGCCTGGAACTGCCCGAGGTCGAAGGGTTGCTGTCGCAGGTCAACAGCCCGCAGACGCCGGTCTTTTTGGCCAATATCAACGCCGAGCGGCAACTGGTCATCGCTGGCAGCGAAGCGGCCATGCAGCAGGTCGCCACACTGGCCAAAGCGGCCGGCGCCAGCGCTGCAAAACGCCTTGCAGTCAGCGTACCGTCGCACTGTGCATTGCTCGACGCGCCGGCCCGTGCGCTGGCCGAAGCGTTTGCCAGCGTCGAGGTGCGCACGCCCCGGCTGCGCTACCTCAGCGGCACCTCGGCGCGGCCGATTCACAACGCTGACAAGCTGCGCGATGACCTGGCGTTCAACATGTGCCGGGTCATCGACTGGCGCAGCACCGTCGAAACCGCGCATGAGCGCGGCGTTCACTTACAAATCGAGTTGCCACCCGGTTCGGTACTGACAGGGTTAGGCCGCAAGGTTCTGCAACACGCAACGGTGATCGCCTATGACGGCGCGCGCCTGGACAGTCTGGTCGCCTTGTCGCGCGAGGAGGAAAACCGTCACCCGTAGAGGTGGCATAGACACCGAGTGCAGCTGCTACGAAGGACAAAAACAACAACTTCAGCAATGCAAAAAAGGAATAACAATAATGATTATCTACGGTGTAGCGTTTCTTGCGTTTTGTACCCTGGCCGGCATCTTCATCGGTGAAGTGCTGGGCAAACTGATCGGCGTCCCAGCCAATGTCGGCGGCGTCGGTATTGCCATGGTACTGCTCATTGGCCTGGGCAGTTACCTGAACAAGCGCGGCCTGCTGGCGGGCAAGTCTGAACAAGGCGTCGAGTTCTGGAGCGCGATCTATATCCCCATCGTGGTGGCGATGGCGGCTCAACAAAACGTATTTGGCGCGCTCAAGGGTGGTCCCATGGCCATCCTTGCCGGCACGCTGGCGGTGGTTGTCGCCTTTGCGCTGGTGCCGGTGCTGACCCGTATGGGCAGTGCAAGTGCCGACCCTGAAGTGATTGTTACCAACAAGACTGCGGGGTAAGCGCCATGTATGAATCCATGATGAAAGTCGTCAACGGTTATGGCCTGGTCGGTGGTTTTGCCGTCATCGGAATTACCATGTGGGTCTCTTACTGGATCTCCGCCACCTTCACCAAGGGGCGTCTGCATGGCTCGGCCATCGCGATTCTGCTGGGGCTTGTTCTGGCCTACATCGGCGGCGCCGTGACCGGTGGCCAGAAAGGTGTCGTTGATTTGCCATTACTGTCGGGCATCGGTCTGCTCGGTGGGGCGATGTTGCGTGACTTCGCCATTGTTGCGACAGCGTTCGGGGTCAATGTCAACGAACTGAAACGCGCCGGGTATGTCGGGGTTTTTTCGCTGTTCGTCGGCATTGGCACATCGTTCATTGCCGGAGTCGGCGTGGCCCTGGCCTTCGGTTATACCGATGCGGTCAGCCTGACCACCATCGGCGCCGGGGCTGTCACTTACATCGTCGGCCCGGTGACCGGTGCGGCGATTGGTGCCAGCTCCGAGGTGATGGCGTTGTCGATTGCGGCCGGGCTGATCAAGGCGATTCTGGTCATGGTAGCCACCCCGTTCGCGGCGCCGTTCATTGGTCTGAACAATCCGCGCAGTGCGGTGATTTTCGGCGGATTGATGGGCACCTCCAGCGGCGTGGCCGGTGGTCTTGCGGCAACCGATCCCAGGCTGGTGCCTTATGGTTGCCTCACAGCGGCGTTCTATACCGCGCTGGGTTGCCTGCTCGGGCCATCGCTGCTGTACTTCGCCGTACGCGCCTTCCTAGGTTAAGAGCAGCTTTAAGTTGCAAGCTGCAAGCTGTAAGCGGATCGCGGTGTTCTTGCAGCTTATAGCTTGGCGCTTGCAGCTTGTGTCGATGCATACATGCGGCATTCCGCGACCAGGGCCAGCAGGTTCGGGTCGCGTTCGCGGGACTTGAGAAACACCATGCCGATGGCCTGCTGCAGGCGGTAACGCGCCTGCAGCGGGATCAGCCGCACGCGGTTTTCGTATACGGCGGCGATGCGCCCCGGCAGCAGCGCGTAGCCGACGCCTGAGCTGACCATGCTCAGCAGGGTAAAAATATCGTTCACCTGCATCGCCACCTTGGGCTCGAAGCCTGCCTGGCTGAACACCCGCACGCCGTCACGGTGGGTGGCGAAGCCTTGGGTCAGGGTGATGAAGGTTTCTTCGCGCAGGTCGCTCAAATCCACTTCACTGTGCTGCGCAAACGGCGAATCTACCGGCACGGCGAGAAAAATATCGTCGCTGAACAGCGGCAGATGCTCGCAGTCCGGGTCGTTGACGTTCTCGTCCAGCGACACCAGCATGGCGTCGACTTCCATGTTCTTGAGCTTGTACAGCAGATCCATGTTCGAGCCCAGGATCAGGTCGATATTCAGTTCGCTGCGGCGCAGCTTCAAGCCCATGATCAACTGTGGCACGGTGCGCACGGTCAGCGAATACAACGCCCCCAGCTTGAAACGTGCCGCCGAGAAACCGGCCGCCTGACGCGTCAGTTCTACGGTGGTCACGACATCCTGAATCAGCTTCTGCGCACGCTCTTCCAGCACATAGGCGCTTTCGAGTGGCGTAAGGTTACGGCCTTCGTGCTTGAACAGCGGGCAACGCAGCGCACTTTCCAGCGAGTGAATGGCGCGATGCACGCTGACATTGCTGGTCTGCAACTCGGCCGCCGCACGGCTCAGATTGCCGGTGCGCATGAAGGCCAGGAATGTTTCGAGCTTCTTGAGGGTCAATTCATCGTCGATCTGCATGGCGGGCGCTTTTGGTGGGCGTGCTTTTAATGGAGTGTTCGATAGTAAACCTTCGGCAACAAAAGGGCGGTTAACCGATGTACTACGGAGAAAAATTCAACGCATGGTCGCACCTGGTCGGCACGCTGCTGGCCGCCGTCGGTGCGGTCTGGCTACTGGTGCTGGCGAGTCTGCAGCACGATATCTGGAAGATCGTCAGCGTGGCGGTGTACGGCGTGTGCCTGATGGGGCTGTACAGCGCCTCGACGGTCTACCACAGCGTACGTGGGCGGGCGAAAACGATCATGCGCAAGGTCGATCATTTTTCGATCTACCTGATGATTGCCGGCAGCTATACACCGTTTTGTCTGGTGTCGTTGCGCGGGCCGTGGGGCTGGAGCCTGTTCGGCATTGTCTGGGCGCTGGCGCTGATCGGCATCCTGCAAGAGATCAAGCCACGCTCCGAAGCGCGGGTGCTGTCGGTGGTGATCTACGCGGTGATGGGCTGGATCGTGCTGGTGGCGGTCAAGCCGCTGCTCGCCAGCCTGGGCACGGCGGGCTTTATCTGGCTGGCCGGCGGTGGCGTGATGTACACCGTCGGCATTATCTTCTTTGCCTTCGACCACATCCGCCACTGGCACGGTATCTGGCACCTGTTCGTGATCGCCGGCAGCCTGATGCACTTTGTGGCGATCATTGGGTATGTGCTTTAGCCGCGAATGGTGTCATCGCAGGATTATGTGGTGAGTCTGTTCCCGACTGAAGTCGGTCCTACGGGGCCTACGGGGATCGTTGCCCGAGCGGCCTTACGTCCAGACCGTATCCCACAACGGGTAATCACTTTCACACGTTACCAATCCAGCCCGTATCGGATTGGCAATCACATAGCGCGCCATCTCCGATACATCCTCATCCCTTCTGGCAGCGTGGTCGTGATAGCTCTTCTGCCAGCGCAATATCTTGCTGCCTGAAGCCTTGTTGATCGCATAGGCGCTGCGGCCCTTGAGCTGTTGCATCATTTGGCCCAGTGATCCGGATCGCAACTCAAACAGCCAATGCAGGTGATCGGGCATCACGACCCAGGCCAGCGACTGCACAACACCGGTGTCATGCAAGCAACGCATTTCAGCCACCAGCCGGCGGCCAATATATAGATCGAAAAAGACCGGTTCACGATTCTGTACTGCGCAAGTCACCAGGTAAATCTGCCCAGTACAGGAGTGGCGACCGGTGCGTAGATTACGTGCGTGATGATGGACAGGCATTCCATTGCCCTCCTGAAAAGTGGAGGGTGGACGATAGTGCCTTGCATCGAAAGAAGTGGCAGCAACGCGATGCAAAAGATTTCAAACTTCGGCCCGCCCCCGTAGAAGCGGCTTTATCCGGGAGGGGAACGACGCGAAACGGCGGCGTATGCGTTCCTCGTAGGAGCGGCTTTAGCCGCGAAGGGAACGACGCGAAACGGCGGCGTATGCGTTCCCGACTAAAGTCGGTCCTACGGGGGGGGGGCGGGGTATAGCCCCTAGAAATCGCCCCACAGTTGTTGCGCCACGCTCAGGGCCACCACCGGGGCGGTTTCGGTGCGCAGCACGCGCGGGCCGAGGCGGGCGGCGTGATAGCCGGCTGTTTTGGCCTGCTCGACTTCTGCCTCGCTCAGCCCGCCTTCGGGGCCGATCAGGAAGGCCAGGCTGGCCGGTTGCGGATGGCTGCTCAGCGGTTCGGCGACCGGGTGCAGGACCAGTTTCAGGTCGGCTTCGGTCTGCTTGAGCCAGTCGGCCAAGGGCTGCGGCGGATGAATCACCGGCACCACGGAGCGACCGCACTGTTCGCAGGCGCTGATTGCGATTTGCTGCCAGTGGTCCTGGCGTTTTTGCGCACGCTCGTCCTTGAGGCGCACTTCGCAGCGCTCGCTGACGATAGGGGTGATCTCAGCCACGCCCAGCTCGGTGGCTTTCTGGATCGCCCAGTCCATGCGCTCGCCCCGCGACAGGCCCTGGCCCAGGTGGATGCGCAAGGTGGATTCCGCCTGGCCGGCAAACTGTTCGTCGAGCTGCACGCGCACTTGTTTTTTGCCGACTTCCAGCAAGGTGCCACGGTATTCAAGACCTGAGCCGTCGAACACCTGCAGGGCCTGGCCCTCGGTCATGCGCAGCACCCGGCCGATGTAATGCGCCTGGGCCTCAGGCAAGGTGTGTTCGCCCAGGCTCAGCGGGGCGTCGATGAAGAAGCGGGACAGTCTCATGCGTGGTCTCTGGTGAAGATGATGTGTGTGGTCTAGCCCGGATCGCGGAAATCGGGGTGGAAATTCTCGCGCACCGCCACGCTGACGCTTTCACGCGTGGCGATGTCGATGCCTTCGCTGGCCACCTCGGCAAGAAAGTCGATCTGCTCTTCGGTGATCACGTACGGCGGCAGCAGGTACACCACGTTGCCCAGCGGGCGCAGCAGGGCGCCGCGTTCAAGGGCGTGCTGGAAGACTTTCAGGCCACGGCGTTCCTGCCACGGGTAAGGCGTCTTGCTGTTCTTGTCCTTGACCATTTCGATGGCCAGCGCCATGCCGGTCTGGCGCACTTCAGCGACGTTGGGGTGGTCGGCCAGGTGCGCGGTGCTGCTGGCCATGCGCTGCGCCAGGGCCTTGTTGGCCTCGATCACGTTGTCTTGTTCGAAGATATCCAGGGTCGCCAAGGCGGCGGCGCAGGCCAGAGGGTTGCCGGTGTAGCTGTGCGAATGCAAGAAGGCGCGCAGGGTCGGGTAGTCGTCGTAGAAGGCGTCGTACACCTCGTCGGTGGTCAGGCACGCCGCCAGCGGCAGATAACCACCGGTCAGGGCCTTGGACAGGCACAGGAAGTCCGGGCGGATGCCGGCCTGTTCGCAGGCGAACATCGTCCCGGTGCGGCCAAAACCCACGGCGATTTCGTCATGGATCAGGTGCACGCCGTAACGGTCGCAGGCTTCGCGCAGCAGTTTGAGGTACACCGGGTGGTACATGCGCATGCCGCCGGCGCCCTGAATCAGCGGCTCGACGATGACGGCCGCAACACTGGCGTGGTGCTCGGCCAGGGTCTGCTCCATGGCCTGGAACATCGTGCGCGAGTGTTCTTCCCAGCTCACCCCGTCCGGGCGATGGAAGCAGTCCGGGCTCGGCACCTTGAGGGTGTCCATCAGCAGCGGCTTGTAGGTTTCGGTGAACAGTGGCACATCACCCACCGACATCGCCGCCATGGTTTCGCCATGGTAGCTGTTGGTCAGGGTGACAAAGCGCTGCTTGCCCGGCTGGCCGCGATTGAGCCAGTAGTGAAAGCTCATCTTCAACGCCACTTCGATGCACGACGAGCCGTTGTCGGCATAGAAGCAACGCGTCAGGCCGTCGGGGGTCAGCTTGACCAGGCGTTCGGACAGCTCGATCACCGGCTGATGGCTGAAGCCTGCGAGGATCACGTGTTCAAGCTGGTCGACCTGATCCTTGATGCGCTGGTTGATGCGCGGGTTGGCGTGGCCGAACACATTGACCCACCACGAGCTGACCGCGTCCAGGTAGCGCTTGCCTTCGAAGTCTTCGAGCCATACGCCTTCGCCCCGGCGGATCGGAATCAACGGCAGTTGTTCGTGGTCTTTCATCTGGGTGCAGGGGTGCCACAGCACCGCGAGGTCACGCTGCATCCACTGATCGTTCAAGCCCATGGGCACTCTCCGTTAAGCGACTCGCCGAATGCGAGGACAAACAATCGCGCAAGCCTATTGAATGACTGCGGCGGGGACAACCTTTGCTGTAAACGACAGCGGCACCGGCGGGCGTATGTCGCGCAGAAAAATCGTTGTAGACAAATGGCCATCAACGCCCTTATCGTTCGCGCAGGCTGCCTCATGTGGCCAACGTCGCTCGGACGGTTCCGGGCGCTTACGTCTGCGAGATTCTCATGGCTGACCAAGGTTTGCCGCGCCGCTTTGCGCGCATCGATCGACTCCCCCCTTACGTCTTCAACATCACCGCCGAGCTGAAAATGGCCGCTCGCCGTCGTGGTGAGGACATTATCGACCTGAGCATGGGCAACCCCGACGGGGCTACGCCGCCGCACATCGTCGAGAAACTGGTCACCGTCGCCCAGCGCGAAGACACCCACGGTTACTCCACCTCCAAGGGTATTCCGCGCCTGCGCCGGGCGATTTCCAACTGGTACAAGAAACGCTACGAAGTCGATATCGACCCGGAAAGCGAAGCCATTGTCACCATCGGCTCCAAAGAGGGCCTGGCGCACCTGATGCTTGCCACCCTTGATCAGGGCGACACGGTGCTGGTGCCCAACCCCAGTTACCCGATCCACATCTACGGTGCCGTGATTGCCGGCGCCCAGGTGCGGTCGGTGCCGCTGGTGCCGGGCGTGGACTTCTTTGCCGAGCTGGAAAAAGCCATTCGCGGCTCGATCCCCAAGCCGAAGATGATGATTCTGGGCTTCCCGTCCAACCCGACCGCGCAGTGCGTCGAGCTGGATTTCTTCGAGCGCGTGGTGGCCCTGGCCAAGCAATACGATGTGCTGGTGATTCACGACCTGGCCTATGCCGACATCGTCTACGACGGCTGGAAAGCACCGTCGATCATGCAGGTGCCGGGCGCCAAGGACATTGCGGTGGAGTTTTTCACCCTGTCCAAGAGCTACAACATGGCCGGCTGGCGGATCGGCTTCATGGTCGGTAACCATGAGCTGGTCGGCGCCCTGGCGCGGATCAAGAGCTACCACGACTACGGCACCTTCACGCCATTGCAGGTGGCAGCCATCGCCGCACTCGAAGGCGACCAACAGTGCGTGCTGGACATCGCCGAGCAGTACCGCCAGCGTCGCAACGTGCTGGTCAAGGGCCTGCATGAGCTGGGCTGGATGGTCGAGAACCCCAAGGCTTCGATGTATGTCTGGGCGAAAATCCCCGAAGCGTATGCGCACCTGGGCTCGCTGGAGTTCGCCAAGAAGCTGCTGGCCGAAGCCAAGGTCTGCGTGTCGCCGGGCATCGGTTTCGGTGAATACGGCGACGACCATGTGCGCTTTGCCCTGATCGAGAATCAGGACCGCATCCGCCAGGCGGTGCGCGGCATTCGTACGATGTTCCGTGCCGATGGGCTGGTCTCGGGCAAGCCGGGCGCCTGATTGCTGCACACGGGCGGCGCTTTGCCGCCGCCCGTCACTTGTCTGAATACGCCATCGTATTGCTCCGAACCCTGGTTCATCCCGCCAAAACATCCCCTTTTCAGTGCCCGCCCGATCGCCTCGCCAAGTGCCGTAAGGCTCGATATACCGGGCGTTTTACCGTCTGGCGCCGGCAAACGCGAAGCCTTCGCGATTCGTCGGGTTTCATGTCGTTCCGTCCATGTCGTAAATGCGCCTTTGCGTGGCGTGCGCAGGCATCTGATCGGGCGCTTGCGGCCCTACCATCGCAGCCAGAGGGTTCAACACTGCCCTGACCAACAATGAAAGGCGCCGCGACGCCGCTGGAGAGAACGCGATGTTCAGCAAACAAGATCAGATCCAGGGTTACGATGACGCGCTGCTGGCGGCGATCAATGCCGAAGAGCAGCGTCAGGAAGATCACATCGAACTCATCGCGTCTGAGAACTACACCAGCAAGCGCGTGATGCAGGCGCAGGGCAGTGGCCTGACCAACAAATACGCCGAAGGCTACCCGGGCAAGCGTTACTACGGTGGCTGCGAGCACGTCGACAAGGTCGAGCAACTGGCCATCGACCGCGCCAAGCAGTTGTTCGGTGCCGACTACGCCAACGTTCAACCGCACTCCGGCTCGTCGGCCAACTCTGCCGTTTACCTGGCCCTGCTGCAGACCGGCGACACCATCCTGGGCATGAGCCTGGCCCACGGCGGCCACCTGACCCACGGCGCCAAAGTTTCGTCCTCGGGCAAGCTGTACAACGCGGTGCAGTACGGCATCGACAACGACACCGGCCTGATCAACTACGACGAAGTCGAGCGCCTGGCCGTCGAGCACCAGCCAAAAATGATCGTTGCCGGTTTCTCGGCCTACTCCAAGACCCTGGACTTCCCGCGCTTTCGCGAGATCGCCGATAAAGTCGGTGCCTTGCTGTTCGTCGACATGGCCCACGTGGCCGGTCTGGTCGCCGCCGGTCTGTACCCGAACCCGCTGCCGTACGCCGATGTGGTCACCACCACTACCCACAAGACCCTGCGCGGTCCACGCGGCGGCCTGATTCTGGCCCGTGCCAACGAAGCCATCGAGAAAAAGCTCAACGCTGCCGTATTCCCGGGTGCCCAGGGCGGCCCGCTGATGCATGTCATCGCCGGCAAGGCGGTGTGCTTCAAAGAGGCGCTGGAGCCAGGCTTCAAGGTTTACCAGCAACAAGTGATCAATAACGCCCAGGCCATGGCCAAGGTGTTCATCGACCGCGGTTACGACGTTGTATCCGGCGGTACCGACAACCACCTGTTCCTGGTCAGCCTGATTCGTCAGGGCCTGACCGGCAAAGACGCCGACGCCGCCCTGGGGCGTGCGCACATCACCGTCAACAAGAACGCCGTACCGAACGACCCGCAGTCGCCGTTCGTGACCTCGGGCCTGCGCATCGGCACCCCGGCCGTCACCACCCGTGGCTTCAAGGAAGCCCAGTGCATCGAGCTGGCCGGCTGGATCTGCGACATCCTCGACAACCTCGGCGATGCCGATGTCGAGGCCAATGTCGCCAGCCATGTGGCCGCCCTGTGCGCCGATTTCCCGGTTTACCGCTGAGTCAGGAGTCGCCTCAATGAATCGTTACTCAGGCTTCGGCCTCCTCAAGCACTCTTTCAGCCACCACGAAAACTGGCAGCGCATGTGGCGCACGCCAACGCCTAAACAGGTATACGACGTGGTCATCGTCGGCGGTGGCGGCCATGGCCTGGCCACCGCTTACTACCTGGCCAAGGAGCACGGCATCACCAACGTGGCGGTGATCGAGAAAGGTTATCTGGGCGGCGGCAACACCGCCCGTAACACCACCATCGTGCGCTCCAACTACCTGTGGGACGAATCGGCCCACCTGTACGAGCACGCCATGAAACTGTGGGAAGGCCTGTCGCAGGACCTGAACTACAACGTGATGTTCTCCCAGCGCGGCGTGTACAACCTGTGCCACACCCTGCAGGACATCCGTGATTCGGAGCGTCGGGTCAGCGCCAACCGCCTCAACGGCGTGGACGGCGAACTGCTCAACACCGAACAGGTCGCCAGCGAGATTCCGTACCTCGACTGCTCGAAGAACACCCGTTACCCAATCCTCGGCGCGACCGTCCAGCGCCGTGGCGGCGTGGCCCGTCACGACGCCGTGGCCTGGGGCTTTGCCCGTGCCGCCGACGCCCTGGGCGTCGACCTGATCCAGCAGACCGAAGTCATCGGCTTTCGCAAGCAGAACGGCGTGTGCATCGGTGTCGAGACCACCAAGGGCTTCATCGGCGCCAAGCGCGTCGGTGTGGTCACCGCCGGTAACTCCGGGCATATGGCCAAGCTGGCCGGTTTCCGCCTGCCGGTCGAATCGCACCCGCTGCAAGCGCTGGTGTCCGAGCCGATCAAGCCGATCATCGACAGCGTGATCATGTCCAACGCCGTACACGGTTACATCAGCCAGTCCGACAAGGGCGACCTGGTGATCGGTGCCGGTATCGACAGCTGGGTCGGCTACGGCCAGCGCGGTTCGTACCCGGTCATCGAACACACGATTCAGGCCATCGTCGAGATGTTCCCGGTGCTGTCGCGGGTGCGCATGAACCGCCAATGGGGCGGCATCGTCGACACCACCCCTGACGCCTGCCCGATCATCTCCAAAACGCCGGTGCCGAACATGTTCTTCAACTGCGGCTGGGGTACAGGCGGCTTCAAGGCCACGCCAGGCTCGGGCAACGTGTTTGCCGCAAGCCTGGCCAAAGGCGAAATGCACCCACTCGCTGCACCGTTCTCCATCGATCGCTTCCATAACGGCGCGCTGATCGACGAACACGGCGCTGCGGCTGTCGCTCACTAAATCCGGGGATTTCGAACATGCTTTATATCTTCTGTCCTCACTGTGGCGAGCTGCGCAGCGAAGAGGAATTCCACGCCGCAGGCCAGGCGCACATTCCACGCCCGCTAGACCCCGGCGCCTGCTCCGACCAGGAGTGGGGCGAGTACATGTTTTTCCGTGACAACCCGCGCGGCATCCACCACGAATTGTGGGACCACGCCGCCGGTTGCCGGCAGTACTTCAACGTCACCCGTAACACCGTGACCTACGAAATTCTCGAAACCTATCCGATTGGCGCCAAGCCACAGTTCACGGCCGAGGGAGACAAGGTATGAGCCAGAGCAATCGACTGCCCAATGGCGGCCGTATCGACCGGAGCAAGGTGCTGCACTTCACCTTCAACGGTCAGACCTATCAAGGCTTTGCCGGTGACTCCCTGGCCTCGGCGCTGCTCGCCAACGGCGTGGACGTGATCGGTCGCAGCTTCAAGTATTCGCGCCCACGCGGCATCTTTGCTGCCGGCGCCGAAGAGCCCAACGCGGTGCTGCAACTGGGCGCCACCGAAGCCACCCAGATTCCCAACGTGCGGGCCACGCAGCAGGCGCTGTACACCGGCCTGGTCGCCACCAGCACCAACGGCTGGCCGAACGTCAACACCGACATGATGGGGATCCTCGGCAAGGTCGGCGGCAAGCTGATGCCGCCGGGCTTCTACTACAAAACCTTCATGTACCCACAGTCGTTCTGGATGACCTACGAGAAGTACATCCGCAAGGCTGCCGGCCTTGGCCGCTCGCCGGTCGAGAACGACCCGGACCGTTACGACAACTACAACCAGCATTGCGATGTGCTGGTGGTCGGTTCTGGCCCTGCGGGTCTGGCCGCCGCACTGGCTGCCGGTCGCAGCGGTGCCCGTGTCATTCTGGCGGACGAACAGGAAGAGTTCGGCGGCAGCCTGCTCGACACCCGTGAAAGCCTGGACGGCAAGCCGGCGACCGACTGGGTTGCCAGCGTCGTCGCCGAACTGGCGGGCCTGGATAACGTGATCCTGTTGCCACGCGCCACGGTCAACGGCTACCACGACCATAACTTCCTGACCATTCACGAGCGCCTCACCGATCACCTCGGTGACCGTGCGCCGATCGGTCAGGTTCGTCATCGCGTACACCGTGTGCGTGCCGGCCGCGTGGTACTGGCCACCGGTACTCACGAGCGTCCGCTGGTCTACGCCAACAACGACATTCCGGGCAACATGCTCGCCGGTGCGGTCTCGACCTACGTGCGCCGCTATGGCGTGTCGCCGGGCAAGAAACTGGTGCTGTCGACCAACAACGACCACGCCTACCGCGTGGCGCTGGACTGGCTCGATGCCGGTCTGCAAGTGGTTGCCATCGCCGATGCGCGCCACAACCCGCGTGGTTCGCTGGTCGAAGAAGCACGGGCCAAGGGCCTGCGCATCCTGACCTCCAGCGCCGTCATCGAAGCCCGTGGCAGCAAGCGCGTGACCGGTGCCCGTGTTGCGGCCATCGACCTGAAAAGCCTGAAAGTCACCAGCCCCGGCGAATGGCTCGATGCCGATTTGATCGCCAGCTCCGGCGGCTACAGCCCGGTGGTTCACCTGGCCTCGCACCTGGGCGGCAAGCCAATCTGGCGTGAAGACATTCTGGGCTTCGTGCCCGGCGAAGCACCGCAAAAACGCGTGTGCGTCGGCGGCGTGAACGGCGTGTACAGCCTGGGCGATGCCCTGGCCGACGGTTTTGAAGGTGGCGTACGTGCCGCCAGCGAAACCGGCTTCAAGGCCGTTGAAGGCGTACTGCCAAAGGCGGTCAACCGCACCGAAGAGCCGACCGTGGCGCTGTTCCAGGTGCCGCACGAGAAAGGCACTGCCCGTGCACCGAAGCAATTCGTCGACCTGCAAAACGACGTCACCGCGGCCGCCATCGAACTGGCGACCCGCGAAGGCTTCGAGTCGGTCGAGCACGTAAAACGCTACACCGCGCTGGGCTTCGGTACTGACCAGGGCAAGCTGGGCAACGTCAACGGTCTGGCCATCGCGGCCCGCTCGCTGAACGTCACCATCCCCGAGATGGGCACCACCATGTTCCGCCCCAACTACACGCCGGTCACGTTCGGCGCGGTAGCAGGCCGGCACTGTGGGCACATCTTCGAGCCGGTGCGCTTCACCGCGCTGCATGCCTGGCATGTGCGCAACGGCGCCGAATTCGAAGACGTCGGCCAGTGGAAGCGTCCGTGGTACTTCCCGAAAAACGGTGAAGACCTGCACGCCGCCGTGGCCCGCGAATGCAAGGCCGTGCGCGACAGTGTCGGCCTGCTCGACGCCTCGACCCTCGGCAAGATCGACATTCAGGGCCCGGATTCGCGCGAATTCCTCAACCGCATCTACACCAACGCCTGGACCAAGCTGGACGTGGGCAAGGCGCGTTATGGCCTGATGTGTAAAGAAGACGGCATGGTCTTCGACGACGGCGTGACCGCCTGCGTCGCCGACAATCACTTTGTGATGACCACCACCACCGGCGGCGCGGCGCGCGTATTGCAGTGGCTGGAGCTGTACCACCAGACCGAGTGGCCGGAACTGAAGGTGTACTTCACCTCCGTGACCGACCACTGGGCGACCATGACCCTGTCGGGCCCCAACAGCCGCAAGCTGTTGTCCGAACTGACCGACATCGACCTGGGCCGCGAAGCGTTCCCGTTCATGACCTGGAAAGAAGGCGATGTGGCCGGCGTGCCGGCGCGGATCTTCCGGATTTCGTTCACCGGCGAACTGTCGTACGAGGTCAACGTTCAGGCCGACTACGCCATGGGTGTCCTGGAAAAAATTGCCGAGGCCGGCAAGAAGTACAACCTGACCCCGTACGGCACCGAGACCATGCACGTGCTGCGTGCCGAGAAGGGCTTCATCATCGTCGGGCAAGACACCGACGCCTCGATGACCCCCGACGACCTGAACATGGGTTGGTGCGTCGGCCGCACCAAGCCGTTCTCGTGGATCGGCTGGCGCGGCATGAACCGTGAAGACTGCGTGCGCGAGCAGCGCAAGCAACTGGTCGGCCTCAAGCCTGTGGACCCGAAACGCTGGCTGCCGGAAGGCGCGCAACTGGTGTTCGACCCGAACCAGAAGATCCCGATGAAGATGGTCGGTCACGTGACCTCCAGCTACGCGCACAACTCGCTGGGCTATTCGTTTGCCCTGGCCGTGGTCAAGGGCGGCATCAACCGCCTGGGCGAGAAGGTCTATGCACCGCTGGCGGACGGCACGGTGATCGAGGCCGAGATCGTCTCGACCGTGTTCATCGATCCGAAGAACGAGCGGCAGAACGTGGAATGACCTGATGCCCGTGGGGCCGGCCGTATGGCCGCCCCGTCGGGATCACGTTTGGGCACTACAACAGAATTGATTACAGGTGCGTCATGACTACAGTCAACGTCTACCAACAACGTCCAGCCACCGGCGCCAAGGCCGAGTCGCCGCTGTTTCATGCAGGCTTCGACAAGCTGGTCGGCAAGGGCCACACCAACCCGGGTGTGGTGCTGCGCGAGAAAAAACTGCTGGGTCATCTGACCCTGCGTGGCGATGGCCATGATCCGGCATTTGCCGCCGGCGTGCACAAGGCCCTGGGCCTTGAGCTGCCAGGCGCGCTGGGTCTTGTGGTCGACGGCGAGCGTTCCTTGCAATGGCTTGGCCCGGATGAGTGGGTGCTGATCGTGCCGAGCGGCGAAGAGTTCGACGCCGAGCGCAAACTGCGCGAAGCACTGGACGGCCTGCACATCGCGATCGTCAACGTCAGCGGCGGCTGGTCGGTGCTGGAACTGAGCGGCCCGCATGTACGCGACGTGCTGCAAAAATCCACCAGCTACGACGTGCACCCGAGCAAGTTTCCGGTGGGCAAGGCGGTCGGCACGGTGTTCGCCAAGTCGCAACTGGTGATCCGTCGCCCGAGCGAAGACACCTGGGAACTGCTGGTGCGCCGCAGCTTCTCGGATTACTGGTGGCTGTG